>CAYMTA010000043.1:0-32937 GCA_964393275.1 uncultured Geminicoccaceae bacterium | reverse complement strand
CATAGCACAGACCGCCAATCGAGGGAATCTTATGTTGCTAACAATCCACTAGTGCGTTGTGTTTGGATACAGCAGGTTGTAGACCCCTTAAATGCCATGAAGATAAAATGATTGTAAAATCAGGAAATTTGGAGCGTGAAGAGGAGATTCTTTCCACTGTAGTGGAAATTTTGGTCACTGATGAGATGTACGAAGCGGCTGAAATTCTTCGAGAGTCGGACTCAAGATTTGAAGTCACGGGCTACGATAATTGGAATGGCGGTATTGATTTAATAACTCTTTTTGTGCGCCTCCCTGCGTCCAATTTTTCTCGGTTAAGAACGCGAAAGGAATCTTTAGAGAAGCAGATTGACGAGAGGCTTCAGGCGGTCGTCTCTCAGGCCTCAGACGATTCCTACTCTGTTACAATCGTACCCAAAATTGAGAGACAGAAGAACTCGAAAGTCATACGAGGTATCATTCATCGATCAATCCGACAGAACATCTTTGATGGGTTGAAGATAGAGAACGTCCATTGGTCTGGATCTCTAGAAGACACAGAATTTTTGCAGCGTATATTCAGTCTTGAGAAGCTACCGTCGACAGATAGTAGATTTGATGACGCAGCTGGTGACATTTGGCAGCATCGTGTGAACAATAGAGACGATTGGCCAGATGATTGGATATACTCTGACAGCCGTTTTGATCTTCTCGGATGTTCTGACGACACCTTTCTGCGTTTTTTAAGCGAGATGGTTCATCCCGTAGTGAGGCCTAACAGAGACGAAGCATTGCGTCTGGTTGGCCATATCAATGATCAGCTTCGTGAAGCAGATTGGATGTTGATCGAGCAGGAGTTGATAGCAGGCCGGCCTAGATTTGTAGGCGTGCGAACCGGAGGGGCGTCCAAGCGTGCGCATAGTCGCGCTCGAACGGTTGCTGATGCTCTCAACGCAGGCTGGATGCATAAGGAGCTTCAGCGACTTGAAATCGCGGTAGAACGCGATCCCGCTTTGGCGATAGGAACAGCGAAGGAACTCGTCGAGAGTTGCTGCAAAACAATTCTAACAAAGCGAGGAAAGCCGCCCGATAGAATGGATGATCTACCTAATATGACCAAGGCTCTGGTGAGAGAATTAAAGCTTGTCCCTGAAGGTATTCCAAATGAGGCGAAGGGCGCTAAGACAATCAAAGTGCTTCTTAGTAATTTTATTTCGATAACTCAATGCTTGGCCGAGCTACGTGGACTTTATGGATCTGGACATGGCAGAGAAGGATCATATAAGGGGCTTGAGCCTCGACATGCGAGATTGGCCGTAGCTGCCGCAGTTGCTTTCATCGATTTTGCTACTGAGACATACCACAGGCGTCAGCTTAAATAAGAAGCAAGATGAAGCGCCTAAGACGTTGAGAGAGACGCGCAGTCTCGATAGTGATATTAGAAAAAAGTCCTGTACAGAGCTTGCCTCGACCTGGCATCCTGGGCAGCTCACCCGCCCCGCGCCGCCCTGATCATCGCCCGCACCAGCGCCTCGTCGGTCACCGTGTTCGTGTACTCCCGGTCGAAATCCGTGCCGCCCATGCCGATCCGTGTGTTGCGGAAGGTCATCGCACTCGGCTCCTTGCGGGCGGCCGCGAAGTGCATCTCGTCCGGATCGACGGCTTGCCGCACGTGCGCGATGTTCGAGGCGTCGAGATCGCCGCAGGCCATGATGCCGATCCTTCCGGCGGCGGCCGTCACGATCCGCTGTAGGGTCGGAATGCCCTCCTCCGCCGTCTCGCGCTGGCCGCTGGTCAGCACCCGGTGGACGCCGGCGCGGACCAGGGCCTCGACCGCCTCGATCGGGTCGGCCGTCATGTCGAAGGCGCGGTGGCAGGTGACGGCGAGGGGGCCGGCGTCCTCGACGAGAGCCTTCATGCGGGCCTCGTCGATGGCGCCATCGGCCGTCAGGCAGCCGAACACCACCCCGGCGACGCCGAGCCGGCGCAGATGCCGCACATCGCTGCGCATCGCCTCGAATTCGATGGCCGAATAGAGGAAATCGCCGCCGCGCGGCCGGACGATGACGTGGAACGGGATGGTCGCGACCCGGAGCGCCGCCTCGATCATGCCGAGGCTGGGCGTCAGCCCGCCCTCGACGAGCGAGGCGCAGAGCTCGGCCCGGTCGGCGCCGGCGTTCTGGGCGGCGATCAGCCCGTCCGTGTTCTCGACGCAGATCTCGATCCTGAACGGCAGGCGTGCGGCCATGGCAAGTCTCTCCAGGGAACCGGCCCGGGCCGGCCTTATTGAAAGGGCGTCGGCGGCTCTTGTGGACCATGTGGCGGCAAACCGGAACAGGCGGCCGGGGTCGCGGCGCCGGTTGCGCGGCTTGCCCATCCGGCCGCACTCTGCGCCGAGACCGCCGGCGGCCGGCCAACGGAGAGCGAAGAGCGATGCGCGAGCCCTCGGACCCTGAACCAAGAGCCCAGGCGCTCCAACGCCGCCGGCTCCTTGGCCTCGCCCTCGCCTGCCTGCTCATCGGCTCCAGCCATGCCGGCCATGCCCAGCAGACCGCCGAGCCGTCGGCAGCGGAGGCGCCGATCCGGGTCGGCAGCGAGGCAATCCGCGACGCCGACATCGCCGCCCGGGTCGAGGGCATCCTCGGCGCCATCGACGCTTTTGGCCATGTGCGCGTCAGGGTCGATTCGGGTGTCGTGACGCTCGAGGGTGCCGTGCCGGAGGCGAGCGACGTGGCGATGCTCGATCGGCTGGTCGGTCGGATCGACGGGGTGGTGACGGTCGCCAACAAGGTCGAGGCCTCGACCGATGTGGCCGAGCGGCTGAACCCGGTCGTCACCCGGCTCGAGACCCGTCTCCGCGGCATCGTCGGCGCCCTGCCGCTGCTCCTCCTGGCCGTCCTGGTGCTCGCCCTGTTCACCGGCCTCGGCATCCTCGCCACCTGGCCGCGGCGGCTCTACGGGCGCGTCGCCCCCAATGCCTTCATCGCGGAAATCTACCGCCAGGTCGTGCGAATCGCCTTCGTCTTCGCCGGGGTGGTCGCCGCCCTCGAGATCATGGGCGCCACGTCGCTGCTCGGCACGCTGCTCGGCGCCGCCGGCATCATCGGCCTCGCCATCGGCTTCGGCGTGCGCGACACCATCGAGAACTTCGTCGCCAGCCTGATGTTCAGCGTCCGCCAGCCCTTCGCGCCCAACGACCTGGTCGAGCTCGAGGGCGAGGTCGGCCACGTCATCCGCCTGACCTCGCGCGCCACCGTGCTGCTCTCGCTCGACGGCAACCATATCCGCCTGCCGAACGCGGTCGTCTTCAAGAGCAAGATCGTCAACTACACCCGCAACCCGGAACGGCGCTTCAGCTTCGATCTCGGCGTCGACCCGGCGGAGGACCTGGCCACGGCTCTGCGGACCGGCCTCGACGCGGTGCGCACGCTTCCCTTCGTGCTCGACGACCCGAAGGCGGCAGCCTGGGTCGAGGAGGTCGGGGAATCGACCGTGACGCTGCGCTTCACCGGCTGGATCGACCAGCGCCGGACCGATTTCTCCATGGCCCGCGGCGAGGCCATCCGCATCGCCAAGAACGCGCTCGAGGCCGGCGGTTTCACGCTTCCGGAACCCCTCTACCGCCTGCGGCTGGAGACCGGAGCGCTTCCGGACCCGGCGCCCATGGCCCCGCCGCGTCCGGCGCCGGCGAAAAAGGCAGCGGCCACCGACCCGGCCAAGGCCGATGTCATCGATCAGAAGGTCGAGGCGGAGCGGCGCTCGGCCGGGGCCGACGACCTGCTCTCGCCCTCCGCCCCGCTGGAATAGCCGGTCGCTCAGATCGCGGTGAAGCCGCCGTCGATCAGGATCGCCTGGCCGTTGATCAGATCGGAGGCGGGGCTGGCGAGGAAGAGGACGAGGTCGGCCACCTCGATCGGCTTGCCGAAGCGCCCGGCCGGGATCTTCGCCTTCATCGGATCGCCCTTGGCCGGCTCCCCCCAGACCTGCTCGCCCATCGGCGTCAGGATGACGGTCGGGCAGACGCTGTTGATCTGGATGTTGTGCTTCGCCCATTCCGAGGTCAGCGTCATGGTCAGGGAGTTGAGCCCGCCCTTCGATGCCGAGTAGGCCGAATGGTCGTCGAGCCCGACGACACCGGTCTGGCTGCTGATGTTGATGATCTTGCCCGAGCCCTGCTCGATCATCCGGGGTGCCAGGGCCTTGGCCAGGATGAAGGGGGCGCGGAGATTGACCGCCATCACGAGGTCCCAGTCCTCGACCGAGG
Source organism: uncultured Geminicoccaceae bacterium (assembly GCA_964393275.1). GTDB lineage: Bacteria > Pseudomonadota > Alphaproteobacteria > Geminicoccales > Geminicoccaceae > SLRI01. The sequence goes on along the minus strand of CAYMTA010000043.1, from coordinate 28,694 downwards.
TCGAGAGCGCCGGGCCGACCACGGCGACGCCGGCATTGTTGACCAGGATGTCGATGGTCCCGAAGGCGGCGAGCGCCTCGGCCGCGGCCCGCTCCGTCTCCCTTGCCGAGGCCAGCTCGGCCGTGATCGTCACGCAGCGCCGCTCGAGCGATTCGACCGCCACCCTGGCCTCCTCGAGCCCGGCCGCGTCACGGCCAAGGGCGGCGATGTCGGCGCCGGCCGAGGCCAGGACGCGACAGATCTCCAGCCCGATCCCCTTGGTGGCGCCGGTCACCAGCGCCCGCTTGCCGGCCACGCTGAACCGGTTGGTGTAGTCGCTCATTCCACTCCCTTTCCTCATTCGACGGTTGGCGGGGTCCTCGCTCAGACGCAGCGGCCGCCATCGACCTCGAGCACCACGCCGGTGATGAAGCCCGCCTCGTCCGACGCGAGCCAGAGCGCCGCGTTGGCGATGTCCTGCGGCTGGCTCATCCGGCCGAGCGGAATCGTGGCGACGAACTTCGCCCGGTTCTCCGGCGTGTCGGGCATGCCCATGAAGGTCTCGAGCAGCGCCGTCTCGCCCATGACCGGGGCGAGCGCGCAGACCCGGATGCGATTGGGGGCGAGCTCGACCGCCATCGACTTGCTCAGCATGTTGGCCGCACCCTTGGAGGCATTGTACCAGGCGAGCCCCGGCCGCGGCCGGAGCCCGGCGGTCGAGCCGATATTGATGATCACCCCGCCGCCGGCCTGGCGAAAATGCGGGACGGCGGCATGCGCCATGTGGAAGATGCCCTTGACGTTGACGGCGAAGACCCGGTCGAACTCGGCCTCGTCGACCTCGAGCATCGGCCGATTCCTGTGGCTCACGCCGGCGTTGTTGACGACGATCTCGAGCCCGCCCAGGGCCTTGATCGTCCGCTCGACCGCCGCCTTCACCTGGTCGCCCCTGGTCACGTCGCAGGTGATCGGCAGCGCGTGGTCGCCGATCCGCGAGGCCACCCGCTCGGCCGCGTCGCCATCGATGTCGAGGATGGCGACCTTCGCCCCCTCGCGCACATAGGTCTCGGCGATCGCCCGCCCGAACCCCGACCCGGCACCCGTGACGAGCGCCCGCTTCCCCTTGAGCCGCATGGTTGCTGTCCTCCCCGTTGTTGGTCGGCCTCGTAGCTGCCGCAATCCTAGCCGTCGAGGCTGGTGTCGCGCCATGGTCGCACCAGCGCTGCCACGGTTCTCTGGACGTCCGCCTCGTGCGCCGCCAGCCGCTCGTTCCGTGATGGCGTCCGGCCCCTGGCCAGGGCGCGCTCGACCACGGCATCGGCGGACTGGATGCGCCTCAGCCGGGCGGCGGTGAACACCACATAGACGTTGGTTGGCGCGATGCCGACCAGGTCGTAATGCGCCTTGGCCCAGCCGAGAATGTCCGTGGCGCCGAGCTTCGAGGCATCACGGGTCGCCTCGTAGAGCACCGCGTCCGGGATCGCCACGGGGATCCCGGGATAGAGAAGGAAATCCAGGCTTTCGGCGACCGCCAACGTGATCAGCGGTGCCGTATCCATCACGATCAGTCGCGCCGACAGCTCATCCGGCACGCGCGAGTTCCCGCTCGACCAGCCGCTTGATGAGCTGCACGCCCTCCGATTGCGGGTTGCCCGGGATCCGCGGCAGGGGCAGACCCTGCCGATGCAGGTGAAGGAGCAGTTGGCCGAAGCTCAGCGGCCTGCCGATCCGATCCTGGATCTCGTTGCGGGTCAGCTCGCCCCGGCTGTACGCCTCGAGGAGATGTCGGTCGATAGCCGTGCTCATGGACGTGCACCTCATGTGGCGGGCGACAGGCACATCTAGCCTTGCGGCGACGCCGTGGCAACGCGACCGGGATATGGCATTGCCTCACCCGTGATGGAACGCGATCGTCTTGAGCTGGCTGAACTCGTGGAGCGCCTCGAAGCCCTTCTCGCGGCCGTGGCCGGAGCGCTTGACGCCGCCGAAGGGCAGCTCGATGCCGCCGCCGGCGCCGTAGCCGTTGACGAAGACCTGCCCGGCCTTCAGCCGCCGTGCGATCCGCATCTGGCGGCCGCCGTCCCTGGTCCAGATCCCGGCGACCAGGCCGAAGGCGGTGCCATTGGCGAGCCGCACCGCCTCCGCCTCGTCGGCGAACTTCATCGCCACCAGCACCGGCCCGAACACCTCCTCCTGCGCCAGCACATGGTCCGCCGGCACCGGTCCGTAGAGCCTGGGTGTCGCATAGAAGCCGTTCGGCGGCAGGTTCGGGGCGAGCTGGCCCTCCGCCAGGAGCGGCAGGCCAGAGGCCCGCTCGACGAAGCGTTGCACCCGCTCCTGCTGCTGGCGGTTGATCAGCGGCCCGAGGTCGAGGTCCATGGCGTGGGTGCCGACCCGAAGCGCCTTGAACCGCTCGGCGAGCAGCACCGTCACCTGGTCGAAGACCGATGCCTCGATCAGCACCCGGCTGCCGGCCGAGCAGGTCTGCCCTGCATTCTGGATGATGGCGTTGACGATGGTCGGGAGAGCCCGGTCGAGATCGGCGTCGGCGAAGACGAGCTGCGCCGACTTGCCGCCGAGCTCGAGCGTGCAGCCGATGGTGCGCGCCGCCGCCGCTCGCTGGATCGCCGTGCCGACCTCGGGGCTGCCGGTGAACGAGATGAAGTCGATGTCGCCATGCCGGCTCAGCGCCGCCCCCGCCTCCTCGCCGAAGCCGGTGACGACGTTGAGCGCACCCGCCGGCAGGCCGCATTCCAGCGCCAGCCGCGCCACCTCGAGGCAGGTGAGCCCCGCGTCCTCGGCCGGCTTGAGGACGCAGGCATTGCCCATGGCGAGGGCGGCGCCGACCGAGCGGCCGAGGATCTGCGCCGGATAGTTCCAGGGAATGATGTGGGCGGTCACCCCATGCGGCTCGCGCAGGCCGGTCACCAGCCAGCCCTCGAGGAACGGGATCTGGACCCCGTGCACCTTGTCGGCGGCACCGCCATAGAATTCCAGATAGCGGGCGAGGCAGGTGATGTCGGTTCTGGCCTGCGCCAGGGGCTTGCCGCAGTCCCGGGCCTCCAGTGCCGCGAGCTCGGCATGGCGAGCTCGCACCGCCGCCGCCATCCGGCTCAGGATCCGTCCGCGCTCGACCGCGGCGAGCCGGCCATAGGCGCCCTCCTCGAGCGCCCGCCTCGCCGCCCCGACCGCGGCGTCGACCTCCGCCGCCCCGCCGCGCGCCACGGTGGCGATGGCCTCGCCGTCCGACGGGCAGAACATGGCGATGGTCCGGCCATCGGCGGCCGGCTGGTCCAAGCCGTCGATCAGGCAGTCGTAGTGGCGCATCCCCGCTTCCCTCCGCCTGGCTTGCGCGATCGAGCCCGTTGTGGCTCCAAGGCCACCTCCAGGCAAGGAGCCGGCGATGACCAGGGATCTCGAGGGCCTCCTCGTGGTGAGCATCGAGCAGGCGGTGGCCGCACCCTATGCCAGCGGGCGGCTGGCCGACGCCGGTGCCCGGGTGATCAAGGTGGAACGCCCCGAAGGCGACTTCGCCCGCCGCTACGACCGCTGCGTCCAGGGCCAGAGCGCCTATTTCGTCTGGCTCAACCGGGGCAAGCAGTCGATCGCCCTCGACCTCAAGTCAGCGGACGACCAGGCCCTGCTCCGCCGCCTGATCGGCCGGGCCGACGTGGTCATCCAGAACCTCGCCCCGGGCGCCGCCGACCGGCTCGGTATCGGCCCCTTGGCGATGCGCGCGGCCAATCCCGGGCTGATCTACTGCACCATCTCCGGCTATGGCAGCCACGGTCCGTACGCCCGGCAGAAGGCCTATGATCTCCTCGTCCAGGCCGAGAGCGGCCTCGCCTCGATCAACGGCACGGCCGAGGGCCCGGCCCGGGTCGGCGTCTCCGTCTCCGACATCGCCGCCGGCATGACCGCGTTCCAGGCGATCCTCCAGGCGCTGATCGGCCGGGGGCGCACGGGCGAGGGGCGGGCGATCGAGGTCTCGCTCTTCCACGCCATGGCCGACTGGATGAACGTGCCCTACCTGCAGCACCGTTATGGCGGCCACACGCCGGCCCGCGCCGGCCTCAGCCACCCGACCATCGCCCCCTACGGCGCCTTCGCCTGCGGCGACGGCAAGGCCGTCCTGCTCTCGATCCAGAACGAGCGCGAATGGGAAAGCTTCTGCACCCATGTGCTGGACAATGCCTGCCTCGCGGTCGAGCCGCGCTTCTCGACCAATCCCGACCGCGTCGCCAACCGGATCGAGCTCGACGGCCTGATCGAGGCGGCCTTCGCCCCGCACGACCGCGAAACGGTCATCCGAAAGCTCGATGCCGCCGGCATCGCCTATGGCCGGCTCAGCACCCTCGACGACCTCGAGACGCACCCGCAGAATCGCTATCTCGAGGTCCAGACCCCGGCCGGCCCGGTGCAGCTCCTGGCGCCCGGTGCCAGCGTCACCGACGAGGCGCTGGCCGTGGGGCCTGTCCCGGCCCTCGACGAGCATGGGGCGATGATCCGTGCGGAGTTTGCGCATTGAGCCGGAACCCACTGGATGGCTGACTTCTTCGCGTTGATCGATGCCTACCGTCTCGGCGATCTGGCGAGCCTGCTCGGACTGGTGGGCCTGGCATTGACCGTGTGGGCCGCGTGGCGGTCCAAGACGGCGGCTGAATCGGCTGCCGACGCGGCACGGCAAGCGCGCGAGCACATTCTCACCTTTCACTCCACGACCAGCCTGACCAGTGTTATCTTCCGCATGGAAGCGCTGAAAGTGCTGCATCGCGCCGGCCACATCGACCATATGCCAGAGCGCTACAGCGCATTGGCGGGTGACCTGATGGCGATCCGCTCGCGCAACCCGTCGCTGACGGCCAGGGAACGGGCTATCATTCAGCAATCGGTCTTGTTGTTCAGGGGCATGGAATACGAGATCGATCTGGCGGCCCAGGACGGAGAGAGACGAGTCGACATAGCACACCTCAATCGCGCCATCTCGCTCGCTTTTGACGAGCTGACCGTCCTGCTGCACGATCTCGAAAATCGCGCTCAAGAGGCTAGGCAAGATGACCGAACTGACTGAATCGCTCGTCGAACGACTTCTCTTGAAAACCAAGGAAGGTGAAATCAGTTGGCGCGAATCCGTGCGACCGAACGAGTACACTGTGAGCTTTCCCAGCTCGTCGGTCGGAATTGTCGACGATAAGGACGGATATCGTTTACGCCTTTACAACGATACCGGAATGCTCATCGATGAGACACCAATCGAGCGAGCGCCTGCCTTGCCGCAGATGATGGAGCTCTGGGCATTGGCGCGACGCCAGGCATGGCGCGTGGACGAAACATTGCAGGAGCTGCTCAAAGAGCTGGCCTGATTGTCACCGTGGAGGGACTCGACGAAGTGCGCTTTTCCGGCAGAACCGTGATCGTCACCGGGGCCGGCCGTGGCATCGGCCGGGCCTCGGCCGAGGCCTTCGCCGCCGAGGGGGCGGCCGTCGTGGTCGCCGACATCGACGCCGAGGCCGGCAACGGGGTGGTGGCCGCCATCACCGCGGCCGGCGGCCCGGCCCGGTTCGTGGCCTGCGACGTGGGCGACGCCGTGCAATGCGGCTCCCTGGTCGACGCGACGCTCGAATGGGCCGGCCGGCTCGATGTGCTGGTCAACAACGCCGCGGTGCTCGAGGCCGCGGACTTCCTCGAGCTCGGCGAGGCCGCGTTCGACAGGGTGCTCAGGGTCAACCTCAAGGGCGCCTTCCTGATGGGCCAGGCGGCGGCCCGGGCCATGGTCCACCGCAAGTCGCCCGGGGCGATCGTCAACATGTCCTCGATCAACGGCACCGTCGCCATTCCGAGCCAGGTCCCCTACGTCGTCAGCAAGGGTGCGATCAACCAGCTCACCCGGGTGATGGCGCTCGCCCTGGCCGACAAGGGCATCCGGGTCAATGCCGTGGCCCCGGGCTCGATCATGACCGACATGCTGCGCCAGGTGATGACCGACGACGCGGCCAGGCGGACGATCCTCTCGCGCACCCCGCTGGGCCGGGCCGGCGAGCCCGCCGAGATCGCCCGGCTCGTCCTCTTCCTCGCCAGCGACGAGGCGAGCTACATCACCGGCGAGATCGTCACCGCCGATGGCGGGCGGATGGCGCTGAACTACACGGTGCCGGTCGCCGACTGACGGGCGACCCGGCCCCGCACGCCCGATTCACGCCACACGCCTGTTGACGGGCGGCGGCTAAGGCCGTACCCGCAGGCGTTCAGCGCATTCGCATATTTCCGAGGAGACTGGCATGGACAAGCCGCTCATGCCGAAGGCCACGGCCGTTTGGCTCATCGACAACACCGGTCTGACCTTCGATCAGATCGCCGATTTCTGCGGCCTGCATCCGCTCGAGGTGAAGGGCATCGCCGATGGCGAGGTGGGGGCCGGCATCCGCGGCCTCGACCCGATCGGCCAGGGCATGGTGACGCGCGCCGAGCTCGAGCGCTGCCAGAAGGACCCCAAGCTGCGCCTCAAGATCGCGAAATCGGTGGCCGCCGACGTCAAGCCGCCGAAGCGGCGCGAGCCCCGCTACACCCCGCTCTCCAAGCGGCAGGACCGGCCGGACGCCATCGCCTGGCTCCTGCGCCACCATCCGGAGATCGGCGAGCAGCAGATCTGCAAGCTCCTGGGCACCACCAAGAACACGGTCGAGGCGGTGCGCGACCGCACCCACTGGAAGAGCCAGGAGATCCGCCCGCGCGATCCGGTGCTGCTCGGGCTCTGCCAGCAGATCGAGCTGGACGACGCCATCGCCCGGGCCAAGGCCGATGCCGAGAAAGCCGCCGAGCGCGCAGCGAGCAAGGCTGCCGCCGCACGGCCCGCGGAGAAGGCCCCGGCGGCGGAGGCGAGCGAGGCCGAATAGCCGGGCGGCGGCTCAGCCGCTCTCTGCCCCCGGCGGCTCAGCCGCTTTCGACATTGTCGCAGCCGTCGCCGGTGACGACCCGCATCCGCGCCGCGCGCCAATAGCGCGCCGACAGCAGGCGCCGGTCCTGGTCGATGAGGTCGGCGATCTCGCGCAGCCGGCCGGCCACGCCCGAGGGCAGCGAGCCGGGGCGGATCAGCACCCGGAGCGCCACGTCGTCGAGCAGCTCGTGGCGCAGGCCCACCTGCGGCTCCGCCCGGCCGTGCCGGTCGATCCCGCCATCGCCGATCTCGCTGTCGATGGCGATGAACGGCTGCGGCTCCCGCCGGCCATAGGTGTCGAGCAGCCGCTCGCGCTTGGGGGGCGGCTCGGGTGCCGCCACGATGCCGGACTGCAGCGTCTGCCTGAGATCGCGCGACAGGCTGTTGAAGAGACCCCGCGCATGCCGCAGATGCGCCAGCCGGCCGGTCGCCAGGGCGCGGCGGATCGCGTGATGCAGCAGGCTGTCCGACCCGAGCTCGCGGGCAACCACGGGCTGCAGCTCCTCGAGGAAAAGGCCCAGGCCATGCTGCTCGCCGGGATAGCGTTCTTGCGTCATGAGGCTGCCATTCCAGTCGACCCCGAGCGGCCCGGTCGCCACCGGCGACGAACCGGGAGGTGCTCCGACTCTTGCTTAGCGGAGTTTAACGCATGTGACGGGACGCTCAATCGTCAAACATGGTTGCCGAACGCCTCATGGGGTGCATCGCGACAGCGGACATTCGCGTTAGGGTTAATCCTCGGCGGGCTCACCCGGCGCGCGGCAACCGGCTCTCCACCAGCTTCGCCCAGTAGCTCACGCCGAACGGCAGCGCCTCGTCGTTGAAGTCGTAGTGCGCGCTGTGCAGCGGGGGTGCCTCGGCATCGGCACCGCTGCCCATCCAGATGTAGCTGCCGGGCACGGCCTCGAGCATGAAGGCGAAATCCTCCGCCCCCATGACCGGCCGGGGTGCCCGGTCGACCCGCTCCTCGCCCACCACCAGGGCCGCGGCATCGGCCCCCATGGCCGCTTCCCGCGCGTGGTTGACCGTGGGCGGGTAGCCCAGGCGGTAGGCGATCTCGGCCTCGAGCCCGAAGCTTCCGGCGATGCCGCGCGCCACCTCGCCGAGCCGCCGCTCGATCCGGCTGCGCGTCGCGGGGCTGAAGGTCCTGACCGTGCCGTTGAGCTCGGCCGTCTCGGGGATGACATTGAAGGCCTGGCCGGCCTGGAATTTGGTCACCGAGAGCACGGCGTTGTCGACCGGATCGGTCTCGCGGCTGACGATCCCCTGCAGGCCGAGGACGATCTGCGCGCCGACGAAAACCGGGTCGAGCCCGGCATGCGGCATCGCCGCATGGCAGCCCTTGCCCCTGATCTCGATGCGGAACTCGTCCGAGGCGGCCATCGCCGGCCCGGAGCACATGGCGAACTGGCCGACCGGCATCGAGGGCCAGTTGTGCAGGCCGTAGATCTCGTCGATCGGGAACCTTTCGAGGAGGCCGTCCTCGAGCATCGCCCGGGCCCCGGCCCGGCCCTCCTCGGCCGGCTGGAAGACGAGATAGACGGTGCCGTCGAAATTGCGGGTCTCGGCCAGATACCTGGCGGCGCCCAGGAGCATGGTGGTGTGCCCGTCATGGCCGCAGGCATGCATCCTGCCGGGCCGGGTCGAGGCGTGCGGCAGGCCCGTCGCCTCGTCGATCGGCAGCGCGTCCATGTCGGCGCGCAGCCCGATGCGCCGGCCGCCCGTCCCGCCGCGCAGGACGCCGACCACGCCGGTCCGGCCGATCCCCTCGTGCACCTCGTCGACGCCCATCTCGCGCAGCCGGGCGGCGACGAAGGCCGCGGTCTCCACCTCCTCGTAGCCGAGCTCCGGATTCTGGTGCAGATGCCGGCGCCAGGCGGTCAGCGTGTCGCTGTACTCGGCGATACGGTTGATGATCGGCATGATGTCTCCCAGTTGCGCCGGTCGGGGCAAGTTCCTAAGACAGAGGTCGAATGTGCGGCGATGGTGGCGGGCTGGCAAGCCACGCCGGATGGCCGCCAGAATGGCTCATGGAGAGGTTCGCGATGACCAGGTCGGTTCTTCACGGTGCGGCGCTCGCAGCGCTCGGCAGCCTGCTGATGGCGGGCACGGCGCTCGCCGCGGGTGCCAAGGTTGGCGCCCTGATCCCGCTGACCGGCGGGCTGCAGTCCTACGGCGAGGCCTCGCTCGACGGCATGATGCTCGCCATCGACGAGGTCAACGCCGCCGGCGGCGTGCTCGGCGGACCCGTCGAGGTCGTCGTCGGCGACACCCAGACCAAGGCGCAGGCGGCGATCGACGCGGCGAAGAAGATGGTCTCGATCGACGGTGTCGTCGGCATCCTGGGCGCCCTCTCCTCCGGCAACACCATCCCGGTCGCCACCAGCGTCGCGGCAGTCGACAAGGTCCCGCAGATCTCCAACGCGTCGACAGCACCGGCGATCACCACGCTGGAGGACAACGACTTCCTCTTCCGCACCGTGCCCTCCGACGCCTACCAGGGCAAGGTGCTGGCCGAGCTGACCGATGCCGCCGGCATCGGCAAGGTCGCCGTCCTCTACATCAACAACGACTACGGTGTCGGCCTCGCCGAGAGCTTCGCCGCCAATTACGGCGGCAAGATCACCTCCTCGGCGGCGTTCGAGCCCAACAAGGCCTCCTATCGCGGCGAGCTGCAGGCCGCGACCGCCGGCGATCCGGACGCCCTGCTGCTGATCGCCTATCCTGACGACGGCGGCCTCCTGATCGTCCGCCAGTCGCTCGAGGAGGGCTTCTTCGACCACTTCATCTTCACCGACGGCCTGAAGACCAACCAGCTCGTCGACGATATCGGCGCCCAGTACATGGAAGGCGTCTTCGGCACCGCGGCCGGCAACCTGGACAACGAGGCAAGCGCCCGCTTCGCCAAGGCCTACGAGGCCAAGCACGGCGAGATGCCGCCCTTGCCCTATATCGACAGCGGCTTCGACGCGGCGATGATCATGGCCCTGGCCATCGAGAAGGCCGGCAGCACCGACGGGACCGCGATCCGCGACGCCATCCGCGAGGTGACCAACGCCCCGGGCGAGCCGGTCGGCCCCGGCGACTTCGCCAAGGCCAAGGAGCTGATCGCCGCCGGCACCGACATCGACTACCAGGGGGCAGCCGGCAACCACGAGTTCGACGAGAACGGCGACGTCTCCGGCATCTTCGAGCACTGGGCGATCAAGGACGGCGCCATCGTCACGGTCGAAATGGTCGAGTGACCGCACCGGCCGCCGCCCGGATAACGGGCGGCGGCCTCGGTGACGACCTTCAGCCGTTGTCGCTGAGCTCGTCGAAGAAAGCCTTGTCGGCCAAAAGACCGCCTACTTGATGGCGGAGATAACAATCGGCCAGTGCGGCGAGCCGCTCCCTGAGCGGCCGCCGGTTTCTCTCGACCACCCCCAACGCCCACCCTACTCCTTGCGCCAGATCGGCGCCGGCGGCTTCTCCGGCAGCAGGCCCTCGGGGCGGAAGATCAGGATCACCTGCAGGAGCACGCCGATCATCAGCACGCGGAGCGCTCCGGCCTGGGTCTGGTACTCGGCCGGGAACTGGCCGGTCAGGAACTGGGTGCCGGACCACACCCCCCAGATCACCACCGCCCCCAGGATCGCACCCTTGTTGTTGCCGCTGCCGCCGGCGATCAGCATCACCCAGACGATGAAGGTGGCGAACACCGGATCGAACGCCTCGGGGCTGATGAAGCCGACGAAATGGGCGTAGACGGCGCCGGAGAGGCCCATGACGGCGCAGCCCAGTACAAAGGCCTGCATGCGGTGGACGAGGCTGTTCTTGCCCATCGCCCGGGCCGCCGTCTCGTTGTCGCGGATGCCGCGCATGACCCGGCCCCAGGGTGACCGGTGCGCCCGCTCGAGCGCCCAGTGCACGACCAGGATCAGGCCGACGATCAGGGCCAGGAGGAGCAGCGCGTTGTGGCCGGCGATCAGCCCGTCGAGCGGCCGCGGGATGCCGGCGATGCCGCGCACCCCGCCGGTCAGCCAGGCCTCGTTCTTGAGCACGAGGCGGACGATCTCGGCGATGCCGATGGACGCGATGGCGAGATAGTCCGAGCGCAGATTGAGCGTGACCATGCCGATGGCGAGCCCGAGCAGGGCGGCCACCAGCATGGCGGCGACGAAGCCCAGGGCCCAGGGCAGGCCGAACCCGCCGAGATGCCCGGCCGACGGCCCGGTGGTCAGGATGGCGCTGGTGTAGGCGCCGATCGCGAAGAACGCGGCGACGCCGACATTCAGCATCCCGGCATAGCCCCACTGCACGTTGAGGCCCTGCGCCATGAGCACGTAGATGCCGGCGAGCGTCAGGAAGAAGACGAGGTAGCTGGCGAGGCCCGCGAGCGTCATGTCAGGTGCTCCGCCCGGCGAAGAGCCCGGTCGGCCGAACGAGCAGCAGGAGGACCATGATGGCGAACGGCACGACCGGCGAGTACTCGGTCGGCAGGACCAGCGTGCTCAGCTCCATCAGGATGCCGATGATGTAGCCGCCGGCGATGGCTCCCATCGGCTTGCCGATGCCGCCGAGGATGGCGGCGGCGAAGCAGGCGAGCAGCAGGAACCAGCCCATCTCCGGCTGCAGCCGGGTGTCCATGCCGAGAAAGACCCCGGCCAGGGCCGCGAGGCCGCCGCCGATCACCCAGGTCCACAGGATCACCCGCTCGGTGTCGATGCCGGAGAGCCTGGCCAGCGTCGCATTGTCCGCCATCGCCCGCATCGCCTTGCCGACCCGGGTCCGCTGCAGGAAGAGATGCAGGGCGATGACCACGAGGATGGTGGCGGCGATGATCATGAGCTGCTCCGACTTGTAGCGGATGCCCAGGAAGCGCTGCGCCATGACGATCTTGCTGGAGTAGAGCCAGGTGTCCGGGCCCCAGATGATCTGGATGGAGGAGCGGATGATCAGGGCGGCGCCGAAGGACGAGATCAGGCTGATGATCGGCCGGCTCGCCCGAAAGCGGCGAAACAGCACCTGGTCGACCACCAGGGCCAGCAGGATGGTCGCCGGCACCGCCGCCAGGAGGCCGAGCCAGAACGGCAGGGCGAGCTGCGTGTAGAGCAGGAAGCAGACATAGGCGCCGAACGCCATCAGGTCGCCATGCGCGAAATTGGCGAAGCCCAGGATGCCGAAGGTGAGCGTCACGCCCACCGCACCCAGGGCGATGATCGAGCCCAGGAGCGTGCCGTAGAGCAGGAGCTGCAGGATCTCGATCATGCCCTTGCCCGCCCCTCACCCACCCAGGAACATGGCGGCCACCGTGGGGTCGCCCAGCAGCTCCCGGCCGGTGCCCTCGTGGCGGTTCTCGCCCATCGCCAGCACGTAGGCGCGGTCGGCGATACCGAGCGCCTGCCTGGCGTTCTGCTCGACCATCAGGATGGCGACGCCGGTCCTGTTGATGTCGACCAGGATCTCGAAGATCTGGTTCATGAAGAGCGGCGAGAGCCCGGCGGTCGGCTCGTCGACCAGCAGCAGCTTGGGGTCGAGCATGAGGGCCCGGCCCATCGCCACCATCTGCCGCTGCCCGCCCGAGAGCGTCCCGGCCGACTGCCGCCGCTTCTCGCGCAGGGGTGGGAAGAGCTCGTAGATCCGCTCGCGCTGCGGGCGGATGTCGTCCTTGCGCAGATAGGCCCCCATGTCGAGGTTCTCCTCGACGGTCAGGGTCGGAAAGACGTTCTCGGTCTGCGGCACGAAGGAGATGCCGGCCTCGACGATCTGGTCCGGGCGGCGGCCGGTGAGGTCCTTGCCGGCGAAGACGATCTGGCCGCCCCTGATCTTCACCAGCCCGAAGACGGCCTTGAGCGCCGTCGACTTGCCGGCGCCATTGGGCCCGACGATCACCACGATCTGGCCCGGCTCCACTTCGAGCGTGACGCCGTGCAGGATGTCCACGTCGCCGTAGCCGCCTCTCAGCTCGGTCACGGCGAGCAGGCTCAAGCGGCCTCTCCCGCAGCACCCAGATAGGCCTCGAGCACCCTGGGGTCGCGCCGCACCTCCGCCATGGTCCCCTCGCGGAGCACCGTGCCTTCGGCCATGCAGATCACCGGATCGCAGAGCTCGGCGATGAAGCCCATGTCGTGCTCGATGATGCAGAAGGTGTAGCCGCGCTCCTCGTTGAGCGTCCGGATGGCATGGGCGATCTCGCCCAAGAGCGTGCGGTTGACGCCGGCCCCGGGCTCGTCGAGCAGCACCAGCGTCGCGTCGGTCATCATCGTCCGGCCGAGCTCGAGCAGCTTCTTCTGCCCGCCCGAGACGTCGCTCGCGAGCTTGTCCGCGAGATGCGACATCTTGAGGAAGTCGAGCACGTCCAGGGCCTTCCTGCGGATCGCCGTCTCCTCGTCGCGCACCCGGCTCCAGCCGAGCCAGGTGCTCCAGAGCCGCTCGCCGCTCTGCCCGGGCGGCACCAGCATCAGGTTCTCGAGGCAGGTCATCCGGCCGAACTCGTGCGGGATCTGGAAGGTGCGCACGATGCCCTTGTGGAAGAGCCGGTGCGCCGGCAGGCCGGTCACGTCCTCGCCGTCGAAATGGATGCCGCCGGCGGTCGGCGGGAAGGCGCCGGCGATCATGTTGAAGAGCGTGGTCTTGCCGGCGCCGTTCGGGCCGATCAGCCCGGTGATGCGGCCGCGTCCGAGCCCGAAGGTGCAGCCCTGGACGGCGCGCACGCCGCCGAACGTCTTGTGGACGTCGACGATGTCGAGAAGAATCGCGCCGGCCTCGCCGCCTGCCGCCATGCCCGCCCACCCTTCGTGGCCCGCCCGAAATCGAGGGCCTGCCGGCGTTTAGCCGCGATCGAACCCCGTCGCAACCCGGGCGGCCGCCGGGCCTGTGCTGCGGGGCTAGACGATGGTGCCGCCGCCACGGCTCGGAGCGGGCGCCGGCGCACGCTCGCGGGCCAGGCGAAAGGCCAGCTTGCGGCGGGCCAGAAGCTCGATCGAGCGGCGATCCGCCCCGAGCGGCGCCTGGAACACCACCTCGACGAGGGTCGCCGGATCGACCGCGGCAACACGCTGGATCCCGCCCAGCACCGTGATCTCTAGGAGGATCTCGTCGGGTCCCGGCTGCATGGGTCGAGACTAGCCCACCGGCGGCAGCCCGCAACAGGGGCGACGCGCGATTGCCCATCGACAGGGGCGGGTCGGCGCCCGAAGTGATCGGCGGGACATATATCGGATCGATAGAGGTAGCCGCGCCGGCATGTCCGGCGAGGGGCGTTGCGCGCGTCCCGGCCGCTGTCGCTCGCCGTGGTCGCCAGCGTCACCTTCGTCGCCGGCTACCTCGCCTGGGCCAACCTGCCGAAGCTCGAATACCTGCCGCAGGGCAACCAGAACCTCGTCTTCGGCATCGTCCTGCCGCCGCCCGGCTACAACCCCCAGACGATGACCGGCATCGCCACCAATGTCGAAGGCTCGATCCGCCATCTCTGGGCCAGCGAGACCGGCCCCGAGGCCACCGAGGACGGCATCCCCAAGCTCGACGAGTTCGTCTTCGTCGCCTTTCGCGGCAACATGTTCGTCGGCGGCAGCTCGGCCGACATGGAGCGCGCCGGTGCCCTGATCGAGCCTCTGACCGCCCCAGTCTACCGCGAGCCCGACACCTTCGGCTTCTTCAGCCAGCCCTCGATCTTCGGCGGCGGCATCGGCGGCGGGCGGACCATCGACCTCGACATCTCCGGCCCCGACCTCGAGACCGTGCTCGCCATCGCCCAGCGCGCCACCGGCATGATCGCCGGGCTCCTGCCGCGCGAGGAGGGCCACCAGTTCCGCCCCGACCCCGGCCTCGAGCTGGGCGAGCGGCCAGATCCTGCCGGCCAGCGCGCTCGCCCGGATCGAGGTGACCTCGGGGCCGACCGAGATCCGCCACGTCGAGCGGCAGCGCACGGTGACTTTGAAGGTCAGCCCGGCGCCGTCCCTGCCGCTCGAGGTGGCGCTCGACATCTCGACATGCTGACGCTCCTGGGCTTCGTCATCCTGGTCGGCATCGTCGTCAACAACGCCATCCTGCTGGTCCACCAGACCCTCTTTGAGCTGCGCGAGAACGGGCGAAGCCCGATCGACGCCATCACCGCGGCGGTGCGCAACCGCATCCGCCCGATCTTCATGTCGACCATGACCTCGGTCTTCGGCATGCTGCCGCTGGTCCTCTTCCCCGGCGCCGGCTCCGAGCTCTATCGCGGCCTCGGCTCGGTCGTCGTCGGCGGCCTCTCGCTCTCCGCCGTGCTCACCCTCCTCCTGATCCCGCCCTTGATGGCGCTCGTCCTGGTGCGCCGGCGGCACCGGGCGGCCGCCCCGGCGCTGGGCAAGGACACGGCACCGGCACCGGCCGAATAGGTTAAGAGCCGGGCGTGGCCCCGGTATGCTGAAGGTGCGGTTAACCAGCCGGCTTAAGCCTCGGCCGCCCCATCTGCCCTAGTCTTCGAGCGCAGGTCGCCAACCTGACGTTGCGAGGAGAGCAGATCATGGCCGACGCCGTCCAGACCGTGCCCGTCCCGGCGCCCGCGCCGCTCGACGGTTCGGCGCTCGCTTCGGCGCCCGGCGCCGACGACCGTGGCCGAGCCCCGGCACCCCAGGGCGACGCGGAAGCCCTGGCCGCGGCGAGCCCGCTGCCGCTCGCCCTGGCCGAGGCGGTGGCTCTGGACGAGCCCCTGGCAGCGGCGCCGCAGCCGGCCGCCCGCGAGGTCGAGACCGCTCCCCAGGCGGTGGCGACCGACATCCCGCAGGCACCGGTCAGCGACGCCATCCCGCCGGCCGAGGCGGTCGAGCCCGGCGCCGGCCCGGCCGATGGCGGCACGAGGCCGCCCAGCGGCGGCGGCGCCGGCTTCACCGCCTACGACCCGGGCGAGATCGGTGACGGTCTGGATCCGACCGGCGCCCTCGGGCCAACGTCGCCGGACCACGCGGCGCCCTTTGCCCAGCCCCTGGCGGGCCTGGACGGCGATGGCGGGCGCGGCCGCGCCTTAAGCGACCCGGGCGGCGATTCCGGGGGCGGGCCGAGCGACCCCCAGGCGAACCGAGCGCCTTTGGCCTGCGACGACACTTTCACCGCCGGCGAGAATCTCGTCCGCAAGATTGCCCTCGATGATCTGCTCGCCAACGATCGCGACCCGGATGGCGATCCGCTCAGCCTCGTCTCCGTGCAGGATGCGGAGAACGGCACGGTGCGGCTCGGTGGCGACGGCTTCCTCTATTTCACCCCGACCCACGACTACAGCGGCGCTGCCGGCTTCAGCTACACCATCGGCGACGGCAAGGGCGGCTTCTCGACCGCCGAGGTCCGGCTCGACGTGCGCGCCAACACCGACCCGCACGCCACCGACGACAACGTCAACACGACCGTGAACAGGCTGAAGGTCATCGAGCCCGGCAATCTCGTCAACGACGACTTCGACGCCGACGGCGACGCGCTGCGGCTCGTCTCGGTGCAGAACGCGCAGCATGGGCAGGTCTGGATCGGCCAGGACGGCAAGCTCTACTTCCAGCCCGACCACGGCTTCGTCGGCGAGGCGCGCTTCAGCTACACCATCACCGACGACCGGGGCGGCCTCGACACGGCGCGCGTCGATGTCCACGTCCACGAGGCGGGCTGGCGGAAGGGCGAGCCCGGCAACCACGCGCCGGTCGCGACCGACGACCACCTGAAGGCGCAAATGGACACGCTCGAGGTCGTGCGGCAGTCCAACCTCACCAACGACGATCACGACGCCGATGGCGACGCGCTCCGCATCGTCTCGGTCCAGCAGGCGGAGAACGGCACGGTCTGGCTCGGCGAGCATGGCGAGCTCTACTTCCGCCCGGCCGAAGGCTTCGTCGGCGAGGCGGGCTTCAGCTACACGGTCACCGACGACCGGGGCGGGCTGGACACGGCGCGCGTCTCCGTCCAGGTCGCGGCCCCGGAGGGCGGCGTTTTGGGGCCCGAGCATTGCGGCTGGGGCGGCGATGCCGTGGCCAGCCTCGTTCCTCCAGCCGACCTCGTCGTCTGAGGGCAAAAGGCGCGGCGGCCCGCACGGGCCGTCTCGCGTCCGGGCCGTCGCGCTGCTAGATTCCCCGCCACGCAACCCTGTGGCGCGAGGTGGCCCGTGATCGAGACGCCCTATCTCCTCTTCCTCGGCGACGTCGCCGACCAGCTCGCCGCCAAGACCGCGCAGGGCGTCGTGCACTGGCGCCCCGACTCCTGCGCCGGGCAGCTCCGCCTGCCCGGCTGCAAGGCCGATCTCGGCCTGCCCGAGCTCTCGATCAACGCCGCCGCCATGGCCGGCGTGCGCACCTTCCTGGTCGGTGTCGCCAATGCCGGCGGCGTGCTGCCGCCGCACTGGATCGGCAGCATCGTCGAGGCGATCGAGGCCGGCATGGACGTGGCCTCCGGCCTGCACGTGCGCCTCGGCGACATGCCGGAGATCGCCGTCGCCGCCAGCCGGCACGGCGTGCGCCTCCACGACGTCCGCCACCCGACCCGCGGCTTTGCCACGGGCAAGGGCACGAAGCGGGCCGGCAAGCGCCTGCTCGCCGTCGGCACGGACTGCTCCTGCGGCAAGATGTACACGACCCTCGCCCTCGAGCGGGAGATGCGCGAGCGCGGCCTGAAGGCCGACTTCCGCGCCACCGGCCAGACCGGCATCCTGATCACCGGCGAGGGGGTCTCGATCGACGCCGTCGTCGCCGATTTCATCTCGGGCGCCGTCGAGTGGCTCTGCCCCGCCAATGATCCCGACCACTGGGATCTGGTCGAGGGCCAGGGCTCCCTCTTCCACCCCTCCTTCGCCGGCGTCAGCCTCGGCCTCCTGCACGGTGCCCAGCCCGATCTCCTGGTCCTCTGCCACGAGCCGACCCGCACCCACATGCGCGGTCTGCCGCACCAGAAGCTGCCGGGGCTGAAGGAATGCCTCGAGCGCAATCTCGAGGCGGCGAGGCTGACCAATCCCGATGTCCGGGCCCTGGGTGTCAGCATCAACACGGCAGCGCTCAACGAGGCCGCCGCCCGCGACTACATGGCGGAGGTCGAGCAGAAGCTCGGCCTGCCCACGGTCGACGCCTTCCGCACCGGCGTCGCCCGGCTGGTGGACGCGGTTTCGTGACCCGCCGCCGGCTCGACGTCGCCGTCGAGCGCTTTCCCCTGGCCAAGCCCTTCACCATCTCGCGCAGCAGCGTCACCGAGCTCGAGCTGGTGACGGCCACCATCACCGAGGGCGAGCATGTGGGGCGCGGCGAGTGCCGACCCTATCCCCGCTACGGCGAGACCACCGAGGACGTCGTCGAGGAGATCCTGGAAGAGACACCCCTCGTCGAGTCCGAGCTCGACGCCGCGGAGCAGCGGGACGATCTGCTTTTGTTCATGCCGGCCGGTGCCGCGCGGAACGCCCTCGACT
Source organism: uncultured Geminicoccaceae bacterium (assembly GCA_964393275.1). GTDB lineage: Bacteria > Pseudomonadota > Alphaproteobacteria > Geminicoccales > Geminicoccaceae > SLRI01. Next base: position 10,389 of record CAYMTA010000043.1, on the reverse strand, counting down.
GCGCCCTTTGGGACCTCGAGGCGAAGATCACGGGCCGCCCGGTCCACGCCCTCCTCGGCCTGCCGGCACCGGCGCCGGTGCTCGTCACCTACACGATCGGCCTCGACACGCCGGCCGCCATGGCGGCCGAGGCCAGGGCGGTGCGCCGGCCGCTGCTCAAGCTCAAGCTCGGCGGCGAGGGCGATCTCGAGCGCGTGCGGGCGGTGCGCGAGGCTGTGCCCGACTCCCGGCTGATCGTCGACGCCAACGAGGCCTGGTCGCAGGAGATGGTGGTCGCCTGGAGCGCCGAGCTCGAGACCCTCGGGGTCGAGCTGATCGAGCAGCCGCTGCATGCGGAGCGCGACCGGGCGCTCCTCGGCCTCGCCCGGCCGGTGCCGCTCTGCGCCGACGAGAGCGGGCACGGCATCGAGGATCTCGACGCGCTGGCCCCTCTCTACGACTACGTCAACATAAAGCTCGACAAGACCGGCGGGCTGACCGCGGCCCTGCACCTGGCCGACGCCGCCGAGAAGCGCGGCTTCGGCCTGATGCTCGGCTGCATGATGGCGACCTCGCTCGCCATGGCGCCGGCCTTCGTCCTCGCCCCTCGCGCCCGGTTCGTCGACCTCGACGCGCCCCTGCTGCTCGCCCGGGACCGCGAGCCCAAGATCAGCTACGATGGTGCCATGATGCAGCCGCCGCCCCGCGCCCTTTGGGGCTGAGCGCCGAAGGGGAGCTCGAGCCGATGCCCGAAGCCGCGCGCAACGTCCTGGGCGAGCCGCTCACCACCTGCTCCGAGCGGCCGCGCACCGGCTTCTTTCGCGACGGCTGCTGCCATACCGGCCCCGAGGATGTGGGCGTCCACACCGTCTGCGTCCTGATGACCGCCGAGTTCCTCGCCTACAGCAGGGAGCAGGGCAACGACCTCTCCACGCCCCGTCCGGAATTCGGCTTCCCTGGCCTCCGCGAAAGCGACCGCTGGTGCCTCTGCGCCGGTCGCTGGCAGGAGGCGCTCGAGGCGGGTCGGGCACCGCGCGTGGTGCTCCAGGCGACGCACGAGCGCACGCTCGAGATCTGCGATCTCGCCGACCTCAAGCGCTTCGCCCTCGACCTTAGCTGAATCAGGCGCCGGCCACGCTGTAGAGATCCGGGTCGTAGACGTAGCCCGCCTCGTCGAGCGCCTTGATCAGCGCCTCGCCCTTGGCCGGATCCAGCTCGACCATCGGCGGCCGGACGGTTCGCCAGATCTCGTCGCGCTGGCCATGGGCGATCACGTGCTTGATCGCCGGGACCAGGGGGAAGCTCGTGAGGATGGTGCGGACATCGCCGACCAGCTTCATGCCAGCCTCGGCTGCCGCGGCGTCGCCCCGCTCGAACGCCTTGAAGACCGTGCTGCTGTGCTCGGCCGCGAGATTGGCCGCGGCCGAGAACGTCCCCGCACCGCCGGCCTCGAGGTTGCGCACCAGATGGCCATCGGCGCCCGAGTAGATGTTGAGCTCGGGAAAGGCCGCGATCAGGCCCGCCGTGTGCTCCCAGTCGCCGGAGCTGTCCTTGATGCCCTCGAGCGTGTCGGGATAGTCCTTCAGCAGCCGCTCGATCACCGGATGCGTCACCGGCACGCCGGACATCTGCGGGAAATGATAGAGGAGCAGCGCCAGGCGCGGCTCGGCCAGGCCGTCGATCACCTCGGCGAACGCCCGGTAGAGCCCCTCGTCGCTGTTGTTCTTGTAGAAGAAGGGCGGCAGCATGAGGAGGTTGGTCACGCCGTGCTCGAGCGCGTGGCGGGCCAGGGCCAGCGTGTCGCTCCGGGCGCAGCAGCCGATGCCGAGGATCATCCGCTCGGCCGGCAGCCCGGCGGCGATGTAGGCCTCGAGCCCGGCCTGCCGCTCGGCGACCGAGAAGGCCTGCGTCTCCGAGGTCGTGCCGAACACGCCGAGCCCGGTGCAGCCCTGGCGCAGGAGCCAGCGGGCGTGGCGGCAATAGCGCTCGACGCTGATCCCCCCGCTCGGCTCGACCGGGGTGACGACGGCGGCGTAGATTCCCTTGGCTGGCATGCTCAAAGCTCTCCTCGAGGCGGTTTTCCGGCCCTTGCTACGGCAGCCGGGCGGGTGACGGCAAGGCTGCCGCCGTGGCGAGCCGGCGTCAGCCGACCTTCTCGTCCTCGGCGACACCGAAGAACTGGCCGCGCTCGAGCCAGCCGCGCCGGCCGTCGATCTCGACCAGGCACCAGGCGCCCTCGCAGCTCAGAAGGTCGCCGACCACCATGGGCTCGGCCAGCAGCACCACGCGCGCATCGCTGCGCGGCGTGCGGCGCAGCGGACGGACGTCGCCGGTGATCAGCACCGTGCGCCGGCTCGAGAGCAGGCTCGCATGGATCCAGCCGGTCTCGCCCTCGTGATCGATGATCCGCCGCCAGTCGTCCGATTCCTCGACGATCTGCACCGGAATGCCCTGCCGGGTGAAGACCCAGCGGATCGGAAAGGTCTCGGCCGGCCCGGTGCGCACATTGGTCTCGCTCGCCGCCAGCGAGACGAAGCGCGGCAGCGGCAGCCCGGTCGATTGCGCCAGGGCGGGCGCCGGGCCCAGGGCAACGAGGAACGCCAGGAGCACGGGCAGCAGCAGGAGACGGACGGGCAGGGAGGGCAAGGCGACGCACCACTTCGGGCAAAAATTCGCGCGGCCGGCGATATTCGTGGAGCACGCGTGCGCATCGGCCGCCTGCCTTCTATAGAAAGGCCGGCGCCGCCGCACCAAGACTAAAGTGAAAAGAGGCCGCAGGACCGGCGTTTGTGAGCGGGCGACGTTTCTGTTAGGAGCGGCGATGCGCCGAGCCGGCCTTTCGGGCCGGTGCGAGGAGAGGAGATCGAGGCATGCCCCGCAAGCGCCCCCTGGTGGTGGTCACCCGCAAGCTGCCGGACGTCGTCGAGACGCGGATGATGGAGCTGTTCGACACCCGCCTCAACGACAGCGACACGCCGATGACGCGGGCCGATCTGGTCGAGGCGGTCAAGACCTGCGACGTGCTGGTGCCGACCGTGACAGACCGGATCGACGCGGCGCTGCTCGCCCATGCCGGCGAGCAGCTCAAGCTGATCGCCAATTACGGCGCGGGCGTCGACCGGATCGACGTCGAGGCCGCCTACAAGCGCGGCATCACCGTCACCAACACGCCCGATGTCCTGACCGAGGACACCGCCGACATGACCATGGCGCTGATCCTCGCCGTGTCGCGCCGGCTGGTCGAGGGCGAGCGCCTCGCCCGCTCCGGCGAGTGGGGCGGCTGGTCGCCCACCTCGATGCTCGGCCGCCGCATCCACGGCAAGCGCATCGGCATTCTCGGCATGGGTCGCATCGGCTCGGCCGTCGCCCGCCGGGCCAAGGGCTTCGGCCTCGCCGTCCACTACCACAACCGCCGCCGCGTCCACGAGAGCCTCGAGGCCGAGCTCGAGGCCACCTACTGGGAAAGCCTCGACCAGATGCTGGCCCGGGTCGACATCATCTCGGTCAACTGCCCGCACACCCCGTCGACCTTCCACCAGCTCAACGCCCGCCGGCTGAAGTTGCTGCGCAAGGACGCCATCGTCGTCAACACCAGCCGCGGCGAGGTGATCGACGAGGCGGCCCTGACCCGCATGCTGCGCGACGGCGAGATCGCCGGCGCCGGGCTCGACGTGTTCGAGCACGAGCCCGCCATCAACCCGAAGCTGCTCCAGCTCGAGAACGTCGTGCTCCTGCCGCACATGGGCTCGGCCACCCTCGAGGGCCGCCGCGACATGGGCGAGAAGGTCATCATCAACATCAAGACCTTCGCCGACGGCCACCGCCCCCCCGACCGCGTCCTGCCGAGCATGCTCTAGAATCGCGGGCATCCGCCGCCGCCCGGGCGGTCGTGAACATATTTAAACTGGCTTTTTCAGCGGTCTGGTAGAAAACGGCGCACGCGATTCGCGTCAGGCTGCCCGAAAGGCCCCTCGTTTGTTCAAGTCCTTCTTCCCCCGGCCCAAGCTGTTCTTCCTCTCCGTCGTCCTCTGGTCGGCCTTGGCCACGGCGCTTTGGTATGGTGGTGCCGATGCCTGGGGGGCGGCGCTCGGGCTCGGCGCCTCGCCGCCGGACACGCCGCCGCCACTCGGGCTCGGCTATTTCGTCTCGCCCGAGTTCCTCTGGTTCTATGTCTATTACGCCGTCGCCGTCGCCCTCTTCGCCGCCTTCTGGTTCCGCCTCGACCCGCATCCCTGGCAGAACTGGTCGATCCTGGGATCGGCCCTGATCCTCTTCATCACCTATTTCGGCGTGCAGATCTCGGTCGCCATCAACAACTGGCGCCGGCCGTTCTTCGACGATGTCCAGGAGGCGCTGGGCGCCGGCTCGACCGTCACCCAGGGCGACCTCTTCGCGCTCCTCGGCATCTTCGCCCAGATCGCCTTCGTCTCGATCTTCATCTTCGTCCTCTCGCGCTTCTTCGTCAGCCACTGGATCTTCCGCTGGCGGACCGCGATGAACGACTTCTACATGGCCCGCTGGCAGCGCCTGCGGCACATCGAGGGCGCCTCGCAGCGCGTCCAGGAGGACACCATGCGCTTCGCCGGCATCATGGAGGGCCTGGGCGTCTCGGCGATCGACGCGGTGATGACCCTGATCGCCTTCCTGCCGGTGCTCTGGGAGCTCTCGAAATATGTCGAGGAGCTGCCGCTGGTCGGCGCCATCCCGGCCCCGCTCTTCGTCGCCGCCCTCCTCTGGTCGCTCTTCGGCACCGGGCTCCTCGCCCTCGTCGGCATTCGCCTGCCCGGCCTCGAGTTCAAGAACCAACGGGTCGAGGCCGCCTACCGCAAGGAGCTTGTGCACGGCGAGGACCACGCCGACCGCGCCCAGCCGATGACCGTGAAGGAGCTCTTCAGCCACGTCCGGCACAACTACTTCCGCCTCTACTTCAACTACATGTACTTCAACGTCTTCCGCTCGCTCTACCTCCAGGCCGACAACATCTTCGTCTACATCCTCCTGATCCCGACCATCACCGCCGGCGCCGCCGTCGGCTTCACCTTCGGCGTGCTGCAGCAGATCCTGACCGCCTTCAACCAGGTCTCCAGCTCGTTCCAGTATCTCGTCAATTCCTGGACGACGATCGTCGAGCTGCTCTCCATCCACAAGCGCCTGATGGCCTTCGAGGCCGCCCTCGACGACCGCGATCTCCCCGACATCGACCGGGAATGGCTGGAGATCCACGGCGCCGGCAATGGCGGCGGCGCTCAGACCGTGGGCTCGGAGATCTAGGCGAAGGCCATCTCGGCCACTGGCGGCGCCGGCGCGGTCTTGTCGACCTCGGCTGGAACCGGCCGGGCGCGGCCGAGGGCGAGGGACTGGCTGCGGAAGCTTGGCCCCGATCGATCGCGGTGGCACACTCCGGCAGGCGCCGGTGGAGTCGCTATGGCGCCCTGGCGGTGGGTCGGGCGATGTTCGCTCGGAGGGGGTGCCGTGCATGAGAGCATCAAGACCAGGAGCGAGGCGCTGGCGGCGCTGTGCCGGCGGTTCGGGGTCGCGCGGCTCGAGGTCTTCGGCTCGGCGGCGCGCGGTCGGGACTTCGACGAGCTGATCAGCGACGCGGACTTCCTCGTCACCTTCGCCGGCGACAGCAGGCCGAGCTTCGACGCGCTGCTCGACCTCGAGGAGGCCTTGAGCGCCATGCTCGGCCGTGCCGTCGATCTCGTCGACCGCCAGGCGATCGAGGCGAGCCGCAACTACATTCGCCGGCGGCGCATCCTGGCCGAAGCCGAGCCCGTCTATGAAGCTCATCCGTGAAGGGTGACGACGCGCTGCTCCTCGACATGCTGCTCGCGGTCAGGGTGAGCTTCGCCAACGGGCTCCGGATCCAAGGCACTCAGCCTCGGGGCTCGGCCGCCGTTTCGCCCTGGCCTTGCGATGCCCCGCCGTCGGCCGGCCGGTGCTGGAAGGCGATGCGCCGTTGGTGGAACGCGTCCTGGATCGGGGGGCCGAGGGCGAGGACGGTGGTGGCTGCGAGCTCGTGGGTGAAGAGGTCGACCAGAAGCTCGCGGCGGTCGGGGTCGAGGGCGCTCATGGGCTCGTCCATGACGACGGCGATGGGCCGCCGGAGGAGGAGGCGGGCGGCCACGAGGCGCTGCCGCTCGTCGGTGGCGAGCTCCCGGTCCCAGCGGCGCTCGGCGTCGAGGAGCGGGGCCAGGCGACCGAGGCCGGCGCGCTCTAGGGCGGCCCCGAGATCGGCGTCGCCAAAGCCGGCCGCGTCGGGCGCGGAGGGGTAGGCGAGCACGGCGCGGAGCGTGCCGAGCGGCAGATAGGGGTGGCCGGGAAGGAAGACGATCCGGTCGGGCGGCGGCAGGCTGACGGTGCCGGAGCCCCAGGGCCAGAGGCCGGCGAGGGCGCGAAAGACCGTGGTCACGCCCACGCCCTTCGGGCTGGTGAGCAGCGCACGCTCGCCGGGCGCGAGCTCGACCAGGGGCTCCTCGAGGGCCAGCTCGCCCTCGGGAAGCGCGACCCGGAGGTCGGCCAGGACGATGCGGTGCCCGGCATTCTCGACATGGGCGATCCGGCCCTCGCCCAAGGTGAGCGCCTCGAGCCCGGACAGGGTCTCGCGCAGGCCGCCGACGCGGAAGAGCGTGGCGCGCCAGTCGGCGATCGCCGGGAAGTTGTCGACGAACCAGCGGAGCGCGCCCTGGACCTGGTTGAAGGCGCCGACGGACATCATCAGCCCGCCGAAGGTGAGCTGGCCCTCGAAGTAGCTCGGCGCCGCGGCGAGGATCGGGACGATGTTGCCGAGCCAGCCATAGCCCGAGGTGATCCAGGTGAGACGCGCCAGGGCGTAGGCGAGGCGCCGGGTGATGGCGACCACGGCGTCGACCGGCCGGTCGAGGAAGCGGCGCTCGTCCGGTGCCCCGCCGTCGAGGGCGATCGCCTCGGCGTTCTCGCTGACGCGGACCAGGGCGAAGCGCAGCTCGGCCTCGCGGGCGTAGCGCTCGGCGTTGAGGCCGATCATCGGCCGGCCGACGCGCCAGGTGAGCCAGGAGCCGCCTATGGCATAGGCGAGGGCGCACCAGACGAGATAGCCGGGAATCCGCAGCTCCCTGCCGTCCAGGTGGAAGGTGGTGTCGGCGGACAGCGTCCAGAGCACGCCCAGAAAGCCCACGAGCAGGAGGGACGAGCGGAGCAGGCCGATGGCGAGCCCGATGCTGAGCTCGGTGAGGTGGCGGGCGTCCGCCTGCAGGCGCTGGTCGGGGTTCTGGGCGATGTCGCCCCGAAAGCTCAGGAGCCAGGGGCGGCGACCGGTGACCCACTGGTCGAGCAGGTCCCGGGTCAGCCATTCGCGCAGCCGCACGATGAGCAGCTCGCGGAAGAAGGTCTCGCCGACGACCAGGAGGAGCAGCCCGGCGACGATGACGAGGAAGATCAGGGTCTGGTGGAGAAGCTCGCTCGCCTGGCGCTGATCGATGGCGTTGTAGAAGTCGCCCTGCCAGGTGTTGAGGCGGACCTGGGCCACCATGTTGAGGGCAATGACGGCGACGACGCCGAACGCCAGGAGGAAGCACGCGCTGCGATAGGGCGAGCGGCGAAGCGCGCCGAGCAGGACGCGGAGCTGGCGGAAGGCGTCGCTCATGCCGATCCTGGGCGGCGGGTCCTTCCCTGTTCCGTTGGGTGCCCAGGGGGCGGGCTGCGGCGGCAAGCGGGCTCCTTTGACGGGTTCGAGGTGCTGCGGTCGCGGCTGCATAGGCGGCGGACCCGCGGCTGTCGATGGCGGCCGAAGGCTGCGCCCGCCGCCCACCGGTGCTATCAGCCCGTGGCGGGCGCAGATCGGCAAGCGGGAGACGAGGATGACCGGGGATCGATGGGAGGTTTTCGCGGTGCGCTACGGAACGGTGGCGGCGCGCACCCGGCGCGAGAACTTCATGGGGCTCGACCCGCACGAGACCGCACCCATGCCGCTCGACTTCTATGTCTGGATGATCAGGAACGAAACGCGGACCATCGTCGTCGACACCGGCTTCGAGCATGAGGAGGCGGGGCGGCGCGGCCGCCAGCTCATGCGCCTGCCGAGGGAAGGGCTGGCGCTCCTCGATGTCGACGTCTCGACCGTCCTGGACGTGATCATCACCCACCTGCACCACGACCATGCCGGCACGCTCGGCGATTTCCCCGAGGCCCGCTTCCATCTGCAGGAGGCGGAGATGGCCTACGTGACGGGTGCCTGCATGTGCTACCCGGCGCTCCGGCTGCCCTACAGCGCCGACCATGTCTGCGAGATGGTGAGGAACGTCTATTCCGGCCGCGTGACCTTCCACGACGGCGACGCCGAGATCGCACCCGGCGTCACGGTGCACCACCTCGGCGGCCACACCAGGGGCATCCAGTGCGTGCGGGTGCTGACCGAACGGGGCCCCGTGGTCCTCGCCTCCGACACCGCGCACTTCTACGAGAACGTCGAGGGCCGGCCCTTCATCATCACCCACGACGCCGAGGCCACGCTCCGCGGCTACGACCGCCTGCGCGCCCTTGCCGCGAGCCCCGCGCACATCGTCCCCGGCCACGACCCCCTGGTCCTGCAACGCTACCCGACGCCGGACGAACGCCTCTCCGGCATCGCCTGCCGACTCGACGCGGCACCCTCGACCTAGCCGGACAAAAAGGGGTCAGGACAAATTAAGCGGACCGGCAGAAGCCGCACGGTCCCGCAGGCACTCGGTGCCCAAGTCGGCGCCGATGAAGCAAGCAGGCGGGGAGGATGATCCTCCCCGCCGGCCCCACCGGTTTTCAGGGAAAGGGGTCAGGACAAATTACGGGCTCGCAGGTTGGAGTCCGTTGGAGCGCGCATCACGCTGGCGCGGTTGCTCCTGCAGCCACACGCGGCTACATTGAAACCATGTACGCCATCGGCATAAGCGAGCTGAAGAACCGCCTCTCCGAATATATCCGCCTCGCCGCAGCGGGCGAGCGTGTCCTCGTCACCGACCGCGACCGCGTCGTGGCCGAGCTCACAGCACCACAGGGCGGCACCGCCGAAACCGTCCCCGACGCCGTGATCGTCGACCTCGTGCGCAAGGGCCTCGCAACCCCGCCGCTCGTCCGCGAGCGCCGGCCGCCCCCGCCCCACGGCGACTGGAAGCTCGCCGACATCCTGGCCGACCTCGACGCTGACCGCGTCGACCGTTGAACCGTCTCGGAAAAGGGGTCAGGACAAATTTGAACCCGAGGCGGATGCCTTCATTTTTTTGAAAGCCCGCCGGTCAATTAGGTCTGGTGGACCCGAAAAGCCGGGTGAAGGTGGGGGTGGCGTGGGAAGGCTAAGAAGAGAGGTGTTCCCAGAGTACCTTCTTGGTCTCGCGCTGAAGCGATCCGTCTGCAAGACGAAGGTTTGAAGTCAGAATATGGAAAATCAATTAATCAATTCGGACGAATTCATAATGTGCTATTCGCCCTTCAGGTTCACTATGCATTTGAACGAGATAAAATACTTCGTCATCTAATAATTTTATTGTATGAGAATTTAATAATTCCATTATCTTTTTTGTACATTCTCGTGTCCAATCGATGTATTTTGAATAGACAACTCTTTTATTCGAAGGAAGGCGGGCATGAAGAATATTGCCACATTTACCATGAATCTCAATAAGTTCTTGTTTAGTTAGAAATCCATTTGATTTATTGTTAATTTCTCTCTCTGGATTTCCCAACTTCCCGGCTGTTTCGATGACAGGTACTGGATAGAAGTCTTTGTTCAATCTCTCAATATCGTGAATAATTTTTTTGGGGTGCCAATGCTGGCTAAATTTCTTTTGGCTTGCTTCAAATAATTCTCTATTGGCCGCTAATGATGCCAACACGATAGTTTCCGTAATCATCCTAATTTGTAAAGTACAAAATTCAGCTATTGGAACATCGTACAAAAGGTCAATTTTACGGATACGAATTTTGTTCATTAAATCAATGCGGAGTTTAATTTGAGTCATTGCAGAAATATATGCGTCCATGTCCGGCTTAGGTTTCACGATTTCAGTTCCGTACTGCAAAATGCTAAAGGGGTCTGGGCCTAGGGGGACACCTACCTAATTAACTTCTCCCCGCCGTTCCCAGCCATCACCAACACAAAAATACCGGAGGGGCCGGCGGGGAGGATCATCCTCCCCGCCCTCTTCGTGCCGGCCATCCGCATCGACGCGGAATTCTACGCCGCCAGCCCCCGCTTCACCAGAAGCGCCCGCACCTCCGGATCGCGCCCGCGAAAAGCACGGTACGCCTCGGCCGGGTCCGTCCGGTTGCCGGCGGCCAGCACATACTTCCTGAGCCGCTTCGCCACCTCGGGGTCGAACGGGTCGCCGGCTTCGCGGAAGGCTTCGAAGCCGTCGGCGTCGAGGACCTCGGACCAGAGATAGCTGTAGTAGCCCGAGG
>CAYMTA010000042.1:0-33714 GCA_964393275.1 uncultured Geminicoccaceae bacterium | reverse complement strand
GCACAAAGATGCCGTCGAGGGGCGTCCACCCCATCACCTCCCTTTTTAACCATTCGTGCCGACGCGCGGGGCCCACCAACAGTGGAATGGTTAAAAAGCGAGGTGTCCCCGAGCGAGCCGCCCACCGCGAACCCGCCCTCTTGATCCGCCGGCCGCGCCGGCGCACTCTCCCGGCCACCAGGCGAGGGAGGAAACCATGGCCGCGACCACCGAGCATCTGAGGAAGGGCGTCTACCCGATCGCCCCGACCCCGTTCCACGCCAATGGCGATCTCGACCTCGACGGGCAGAAGCGCGTGCTCGACTGCATGGTCGACCAGGGCGTCGACGGCATCTGCCTGCTCGCCAACTACTCCGAGCAGTTCCTCCTCGCCGACGCCGAGCGCGACACCCTGCTCACCCTCTGCCTCGACCACCTCGCCGGCCGCGTGCCGGTGATCGCCACCATCTCCCACTACAGCACCCGCGTCGCCGTCGCGCGCGCCAGGGCGGCCGAAGCCGCGGGCGCCGCCATGCTGATGGTCATGCCGCCCTATCACGGCGCCCTCCTCAGGGCCGACGAGAAGGGCACGTTCGAGCATTTCGCGGCGATCGCCGGGGCCGTCGCCATCCCCATCATGGTCCAGGACGCCCCGCTCTCCGGCGTGACGCTGAGCGTCCCCTTCCTCGCCCGCTTGGCAAAGGAGCTGCCGACCGTCGCCTGGTACAAGATCGAGACCCCCATGGCGGCCGGCAAGCTCAGGGCATTGATCGCCGCCGGCGGCGATGCCATCCAGGGCCCCTTCGACGGCGAGGAATCCATCACGCTCATGGCCGATCTCGACGCCGGCGCCACCGGCACCATGCCCTCCGCTTTGCTCCCCGACCTGATCAAGCCGGTCCTGACCTTCCACCTCGCCGGCAAGACCGAGGAGGCCGCCGCGCAATACGCGAAGATCCTGCCCTTGATCAATTTCGAGAACCGCCAGTGCGGGCTTCGCGCCACCAAGACCGTGATGATGGCCGGCGGCGTCATCAAGTCCGACGCCGTCCGCCACCCCTTCGAGCCGCTCCACCCCGCCACCCGTGACGGCCTCCTCCAGCTCGCCCGCCGCACCGGACCCCTGGCGCTCCGCTGGGGGAAATAGCCACGCCCGCCAAAGCCCGGCCGGAGTCCGCCGCCACGGCCACAATCGGGCCGGGGCCGCTCGAGTTCATCGTCCTCTTCGCCATGGTGAGCTCGCTCACCGCCGCCAGCATCGACACCATGCTGCCGGCCTTGCGCCAGATCGGCCACGACCTCGGCGTCGCCAACCCGCTCGCCACGCAGCTCGTCGTCACCACCTTCATCCTCGGCATGGTCTTCGGCGATCTCGTCTTCGGCCCCATCGCCGACGCCATCGGCCGCAAGAGGGCGATCCTCGCCGGCCTCGCCATCTACGTGGCCGGCAGCCTGATCGCCGGCTTCGCCGGCTCGCTCGACATGCTCATCCTCGGCCGCGTCATCCAGGGCGTCGGCGTCAGCGGCCCGAAGATCGCCTCGCGCGCCCTGATCCGCGACCGCTTCGCCGGCGCCGCCATGGCGCGCATCCTCTCGCTCATCTTCATGGTCTTCATCCTGGTGCCGATGATCGCCCCGGCTTTGGGCCAGCTCATCACCGCCCTCGCCGGCTGGCGGTCGATCTTCACCGCATACCTGATCTGGGCGGCGCTGATCGCCATCTGGCTGGCCCTTCGCCAACCCGAAACCCTGCCGCCCAACCGCCGCGTCCCCTTCCGCTTCGTCCCGCTGCTCAGGAACGCCACCCTCATCGTCCGCCACACCCAGGTCATGGCGCTGACCATCGCCGCCGGCGCCATCTTCGGCGCCATCCTGCTCTTCGTCAGCACCGCCCAGGCCATCTTCCTCGACCTCTACGCCATCGACGCCCTCTTCCCGGCCTGCTTCGCGCTCCTCGCCTTCGGCCTCGGCCTCTCCTCCTTCGCCAACAGCCGGACCGTCATCCGCCTCGGCATGGCGCCCATCGCCCGCTTCGGCCTGATCGCCCTGACCGTCCTGGGTGCCGCCCTGATCGCCACCGGCCTCGCCACCTCGGGCCGGCCGCCGCTCTGGCTCTTCCTCGCGCTCTGCTTCCTCTGCTTCAGCGCCTTCGGCCTCCTCTTCGGCAACCTCAACGCCATGGCCATGCACCACCTCGCCCGCGTCGCCGGCCTCGGCGCCTCCCTCATCTCCTCCATCTCCAGCCTCGTCGCCTTCCTCTGGGCCACCGGCTTCGGCCGCTTCTACAACGCCACCGTCTTCCCGCTGGCCACAGGCTTCCTCACCGCCGGCCTCATCGGCCTCATAGCCCTGCGCTACGCCGCGAAGAGCCGGGCAGGGGAGGTTTGAGGGGGGGACGTCAGTCGTTCGGCCAGCGGCCGTCCGGCCAGTCGCGCGCAGCATGGATGACATGCAGGATGACGACTGACCCGCTGCCCACGGCGGTCCCGGCATCGTCGATGGCATAGGCGATGATATAGGGGAGGCCCACCACCGGCTTCTCGAATGTGCCGGCGACCCGCCCGCGCCGCCCGATGGCGAGCCGCCCAAGCCCTGATGCCGCCGTGTCCACCCGCTCCGCGACCTTCGCGGCTGCTATCGGGTTGGCCTCGGCGATGAAACGAACGATATCGAGAAGCTCGGTCCGTGCCGTCGCCGACCAGAGAACAGGCCGCAAGTCGGCGCGTCCGGATCAGCGACGCGCCGACTCCGCCGCCTCGATGATCGCCCGGACCTCGGCCATCACCACATCGTGCGGCACCACCCGCCCCGCCGCCATGTCCGACATGCCCCGCCGGATCGTCGCCACCGTCGCGGCCTCGCGCGCCACATAATCCGCCACCGCCAGCGCCGCCAGGTCCGCCGACCCGCACTGCCGCTCGCCGGCCAGCCGCTCCAGCTCGGCCTCGACCTCGGGTGCGAGCGAAATGGTCATGGTCGACGACATCGGCGGCTCCATTGCTGCAAGATATGAAGTCTACAGCCCGGCTTCCCGCAAGCCAACGACTCCGCTTGAACCTGTTTGGCTTCGGTGCAGCGGGTGCAGCCCGCAAAGCCTGCATCCTCGAAGCCTGTCGATCCGCGCGCATCCCATTCAGCGCCCTTGCCGCCGAAGTGGCCGAGTCGCCTTCAACCGGATTGCACGACCACGCCGAAGTCCAGCATTGCGGATCGATCCATCCGAAGCCGAAAGGCAAACCCGATGAAAGACCGAGCGTCATCCAGCTCTCGCGGGAAATCGATACCAGAGGACATCGCCTGCGGCCCGCGCCGGCTCTCATCGCGGTGCTCAAAGGCTCGTTCGGTGGGCCGCCCGTGGGCCGCCATGCCCGCACGCCGGTGGCCTGCTGGCACCGCTCCGTGCTATCGGGTGGCCATGAGCACGATCCTCGAAAAGGCGCTCCGCGACCTCGACCATCTGCCGGAAGGCGAACGGGCGCGGATCGAGTCCATCCTGGCGGACGAGGTTCGCCGCGCCAGACAGTCGGCGAAGCCCGCCACGGGCCATTGGGCCAAGGTCGCCGACCGGTTGGCGGCGTCGAACCTTCTGGACGGGCGCAGCGACGATCTCATGCGCGAGGTCCGCGCGTTTCGCAACGGCTTCGCGCGCGGCGGTCAGCCGCCGTCCTAGCCGGCTATCGGCTCGCTACCAGCGTCGTTGCCTGTCCCGTCGACGCTCGGGCAGACACCCATCTCGCGGTGCATGATCGGCCGGCCGACGACGGCACAGGACCGATTTCGATCCCAGGAACGTCGGTGACCAGCGTCCTGTCGCCGCCTCACGTTGCACCGGATGCAACATCCGGGCTCGGGTTGTTGCGCTATATGCAACATTCTTGCTCGGGTTGTTGCGCTATACGCAACAACTCCGCTCGGGTTGTTGCGCCGGATGCAACAACTCCGCTCGGGTTGTTGCGCCGGATGCAACAAAATCGCCGGGTTGTTGCATCGGATGCAACATCCGGCAGCGAACGAACCCGTCAAACCGACGAACGAACCCAGGGAATCGACGATCGAACCCACCGAATACCTCGAACGAACCCGAGGAATCGCCCGTTTTCGCCGGATTTCGACGAAGGAACCCGACCAACCCCGAATTGCCGAACGAACCCTTCAGCACTCGACAGGCGCCACGAAATAGGCTATTATTCCTTCATCGATCGACGGGCGTGGCGGCGCATCGCTGCTGGCGGGGGGCGTGAAGGACCGGACGGCTTCAGGACTTGGCCTCGAGCTCGGCGAGCGACTGCAGGCCGCGGTCCTGGAAGACGCGGTCCAGGCCCTCCATGATCAGCGTGTGCATCTTCTCCCGCTCGTCGAAGGCGAGGCGGCGAAGCTGCTCGTAGACGGGGATCGGCAGGTAGACGGTCTGCTGCTTGATCGGCTTGTTGCCGATGGTCCGCTTCGGGGGCGATGCCGCCTTGCGCCGAAGCGGTGTCGGCTGAGCGGGCTCGGCGACCTCGAGGAGCGCTTCAAGCGATGTTCTTTTGCGTGCCATCCTGCATCTTCTCCAGCTTCCGCGCGAGCCAGCCCCAGAGCTCGCCGATCTCCTGCGCCGCCTTGCCCTCGGGCTCGAACTCGCCGACCGCCAGCCCGGCACCCTGCGCGTCCTGGAAGACGCTGCGCGAGACCACCGTCACCGGGGCCACGGGCCCGAGCACCGCAAGGCCGATCTCCGCCTCCTTGATGCGAAAGCCCCTGGGCGGCGTCTGGCTCAGCACGAAGGCCGCGGGCTTGGCGAGGCGACGGATGGTGGCGATGGTGGCCGGCGTCGCCTTCATGTCGGCCGGCGTCGGCCGGCAGGGGACGAGGCAGAAATCGGCGATCCGGATGGCGGCCGCCACCGACGGCTCGTCGCGCCCCGGCGTGTCGATGAAGACATGGCTGAAGCCCTGCCGCCGCGCGGCACTCACCGCCTCGGCCAGCCCGTCCGCCCCCAGCGTGACCAGCTTCGGGCTCAGCGCCTCGCGGTCGTGGTACCAGGCCTCGGCCGTGCCCTGGGGGTCCATGTCGAGGATCAGGCAGCGCCCGCCCGCCGCCTCCGCCGCCACCGCGAGGTTGACGCAGAGCGTGGTCTTGCCGCTCCCACCCTTCTGGGTGACGAAGGCGATCACGTTCATGCCAGAAAGCCTGTCCGCGTATCGTGGTTTGCTGTTCTCCAACCTAGCCCGGGGCGGCCCTGGCTCACAAGCCGCCCGGGCCGGAACCGGCGAGCGCCTGCCCCGACTATGGCGCGAACGTCACGGCCTCGCTCTGGATGTCGGCCGCGAGGCGCAGCTCGCGCAGCGGCCGCACCAGGGCGGTCGCCTCCGCGTAGAGCGGGTCGGCCTTGTAGGCGGCGAGCGCCGCGGCATCGGCGAACTCGCCATAGACCACGATATCCACCTCGTTGCCGAGCGCGTCCCGGCCGAGATTGCGCCGCACCTCGAGCCGGTCGGCGGCAGCGATGCGCTCGAGCCGCTTCAGCCCGGCCTCGATCCGCTCGAGGTCGGCCGGGTCCCTGGCCGAGAAGAAGACGATATGGCGGATCACCGGCTCGACCTCCAACCCCTCAATAGCCGAGCGCCAGGCCATCCTTGCGCGGGTCCGAGCCGCCGATCAGCACACCCCGCGCACGGTCCACCATGATCGCCTGCCCGCCGCCCAGGGGCGATTCGGCCTCGACCGGCCGGTGGCCGAGCCCGGCAAGCTGCCGCACCGCCGCCTCCGGCACACCGCGCTCGACCACGAGCGGCCCCGGATAGGCCATGGCCCGGGGTGCGTCGATGGCGGCCTGGGGGTCCATGCCGAAGTCGATCATGTTGCTCAAGAGATGCGCCTGGCCGACCGGCTGGTAGTTGCCGCCCATGACGCCGAAGGTCATCCAGAAGGCGTCGTCCTTGAAGGCGAGGCCCGGAATGATCGTGTGCATCGGCCGCTTCCTGGGTGCCAGCTCGTTCAGATGGCCGGGGGCCAGGCTGAAGGCGCGGCCGCGGCAGTGGAAGACGACACCGGTCGAGGGGCAGACGAGGCCCGAGCCGAAGCTGTCGTAGAGCGAGTTGATGAACGAGCAGGCATTGCCGTCCCGGTCGACCACCACGAGGTTGATCGTGTCCTTGTGCTCGGGCAGGAGCGGCGGCGGCAGGGCCGGCATCGCGGCCTTCGGATCGATCCGGGCGGCGAGTGCCGCCGCATAGGCCTTGTCCAGCAGCCGCTCGGTCGGGACATCCGCCTGGCGCGGGTCGGCCAGCACGGCGTCCCGGTCGCGAAAGGCGAGGCGGGTCGCCTCGGCCTCGAGATGCAGCCGCAAGGCCCCGTTCGGATCGAGGCCGTCCAGGGCCAGCCGCTCGAGGATGTTCAGGAGCAGGAGCGTGATCACGCCCTGGCCGTTGGGCGGGCACTCGTAAACCGTGTGGCCCCGGTAGGTGGTGCTGATCGGCTCCGCCCACTCGGGCCGCAGCTCGGCGAAATCGGCCGCCTCGTGCGGCCCGCCGAAGCCTTGCAGGCTGGCCACCATGGCCGCCGCCAGCTCGCCCTCGTAGAAGGCGTCGGCGCCGCGCCGGGCGATGGTCTCGAGCGTCGCACCGAGCCGCTCCAGACGCAGGGTGTCGCCGGCCACCGGCGCCTTGCCGCCCGGCAGATAGAAATCCCGGCCGGCGGGGCTGTGCTCCAGCCGGCCCGCTCCCCTGGCCCAGTCGAAGGCGACCCGGGGCAGGACCGGAAAGCCCCGCTTCGCATAGCCGATCGCCGGCCGCAAAAGCTCGTCCAGCCCCTTCGAGCCGTGCCGCTCGAGCAGCACCTGCCAGCCGCGAACGGCACCCGGCACCGTGACGGTGTAGGCCCCGAAGCCCGGCATGGCGTCCAGGCCTTCGCCCCGCAGCCGCTCGGCCGTGAGCGCCGCCGGCGCCCAGCCCGAGGCGTTGAGCGACGTGACCCCGCCGGCAGCCGGCGCGTGGAGCACCCAGCAATCGCCGCCGATGCCGGTCGACTGGGGCTCCACCACGCACTGCACGGCGCAGGCCGCGACCGCGGCGTCGGCGGCGTTGCCGCCAGCGCGGAGCACGTCGACGGCGGTCAGCGTCGAGAGCGGGTGGGAGGTCGCGGCCATCGCCGTCGACGCGTAGGACGTGGACCGGCCGGGAAGCTGGAAGTCGCGCATGATCGAGGTCTCCTCCGTGACCGGTCTAGCAGGAAGGGCCGGCGCCGGTCACCCCGGTTGGGGCGGCATATGGCCCAGCCGGCGCGACAGCTCGCCGGCGATGCCCGAGACCAGCCGGCCGTGCTCCTCGTCCTTCTCGGGCGAGATCACCGCGGGCGTGCTCGAGGCCGAGATCGCGGCGATCACCTGGCCGGCGCCATTGCGGATCGGTGCCGCGACGCAGCGTGTGCCCGGCTGGTGCTCCCCGTCGTCCACCGCCCAGCCGCGTGCGCGGATCAGGGCGAGCTCGGCCAGCAGCGCATCCGCCGTGGTCAGCGTCGTCGCGGTGAAGGCGGTGAGCCCGGCGGCGATCACCCGCTCGATGGTCCGCCGTGGCTGGAAGGCGAGGATCGCCTTGCCGACGGCGGTGCAGTGCACCGGCGCACCCTCGAGCAGTGTGAGCGTGTTGCGGGTCGCGTTGTCGGCCCGGCGGCGGTCGATGAAGACCGCCTGGGCGCCGTCGAAGACGCAGAGATGGACCGTGGCACCGGTCATCGCGGCGAGGCGGTCGACGAAGGGCTGCGCCTCGCGCGGCAGCTCCATGTTGGCGAGCACCACGCTGCCGAGCTCGAACAGCTTCATGCCGAGCCGGTACTGGTCGCCGCCGTGGTCCTGCTCGATGAAGCCGATCGACTTGAGCGAGGCGAGCAGGCGATGCGTCGTGGCCTTGGGCAGCCGCGTGCGGGCGGCGATCTCGGCGAGGCCGAGGCCGCGCTCGGCCCGCGAGAAGCACTCGAGCACCTGCAGCACCTTGCCGAGCGACTTGATCTGGGCGGGAATCTCCGGGGTCACGAGATATAGCCGAAATAGCGGGGCAGGAAGAGCGACAGGAACGGGAAATAGGTGATCGCCAGCAAGAACGCCACCTGCAGGCCGTAGAACGGCAGCATCGCCACCGAGAGCTGCTCCATCCGGAGCCCGGTGATGCCGGCGGCGACGAAGAGGCAGGGGCCGACCGGAGGCGTGGTGAGCCCGACCAGGAGGTTGATCGACATGACGATGCCGAAATGCACGGGATGGATGCCGGCATCGATCATGGTGGGCCCGAGGATCGGCGCCAGCACGATGAGGGCAGCACCGATATCCATGAACATGCCGACGACGATCAGGACGACGTTGACCAGAAGGAGCAGCAGATAGGGGTTCTCGGTGATGCTGGTGAGGCCATGGGCGATGGCATCCGGAATCCGCTCGAGGCCGATGATCCAGGCCAGGATGTTGGCCGTGGCCAGCACCATGAAGACGACCGAGGTGAGGATCGAGACCCGGACCAGCATCGCCGGCACATCGCGCAAGGGCAGGGTGCGCTTGACCACGAGGCCGATGAGGAGGGCGTAGGCGACGGCGACCGCCGCGGCCTCGGTCGCGGTGAAAACGCCGGAGAGGATGCCGCCCAGGATGATCGCCGGCATGAGGAGGGCCAGGATGGCGCTTCTGGTCGCCTGCCAGACCTCCCCCGGCGGCAACTTCTCGACCCGTCGCGGGAAGCCCTTGCGGTCGGCCATCCACCAGATCATGCCCATCAGCATGCCCACCATCAGCAGGCCCGGCAGGATGCCACCCAGGAACATGGCGGCGATCGAGACCTGCATGATGGAGCCGTAGAGCACCATGATGATGCTCGGCGGGATGATCGGCCCGATCAGCGATGAGGCGACGGTGAGCGCTGCCGCGAAGGGCTTGGGGTAGCCCGCCCTGGTCATCGCCTTGATCTCGATCGAACCGAGGCCAGCGACGTCGGAGATGGCGGAGCCCGAGATGCCGGCGAAGAAGGCGCTCGCCACCACGTTGACATGGGCGAGCCCGCCCTTGAGCCGGCCGACCAGCGCGTCGGCGAAGCGCACCAGATCGTCGGTGATGCGGGCGAGCGTCATGAGCTCGGCGGCGAGCAGGAAGAACGGGATCGCCATGATGGTGAAGAGGTTGAGCCCGGCGAACATGCGCTGCGGCACCAGCGACAGGAAGATCAGGTCCTGCTTCATGAGAAAGGCGAGGACAGCCGTCAGGCCGAGGACGAAGGTGATCGGGATGCCCATCAGGAGAAAGACGAAGAAGGCGATGAAGGCGACGACCATCGGGTCCATGGCTCAGCCGCCCTGGATCCGCTCGGCGGCCAGGGTCACCGCCTCCGCCTCCTCGTGATAGACGGCCTCGAAGGGCGAGGCGCCGGCCCGGGCCCGCTCCCAGGCCAGGGCCGTGATCTCGGCCAGATGGATGATCATCAAAAGGGCGCCGAGCGGCAGCGGGACGAAGGCGAGCATCATCGAGACGCCGAGCGAGGGCGCCATCTGCCGCGGCCCCTCGAGGAAGGCGAGCTGCCAGCCGTACCAGAGGAGGATCAAGAGAAACCCGAGGATAAGGAGGCTGTTGAGCGTGAACAGCCAGGCCTGGGCGCGGATCGGCAGGCGGAGCACGACGATCGAGACGCCGACATGGGCGCCGCTGCGCATGGCGAGGCTGCTGGCCAAGAGGGTCACCGCCACCATCATGAAGCGGGCGAGCTCGGGCGGCCAGGCGAGCGGCGCGTTCAGCACGTAGCGGAAATAGACGTTGACGAGGATCGAGACGGTCATGACCACGAGGCAAAGGACGCTCAGGACCGCCGTGATCCAGGCGAGCCGGTCGCAGAACCGCTTGAGCATCGGCAAGGTCCGGGGCGAGAGGAACGAGACGAGCCGGGGAGCGCTGCCCCGGCTCGTCTCCGGTCGGCTGTGGCGTCAGAGGCTCGGCGTCATGCCGAGCTTGGCCTCGGCGTCGCGCACCGACTCCATGAACTCGGCTACCAGCTCGGGCGAGAGCGTCTCCTCCATCCACTTGATGACGCCCGGCTGCGCCTTCTTGCGGAACGCCGCCTGCGCGTCGCCGGTGAGATAGGTCACCTCGATGCCGTTCTCGGCGAAGTAGCCAAGCGCGTCGTTGACCGTCACCTGGACGAGGCCGCGGCTGGTGACCGTGGCGATCCGGCCGGCCAGCAGCACCGCCTCCTGCAGGTCGGGCGGCAGGCTCTGGAACCACTTCTCGCTGACGATGATAAAGGACAGGCTGTAGACGTGGCTGTCGACCGTGATGAACTTGAGCACCTCCTGCAGGTTCTGCTGCAGCGTGCCCACGGTCGGCAGCTCGGCCCCGTCGACGACGCCGGTCTGCAGGGCCGAGTAGACCTCCATCCAGGGCACCGCCGTGGGCGAGGCGCCGAGCGCCTTGACCATCTCCTGGTGCGCCGGGATCTCCATGGTGCGGATCTTCAGCCCGGTCATGTCGTCGGGCGTCTCGATCTTGTGGACATTGTTGCCCCAGATGCGGAACCCGCCATTCTCGCCGATCGCCACGGCGCGAAAGCCCTGCTCGATCATGCCGTCGAAGAGCTTCTGGCCGAACGGCCCGTCCATCACCTCCCAGGCGACGGCGGCGTTCTGGAAGACGTAGGGGATCGTGATGACCTGGATCTCGGGATAGAAGATCGAGACCGGGCCCTCGGAAGGTGTCGTCGCCTCGAGCACGCCCATGCGCACGCTTTCCATGTTCTCGCGCAGGTCGCCGAGCGTGCCGCTGTGGTAGATCTCGACCTTGATGCGGCCCTTCGACAGCGCCTCGACGGTCTCGCCGAAGGCGGTCATCATCCCGAAGACGTAGTAGGGATATTTCATGTCGTCGATCTGGACGTAGGGCGCGTCCGGATTGGTGATGCGCAGCGTGAACTCCTGCGCATCGGCGGCCGGCACCGCGACCCCGGCGAATGCCGCGACGGCGGTGGCGGCGAGCAGGCGGCGAAGGCTGGTCATCTTTCGAGTCTCCCTCTCATTTCTTGTTCTCGAGCGCGGCGACGGCGAGGGGCGTTCAGCCCCGACCGGCGGCGAGCCAGGTGGCGAGCTGGCCCCAAAAGCGACCGTAGTGGGTCCAGCCGACGAACTCGGGCGTGCCCCAGTGTGGCGAGCAGTCCGAGGCGAAGGCGGCGACGCGGCCCCGGCCGTGCCGGCCGAGGGTGAGGAACGGATCGTCGCCGGCCCCGAGCAGCACCTGGGCATCGGGCCGGGCGACCAGGCGCTGGTAGCCGAGGAAGGGCGGCCAGGGCTCGGCCACGCCCGCCAGGACTTCGTGATCCGCGAGCCGGACCGGTCGCATACCCTCGGGCCGCTCGATCCGGTCGTCGCCGCGCAGCATCTCGACCGGCAGCACGTCGGCGATCACCGTGTTGGGATAGCAGGCATTGCCGCCGAAGCCGGAGAACGAGAGATAGCCGCCGACCATCAAGAAGCCCGCGCCATCGGCCACGTGATCGGCGATGTCCTGCAACGGGTTGCCCAGAATCCTCGACTGCTTCAGCGTCTCCGGCCTCAAGAGGAAGGTATCGGCGCCGACGTCGCTCAGCACCACCACATCATAGCGGGCGAGCTCGCCCCGGCTCCGGGGAAAGCGCTTGTCCACCTCGTGGTTGCGCAGATAGGTCACCCGGCAACCATGGCCCTCGAGCGCCTCGATCAGGGGCGTGCCGCCCTCGTCGTACTCGCCGCTCGTGTAGATGCCGAAGCCCTTCAGATGAAAGCCGATTGTCGTCCAGGATTCACCGACGAAAAGCAATTCCAGAGGCATGAGCGGCTGTTCCTCCCCGTCTCGCGACTTGTTCCGCTTTGCAGATTATGATTCCATCATGAGGAAGCAGAGGCGGGGGCGTCAAGCCGTCAATTGAACCCTGGGGAACATCGAGTGCGAGGGCGGGCATGACGAGGTGCGGGCGGCGAGGGCCTTTTCGGTGCATTGTCCTGCTCACGTGCGCGCTCTGCCTGAGCGGCCTCGCCAGCGCCAAGGGTGCCTTGGCCGAGACCGCGCTCGACAGCCGACCCTCGGATCGGGTGGCGCCAGAGCTCACGCGGCGGCTGCAGGCGCTGGCCGACCAGATCGGCTGGGGCTCGCTCTTTCGCACCGAGCAGATGGCGAGGGCCGATACCGCCTACGGTGCTGGCTCGGTCCTGGCGGTCACCGCGACGCCCCGCGTGCCGGTGCTCTCGTACCTCGAAAGCCGCGCCTGGGCGGTCGAGCGCTTTCAGGCGGATGACGCTGCCGACCGCCGCTTCGCCGAGCTCTATCTCGACCCGGCCACCGCCATCGTCTTCGACCTGCTCGTGATCGGCGCAACGTCGCAAGCGCTGGAAGCCGAAGCGCTCGGCATCACCTACCGGGACGATTCCGGCCTCGAGCTGGCCGGCATGCTCGAAGGCTACGACGTCACGCGCGAGCCGACCCTCGGCGGTGCCCTGCACGCTGGTCGGGGCCGGATCCGGATCGACCTGCCGGATGGCCACGACTGGGCCCAGATCGACGAGATGTCGCTCCGGTTGCGGGCGGCAAGCCAGGATTTCGCTCTCGTCTGGGTTTTTCCGTCGCAACCCTGATCCCCGGGCTAAGGCAGGATCTTGCCGGGGTTGAGCAGGTTTTCGGGGTCGAGCATGCGCTTGATCTGGCGCATGAGGTTGACCGCCGCTTCGCCATGCTCGAGCGGCAGGAACCTGGCCTTGCCGTAGCCGACGCCATGCTCGCCGGTGCAGGTGCCGCCGAGGGCGATGGCATGGCGGACCAATCGTTCGTTCAACCGCTCCGCCAGCTCGATCTCGGCCGGGTTCGCCATGTCGATCAGATAGCCCATGTGGAAATTGCCGTCGCCGACATGGCCGAGAGTGGTGACGGGGAAGGGTGCCTCGGCGGCATCCGCGCGGGCGGCGTGGATGCATTCGGCCAGCGCCGAGATCGGCACGCAAACATCGGTGCCCCAGACCTTGGCACCGGGCCGCATCGCCAGCGTCGCGTAGTGCAGGTCGTGGCGCGCCTGCCAGAGCGCGTTGCGCTCCTCGGGTCGGAGCGCCCAGCGAAAGGCCGAGCCCTCGTTCGCGGCGGCGAGGGCACCGACCAGGATCGCCTGCTCCTCGACCCCGGCGGCGCTGCCATGGAATTCGAGGAAGAGGGTCGCGGTCGCCGGATAATCGAGCTTCGCGAAGCGGTTGACCGCTTCCATGACAGTGCCGTCAAGGAGCTCCAGCCGGGCGACCGGGATGCCCGACTGGACGGTCTCCATGGCGGTGGCGACCGCCCGGTCGACATCCGGGAAGGAGCAGACCGCGGCGGCCACCGCCTCAGGCCGCCCGTGGAGCCGAAGGGTCACCTCGGTGATGATGCCGAGCGTGCCTTCGGAGCCGACGAAGAGCCGGGTGAGGTCATAGCCGGCCGAGGACTTGCGCGCCCGGTTGGCGGTCTTGACCACGCGGCCATCCGCCAGCACCACGGCGAGGGCCAGGACGTTCTCGCGCATCGTCCCGTAGCGCACCGCGTTGGTGCCCGAGGCGCGGGTCGCGGCCATGCCGCCGAGCGTGGCGTCCGCACCCGGATCGACCGGAAAGAAGAGGCCGGTGTCGCGCAGCGCCGCATCGAGCTGCTTGCGCGTGACGCCGGCCTCGCCCGTGACGTCCATGTCGTCGGCCCGCACCGCCAGGATGCGGTTCATGCGCGAGAGATCGAGGGCGACCCCGCCCTCGAGGGCGGCCACATGCCCCTCGAGCGAGGTGCCGGCGCCGAAGGGCACGATGGGCAGATGGTGCCGCCGGCAGATCCCAACGAGGGCCACCACCTCCCCGGTGGAGACGGGCCAGCAGACCGCGTCGGGCGGCCGACAAGGGTGATAGGATTCGCCCCGACCGTGCTGCTCGAGCTCGGCCGGCCGGATCGAGCAGCGCTCGCCGAGCAGGTCTCGAAGCTCGTCGAGGGCCGTGCGGCTCAGGGTCGTCGCCGGATCCAAGTCCATCTCCTTCAGACGTCCCGGCCCCGCCAGCGGCGGATCACCCGGAGGGCCAGGGGCGTCAGCCAGACGAAGAGGGTGATGGCGCCGAGCACGGCGGCGATCGGCCGGGCGAAGAAGGCCAGAAGATCGCCGTCGCCGATCATCATCGAGATCATGAAGTTCTGCTCCAGCAACGGGCCGATGACGATCCCGAGAATGACCGGGGCTATCGGATAGCCGCTCGATTCCATGACCCAGGCGACGACACCCAGGACCAGCATGACCGCGATGCCGAAGACCGTGTTGTTGATGGCGAAGGAGCCGACCACGCAGAAGACCAGGATGAGCGGCAGGAGCAGGTTGCGCGGCACGGCGAGGATCGGCCGGGCAGCGCGGATCGCCAGCCAGCCCAAGGGAATGAGCAGCAGGTTGGCGAGGAAGAAGGTGATGAAGATGGCATAGAGCATCGCCGGCTGCTCGACGAAGATCCTGGGGCCGGGGTTGAGCCCCTTCATGAACAGCACGCCGATGGCGATCGCCGTGATGGCGTCGCCCGGGATGCCGAAGACCATGGCCGGGACCCAGGCCGAGCTGAGGCCGCTATTGTTGGCCGAGCCGGCCTCGACGATGCCCTCGACATGGCCCTGGCCGAACTTCTCGGGCGTCTTCGAGAAGCGCTTGGCGTTGGCGAAGGCGATCCAGGCGGCGATGTCCCCACCGGCGCCGGGCAGCGCACCCACCGTGGTGCCGAGGGCACTGCCGCGGATGACGTTCACACGATAGCGCCAGAGCACGGCGCCGAGGCCCTTGAAGGGGTTGCCGACCTCGACCTTGGGCACGGCACCGAGGGACGTGCCGCCGGTGATGTTGCGCAGCACCTCGGAGACCGCGAACATGCCGATCATCGCCGGGATGAAGCTCACGCCACCCATCAGCTCGACCGAGCCCATGGTGAAGCGGGGCAGGCCCGAGGTGATGTCGAGCCCGATCGTCGAGATGAAGAGGCCGAGCATCAGCGAGACGACGCCCTTCGCCCGATCCGCCGAGCTGACGAAGGCGGCCGAGGTGAGGCCGAGCGCCGCCAGCCAGAAATACTCGAAGCTCGAGAAGTTGAGGGCGATCCGCGCGAGCAGCGGGGCGGCGACGACCAGGACGAGGGCGCCGAACAGGCCGCCCAGGGAGGCGCAGACAAGGCCGGCGCCGAGGGCCAGCTCCGGCTGGCCGGCGCGCGTCAGCGCATAGGCCTCATCCGTGTAGGCGGCCGAGGCGGGGGTGCCCGGGATGCGCAGCAAGGCACCCGGGATGTCGCCGGCGGTGATCGCCATGGCGGTGCAGGCGACGATGGCGGCGACAGCAGGCAAAGGCGCCATGAAGAAGGTGACCGGCACCAGGAGCGCCGTCGCCATGGTCGCGGTGAGGCCGGGCACGGCCCCGACGAAGAGGCCGAAGAACGATGCCGCCAGAATGACCAGGAGCACTTGCGGATCGAGCACCAGCACCCAGGCGGCGAGGAGATTGGCCAAGCCCGGCGCCTAGAGCAGGAGGCCGAGCGGCCCGGCCGGGAGCGGCACGAGGAGGAGGCGGGTGAAGACCAGATGGACCGCGAGCGTCACGGCGCTCGCCCAGAAGACCGCCGATCGCGGACGCACGCCGAGGATCAGCATGAGGCCGCCGCAATAGGTGGCGGCGAGCAGCGGAAAGCCGAGCGGCCGCCAGAGGACGAGCATGAGCAGCAGGCCACCGAGCAGCCAGAGCACGGCCGCCTGGGCGCGTCGATCATGGCCGAGCGTGCCGATATCGAAGAGCGGCCGCTCGGACCGGCCGCGCCAGAGGATGACAAGGCCGGCCGCACCCATGGCGAGGCCGATCAGGGTCGGAAAGGTCGCGGGTCCGAAGCGCTGGCCCGGCATGTCCGGCAGGCCGGTCGCCGCCCAGAGAAGGAGGGCGGCGCCAGAGACGACGACACCGCCCGACAGGCCATCGGCGAGGCGCATGACCCGGAAGTCCTACTTGGCGAGGCCCACCGCCTGCATCGCCTTGCCGAAATTGGCGTCGGCGGTGGCGAGGAAGGTCCGGAATTCCTCGGGGCCGGCCCAGGTGACGCCGAAGCCGCGGCCGGCCATGAACGCCTCGAACTCGTCGCTGGCGACGATCTCCTCGAGCGCCGGCACCAGCACGTCGCCGACCTCGTCCGGAATGCCGGCCGGCCCGGCGATGCCGCGCCAGGCGCCGGTCGTCCAGTCCACACCGATCGCCTCGGCCACGGTCGGCACGTCGGGAAAGGCTTGGTCACGCTTCTCCGCCATGACCGCGAGTGTCTTGACCTCGCCCGCATCGACCATGGAGCGCGCCTCGGGCATGGTCGTGCTGACGATGTCGATGGCGTCCGAGACCAGAAGCTGCAGCGCCGGCGCCGCCCCCTCGGTCGGGATCCACGGGATGGCGTCGGGCGAGCGTCCCGACGCCACGAGGAGCCCGGCGAGGCCGAGATGCGCCGCACCACCCTGGTTGGCGCCCGAGGCCTTGTGCCTGCCGGGCGCCGCGTCGACCATGGCGAGCAGGTCGGCGAGGCTCTGGGCCTCGAAATCGGCCCGCACGTGGATGGCGGTCGGATCAGTGTTGTAGAGCCCGTAGAGGGTGTAGTCCTCGTAGGTGAGGGGCGACGTCCCGATCCAGTGGAACATCGAGAGCTCGGTCGTGATGACGCCGAGCGTGTGGCCGTCGGGTGCCGCGTTGGCGATCTCGGTGTGGCCGACCACCCCGCCGCCGCCCGTCCGGTTGACGACGTTGAAGGGCTGGCCCAGCCGCTCCTGCAGCATGGACGCCACGATCCGACCGGTGGCGTCGGTGCCGCCGCCAGCCGACCAGGGCACGATCAAGGTCACCGGCCGCTCCGGCCAGGCGGCCTGCGCTGGCGACGTCGTGACCAGGGACAAGGCGGCGACCAGCGCCGCGGCCAGAGGGAATCTCGGCTTCTCTTTCATTGATGCCTCCCGTCGTGCTTGTTCAAGTCGCTTCAGGCGGCAGTCTGCAGCGCCACCCCCAAGCCCTGCAAGGCCGTCCTGATGCCCTTCTTCTGCGCCTCGGTCGGCGCGTGCATCGGCGGCCGAGGCAGGCCCGCGGGGCAGCCCTGCAGGGTCAGCGCGTATTTGGTGCAGGCCGGCAGGTTGTCCGCCTCGATCGCGTTCCAGACCCGCAGAAGCTGCAGGTGCAGCGCCTTGGCCCGAGCGTGGTCGCCGGCCCGGCAGGCGTCCCAGAGGGCCACGCAGGCATGCGGGGCGGCGGTCGGCAGGGCCGCGATGGTGCCATGGGCGCCGAGCATGAAGGCGGGGTAGAGAAGGGCGTCGACCGCGGTGAAAACGAGATCCTCCGGCTCGGTGATGAGCAGGAGGTCGGCGACGCGCTTGAGGTCTCCGGCACTCTGCTTGACGCCGACGACACCGGGCACCTCGCGGAAGATGCGGTAGAGGAGCTGTGGCGAAAGATAGACCCAGGGCACCACGTTGTAGATCAGGATGGGCTTGCCGGTCTCGCCCGCCAGCCGGCGGAAGTGCTCGACCATGGCATCGTCGCTCGGCTTGAAGAGATAGTGCACCGGCGTGACCTGGAGCGCCGCCACATCGAGATGGGCGATCGATTTGGCGCGGCGGATGGCGTCGCGCGTGCTGTCGACGATGATTCCTGCAATCACCGGCACGCGTCCGGCGACCTCGTCGACGGTCACCGCCATGAGGCGCACGAACTCCTCGTGGTCGAGCGTATGCCCCTCGCCGGTGCTGCCGCCGGCGGCCAAGCCGTGCACCCCGGCACCCAGGAGAAAGCGCACCTGGGCGCGTATGCCCGACTCGTCGATCTCGCCCGACGGGTCGAACGCGGTGGTCGTCGGTGGCACGATGCCGAACAGCCGGTCACGAATCTGGCTCATGGTGCGTCAGGCCTCCCCAATCATCGTCGCGATCTAGTTCCAACTCGTGGAACTCGGTTCCAAGTGCTAAGCTCACGTACACCCGTCTTGGAGCGTCGTCAATCCGATGGCTTCACCCGTCGCGACGAGGCCAATCTCGATTTCGCCGCCCCAGGGCGATTGCCGCCCACCCGTTCAATCGGCTAGTGTCCCGCCGTCGGATGTGGGGCTGAGCGGCCGATGGAGGTTGCGGCCGTCGGTGCATCAATGCACCTTATATTAAGGGATTAGCTGCAAGTCGGCTTTGACGGGAAGCCGCCGATCGGCGAATTGCCGGCAACAACGCCCCGAACGGTAAGGAAGCGTGGCCGAGCGGTTGAAGGCACCAGTCTTGAAAACTGGCATACGGGCAACCGTATCGTGGGTTCGAATCCCACCGCTTCCGCCAGCTTGTTTTAAAACATTAGTTAATCCCATTAGGTTAGCGCAAACGCGCCTACAGGATCCCACATACATCCCCACATTATTCCAATGCTTCTACGCCCGTGGCTGACGTGGTGCGTCGGCGGGATCGTCGCTCAGGACGGCGAGCGATTCGAGGCTCGACGGGTTGGGCTCTGCGAGGAGTTGGGAAACAACGGCGTAGTCCGCCGGCGCCGCGGGGTCATGCGTCCGACTTGGCGCAAGCGGTGGCGCCGCTACCATTTCGCGGGCGAGGCCGACCTGGAGAGACGCACAATGAGCGCGCATCCTGGCATCGCGGCGCCGCTTTCCCGGTCGCATCAAGCGGAAGCATCAATTCAGCGGCGGCGCACCTGGCCGCTGAATTGATGCCTCCACAGACAAGTTGATGATGTGACCGGTCGTGTCCCCGGACGTGGTGTAGCTGACCCTTGGCCGGCGTGTTCTCCGGCATGGGCCGGTTGTTGGTCAGCCGGTCATGTTGGGCAGGCTGACGAAGGCATCATCGCCGTTGTCGGCGATGCTCTCAAGGGTCATGTATCGGGAACGCTGGACGGCCCACTCGTCATTCTGCTCGAGCAGGAGGGCGCCGACCAGACGGGTGATGGCGGCCTCGTTGGGGAAGATGCCGACGACGTCGGTGCGACGCTTGATCTCGCCGTTGAGGCGCTCGATCGGGTTGGTGCTGTGCAGCTTGGTGCGGTGCTGCGGCGGGAAGGTCATGTAGGCCAGGACGTCGGGCTCGACCTCGTCCATGAGAGCGGCGAGTTTTGGCAGTTTGGGCCGCAGCTGTTCAGCGATGCGGCGCCACTGCTGGCTGGCGGCCTCGGGGTCGTTCTGGGCGAAGGCGGTGGCAATGAAGGCGGAGACGACACGGCGGCCGCTCTTGCCAGCGTGGGCAAGGGCGTTGCGCATGAAGTGCACGCGGCAGCGCTGCCAGGTTGCGGTGAAGATCCTCGAGACGGCAGCCTTGATGCCCTCGTGCGCGTCCGAGATCACCAGCTTGACACCGCGCAGCCCGCGGCGGGCGAGCATGCGGAGGAAGTCGACCCAGAAGGCCTCGGCCTCCGACGCCCCGATCGACATGCCGAGCACTTCCCGCCGGCCGTCCGTGTTGACGCCAACGGCGATGATCACGGCGACCGAGATGATGCGGCCGTTCTGGCGGACCTTCACGTAGGTGGCGTCGATCCAGAGGTAGGGCCAGTCGCCTTCGAGGGGCCGGTTCAAGAAAGCGTCAACACGCTCGTCGATCTCCTGGCAGAGCCTGGAGACCTGGCTCTTCGAGATGCCCGACATGCCGAGCGTCTTGACCAGTTCGTCGACCGATCGCGTCGACACGCCCTGGATGTAGGCCTCTTGGATCACCGCTGTGAGGGCTTTTTCGGCCAGCCGTCGTGGCTCCAGGAAACCCGGGAAGTACGAGCCCTTCCTCAGCTTCGGGATGCGCAGCTCGACCGTCCCGGCGCGTGTCTCCCAGACCCGCTCACGATAGCCGTTGCGCTGCACCAGCCGGTCCGGATGCCGTTCGCCGAAACCAGCGCCGGTCTTCGACCCCACCTCGAGCTCCATCAAGCGCTCGGCAGCGAAGCCCAGCATCTCCCTCAGCAGATCGGCGTCGGACGTCTTCTCCAAAAGCCCCTGAAGGGCCATCATCTCGTCGGTCATCGGTTCGGTGCTCCGGTTCGGGTTGGCTGCGCAACCAAACCTTACCGGAGAACCGCCGATGGCCGCCGTCAGCTACACCACGTCCAGGGACACGACCATGTGACCCAGCGCTGATCATCACGCATTTGGTCGAGGTGACGCGAAACAGGGCGCTACGAAACGATCTCTCAACCATAACCATTCATTCGGCCCCTTGATACACCTACTTGTACGTCCTAAGAATTGAGCGCAGAGTAGTTCCAATCAGGGAAAAAACTCCTGAAGTAGCGCTGCCGGCCCGAAGTGTGACCGATGCTTCCGAAGGCGGGAAATTGCGCGATGGCGGTAAGTGAAGTCGGGTCGGACAGTCGTTTTGCGTCGTTGCGAGGCCGCGAGAAGTCGGCATTTCGCCAAGCTCTTGCGTCATGCCGCCGGAAGTCATGGGCAGTTGCGCTACTGAGCTTCGCGCTATTGAGCGCCTGCGCCTTTTCGGACGAAGGCGCCACGGAATTTCGCGGCCAGGCGGGCGGTGTGACCGTTCTCCGGCAGGGCGTCCTGCAGAGCGACGTGACCCACGCCATTCGGCCGGGTGAGGCTCTGCTGATCACGCTGAAGACCGCGTACATCAAGGACTTCACCGAGATCATCTATAACCCATTTCGGCCAGTGGAGAGCGCCAACGGCGAGATCGCCATCGTCGCCAACGTGTTCGAGGATGATGGCACGACGGCGCTCGATTTCGGGCCGGCCGGCCTGCAGGCGGCGCGGGTCGTGTTCTTCTCGGACGACGTCGACAAGGGCCAGTTCCTCAATTTTCATGCCCTGCCGCTATATGGGCCCGCCACCTACACTGGATTTCCAGTCATCATCGACCTCTACGCCGTCGAGCTCGATCGGCCGGGGCCGCAATTGCGCCAGATGCTGGAGAACCTCGCCAAGATCGGCAGCGTCGCCTACCCGCCCGGCACGCCGATCGCGGGCGCCCTGGCGCAGCTCGCCGGGACCCTGATCGCCGACGACCAGGACGACAAGGCCTATCACTTCACCCTGGTGGAACGGCCGCTGGGTGGCGTCGAGAGCATTCCCTACACCGTGCTCGAGGCCGGGCATATCGTCTTCGTCCGCAGCCGCGAGCGTGCTACCGGCATCGACTGGAGCCGGATCAACCTGAACCCGAGCGCCGGGGTGCTGGTCAAAAGCAACGACGACAACTGCATGGGCGAGAACCCGCCGGGCGACTGCCTCTACCGTGACAACACCTATTTCGTCGTCGAAGTGAACACCGCACCGAGTGCCCTCGTCCAGGAGCGGCAGAAGATCCTGTTCTCGGCACTCCGCGCCGACTTCGCGCAGACCAGCCCGCCCTTCGCCACGGCACCGGTGCCCGAGGCGGCGATCGAGACGCTGCAGACCCAGCTCGCGCTCGCCTCCCGCGCCGATCGCGCCAATCGCGCGCTGACCAGGACCGAGAAGAAGTCGACATCGACTGCCGGACGCGCCGCCGCCGCAGCCAGCTTCGTCAATGCCTGGTTCGAAACCGAGACGCCCTTCCCTTCGGCCGTCGAGCAGGGCCTGATCGATCGTGCGACGGCGAGACTGTCCGAGTGCAACACGCCGACCAGCAACCTGATCACCTTCGCCGAAGTGCTCAGGCTGCATAAGGCCGACGATGCGATCAAGAACGCGATCGCCGAAGCCATCAGCTGTCCACCGAAGGAACCGGGCAACGTACCGGCCTAGCAGGCGAGAACGAGCTTAACGCTCTATTGGCAAGTAAGGGGCTCGATGTTCGACCGCGATCTTCGATACCTGGAACGGCTCGCCGCAAGCCCTGCCGCCGTGCTGCCAGCGGTCCGCGTGATTGTACCCACCCTGGTACATACGACCGAAGCCACATGCGAAGGGCCTCGGCGCTGATGCCGTCATTGTTCCTCTCGCATGCGGGGGTGGACAGCGACGCTGCCATCGCCCTGGCGAAGCGGATCGAGGAAAGCCCGGAGGCGGTTGCTGCTGGCCTGCAGGTCTGGATCGACAAGGCCGACCTGCGAGCCGGCCGGCGCTGGAAGGGCGGGC
Organism: uncultured Geminicoccaceae bacterium; assembly: GCA_964393275.1. Classification (GTDB taxonomy): domain Bacteria; phylum Pseudomonadota; class Alphaproteobacteria; order Geminicoccales; family Geminicoccaceae; genus SLRI01. The sequence continues at coordinate 11,667 of CAYMTA010000042.1, read as the reverse complement.
TGCAGGACGCTCTCGGGCAGTCGACGGCTTTCGCCGTCTATGTCGGCAGCCGGGGCATCGTGAACTGGGTCCAGGACGAGGTCGACGTGGCGCTCGACAAGGCGCACGACCCCAACGATCCGGGCTACCCGCTGATTCCCGTGCTCGCACCCGGCATCGATCCCAGGATCCTGCCGAGCTTTCTCTCGCAGTTCCAGGGCGTCGCCAATGTCGAGCGTGACGGCGAGGCCTTCAACCGGCTGCTTCGCGCCGTCCTGAGACAGGAGCCGCGAGCAGCCGTTCGGGCGGTCGACGAGCCCTTCGTCGGCTTGCAGGCGTTCGACAGCAGCAAGGCGCACCTGTTCTTCGGCCGCGAGACCGACGTCGACAGGCTGGTCGGGCTGCTGCGTGGCGAGACCCTCGTCATGGTCACCGGCGACAGCGGCTCGGGAAAGTCCTCGCTGGTCAAGGCCGGACTGGTCCCGGCGTTTCGTGGTGGATGCCTCGGCCAGCCGCGCGATCAGGGCCTCGACGAGACGATCTGGCAGGTCGTCGAGACCCGGCCCGGCAGCGAGCCCTTCGGCCGCTTTGCTGACGATCTGCGCGATACGGCGCGCCGGGCCGGCATTGCGGTCGACGAGGCGAGCAAACTGGCGGCGATGGTGCGGCCAAAGGCGGACACATCGCCCAGTCCCGACGCCGTGCGCGACGCGCTGCTCTCGTCGCTGCCGGCCGATATCGCCGGCCGTGCCAAGTTCCTCGTCGTCGTCGACCAGTTCGAGGAGTTTCGGACAGCGACCGCTGCCGGTGACTATGTCGCGGCGCTGCTCCGCCTCGCCGCTGCCGGCGACGACCGCATCCGCGTCGTGCTGACGATGCGCCGCGACTACTATTTCGCCTGCGCCAGCTTCCCGCCTCTCTACACCCGGCTCGAAGCGAACGACCGGCGGGCGCGCATGGTCACTCACCGGATGACGAAGGAGCATCTGCGCGAAGCGGTCAGCGAGCCGCTCAGGCTGACCGGGACACCGGATGCGCAAGGCCAGGCCTTGGCCGACGCCGTCATTCGCGACGCCGGCGACGAGGCGGGCGAACTGGCGGTGCTGCAGTTCGCGCTCTGGCGCACCTGGCAGATGCGCAAGGACCACGGCCGTGATCTGCTCGCCGCCTATAACGCGCTGGGCCGCGTCGAGGGTGCCCTGGCGAACGAGGCCGAGCATATCTTCACAGGTCTCCCGCCCGACGAGCAGGCCCGCGCCGAGACGCTGTTCATCCGCCTCGTCCGGCCCGGCGAGGCCGCTGGGGTCACCCGCCGCATCGCCCGGCTCGCCGAATTCGAGCCGGCGACGCAAGCCCTCGCCCAAAAGCTCTCGCTGGAGGAGCAGTCCCGCCTGCTCACCCTCGGCGAGGACACGGTCGAGATCGCCCACGAGCAGCTGGCGACCCAGTGGGGCCGCTATCAGGGCTGGATCGGCAATGTCGGCGGCGACCGGCGCGGCGACGATCTGCGTGTCCTGCAACGGCTGATCGATGCCGCCGCCAAGGCGACAGCCGACGACGACCTCGCTCGCGGCGGCGACCTTGCCGACTTCGAGCGGCTCGCCAACGCGCGGCCAGCCTGGCTGTCGTCGGTGGAGCAGAAGTTCGTCATCCGCAGCAAGGCAGGTCGCAAGCGAGAAAAGCGCGAGCGCGAGGAGCGGGTTCGGACGGCCGAAGCGCTCGCGAAGCAAGCACAAGAGCTGGCGTCGACGCGACGGTGGCAGTTGTGGGGTTCCGTGGCCGCCACTCTGGCACTCCTGGTATTTGCCGTGTTCGCCGGGTCGCAATGGTGGGCGGCGACCGAGTCGGAAAAGATGGCGAATCAGGCAGAAGACAAAGCCGTCGCTGCGGCCGAGCAGGAGAAGGCGGCGACAGCGGACGCTTTAGCGCAAAAGGACGAAGCGAACCGCCAGCGTGGCATTGCCGAGCAGAACCTCGCCACGGCCAACCGTGCGCTCGCCTCGGCGATCTGGAACGATCTCCCGGTGGAGAGTTTTGGCGTGCTACCGGTCCGTTCGCGGAATGCACTCTGGCAGCTTGCGACCGGACGCTCGAGCTTGGCAACGCCGTTTTTGGCAGAGCAGGCTTCTGCCGTCGACCGATCAGTTCGGTTTAGTGCCAACGCCAATGAGATCATGCGCGCAATCGGCGGTGCTTCCGGATTTGCGGCCGAGCAGGCGCAGACGGCGCTGGGCCCGGTCCTCGCCGCCATTACCACCCCCACCGGTTGGTTCCGGTTCGAAGCCTTGGACACGGCCGTCGCGGCGCTCGCACCGAAGCTGGAGGCCGAGCAGGCGCAGACGGCGCTGGGCCCGGTCCTCGGCGCCATCACCACCACCAGCAATGAGTTCCGGCTCGAGGCCTTGGCCAAGGCCGTCGCGGCGCTCGCACCGAATCTGGAGGCCGAGCAGGCGCGGACGGAGCTGGGTCCGGTCCTCGCCGCCATCCCCAACACCACCGATGGGGCTCAGCTGGAGGCCCTGGGGGCGGTCGTCGCGGCGCTCACACCGAAGCTGGAGGCCGAGCAGGCGCGGACGGAGCTGGGTCCGGTCCTCGCCGCCATCCCCAACACCACCGATGGGGCTCAGCTGGAGGCCCTGATGCGGGCCGTCGTGGCGCTCGCACCAAGCCCCGAGCAGGCGCGGACGGCGCTGGGTCCGGTCCTCGCCGCCATCCCCAACACCACCGATGGGGCTCAGCTGCGGTCCCTGATGCGGGCCGTCACGGCGCTCGCGCCGAAGCTGGAGGCCGAGCAGGCGCGGACGGCGCTGGGCCCGGTCCTCGCCGCCATTACCACCCCCACCGGTTGGTTCCGGTTCGAAGCCTTGAACAAGGCCGTCGCGGCGCTCGCACCGAAGCTGGAGGCCGAGCAGGCGCGGACGGCGCTGGGCCCGATCCTCGCCGCCATCCCCAACACCACCGATTGGGATCAGCTGCAGGCCTTGGCGATGGCCGTCGTGGCGCTCGCACCGAAGCTGGAGGCCGAGCAGGCGCGGACGGCACTGGTCCTAGTCCTCGCCGCCATCCCAAAACCCACCAATGAGTCTGATGTGCGTCCCCTGATGTGGGCCGTCGCGGCGCTCGCACCGAAGCTGGAGGCTGAGCAGGCGCAGACGGTGCTGGGCCCGGTCCTCGCCGCCATCACCAGCACCACCGGTTGGTTCCGGTTCGAGGCCTTGGCCAAGGCCGTCGCGGCGCTCGCACCGAAGCTGGAGGTCGAGCAGGCGCAGACGGCGCTGGTCCGGGTCCTCGCCGCTATCCCCAAAACCACCGATGGGGTTCAGCTGGCAGCCCTGATGCGGGCCGTCGTGGCGCTCGCACCAAGCCCCGAGCAGGCGCGGACGGCGCTGGGTCCGCTTATCGACGCCATCAGCAACACCACCGATGGGTATCAGCTGCAGTCCCTGGTGGAGGCCGTCGCGGCGCTCGCACCGAAGCTGGAGGCCGAGCAGGCGCGGACGGCGCTGGTCCCGGTCCTCGACGCCATCCCCAACACCACCGATGGGTATCGGCTGCGGTCCTTGATGTGGGCCGTGGCGGCGCTCGCACCGAAGCTGGAGGCCGAGCAGGCGCGGACGGCGCTGGTCCCGGTCCTCGACGCCATCCCCAAGGCCACCGATTGGGATCAGCTGCGGTCCTTGGTGGAGGCCGTCGCGGCGCTCGCGCCGAAGCTGGAGGCCGAGCAGGCGCAGACGGCGCTGGGCCCGGTCCTTGACGCCATCCCCAACACCACCAATGAGTATCTGCTGCGGTCCCTGACGCGGGCCGTCGCGGCGCTCGCACCAAGCCCCGAGCAGGCGCGGACGGCGCTGGTCCCGGTCCTCGACGCCATCCCCAACACTACCGATTGGGATCAGCTGGAGATCCTGGGGGAGGCCGTCGCGGCGCTCGCACCGAAGCTGGAGGCCGAGCAGGCGCAGACGGCGCTGGGCCCGGTCCTCGCCGCCATCTCCAACACCACCGATAGGGTTGAGCTGGCGGCCCTGGGGGAGGCCGTCGCGGCGCTCACACCGAAGCTGGAGGCCGAGCAGGCGCGGACGGCCATGGCCCCGCTTATCGACACCATCAGCAACACCACCAATCTGGATCAGCTGCAGGCTTTGGCGATGGCCGTCCAGGCGCTCGCACCGCAACTCGAGGGGTCCGCAAACCCGTCCGCGACCGCTGCTTTGCTGGCCGCGCTCGCTTGGGCTCCCAGCAGAGATTCGGCCGCGGCGCTCGCCGCTGCCTACGCCGCGTTACTGCCTCGCGTACCGGAGCAGGCGTTCGTCACGGCGGTCTCCACGCCGATCGGCTTTCCGATGACGGCCGGCCCGGCCACCAACGTGCTCATCGAAACGCTGCGCGAGGTCGGCGGGCCGGGCAACGAGGCCGGGCTGGACGCGACGCTGGCGTGGCTACGCGAGCCATCTCAAGCCAAAGCCTACCCCGACATCGACGCCGTGCCCGCCTGCCCACCGCCACCAGCGGGCTGGGAAGGCCTGCAATGCCCACTCTTCTGAGCCGCCACCCCGTGCGATCGCGGCGGATCGGGCGCGGCGGATGCCGTCGCCAGGAGGCCGCAGCGCCGAGCCCGAACCGGAAGGAGCCCCGACGCCATGACCAACGGCACACCGCCCAAGGGCACGCGCAAGCGGAGCAGCAAGGCCAAGACTTCATCCGGTGAGCCGCCGAGCGGCGGACAAGGAGGCAAGCCGATGACCGAGATCAGCATCCCCGGGCAGAAGGACACGGCGGCCGTCGGCGACCAGCCGGCGACAGAACTCGGCGTCGGGGTCACGGTCAAGGATGCGGTTCGCGTTGGCGCGGTGCGCGGCAGCGAGACGCCGGTGACGGTTGCGGCGGCGGACGACGACGTCGTCGAGTTCCGGATGGACGGTGGTGCGGTCATCTGGATGCGCGGCGACGAGGTGGGTGAGCGCCTGGGCACGGGTGCGGCGCGTGGTGCTGATGCGGACGGCGTGGTGAGCATCGACCCGAGCCTGCCGATCGACGACCGGACGCGGGGGATCGGCTCCTGGGCGATCGAGGCACTGCAGGTGCTGGGCATCGATCTCGCCGGCCAGACGGCGCGGCAGATCGCCGAGGCGTTCGAGGAGAAGGTGGTGCCCAGGCCCGGTCTCTACCGCTGGGATGGGAACGGCGATGCGCTCGGGAAGGCGTTCGTCGAGACCGAGGCCGGCGACAAGCCGTGGCTGGTGTTCATTCACGGCACCGCGTCCAGCACACTCGGGGGCTTCAGCGACCTGCCGAAGCTGCAGGCCGGGATCTGGCAACAGCTCCGCTCGACCTATGGCGAGCGGATTCTCGCGTTCGATCATCGGACCCTGACCGAGAGCCCGATCGCGAACGCGCTGGCGCTGGTCCGGGCATTGCCGGCCGAGGCCGAGCTGCACCTCGTCAGCCACAGCCGCGGCGGCCTGGTCGGCGAGCTCGTCGGTCGCGGCCGGCTGACCGACGACCAGGGTCAGCCGAGGGCGCCATTCGACGAGCTGGAGCTGGGGCTGTTCGACGATGCGGCCTATCAGGCGCAGCACGCCGAGCTGGTCGAGCTGAACGAGGCGCTGGCGAGGAAACGGCTGCACGTCAGCCGCTTCGTCCGCGTCGCGAGCCCGTCGCGCGGCACCAGCCTGATGGGCGGCAAGATCGACCGCTGGCTCAATCTCGTCTTCAACGTCGCCGGCTTCGCGCTGGGAGGCCGGCTCAACCCGGTGACGAGCGAACTCCTGGATGCGCTGCGCGCGCTCGTCCAGGCGACCGTCAAGGAGCGGACGGACCCGGGCACGCTGCCCGGCCTCGCGGCGATGTCGCCCGAGCACTCGCCGCTGCTCCAGGTCCTGAACCGTCTCGAGGTCTGCCAGGAAGACGGCCTGCAGATCATCGCCGGTGACGCGGAACCGACGCAGCTGCTGCGGCGCCTCGCGATCTGGTTCGCCGACCAGTATTTCGGTGACGACCACGATCTCGTCGTCGACACCGGCTCGATGGACGGCGGGGCACCCCGTACGACAACGCCCAAGATCTTCCGGGACAAGGGCGCCACTGTCACGCACTTCAATTATTTTGCGAACACGAGCTCGGCAGATGTCCTGGGCAGTGCCCTGGCCGGGAAGGCCGGGGCACGTGGTATCGGTGAAGAGCTCGTCCGTGCTGCCGACCAGCCCATGCCCGAGCTACGGACCAGGGGCACGGGCCAGCTGCCGGTCGTCTTCGTGCTGCCCGGGATCAGCGGCAGCCATCTCAAGATCGGTGATGACCGCATCTGGATCAACGTCTTCCGGCTGGCGAACGGCGGTGTCGCCAGGCTCGACATCGGCAACAGCCGCGTCGAGGCGGACGGGCCGATCGGGCTGTACTATGGCGATCTGTGCCGATTTCTCGACGAAACCCACGAGGTGCGCCCCTGGGCCTATGACTGGCGCCGCTCGATCCTCGACACGGCACGTCGCTTTGCTACCGACCTGCACGCGGCGCTCGATTCGACGTCGCGTCCGGTGCGGATCGTCGCGCACTCGATGGGCGGCCTGGTCGCACGCGCGGCCCTGGCGAGTGACGAGGGCCTGTGGAAGCAGTTCGTCGATCGTGACGGCAGTCGGCTCGTCATGCTCGGCACGCCGAACGGCGGCTCGCTCTCGATTCCGCTGATGCTGCTCGGCCGCAATCAGCTGATGCAGTATCTGGCGGCTTTGGACTTCAGGGCGAGCGCCGAAGATCAATTGAAAATTGTCGCCGGTTGGCCCGGCACACTGCAGATGCTTCCTGAAGGCGGCAAGGACAGTGCGGGGACGGGCAGGTTCGATCTGTTCGAGCTCGATGGCTGGACAGCACTTGCCAAGGCCGACCCCGGCGCCCGTTGGCCAACGCCGTCGACCAACGGACTGCTCGAGGCCCGGCGCTTCCGCGAGCTGCTGAACAAGGCGAAGATCGATCCGGAGCGGATGTTTTACATCGCGGGTCAGGCCGACACTTACCAAGAATTGAAGATTGATGCCACGAAGCCGCATGGCGAACGCGTTCGTTTTACGGTCACGACCGAAGGCGATGGCCAGGTCCTTTGGGCGACTGGGATTCCGAAGGGCATCAGAAGGTGGTTCACAGACGCAGTCCATGGCGACTTGGCGCGGCACAAGCCGGCCTTCCGCGCGATCCTCGACCTCATCGACCATGGCTCGACGGATGCGCTCCACACCAGCCCACCCGCGGTCACGCGTGCGCGCGGTGCACCGGAGACGATCTCGCGTGAGAGGACGATGCTTATCCCGTCGGAGGATCAGCTGCTGGCCTCGGCGGTCGGGGGCTCGGTACGGCCGGCCGGCGCGACGGCGGTTCCCGGCGTGACCGTCACGGTCGTGCACGGTCATCTGGCGTTTGCCAGCCATCCCGTTCTGGTGGGCCATTATCTCGGCGATTCGCTGAATGGCACCGAGCTCGTGATCGACCAGCGCTATGACGGCCGGGTCGCCAAACGGCGCCGACTGGGCCTGCATCCCGGAATGATCGAAAGCTTCGACGTCCACCTCAATCCTAGAAGGAAGCCGCCCGGCAGTGTCATCGTCGGCCTGGGCGCCATCAGCGATCTCTCGAGCGGTGACCTGTATCGGACGATCCACCACGGCCTGTTGGCCCTCGGTGCGGCCATGGACGAACGTGACGCGAATCAGAGCGGCAGCTCTGGCACGCCGGCCGAACGCAAGCCACGGGGCATTTCTTGTGTGCTGATCGGGACTGGCGAAGGCGTCATTGCGATTTCCGACTGCGTGATGGCGATCATGCGCGCGGTCAAGGACGCCAACCGCCTGCTGGGTTCTTCCGCTATCGAGCGACTGGAGCTCATCGAGCTGATCGAGCAGCAGGCTATCAACGCTTGGCACGCCGTCCGCAAGGGCCTCGATCGTGCCGAGTTCAAGGGCCGCTTCGTCCTCCCGGGTCCGGTCGAGCGGACCAAAGGAGCTGAGCGCAGAATCGGGCCGGAGGCGGACCCCAGCTGGTGGACACCTGTCACCATTACCAGCGAACGCGACGCCGGCGACGATCCGACAGCGCCCCGTCCGGAGCACGGAGCGCTCAAATACGTGGCCATTGCGGGACGCGCCCGCGCCGAGGCTTCGCTGGTCGGCACCCGGCGGAGCTTCGTCGACCGCTACGTGGCCCGCATGACAGCGCGCCGCGTCGAGGAAGGACCCGCGTCCGCGCCGCGAACCTTGTTCGAATTGCTGTGGCCGAACCGGCTCAAGGAGCAAAGCCTCGACGACCGCAACATCCGTCTCATTCTCGACGAGAGCTCCGCCTCGTTACCCTGGGAGATGATGGATGATCGCCGCCCTTGGAAGGCCTATGGGGACGGCGCAAGCGAGGAGACCCGCGGACCGCCGGCTGTCCGCTTTGGCGTGATCCGGCAGCTCATGAGCCAACGCTTTCGCGAGGGAGTGATATCACGCGGTATCAGCCGCAAAGCTCTGGTGATCGGCGATCCTCGGGGTGATGGCAGCACGTTGCCAGAGCTTCCGGGCGCGCAGCGGGAAGCCGAAGCTGTCCGACGCGTACTGGAGGCGCGCGGCTACGAGGTCACGCCGCTGATCGGCAGCAGGGCGAAGCCCGAGCAGGTCGTTTCGGCGCTCTTCGCCGAGGCCTGGCAGATTGTCCATGTCGCGGCCCACGGGGTCGTAGACTACGCATTCGGTGATGATACATTGCCGACGTCGTGCGGCTCCGATGGCGAGAAGCGTACCGGCATCGTGCTGGGCAATGACATGGTGCTGGACGCCGAGCTGCTCGAGCAGATGCCCGAGCCGCCCGAGCTGTTCTTCGTCAATTGCTGCCTGCTCGGCCATGTCGACCCATCCGCCGAGGCGGATCATCTGCGCCGCAATCGACCGGCGCTCGCCAGCAGTGTCGCGGTCCAGCTGATCAGGATGGGCGTTCGCGCGGTCGTCGCGGCCGGCTGGGAAGTCGATGACGATGCTGCGGCGACATTCGCCGAGAAGTTCTACAGTGGACTTCTCGCCGGCGGCGATCTCGGCACGATTGCCAGGGATGCGCGCGCCGATGTCTATGGCTTCTATCCGAGCTCCAGCACCTGGGGCGCCTATCAGGTCTACGGTCAGCCGGATTTCCGCCTTCCATCGGTCGAGAGCCGACGTCGTTACTCTGCCGAGCCACCCGTCTTCGCCTCGCCGACCGAGGCCGCTGCGGCTATCGAGCGGATCGAGGTGGGCAGCGAGGTTGGCGGCGCGCGCGACCGGGACCAGGCTCTCGAGGCGCTCCGTTGCGCCGAAGAGGCGGTCGCCGCACGCGGCTGGCTCGGCCGCGCCGAAATTCGCAGCTCTCTGGCCAGCGCGTTCGCGCAGCTGAAGGACTTCGACAAGGCGATCGAGCACTATTCGGCGGCAGCCGTTCTGGAAGAGGCCAATGTTCCCGTCAAGGCCATCGAGCAACGCCTCAACCTGATCGCTCGTCAAGCAGCCGACAGTCCCAGAGCCGAGGATCAAAAGTCGGACGATCAGGTACTTAGCAGGATCCACGCCTCCACCAAGGCCCTGAAGCAACTGATCTGGGCTTGCGGCGAGACACAGGAACGCTTGAGCCTGGTCGGCAGCAGCTACAAGCGTCAGGCGCAAAGGACGAACGGGGCGGATCGTTCGGCCGCTCTGGTCCAGATGGGGAAGTACTACCGCAAGGCGCGCAAGCTCGGTCAGACGCGCGGTGTCAGCGAGAACTATTATCCCTGGAGCCAGGAGCTCGTTGCCGCCGTCGCGATCGGCCTTCGTAGCGGCAAGCCGACCCACCTGGACTTCGACGCATTGCGGCGCTCGCTGCCGCCTGCCGACAGCAGCAAGTTCTGGCTGCAGATACTGCCGGCGGACCTCCAGTTGCTCGAAGCCGTCGCGAACGGCAAGCTAACGGCCAAAGAGCAGGATGCCATCGTCCAGGGTTACATCGACATCTGGAACCATGTCGGCACGGATCGCGAACTGTCGTCCGTTCGTGATCAGCTGAGGTTCCTGATCAATATCGTCGAAGATTCGGAGCTAGAGCAGACCCAGAGTCGGACTGCACTGTTGAAAGATCTGAAAGCGATATCGCAGCGGCTGGAACAGATCGGGCAAGACTGAGAACGCCTTTTCCGGAGGAACGCTCATGGTTGACCAGAGTTACGAATCGGCACTCGCCTTCATCCTGCGGTGGGAAGGCGGCCTCAGCGATCATCCAAACGACCCGGGCGGGCGCACCATGAAGGGCGTCACGCAGGCGACCTACGACGCCTGGCGAAAGGCGCGGAACCTGCCGATCCACGATGTCGCCCAGATCGGTCAGGACGAGCTCGGCGCCATCTATCGCGACAACTATTGGCGAGCCGCCGCCTGCGAGCGACTGCGGGCGGCCCTCGACCTCGTACAGTTCGACACGGCCGTCAACATGGGGCCGCGCCGCGCCGTCAAGATCCTGCAGACTGCCGTGGGCGCCACGGCGGATGGGGCTTTCGGCCCGAATACCCAAGCCGCTTGCGATGCTTGCGCGTTGCCCGATGTCACGGCGCAATATTGTGACATCCGCGAAGGCATCTATCGCAGTCTGGCCCAGCGCCCCGGCCAGGACGTCTTTCTCAAGGGCTGGCTCAATCGACTCGACGATCTGCGCGGTACGGCCGGCGTGCCCGGCTACAGCCGATCCCGCGGCGCGCCCACGGAAGTTGCGATGCGCGTTCCCGACCTCGGCACCGACGAGCAGCTCGAAGCCTGGCGGTGAGGCACACGGCAGGGTCGCCTGGAGGACGCGCTCGCGAGGAATACCCACTGCAGTTTCACAGGACCAGAGCATCATGACCACACCCGATCTCGACTACATCCGCAGCGTTGCTTTGCCGTCCGCCCGGTCGCGTGGGGCCGGCGAGACCGTGACGCCGCCAGATTTCGTCGCTCCGCCCCAGGTGGTGGCCGTGGGGAGCCAGCTCTGCGAATTCACCGCCGTGGTCGAGCCCGCCATGCGCCAGGATCTCAGCAACTGTCTGCTCCTGGCCCAACTCGCCGCCGACAAGGCCGTCGGCAGCCCCGCCTCCGACATCTATCGCTGGCATGATTCCTACATCGGCACTTTGCAGAAAACCGGCTGGCTGCTGGCGGATGTCGACTTCCAGGAGCAGGCACTCAGTGCCGATGGCGTCTTCGTCCACAAGGAGATCATTCCAGTGGTCATGGCGTTTCTCGGGCCCGCAGCGACTGCCGGAACCTTGATCCTGCAGATGCTGAATTCGCTTAGCGCGATGCAACAGAACCAGCCCTGGATCACCCTTTTCCAAAGCGAGAGCCAGACGCTGAATGGCGCCAAATTCCAGGTCAGCCTGGTCGACAAGGACGCCAACGGCGACGCCGAGGTGCGCCTCCTCGCCGTCGGGGTCGAGGCCTCGCAACGCATCACGCAGGTGCTGTTCTTCAAGCTCCACCGCCAGTCGACCCGGCTGCGGCGCGCGCAGGGCGCCATGACCATGTCGCCGGCAACGCTGGCCAAAATCCGCGATCCCCTTCGGGCAAGGGTGGCGCAGCACGTCGTCGACTATGTGATGAACGTCGAGATCTGAGCGCTGCGTGTATTGGCAGCTAGCCTGATCTATTCACCAGGTGTGAGCAGGCGGAGGGTTTGATCGCGGCTTTC
>CAYMTA010000041.1:0-35664 GCA_964393275.1 uncultured Geminicoccaceae bacterium | reverse complement strand
TGCACGTTCTGCGTGGTGCCCTACACCCGCGGCGCCGAGAGCAGCCGGCCGGCCGCCGCCGTCGTCGCCGAGGCGCGGCGGCTGGTCGAGGCGGGTGCCAGGGAGCTGACCCTTCTCGGCCAGAACGTCAACGCCTATCACGGCGACGGCCCCGACGGGCGGAGCTGGGGCCTCGCCCGCCTGCTCGAGGAGCTCGCCGGCATCGATGGCCTGGCCCGGCTGCGCTACACCACCTCGCACCCGCGCGACATGACAGCCGACCTGATCCGGGCGCACGGCACGCTGCCGCAGCTCATGCCGTTCCTTCATCTGCCGGTCCAGTCGGGCTCCGACCGGGTGCTGCAGGCGATGAACAGGGGCTACACCGCTGACGACTACCTGCGGATCGCCGGGGCACTTCGCGAGGCCCGGCCCGACATCGCCCTCTCCTCGGATTTCATCACCGGCTTTCCGGGCGAGACCGAGGCCGATTTCGAGGCGACCCTGAAGCTCGTCGAGCGGGTCGGCTTCGCCCAGGCCTTCTCGTTCAAGTACAGTCCGCGTCCGGGCACGCCGGGAGCGGTGATGCCGAAGCAGGTCAAGGACGCGGTGCGCGGCGAGCGCCTCGCACGACTGCAGGCGCTGCTCGATGCCCAAGCCACCTCCTTCAACGAGCAGGTCCTCGGGCGGACGCTGCCGGTGCTGCTCGAGCGGCCCGGTCGCCACGCCGGGCAGCTCGTCGGCCGCAGCCCCTATCTGCAGGCCGTGCATGTCGAGACGTCGGACGAGCTGATCGGCCGGGTCGTTCGCGTCACCATCACCGGCTGTCATCGGCACAGCCTCGCCGGCCGCCTGGAACCGGCGGCGCCCACCGGCGATTCCATCGTCGACCATGCGCAGCCAGAGGAGATCGTCGCCTGACCACCATAGCCCCGCTCGCCGACTTCCAGGGCTCGAGCCATCGGGTCAGCTTCGACGACAATGCCACCTGCGCCATGCTTTTCGGCCGGCACCATGTGAACATCGCCCGGATCGAGCAGCGCCTGCCGGTCAGCATCGTCACGCGCGGCAACGAGATCTTCATCCAGGGCGAGAGCGACGCCGACGTGCAGACGGCGGCGACGGTCCTGGAAAGGCTCTACGCGCAGCTCCGGGACGGCCACACGATCGACCGCGAGGACGTCGACGCGGCGCTGCGCATGGTCCGCGGCGACGTGGTCGACGGCGGGTTCGTGCGCGAGGTCCGCACCGATCGCCGCTCGATCATGCCGCGGTCGCCCAACCAGGCGGCCTATCTGCGAATGCTCGAGCAGCGCGACTTGGTCTTCGCGCTCGGCCCGGCCGGCACCGGCAAGACCTATCTGGCGGTGGCCGCGGCGGTCTCGTTCATGCGCCAGCGCCGGGTCGAGCGGATCATCCTCTCGCGCCCCGCGGTCGAGGCGGGCGAGCGGCTCGGTTTCCTGCCGGGCGACCTCAAGGAGAAGGTCGATCCCTATCTCCGGCCCCTTTACGACGCGCTGCAGGACATGCTGCCCGAGGGCAAGCTGCAGACGCGCATCGAGCAGGGCGAGATCGAGATCGCGCCCCTTGCCTTCATGCGCGGCCGCACGCTCAGCCACGCCTATGTCATCCTCGACGAGGCGCAGAACACGACGCCGGCGCAGATGAAGATGTTCCTGACCCGGCTCGGCGAAGGCTCGCGCATGGTGGTCACCGGCGACCCGTCGCAGATCGACCTGCCGACCGGGGCGCCCTCGGGCCTCGCCGACGCGGTCAAGCGCCTGCAGGGGCTTGCCGAGATCGGCACCGTCGCCTTCGACAAGTCCGATGTCGTCCGCCATCCTCTGGTCACCCGGATCGTCGAGGCCTATGAGGACGAGCAGCCGGGCGAGCGGCCGGGCGCAGCCCCATGACCCCTTGCCGATCGCTCGACCACCCCCTAGCCAGCCCTCCATCCATCAACCAAGCGAGCAGGAGCCGATAGGCGCCCCGGAAGGCGCCGCAGAACCACAATGGACAGCGACAGTAGCCCATCTATCGAGGTGGCGGTCGGCAATTGCGCATGGCGCACGGCCGTCACCGATCCCGAGATCATCTGCCGCCACGCGGCGGCCGCCACCTTGCGAAGCGCGGAGCCCGGCCTCGGGGCCGGCCTGGCAGGCCGCCTCCAGGGCCAGATCGAGGTCAGCATCAGGCTGACCGACGACGCCGAGATGCGCCGACTCAACCGCACCTATCGCGGGCAGGACAAGCCGACCAACGTGCTGTCCTTCGAGGGCGACGACCCGGCATCGGCCGGCGGTCCAGGCGAGCCCTGGCTGCTCGGCGACGTCGTGCTCGCCTTCGAGACCGTGGCGGGCGAGGCCAGCATGGAAGGCCGGCCGCTGGAGGCGCATCTGGCGCATCTGGTCGTGCACGGCGTGCTGCATCTGCTCGGCCACGACCACGAGGACGAGGCCGAGGCGTCGACGATGGAGGCGCTCGAGAGTCGGATCGTCCTGGGACTGGGCTTCGCCGATCCGCATGACGAGCTCGGGCCCTTGGCCGTCCTGGCGGCGGAGGCCGTGCGATGAGGCAGCTTGCCCGACGGCAGGACACCAGCCCGTCGATGCTCGAGGGCCTCTTGCGCCGGCTGCGCGAGCTGGCCAGCGGCGAGAGCAGCAATGGCGGCCTGCGCGAGACGCTGGAGGATCTGCTCGAGGAGGAGGATACCGGCCCCGGTGCCGAGCAGTTCACGCCCGAGGAGCGGGTGCTCGTGCTCAACGCTCTGAGCTTCGGCGAGCTCAGGGTCGACGACGTCATGGTGCCGCGCGCCGACATCCGCGCCATCGAGATCGGGACGAGCCTCGACGACGTCGTGGCGGCCATGCGCGAGGCCGGCCATTCGCGGCTGCTCGTCTTTCGCGAGCGGCTCGACGACGTCGTCGGGCTGGTCCACATCAAGGACCTCCTGCCCTTCTGGGGCGACGGCAACGCCTTCACGCTGAGCGCCGTCATGCGGCCGGTGCCGGTCGTGCCACCCTCGATGCGGGTGCTCGACCTGCTTTTGGAGATGCGCAAGAGCCATTCGCACATGGTGGCGGTGGTGGACGAGTTCGGCGGGACGGACGGGCTGGTCACCGTCGAGGATCTGGTGGTCGAGATCCTGGGCGAGATCCAGGACGAGCACGCGCCCGACGAGCCGCCGCAACTGGTCCATCGGGCCGATGGCAGCATCGAGGCCGATGCCCGGGTGGACCTCGAGGAGCTGGAGGAGCAGCTCGGCCAGACGCTGCTCGACGGCGACGAGCGCGACGAGGTGGACACCCTGGGCGGCCTGATCTTCACCCTGGTCGACCGGGTGCCCGACATCGGCGAATCGGTGCGCCACCCGGCCGGGCTCGACTTCCATATCCTCGACGCCGACCCGAGGCGCATCAAGCGGGTGCGCATCGAGCTCGTCGATCCGGAGGAAAGGACGCCACCCCATTTGGCCGGTGAGCTGATCGGGCCGGGCGATTGAGCTCGGGCACGGCCGCGGCGGCCTGTCCGCCGGCCACCGCAAGGGAGCGTTCGGCCCGGCTCTGGCTGACGCCCGTCGCCGGTGCCGCGCTGGCGCTGGCGCTGCCACCCCTGGGCTTTTTGCCCGCCGCCCTGGCGCCGGGCCTGCTCTTCGTCCAGCTGCAGGCCACCAGCCGCTACTGGCCGGCCTTCTGGCGGGCCTGGCTGTTCGGCTTCGGCTTCCATCTGGCCGGCATCTATTGGGTGGGGATCGCCTTCCTCGCCGACGCCGACCGGTTCGGCGCCCTGGCGGTGCCGGGGGTCATCGCCCTCGCCGCCACGCTCGCCGCGATCGGCGCCTTGCCGCTCGCCTGCATGGGTCCCCTGCGGCTGCGGCAGCCGATCGCCGCCGCCACGGTCTTCGCCGCACTCTGGTGCCTGGGCGAGCTCGCCCGTGGTCGCCACGGCGTGCAGTTCCCGTGGAATCCCCTGTCGCTGACGCTGGTTGCGAGCGACACCTCGCTGCAGGTCGTGGCCCTCGTCGGCACCACGGCGGGAAGCTTCCTGGTCGCCTGGCTCGCGGCCCTCGTCGGCGTCGCCTCGACCTCGCCGCCGGCGCGCCGGACGGCGCTCGCCCTTCTCGTCGCCCTGGTCCTGGCCGTTGCCGCCTTCGGCCTCTGGCGCCTCGCCAGCCACCCGGCGGGCCGCCTGGCCGAGCCCCCGGTCACGATCCGCATCGTCCAGGCGAACATCGCCCAGCACCACAAATGGGATCCGGCGCTACGCCGGAGCTGGTTCGAGAAGCATCTCGACCTCGCCCGGCTGCAGCTCGAGCCGGCATCGCCGGGCCGCCCGGACATCGTCGTCTGGCCGGAGAGCTCGGTGCCCTATTCGCTCGACGCCGAGCCGGAGGTGCGCCGGCTGGTCGGCAGCGTCGTCCGGCCCGGGGGTGCCGTCATTCTCGGCTCCGACTTCTTCGACGGCTCGGTCGAGCCGCCGATCCTGCGCAACAGCGTCTATGCCGTCGCCGACGACGGCAGGCTGCTCGGCCGCTACGACAAGGTGGACCTCGTGCCGTTCGGCGAGTTCCTGCCGCTGCGCCCGCTCTTCGGCGCGCTCGGGCTCGAGGCGCTCGCCGTCGGCAGCATGGATTTCCAGCCGGGCCCGGGGCGCACCACCCTGGCGTTGCCGGGCCTGCCGCCGGCGAGCCCGCTCGTCTGCTTCGAGGCCGCCTTTCCCGGTCGCGGCACCGACGGGACCGGCCGGGCGCGGTGGATCGCCAACGTGACCAACGACGCCTGGTTCGGCATCTCGAGCGGCCCCTACCAGCACGCTGGAATGGCGCGGATGCGGGCCGTGGAGACCGGCCTGCCGCTCGTCCGTGCCGCCAACACCGGCATCTCGATGATCACCGATCCTCTGGGCCGCGTGCTGGAGAGCCTGCCGCTCGGCGCCACGGGCACGATCGACGCCATGCTGCCGGCCGCCCTCCCGGCGGCCCCGCCCGCGACCAGGTGGCCCTGGCTGTCGCCGCTGCTGATCGCCCTGGCCCTGCTGGGGGCCGGTGCGGTCGAGCTCGCCCGGCGGCGAGCCGGCCGAGGCGACGAAGACGGGAGCCGCCAGTGACCGGCGCCGCCGCCGCGAAGGCCTGCACAAGGGCAACGCCGGGGCCCGGCTTGCGGCGTTCCGCCTCTCAACACTTGAACGCCGGGCACTTCACCGGCAGAACACCGCCAGCTCATTCAGACGGACATCACCCACCATGGTCGCCAACGATTATCTCTTCACCAGCGAATCGGTCTCCGAAGGTCATCCGGACAAGGTCTGCGACCGGATCTCCGACGAGGTGGTGGATGCCTATCTGGCCGCCGAGCCGGAAGCCCGCGTCGCCTGCGAGACGCTGACCACGACCAACCGCATCGTGATCGCCGGCGAGGTGCGCGGGCCCGCCGGGCTGACGCACGACCACGTCCGCTGCATCGCCCGCGAGGCGGTACGGGCGATCGGCTACGAGCAGGACGGGTTCCACTGGCGCGATGCCGCCGTGGATGTCTATCTGCACGAGCAGTCCAGCGACATCGCCATGGGCGTCGACGCCGGCGCCGACAAGGAAGAGGGCGCCGGCGACCAGGGCATCATGTTCGGCTTCGCCTGCGACGAGACGCCGGACCTGATGCCGGCGCCGATCTTCTACGCGCACCAGATCCTGAAAACGATGGCCGAGGCGCGCCACGCGGGCCAGACGCCCGAGCTCGCCCCCGACGCCAAGAGCCAGGTGACGCTGCGCTACGCCGGCGGGCGGCCGATCGCCTGCACCTCGCTCGTCGTCTCGACCCAGCACAAGGCGTCGGCCGGCCGCGAGCAGGTGCGCGAGATCGTCCGCGGCTTCGCGAAGCAGGTCCTGCCCGAGGGCTGGATGCCGGCCGAGGACGAGTTCTACGTCAATCCCACGGGCCAGTTCATCATCGGCGGGCCGGACGGCGACGCGGGCCTGACCGGTCGCAAGATCATCGTCGACACCTATGGCGGGGCGGCGCCGCACGGCGGCGGCGCCTTCTCCGGCAAGGACCCGACCAAGGTCGACCGGTCGGCCGCCTACGCGGCCCGCTACCTCGCGAAGAACGTGGTCGCGGCCGGGCTCGCCAGGCGCTGCCTGATCCAGCTCTCCTACGCCATCGGCATCGCCAAGCCGCTCTCGATCTATGTCGACACGCAGGGCACCGGCGAGGTCGACGAGGCGCGTCTCGCCGAGCTGATGATGGATCTCGACCTCAGCCCGCGCGGCATCCGCCGCCGGCTGCAGCTCAACCGGCCGATCTACGCCCGCACCTCGGCCTACGGCCATTTCGGCCGGCAGGCGACGGAGGATGGCGGCTTCTCCTGGGAACGGACCGATCTCGCCGACGAGCTCAAGCGCGCCTTCAACTGATCTGGCAACCGAGCCGCGGCGGCGGCGCGTTTACTACGGGCGGCAAAGCGGCCCTGGGCTGCGTCCGGGCCAGCGCGAGCGGCTGGCGCGGCTGCTGCCGAGGCTCGCCATCGAGGTGCCCGAGGCCGGGACGCTCGATCCGGCCACCCTTTTTGCGCCGGAGCGCTCGCGGATCTGGCTGGAGATCGGCTTCGGCGGCGGCGAGCATCTCGCAACGCAGGCGGCGGCCAACCCGGGCGTCGGGCTGATCGGCGTCGAGCCCTTCGTCGATGGGGTGGCACGGCTCCTGGCCCTGGTCGAGAGCGAGCGGCTGGACAATGTCCGCCTCCTCGTCGACGATGCCCGGCTCCTGCTCGACCGCCTGCCGGAGGCGTCGCTCGAGCGGGTTTTCGTCTTGTTCGCCGACCCTTGGCCGAAGAAGCGGCACTGGAAACGACGGATCGTCAATCCCGAGACGGTCGCCCGGCTCGCCGACCTTCTGGCCGACGGCGGCGAGCTTCGAATCGCCACGGACGATCCGGGCTACCGGCGCTGGATCCTCGCCTGCCTGCTCGGGGAAAGGCGACTCGACTGGTGCGTGAACGGACCCGAGGACTGGCGCCAGCGCCCCTCGGACTGGCCGCCGACGCGCTATGAGGCGAAGGCCCTGGCGGCCGGCCGCCGGCCGGTCTTTCTGCGGTTTCGCCGCCGGCCGCGCGCCGAGGCGCTTGCAACATCGAGCGAATGACCCCATAACTTGGATACGTCTCGGCTTGGCAAAGCAGAGTGGGTTTCGGCCCGCTCTTTTTTGTTTTGGCGCCGGAATCTCGCTTCGAAGGTGCCGAGCCGAGGTTTTACGAAGCGTTGACAGGGTTTTTGCACGGACCGGATGACGACGGCACACGAAGGATCGAGGATCGAGCCCCTCGCCGAGCTCCTGGCGCCGACGCTGCACGATCTGGGATTCGATCTGGTGCAGGTGCGGCTCTTGGGCGGGCAGCGGCGGACGTTGCAGGTGATGGCGGAGCCATTGGATCACAACGTCACGATGACGGTCGAGCATTGCGCGGACATCAGCCAGGCCGTGTCGGCCGTGCTCGACGTGGCCGATCCGATCGCCGGCGCCTATGTGCTCGAGGTGTCGTCGCCGGGCCTGGATCGACCACTGGTCCGGCTCGGCGATTTCGCGCGCTTCGCCGGCGACGAGGCGCGGCTCGAGGTGGAGCCGCCCCTGGACGGCCGCAAGCGCTGGCGCGGCCGGCTCGAGGGCGTGGCCGGCGAAGATGTGCTCTTGACCGTCGAGGGGCTGACCCGCCGGGTGCCGTTCAGGGATATCCGGAAGGCCAAGCTGGTATTGACCGATGCGCTGGTGGCGGCCGCCCTCAAGGGTGGCGGCGACGGCCACAAGGCAAGGGAGTAGGCGATGGAACTCAGCACGGCAATGGGACGGGCCGAGCTTTTGCGGGTCGCCGAGACGGTGGCCCAGGAGAAAGGCATCGACACCGCCGAGGTGATCGAGGCCCTGGAGCAGGCCGTCCAGACCGCCGCCCGCCGCAAGTACGGGCTCGAGCACGACATCATCGCCGAGATCGATCGCAAGACCGGCGAGATCAGGCTCTATCGCCAGCTCGAGGTGGCCGAGACCGTCGACGACTACGCCAAGCAGATCAGCCTCGACGAGGCGCGTGACCGCAACCCGGCGGCCCAGCCCGGCGACCTCATTCTCGATGCGCTGCCACCGATCGATCTCGGCCGCATCGCGGCGCAGAGTGCCAAGCAGGTGATCGTCCAGAAGGTGCGCGATGCCGAGCGCGAGCGCCAGTTCGAGGAGTTCAAGGGCCGGATCGGCGAGATCGTCATCGGCGAGGTCAAGCGCACCGAGCACGGCAACGTCCTGGTCGATCTCGGCCGGGCCGAGGCGATCGTCCGCCGCGACGACCTGATCCCGCGCGAGAGCTTCCGGAACAAGGACCGGATCAGGGCCTATCTCTATGACGTGCGGCACGAGACCCGCGGCCCGCAGATCTTCCTGTCGCGGACCCATCCGCAGTTCATGGCGAAGCTCTTCGAGCAGGAAGTGCCGGAGATCTACGACAGCATCATCGAGATCAAGTCGGTCGCCCGCGACCCGGGCAGCCGGGCCAAGATCGCGGTGATCTCGAAGGACAGCTCGATCGATCCGGTCGGCGCCTGCGTCGGCATGCGCGGCAGCCGCGTCCAGGCCGTCGTCCAGGAGCTGGCCGGCGAGAAGGTCGACATCATCCCCTGGTCGCCCGACCCCGCGACCTTCGTCGTCAACGCCCTGGCGCCAGCCGAGGTCAGCAAGGTCGTGCTCGACCCGGAGGCCAACCGCATCGAGGTCATCGTTCCCGACCACATGCAGCACATCGCCATCGGCCGGCGGGGCCAGAACGTGCGGCTCGCCTCGCAGCTCACCGGCTGGGACATCGACATCATGTCGGAGGGCGAGGACTCCGAGCGCCGCAACCGCGAGTTCCGCGACGCCACCGAGCTCTTCATCGAGACGCTCAACGTCGAGGAGGTGATCGCCCAGCTCCTGGCGACGGAAGGCTTCGCCAATGTCGAGGACGTGGCCTACAGCGAGACGGACGAGCTCGCCTCCATCGAAGGCTTCGACGAGGAGATCGCCGAGGCCCTCAAGGAGCGTGCCGCTGCCTTTCTCGAGGAGCGCGAGCAGGAGCTGAACGCCGAGGCGGACGAGCTCGGCATCGGCGAGGATCTGCGCGCCTTCACCCTGATCGACCTCAAGACGGTCGTGGCCCTCGGCCGCCAGGGGGTCAAGAGCCTCGAGGACTTCGCCGATCTCGCCACCGACGAGCTGGTCGAGATGCTCGCCGCGGAGGCGCCGGTCGATGCCGTCACCGCCGCCGACCTCATCCTGCAGGCCCGGCTGGTGCTGGGCTGGATCGAGCCGGAGCCCGAGGAGCCGATCGAGCCCGCCGACGCGGCCCATGACGACGGCACGGTGGAGACCACGCACTGACCGGGATGCTCGCCACAGCCATGTCCGGCGGACCGACGGAGGGTGCCATCGACGCGCCGTCGCGGCGGCGCGACATCGTCAGCCGCGAGAGCGGTGACCGGTCGCGCATGCTGCGTTTCGTCGTCGACCCCGAGCGTCGCCTCGTGCCGGACCTGGCAGGCCGGTTGCCGGGCCGCGGCATCTGGGTCATGGCCGACGCGGCCAGCCTCGCCACGGCGGTCAAGAAGCGCCTGTTCGACCGGCAGGCCGGTGGCACGGTGATCGTGCCCGAGGATCTGGGTGGGCTGGTCGAGCGCCTCCTGGCGCAGCGGGCCTGCGACCTGCTCGGCCTCGGCCGGCGGGCCGGCGAGGTGGTGCAGGGCTTCGACCAGGTGGCCGCCGCCCTGGATGGCAAGGTGCCGGGCGTGCTGGTCGAGGCGAGCGATGCGGCCGTGCACGGGGCGCGCAAGCTGCGCTCGCGGCACGGCCCGGGGCCTCTGGTCACCTGCCTGACACGGGCGGAGATCGGCCAGGCGCTCGGCCGCGATGCGGTCGTGCATGCCTGGATGAGACAAGGTACACTAGCGACGCGTCTGCTCGAGGAGGCGACGAGGCTCGAGGGCTTCCGTCGCCGGCAGCAGGCCGGGCCCGATGTAACGGGCCCCGCCGACGCGGACGATCAGCAAGGGACATCGAGAGCAAGATGAGCGACGCCAAAGGGCAGGATCGAAACACGCGGATCGAGCTCGGCAAGGGCTCGGCCGGCGGTCGCCTCGAGCTCAAGAAAGCGGGTGAGCAGGGAACGGTCCGGCAGAGCTTCAGCCATGGCCGCAGCAAGGCGGTCGCGGTCGAGGTGAAGCGGCGGCGTGGCGCCACGGCGCCGGCCCCCGCGGCGCGCCCGCTGGCCACGGCTCCGGCCGAAGGCTCGTCGACGGCCGCGGCGGCACCCCGCCCGGCCGCCCCGCCGGCGCGACCGCCGGCCGAGGCGCTCCGCCAGCAGCGTGCCATCACCGAGGCGCGCGGCTCGCGCGGCCGCGGCCCGATGGTGCTGCCGACGCTGACCGAGGACGAGAAGCGCTCGCGCCTCCGTGCCCTCGCCGAATCCAAGAAGATCGAGGAGGAGGCCCGCGCCCGCGCCGCCGAGAACGCGCGCCGCGCCGCCGAGGAGGCGGCCAGGCGCAAGGCGGACGAGGACGCCGCGGCCCAGCGCAAGGCCGAGGAGGAGTCGCGGCGGAAGATCGAGGAGGACGCACGCAAGCGGGCCGAGGAGCAGGCGGCACGTCTGCTCGCCGACGAGGATAAGCGGCGGGCCCTGGCCGAGGCGCGGGCGACCAACCAGGCCGCGGCGCCGGCGGTGCTCGACGCCGATGGCGAGCTGCGCGCGCCCGAGGAGAGCAAGCGGGCGGCCAAGGCCGGCGCACGGCAGCTGCCGGTCGGCGAGGACGAGGAAGGCCGCGGCAAGGGTGGCAAGGGCGATCGCCGCAACACCCTGCGGCGGACCGAGCGCGACACGCGGCGCAACGACAAGCGGCTGATCCTCACGACCGACGAGGAAGCCGAGGAGATCGAGCGGACGCGCAGCCTCGCGGCGCTCAAGCGTCAGCGCGAGCGTGAGCGCCGTCAGCAATCGTCCGCCGGCACCGAGCCGGCGGTCCGGGAGGTCGTGGTGCCGGAGATGATCACAGTCCAGGAGCTCGCCTCGCGCATGGCGGTGCGCGGTGCCGAGGTCGTCAAGGTCCTGATGCGCAACGGCATCATGGTGACCATCAACCAGACCATCGATGCCGACACCGCCGAGCTGGTGCTCTCCGAGTTCGGCCAGGCGGCACGGCGGGTCAGCGAGAGCGATGTCGAGATCGGCCTCGAGGGTTTGGAGGACGATGCGACGAACCTCCAGCCGCGGGCGCCGGTGGTGACCGTCATGGGCCATGTCGACCACGGCAAGACCTCGCTGCTCGATGCGCTGCGGCAGACCGACGTCGTGGCCGGCGAGGCCGGCGGCATCACCCAGCATATCGGCGCCTACCAGGTGACGGTCGGCAACGGTGCCAGGGTCACCTTCGTCGACACGCCGGGCCACGCCGCCTTCACGGCGATGCGCGCGCGTGGCGCCGCGGTCACCGATGTGGTGGTCCTGGTCGTCGCCGCCGACGACGGCGTCATGCCGCAGACGGTGGAGGCCATCCGCCACGCCAAGGCGGCGAAGGTGCCGATCGTCGTCGCCATCAACAAGATGGACAAGCCCGAGGCCAATCCCGACCGCGTCAAGCAGGAGCTCCTGAGCCACGAGGTCGTGGTCGAGGACTTCGGCGGCGACGTGCTCGCCGTGCCGGTGAGCGCCTTGAAGAAGGAGGGTCTGGACAGGCTGGTCGAGCAGCTCCAGCTCCAGGCCGAGCTGCTCGAGCTCAAGGCCAATCCCGACCGCGAGGCGCGGGGTGCGGTGATCGAGGCGCGGCTCGACCGGGGCCGCGGCGTGGTCGCGACCGTGCTCGTCCAGAATGGCACCCTGCGCCAGGGCGACATCGTCGTCGCCGGCGCCTGCTGGGGCCGCGTCCGCTCGATGAGCGACGACCGGGGCGAGGCCATCAAGGCGGCAGGGCCGTCGGTGCCGGTCGAGATCCAGGGTCTGGACGACGTGCCCGAGGCGGGCGACCAGTTCGTCGTGGTCGAGAACGAGAAGCGGGCGCGCGACATCGCCGACTACCGCAACCGCAAGCGGCGCGAGCAGCAGCAGCTGAAGGTGTCGCCGGGGCGCAGCTCGCTCGAGGACATGTTCGCGCAGCTCAAGGCAGGCGAGATCCAGAGCCTGCCGGTCGTGGTCAAGTCGGACGTGCACGGCTCGCTCGAGGCGATCCAGGCCGGTCTCGAGAAGATCGGCAACGAGGAGGCCAACGTCCGCGTGCTCTATGGCGGGGTCGGTGGCATCACCGAGAGCGACGTGACGCTCGCCCACGCCTCGCAGGCGGTGATCATCGGCTTCAACGTCCGGGCCAACGCCCAGGCGCGCGATCTGGCCAAGCGCGAAGGGATCGAGATCCGCTACTACTCGATCATCTACGAGCTGCTCGACGAGATGAAGGGCCTGCTCGAAGGGATGCTGGCACCGGAGGCCAGGGAGAGCATCCTCGGCCATGCCGAGGTCCGCGAGGTCTTCAGCGTCAGCAAGGTCGGCAAGGTCGCCGGCTGCCGGGTCGTCGACGGCGTCATCCGGCGTGGCGGCAGGGCCCGTCTCCTGCGCGACGACGTGGTCGTCTTCGACGGCCAGCTCGGCTCGCTCAAGCGCTTCAAGGACGATGTCCGCGAGGTGCGCGAGGGCTTCGAGTGCGGCATGTCGATCGAGGGCTACAACGACATCCGCCAGGGCGACCTGATCGAGGTCTACGAGGTGCAGGAGGTGGCGCGCACGCTCTAGGAGCCGGCGCGGCGCTCGCCCCACGAGGTCGTTTGTCATGTCCAGGGATCGATCGGGCGCCGCGCCATCGCAGCGCCAGCTCAGGGTCGGCGAGCAGATGCGCCATCTGCTCGCCGGGCACCTCATGCGTGGCGATCTGCACGACCGCCACCTGGAGACCGTCAGCGTGACCGTGTCCGAGGTGCGGATGAGCCGCGACCTCCGCCATGCGCAGGCGTTCGTCTCCGAGCTCGGCCGCGACGTTCAGACGCGGACGCTGGAATCCCTGGAGCGGCTGGCGCCGGTGCTCGGTGGCCGGCTGGCGCGCGAGATGAACCTGAAATACGCGCCGAAGCTGCGCTTCGAGGCCGATCTGAGCTTCAGCCATGCGGCGCACATCGACGACCTGCTGCGGCAGGGCCTCGCGGCGCACGCGCCGGCCGAGGAGGATCCCGGTGACGAGGGTGCCGCCGGCATCGACGCCGCCGACGAATCGCCACGCGAATGAGCCGGCGTCGCCAGAAGGGCAAGCGGATCGACGGCTGGCTGATCATCGACAAGCCGTCCGGCATGACCTCGACCCAGGTGGTCAACCGGGTCAAGCGCCTGACCGATGCCATGAAGGCAGGCCATGGCGGCACGCTCGATCCGCTCGCGACCGGCATCCTGCCGTTGGCGCTGGGCGAGGCGACCAAGACCGTCATGTACGTGATGGACGCGCCCAAGCGCTATCGGTTCACGGTCAAATTCGGTGCCGCGACCAACACCGACGACAGCGAGGGCGAGGTCACCCGGACCTCCGAGGCGCGGCCGACCGATGCCGAGATCGCCCTGGCGTTGAAGGGCTTCGAAGGCCGGATCATGCAGCGGCCGCCGGACTTCGCGGCGGTCAAGGTGGCCGGCGAGCGGGCCTATGACCTCGCCCGCCGCGGCGAGGTGCTCGACCTGCCGCCGCGCGAGGTTCATTTCATCGAGATCGCCCTGGTCGAGCGGCCGGACATCGACCATGCGGTCCTCGAGGCACGCTGCGGCAAGGGGGCCTATATCCGAGCACTCGCGCGCGATCTCGGCGAGGCGCTCGGCTGCTTCGCCCATGTCACCGCGCTGCGCCGCCTCGAGGTCGGCGCCTTCACGGTGGATGCGGCAATCGATCTCGACACGCTTGTTGAAATCGTTCAGGATGATAGCTTACCGCAAGCATTGGTTCCGGTCTCGACGGCGCTGGCCGACATCCCGGCGCTCGCCGTGACCGAGCCGCAAGCGGCGCGGCTGCGTTCCGGTCACCCCATCCAGGTCGTGCCCCGCCTTGTCGTTGGCGAGGTGAAGGAAGGTGGGACCATCCAGGCGGTCCGGGACGGCGTGGTCGTCGCCCTCGGACGGCTCGTGGATGGCGAGCTCAGCCCGCTGCGCGTCTTCAACCGTTGAGCGGGCCCTGACGCCTCGCCTTCCAGAAGGACCAGACGATGTCGATCACGCAAGAGCGCAAGCTCGAGGTCATCAAATCCTATGCCGTGAAAGACGGCGACACCGGCTCGCCCGAGGTGCAGTGCGCCATACTGAGCGAGCGCATCGGCAACCTCACCGAGCACCTCAAGGCCCATCAGAAGGACTTCGCCTCGCGGCGCGGTCTCTTGATGATGGTGGGCCAGCGGCGACGCCTGCTCGACTACCTGAACCGCAGTGACGGTGACCGGTATCGGCAGCTCATCGAGCGGCTCGGCCTGCGTCGTTGAGCGCAGCCGCGAGCGGCCAGGGCAGCAGCCATTGAAGACGGGCCGGTCCGATCTGGTGTCGGACCGGTCGCCTGCCGTTGCAGGCACATGAAAGGCTAAGTGAATGTTCAAGACGACCATCAAGGAAATGGACTGGCACGGGCGTCGCCTGCGTCTGGAAAGCGGCCGCATGGCCCGCCAGGCCGATGGCGCCGTGCTGGCGCAACTGGGCGAGACCGTCGTCCTCGCGACCGCCGTGGGGGCCAAGACGACCAAGCCCGGCCAGGATTTCTTCCCGCTCACGGTCAATTACCAGGAGAAGGCCTTCGCCGCCGGCAAGATTCCGGGCGGCTTCTTCAAGCGCGAGGGACGGCCGACCGAGAAGGAGACGCTGACCTCGCGCTTGATCGATCGGCCGCTTCGTCCGCTCTTCCAGGCCGGCTTCAAGAACGAGACGCAGATCGTCGTCACCGTTCTCGCCCATGACGGCGAGAACGACCCCGACATGCTCGCCATGGTCGCGGCCAGCGCCGCCTTGACGATCAGCGGCCTGCCCTTCCTCGGCCCGATCGGCGCCTGCCGCGTCGGCCACCTCAACGGCCAGTTCGTCGTCAACCCGACGCTCGAGCAGCTCAAGGAAAGCGCTCTCGACCTCGTCGTCGCCGGAACCCGCGACGCGGTGATGATGGTCGAATCCGAGGCCAGGGAGCTGCCCGAGGCGACGATGCTCGATGCCGTCATGCACGGGCACCGGGCCTTCCAGCCGGTCATCGACCTGATCATCGAGCTCGCCATGGCCTGCGCCAAGGAGCCCTGGGCGCTGGGCGAGGCTGGCGACTCCGATCTCTTCGGCCGCCTGCAGGCGGAATTCGAGGCGCCGCTCCGCGAGGCCTACGGCGAGCGCGTCAAGCAGACCCGCGTCGAGAAGGTCGGTCAGGTCAAGAAGTCGGCGGTCGAGGCCTTCACCGCCGGCAGCGACGACCCGAACGCCAAGCAGGCGGTCGCCGAGACCTTCAAGAAGCTCGAGAGCCACATCGTCCGCAACGCCATCCTCGACACCGGCGAGCGGATCGACGGCCGCGACCTGCGCACCGTCCGCCCGATCGTCGCCGAGGTCGGCGTCCTGCCGCGGGTCCACGGCTCCGCGCTCTTCACGCGCGGCGAGACCCAGGCGCTGGTGGTGGCGACCCTCGGCACCGGCCAGGACGAGCAGATGATCGACGCGCTGGAGGGCGACAGCCGGCAGCATTTCATGCTGCACTACAACTTCCCGCCGTATTCGGTCGGCGAAGCCGGCCGCATGGGCACGCCGGGCCGGCGGGAGATCGGCCACGGCAAGCTCGCCTGGCGCGCCACCCGGCCGCTGCTGCCGGCCAAGGACGCCTTCCCCTACACGATCCGCGTGGTCTCCGAGGTCACCGAATCGAACGGCTCGAGCTCGATGGCGACGGTCTGCGGCACGTCGCTCGCCCTGATGGATGCCGGCGTGCCCCTGCCGCGGCCGATCGCCGGCATCGCCATGGGCCTGATCAAGGAGGGCGAGCGCTTCGCCGTCCTCTCCGACATCCTCGGCGACGAGGATCATCTGGGCGACATGGACTTCAAGGTGGCCGGCACCGAGCGCGGCGTCACCTCGCTGCAGATGGACATCAAGATCGCCGGGATCACCGAGGAGATCATGCGGATCGCCCTCGACCAGGCGCGGGACGGACGGATCCACATCCTCGGCGAGATGGCCGGCTGCATGGGCATGCCGCGGCCGGAGCTGCGCGATTCCGTGCCGCGGATCACGACGCTCAACATCCCGACCGACAAGATCGGTGCCGTGATCGGCCCGGGCGGCAAGATGATCCGCGAGATCTGCGAGAGCACCGGCGCCAAGATCGACATCAACGACGAAGGCCTGGTCAAGGTGGCCTCCAGCGACGCCATGGCGGCGCAGCGGGCGGTCGACTGGATCAGGGGCCTGACGGCGAGCCCCGAGATCGGGCACGTCTACACCGGCAAGGTGATCAAGATCGTCGATTTCGGCGCCTTCATCTCCTTCCTCGGCAGCAAGGACGGCCTCTGCCACATCTCCGAGCTCGCCAACGAGCGCGTCGCCAGCGTCGGCGACGTGGTCAAGGAAGGCGACACGGTGAAGGTCCAGGTGCTGGCGGTCGACGATCGTGGCAAGATCAAGCTCAGCATGCGCTCGGTCGACCAGGAGACCGGCGAGATCATACCGGTCGAGCGCAAGCCGCGCCCGGATCGGGACAACAACGGCGAGCGCGAGGGCCGTGGTGGCCGGGGCGAGCGCGACGGTCGTCGTCGCGAGCGCGCCGACTGAGCAGCGCACGCCAGGCGGGCGCGCGCCAGCACAAGCAGCAAGGAGACCGGCATGAGCTATGTCAGTCCGCTCGTGGTGGCCGGGCACGAGGTCTGGCCCCTCATCGAAGGCGGCAAGGGTGTCGCGGTCAGCAATGGCCGCAGCGCCGGCGCGTGGGCCGCGGCCGGTGGCGTCGGCACGTTCTCGGCGGTCAACGCCGACGTGCTCGATGCCAACGGCGATTATGTTCCGCTGATCTACAAGGGCCGTGACCGCCGCGAGCGGCACGAGGAGCTGATCGACTACTCGATCCGGGGTGCCGTCTGCCAGGCGCGCGTGGCCCATGAGACCCAGGGCGGCGAGGGTCGCCTGCACATGAACGTGCTCTGGGAGATGGGCGGCTGCGAGCGCGTGCTGCACGGCGTGCTGCAGCAGGCCAAGGGGCTCGTGCAGGGCGTCACCTGTGGCGCCGGCATGCCCTATCGGCTGGGCGAGATCTGCGCCAGCTACGGCGTCCACTACTACCCGATCATCTCCTCGGCGCGGGCCTTCAACGCCCTCTGGAAGCGGGCCTACGGCAAGGTCGCCGACTGGCTAGGCGCCGTGGTCTACGAGGATCCGTGGCGCGCCGGCGGCCATAACGGGCTCTCCAACAGCGAGGACCCGACGCGGCCGGAGGACCCCTACCCGCGCGTGCTCGAGCTCAGGAAGCTGATGCGCGGCCTGGGGCTCGGCGACGTGCCGATCATCATGGCGGGCGGCGTCTGGCACCTGAAGGACTGGAAGGACTGGATCGCCAACAAGGATCTGGGGCCGATCGCCTTTCAGTTCGGCACGCGGCCGCTGCTGACCCAGGAAAGCCCGATCCCCCCTGGCTGGAAGAAGCGGCTGCTCGGCCTGCTCCCCGACGACGTCCTCCTGCACCGCTTCAGCCCGACCGGCTTCTATTCCTCGGCCGTGAAGAACCGCTTCATCGAGGAGCTGGTCGAGCGCTCCGATCGCCAGGTGGCGATCAGCGACGAGGCCGATCCGGCGAGCGCGCGCACCGCCTTCTTCGCCTATGGTCGTGCCGGTCGCGGGGTCTACGTGACCGAAGCGGATCTGCAGCGCATCCAGAGCTGGCTGTCGCAGGGCTACAGCCAGCCGATGCGCACCCCGGACACCACGCTGATCTTCGTGACGCCCGAGGGTGCCCGGCAGATCCGGCGTGACCAGGCCAACTGCATGGGTTGCCTCAGCCACTGTGCGTTCAGCAACTGGAAGGACCGGGACGACTACACCACCGGCCGGCCGGCCGACCCGCGCTCCTTCTGCATCCAGAAGACGCTGCAGGACATCGCGCACGGCCGCGGCGATCATGAAGACCAGCTCATGTTCGCCGGCCACAACGTCTACAGGTTCCGCGAAGATCCCTTCTATGCCAACGGGTTCGTGCCGACAGTGCGGCAATTGGTGCAACGTATCCTGACCGGGCGCTGAAGCCGGCTGCTTGACCGTCCGCACATAATGGACCAAATGCGTCCGGTATGGGAATGCAAGCGCAAGTGGACGTGGACCTCGACCGATGAGACGTTACGCTGAAGCCATGCGGCGCCTGAAGGCCTCGGGCCTGCGTCCCACCCGGCAGCGCCTCGCCCTGCTCGGCATGCTGCTCGAGACCGCCCCCCGGCACGTGACCGCCGAGGAGCTGTTCCAGGAGGCGCGGCAGGCCGGCATCGCGGTATCCCTCGCCACCGTCTACAACACGTTGAACCAGTTCACCCAGGCGGGCCTGATGGGCGAGGTCGTGGTCGGCTCGGGCCAGTCCTATTTCGACACCAACCCCAGCTCGCATGTGCATTATTTCGACAAATCGACGGGCGAGATCTACGACATTCCGCACGACGTGGTGACGATCACCCATCTGCCCGAGCCGCCGCCCGGCAAGGTCATCGACCGGGTCGACGTCGTGGTGCGGATCAGGAACGCCGACAAGCCCGACGACTGCCCGGGCGACTGAGGCGCCCGGCCGGCGCGGCGCAGCCCGCCCGCGAGCCGCCCGACCGCCAAGCTTGCATGGTCCGAGGCGACCGGTGCATGATCCAGGAACAGGGAGAGGGAGCGAACCCATGCGAACCAGGAACCTGCTCGTCGTCGTGGCCGCCATGGCCCTGGCCGGAACGAGCTCGATGGCGATGGCGGCGACGCAGATCCAGTGGTGGCACGCCATGGGCGGCGCCAATGGCGAGCGGGTCGACAAGATCGCCGCCGATTTCAACGCCAGCCAGGACGAGTACGAGGTCGTCCCGACCTTCAAGGGCTCCTATGCCGAAACCATGACAGCGGCGATCGCCGCGTTTCGCGCGAAGGAGCAGCCGCACATCGTCCAGGTGTTCGAGGTCGGCACGGCGACCATGATGGCCGCCAAGGGGGCCATCTATCCGGTCTACCAGCTCATGGCGGACGCCGGCGAGCCGTTCGATCCGAGCGCCTTCCTGCCCGCCGTCGCCGGCTACTACACCACCACCGACGGCCAGATGCTGTCGATGCCGTTCAACAGCTCGACACCGGTCCTCTGGTACAACAAGACCGCCTTCGCGAAGGCCGGCCTCGATCCGGAAACGCCGCCCGCCACCTGGCCCGAGTTCGAGGAGGATGCCAAGGCCCTGCAGGCGGCCGGCTATCCCTGCGGCTTCACCACCGCCTGGGAGAGCTGGATCCACGTCGAGAACTTCTCGGCCTGGCACAATCTGCCGATCGGCACGCTCTCCAACGGCTTCGGCGGGCTCGATACGGAGCTCTTGATCAATCAGACGCCGGTGGTCGACCATATCGCCAAGATGGGCGAGTGGCAGAAGTCGAAGATCTTCGACTATGGCGGCCGCACCAACCAGGCGGCACCCAAGTTCTACAACCAGGAATGCGCCATCTACACCGAGAGCTCGGCCGGCTATGCGGGCATCAAGGCCAACGTCAAGGACTTCGAGTTCGGCATCGGCATGCTGCCCTACTGGCCGAACATCGAGGGCGCCCCGCAGAACACGATCATCGGAGGCGCCTCGCTCTGGGTGCTGCAGGGCCGTGCCGCCGAGGAATACAAGGGCGTCGCCAGGTTCTTCAACTACCTCTCCTCGCCCGAGGTGCAGGCATGGTGGCACCAGGAGACCGGCTACCTGCCGATCACCACGGCGGCCTATGAGCTGAGCAAGGAGCAGGGCTTCTACGAACGGAACCCGGGCGCCGACATCGCCATCCACCAGATCACGCTGAACCCGCCGACCGAGAACTCGAAGGGTCTCCGCTTCGGCAATTTCGTGCAGATCCGCGACATCATTGCCGAGGAGCTGGAGCGGGTCTGGGCCGGCGCGGCGACGGCGCAGGAGGCGCTCGACGAGGCCGTCAGGCGCGGCAACGAGCTGCTCCGGCAGTTCCAGCAGCAGCAGGGCTGAGCGACCGTTCGGCCGGGGAGCGCGCAGCCGCTCTCCGGCCGGGGTCGCCCCGCGCATGGAGAAGCGCGTCGTCTTTCGGCACCCGTGGCTGCCCTATGCCCTCCTGGCGCCGCAGCTCGCCATCACGCTCGTCTTCTTCATCTGGCCGGCGAGCCAGGCGCTCTGGCAGTCGATGCTGGTCCAGGACGCGTTCGGCCTCTCGGTGAACTTCGTCTGGTTCGACAACTTCCTCTATCTCTTCTCCA
The DNA here is from genome assembly GCA_964393275.1 of uncultured Geminicoccaceae bacterium. Taxonomy (GTDB): domain Bacteria; phylum Pseudomonadota; class Alphaproteobacteria; order Geminicoccales; family Geminicoccaceae; genus SLRI01. The sequence goes on along the minus strand of CAYMTA010000041.1, from coordinate 15,230 downwards.
ACAAGGAATACTGGAGCTCGGTCCGGGTCACGGCGGTCTTCAGCATCGGGGTGACCGTGCTCGGCCTCGTCACCTCGCTCCTGCTCGCCGCCATGGCGGATCACGTGATCAAGGGTGCCCTCGCCTACCGGACCCTGCTCATCTGGCCCTATGCCGTGGCCCCGGCGATCGCGGGCGTGCTCTGGCTCTTTCTCTTCAACCCGTCGGTCGGCATCGTCGCCTGGTGGCTGGGCCGGATCGGCATCAACTGGAATCACCAGATCAGCGGCAACCAGGCGATGCTGCTCGTCATCCTGGCGGCGGCCTGGAAGCAGGTCTCCTACAACTTCCTCTTCTTCCTCGCCGGCATGCAGGCGATCCCCAAGTCCCTGATCGAGGCGGCGGCGATCGACTGCGCCGGGCCGGCCAAGCGCTTCTTCTCGATCATCTTTCCGCTGCTCTCGCCCACCACCTTCTTCCTGATCGTCGTCAACATCGTCTACGCCTTCTTCGACACCTTCGGCATCATCCACGCGGTGACCAGGGGCGGGCCGGCTCAGGCGACCAACATCCTCGTCTACAAGGTGTTCAGCGACGGCTTCATCGGCCTCAATCTCGGCAGCTCCGCGGCCCAGTCGGTGATCTTGATGGCGATCGTCATCGTCCTGACGGTGGTCCAGTTCCGCTTCATCGAGCGGCGGGTGCAGTACGGCTGATGGTCGAGAACCAGCGCCTCTTCACCTTCCTCGCCCATCTGACGCTGCTCCTGGGCATCGTGATCGTGGCCCTGCCGATCTACGTCACCTTCGTCGCCTCGACCCAAGCGCCGGGAGATGTGCTGAGCGCTCCGATCCCGATGACGCCGGGCGACCGGCTGCTCGAGAACTACGGCGCCGTGCTCGGCCATGGCCTCGAGCGGGCCAGCTCCGGGCCGGTGGCGCCGATGATGCTGAACTCGCTGATCATGGCGCTCGGCATCGCCATCGGCAAGATCGCGATCTCGCTGCTCTCCGCCCTCGCCATCGTCTATTTCCGTTTTCCCGGGCGGATGCTCGCCTTCTGGACCATCTTCATCACGCTGATGCTGCCGGTCGAGGTGCGCATCCTGCCGACCTACGAGGTCATGGCGACGCTCGGGCTGCTCAACTCCTACACCGGGCTGATCGTGCCGTTGATCGCCTCGGCCACGGCGACCTTCCTCTTTCGCCAGTTCTTCATGACGGTGCCGGACGAGCTGGTCGAGGCGGCCCGGGTCGACGCGGCCGGGCCGCTCCGCTTCTTCTGGGACATCCTCCTGCCGCTGTCGCGCACCAACATCGCCGCCCTCTTCGTCATCCTCTTCATCTATGGCTGGAACCAGTATCTCTGGCCGCTCCTGATCACCACGGACCCGAGCATGGACACCATCGTCATGGCGATCCAGCGCATGGTGGTGGCGGCCGAGAACGAGCCCGAATGGCATTACATCACCGCCGTCGCGATCCTGGCGCTGATCCCGCCGGTGATCGTCGTCGTCCTGATGCAGCGGCTCTTCGTCAAGGGCCTCGTGGAGACCGAGAAGTAGCATGGCCGAGGTCGTCGTCAGCGATATCGTCAAGTCCTTCGGCAAGGTTCATGTGCTGAAGCAGGTCTCGGTGGCGATCGCCAATGGCGAGATGCTGGTCGTGCTCGGTCCCTCGGGCTGCGGCAAGTCCACGCTCCTGCGGATCATCGCCGGGCTCGAGACCGCGAGCGCCGGCGACGTCATGATCGGCGGGCGGCGCGTCAACGACCTCGAGCCCGCCGAGCGGGACATCGCCATGGTCTTCCAGAACTATGCCCTCTATCCGCACATGACCGTCCGCCAGAACATGGCCTACGGCCTCCGGAACCTCGGCACGGCCAAGGCGGTGATCGAGAAGCGGGTGGCCGAGGCGGCGCAGATCCTGGGCCTCGCCGAGCTGCTCGACCGGAGGCCCCGCCAGCTCTCGGGCGGCCAGCGCCAGCGCGTCGCCATGGGCCGGGCAATCGTGCGCGAGCCCGAGGCGTTCCTGTTCGACGAGCCGCTCTCCAATCTCGACGCCAAGCTCCGCGTGCAGATGCGCCACGAGATCAAGCAGCTGCAGCGCCGGCTGGGCACCACCGGCATCTTCGTCACGCACGACCAGGTCGAGGCGATGACGCTCGGCGACCGGCTGATGGTGCTGAACCAGGGGGTGGTCGAGCAGACCGATGCGCCGATCGCGGTCTACGCCAGGCCGGCGAGCCTGTTCGTCGCCGGCTTCATCGGCTCGCCCGCCATGAACGTGCTCGACGGCAGGGTCGCCGATGATGGTGCTGCCGTGGCCTTTGGCGGCGCACGACTGCCTTTGGAGCACCGGCTGCCGGACCAGGCCGGCCGCGAGGTCCGGGTCGGCATCCGCCCGGAGCATCTCGTGGAGGACCCTGCCGGGCCGGCATCGGCCTCCGGCGCGCTCGAGGTGGAGATCGAATGGATCGAGCTTCTCGGCGCCGATACCGTGGCGCACGGCCGGCTCGCCGACGGCCAGTTCCTGGCGCTCCGCCAGCCCGGCGACCGGCCGGTGTCGTCCGGTGATCGCTATCGCCTGAGGGCGGCGCCAGTTCACCTGCATCTTTTCGATCCGGCGACGGGCCGCCGGATCGACCCGGCACGACGTTAACCGCCTCGCAACCATCACGGGCGCATAGTCGGCTCGACCGATCCAGCACCGCCGACATGGAGTTGCCCGAGGCCCATGCGTCCGCCCGCCGCCAATCGATGCAAGGGAGCCGAGCCACCGGACTCGGCCGACAGCGAGGACAGGCCGATCGGCCCCTCGCGGCGGGCGCTCGTCGCCATCGGCCTCTATCTGGCGGTCAGCCTTCTCATGCTCGGCGGGATCGCGACCCATGTGCTGCAGCTTCGCTTCGCCGAGCGCGACGCCCGGCTGAGCCAGATGCTGCTGGAGCTGGAGGCGCGGACGGCCGCGCACGCGAGGGAGCGGCAGACCCTCGAATCGACGATTGCCGGGCTGCGCCACGACCTGCGTGCCGACCACGAGCGGCTGGCGGTCGTGGCGGCGGAGAAGGCCCGGCTCGCCGCCCTGGGCCAGAGGCAGGCAGCGACGCTTGCGGCCCTCACGGACGAGGCCGAGCTGGCGCGGCAGCGGGCCGGCCTGCTCGATCGGGGCGCCCGCGAGACGGCGCTCTGGCTCGAGACGGCGCAGCGCGAGCGCATGGCGCTCGAGCGCGAGCGGGCGGCGTTGCAGGAGCGCCTCGACGCGCTGGCGCTGGAGCGCGACCTCGCCCGCCGCCAGGAGGCTGGCCTGCGCTGGCGTTTCGACAGGCTGGAGGAGCGCCTGGCGGCACTCTCGGGCGACTACGTCCTGGCGACCAGCCAGATGCAGGAGCGGATCAGGAACAAGCTCGATGCCATCGAGCGGGCGGTCAGCCGGACCGGAATCGACCCGGCTGCCTTGCTGGCCCGGGCGCAAGGCGAGACCGGCGACGGTCAGGGGGGACCGCTGATCGCCCTCGACGAGCTGCAGCCGTCATCCGGCGGCGCCCTGCCCATCCAGGGTCTGGACGCGGCGCTGCCCACGCCGCTCGACACGTCCTTCGCCGACGAGCTGACCCAGGCGCTCGACCTGGAGCTCGGGCAGCTCGATTTGCTGCCGCACTTGCTCGACGCGATTCCGCTGGGCGCCCCCCTGCCGGATTATCGGATCACCAGCCCCTTCGGCGTCCGGACCGACCCCATCGCCCACCTGCGTGCGCGACATGGCGGTCTCGACCTCGGGGCGGCACCGGGCAGCGCCGCCACGGCCACCGCGCAGGGCCGCGTGGTCGCGGCCGGGAGGCGCGGCGGCTATGGCATCATGGTCGAGATCGACCACGGCCTCGGGCTCACGACCCGCTACGCCCACCTCGCGAAGCCGCTGGTCGAGGTCGGAGATCGGGTTGCCGCCGGTGCCGCGATCGGCATTATCGGCAGCACGGGCCGGAGCACGGGACGCCACCTGCACTACGAGATCCGCCTGGACGGCGAGCCGCTCGACCCGGCCGGCTTCATCGACGTCGGGCATGAGCTGCTCGGCATCCTGCGCGGCTGACGCAGCGATCGGCCGGCAGCCGATTGGCAGCCCGGCGCGTTCTCGCTATTTTGCGGCATGATCGATGAGCTGCCCCATCCCTCCCCACGGCATCCGCCGCGTCGGCGCCGGCCGTCCAGCGCCGCTCGGCCCGCCCGCCCGCTCGATCGGGGGATGGCCGCCCCGACCATGTCCTGGAAGCTGTCGTGATCGGGCTGGCGGCCAGCGCCGCGATCCTCGGGCTCGTCGCTGGCTGGTTGATCGAGCGCGGCCATTTCTGCACGATGGGGGCCATCAGCGATGCCTATCTCTTCGGCAGCCACCGGCGGATTCGCACCTGGCTGCTCGCCATGGCAACGGCCCTGCTCGCCTCCCAGGCGCTCGCCGCCTCGGGATTGGTGCCGCTCGACGACACACCTTATCGGACGAGCCGCATCGAGCCGGTCGCCCTCTTCGGTGGCGGCCTCCTCTTCGGCATCGGCATGGTCATGGCGGGTGGCTGCGCCAGCCGCAGCCTCGTGCGCCTCGGCGCCGGCAGCCTGAAGGCCCTGGTCGTCGTCCTGGTCCTCGGCCTCACCGCCATGGCGACCGCCCAGGGCATTCTCGCCTGGCCGGCCGGCCTCGTGCGTGGCGCGCTCGCCTGGACGACGACGGCACCATCGCCCAGCCCCGGCGGGTTTCTGGCGGGTGCGATGGCGGTGCAGGCACCGGCGCTCGACCTCGCCATAGCCCTGCTCCTCGGCGCCGGGCTGCTCTACTGGATCTTCAAGGATTCGGGGTTTCGCCGCAATCGCCTCGACCAGCTCGTCGGTTTTGGGCTCGGCCTGGCGTCGGCCGCCGGCTTTGCCGTCACCGGCTGGCTCTTTCGCGATCTCGCCGCGCCCTCGGGCATCGTCTCGCTCAATTTCGTGGCGCCGATGGCCGAGTTCGTCACCTGGGGCGCCCTCGGCCGGAATGCCTGGCCCGGCTTCGGGGCGGCGCTGGTCCTCGGCACCATCGGCGGTGCCGCGTTCTCCGCCGCCGGCAAGCATCGCTTGCGAATCGAGACGTTCTCCAGCCCCGACGATATGATACGCCACATCCTGGGCGGAATGCTCATGGGATTCGGTGGCGTCCTGGCCATGGGCTGCACCATCGGCCAGGGGGTGAGCGGGATCGCGACCCTGGCCCTGGGCTCGTTCCTGGCGCTCGCCGGCATCGTGCTCGGGGCGCTCGTCGCCTTGCGTCGCCTCGAGCAGGGCAGCTGGCGAGGTGCCTTCGGATGGGGCGAGGGGCGCCGGCTGGAGCCGGCGGAACGGGCTTGAGGGCAGGCCGGCGCGGAAGGGCGGCTCAAAACGAGGGATGGCGATGGTGGCAGTGACGACATGACGATCGGGCCTCATGACCGACGGACGCCCCCCTTGGGCGGTCGTGCGGACCGGCTCGGCGCGTCGGCACGCACGACGGGCAGGCGAATGACGCGGCTCGGCCTGGCGCTTCTCGCTTTCGGCATGCTCTCTGCCTCGGGCGGGCCGGCGCGGGCCAGCGGCTTCATCGCCGACCTGTCCCATCACCTGATCGCCATCACCACCGCCTTCACCGGCAGCAACGTCCTGCTCTTCGGCGCCCTCGACGAGCCGGGCGGCGATGTGGTGGTCGTCGTGCGCGGCCCCGAGACCATGACCACCGTCCGCCGCAAGAATCGCATCGGCCTCGTCTGGCTGAACACCGACGAGCTCACCTTCGCCGACGTGCCCTCGTTCTATGCGACCGCCGCGAGCGCGCCGCTTGGCGATATCGTCGATCCGGACGAGCAGCGGCGGTTCCGTATCGGCGTCGAGCATCTGGATTTGCGGCCCGAGGAGGCGGACGGTCGATCCGCCGACGAGATCGCGGCCTTCGGTCAGGCCCTCATCCGCAACAAGGAGAAGGAGGGCCTGTATGCGGCCGAGGTCGTTCCCGTCCGCTTTCTCGGCGACAAGCTCTTTCGGACGACGCTGGGGTTTCCGGCCAACGTGCCGCCGGGCAACTACCAGATCGAGGTTCTCCAGTTGAAGGACGGCTTCGTGGCCGGCGCGCAGACCAGCGTGCTGGTGATCTCGAAGGTCGGCCTCGAGGCCGAGATCTTCGATGCGGCGCGCAGCCAGCCGGCGATCTACGGTCTCGTCTCGGTCATCCTCGCGGTCGGGGCCGGCTGGACCGCAGGCATCTTCTTCAGAAAGCAGTGAGGCCATGAGTGGTGCCAGCAGCAACCGGGCAGTGTCGGGCGACGAGGCTCGGGCGGCCGAGGCCGAGGCGGGCGGCCCCGCCGCCGCCACCGCCACGCCGCCGCAACGCGTCTTTCTCGTCGTCGTCGACGAATCAGAGGAGATGCGGACAGCGCTCCGCTTCGCCTGCCGCCGGGCCCAGCACACGCGCGGCCGCGTCGCCCTGCTCTACGTGATCGAGCCGGTCGAGTTCCAGCACTGGCTCGGCGTCGGCCGGGTGATGGAGGAGGAGGCGAGGCTCGAGGCGGAGCGGCGGATGCAGACCCTGGCGGCCGAGGTCTTCGCCCAGACCGGCTCCATGCCGGCGGTGCACATCCGCGAGGGCCAGCGCGCCGAGCAGCTCGTGGCCCTGCTCGACGAGGAGCCGTCGATCTCGCTCCTCGTGCTCGGCACCGCGATCGGCGCCGCCGATCCCGGCCCGCTCGTGACCTACCTGACCAGCAGCGCCGGCCGCAACCGGCTGCGCGTCCCCGTCACCCTGGTGCCCGGGCATCTGAGCGAGTCCGAGATCGACGCGCTGAGCTGAGAGCCTCAGATCCGCTCGCCGCCCGGCAGCCGCATGAAACGAACCGGCAGCACCGCCTCCCGGCTAAACGAGCCGTCCTCCTGCCGGGTCACCAGCGTCAGGGTCTGCTCGTCCTCCGCCCGGCCGATCGGCGCCACCAGCCGACCGCCCTCCGCCATCTGGCCGAGCAGGGCCTGCGGCAGGCGATCGATGGCGAGCCGGACGATGATCGCATCGAACGTGCGCCCGGCTACCGGCCAGCCGTCATAGGGATCAGCACTCCGCACCTCGACATTGCCGTAGCCGAGCCGCTCGAGCCGGGCAGCCGCCGCCGCGGCGGCGGCCGCATCGAGATCGACCACCGAGACGCGCGCCGCCAGGAGGCTCGCCACCGCCGCGTGATAGCCGCCGCCGACCCCGAGGATGAGCACCTCGCCGCCCCCCGCGATATCGGCCAGATCGGACATCAGGGCGACGAGAAAGGGCTGCGACTCCCGCAAGCCGAAGGCCGCCGGCAGCGGCAGGTCGAGATAGGCGTAAGGGGCGACCTGCTCGGGCACGAAGGCGTGGCGCGGCACCTCGCGGATGGCGTCGAGGATGGCCGGGTCGAGCGTCGGGCGGCCGGTGATGGGTGCGGCCAGCTCCGCGTTCAGCTCGACCTGGGCGACGAGCCCGGCCCGTGCCGCCTCGAGCCCGCTCGCCTCGTCCGCCCGTGCCGGCGGCGCCAGCGCCAGCAGCGCCGCCGCGAGCGCCCAGCCGAGCCGCCTCGCCGAAACGTGCCGCATGTCCTTCACTCCCCTGGCGATGCCGGATCGGCCGGCCGGGCTTTCACCTCCCGCCCGGCCGTGGCCCGGGCCGTGTCCACCCCAGCAAGAATTCGGCCAGTGACCGCTTTCCCGTCATTGATTTCAACCGGAATGACTACCATCCTTGCCTCGCTCTCGACCACAATGCCCTTGCAATCTTAGTTGTGCATCGCCATTATATTCGCCATCGATCCGCTAAGGTAAGTTGTTACGGCTGGCACGGTTTGCCAGCCAGGGGTGCCGAAGGGTGCCTGGACTTCCTGACCGACGTGGCTTGACGCCGTGGTGATGGTCGCCACGGTAACTTCAGCTTGGGGATGGAATATGTCCACCGGCACCGTGAAATGGTTCAACAGCACCAAGGGTTATGGGTTCATCCAGCCCGACAACGGCACGAGTGATGTGTTCGTGCACATCTCGGCCGTCGAGCAGGCCGGCATGAGCAGCCTGAACGAGGGTCAGAAGGTTTCGTTCGACGTGACCACCGACCCGCGCCGCGGCAAGACGTCCGCGACCAACCTGCGCGCCGTCTGACGCTTCGGCGTCGCGAAACGGATCGGGCCGGCCGGGAACGGCCGGCCCTTTTCGTCGTTTTGGACACGCGAGGGCCCGGATGTCATCAGGGCCAGGGAGAACGAATGGCGAAGGAAGACATGATCGAGATGGAGGGCACCGTGACCGAGGTGCTCCCCGACGCCCGGTTTCGCGTCATGCTCGAGAACGGGCACGAGATCATCGGCTACGCCTCCGGGCGGATGCGCAAGCACCGCATCCGCATCATCGCCGGCGACCCGGTGACGCTGGAGCTGACGCCCTACGACCTGACCAAGGGTCGCATCAACTACCGGCACAAGACCGCGGGCCCGACCCCGACCGGCAACCGCCGCCCGCCGCCGCGTCGCCGCTGAGCGGCAGGCGAGCCGGGGCCACCAGGCGCGGCCGACGCCCACCCGATTTCTGGATTTCGGGCGCTCGCCTCGTCGTGCCGCCCCTTCATTTGAGCGAGCGCCGGTACCAGCATGGGCTTCAATTGTGGCATCGTCGGCTTGCCGAACGTCGGCAAGTCGACCCTCTTCAATGCGCTGACGCAGACCGCGGCGGCGGCCGCGGCCAACTATCCCTTCTGCACCATCGAGCCGAATATCGGCCGCCTGCCGGTGCCCGATCCGCGCCTCGACCTTTTGGCCCGGCTCGGCAAGTCGGCGAAGATCCTGCCGACGCAGCTCGAGATCAAGGACATCGCCGGCCTCGTCCGAGGGGCGTCGAAGGGCGAGGGCCTCGGCAACAAGTTCCTCGGCGCCATTCGCGAGGTCGACGCGATCCTCGAGGTGCTGCGCTGCTTCGAGGATGACGACATCTCGCATGTCGAGGGCGGCATCGATCCGCTGCGCGACGCGGAGCTGATCCAGACCGAGCTCCTGCTCGCCGACATCGACAGCCTGAGCCGCCAGAAGGACGGCCTCGTCAAGCGGGTGCGCGCCCAGGACAAGGAGGCGAAGCGCCGGCTCGAGCTGATCGAGCACATCCTCCCGCCGATGGAGGACGGCCGGCCGGCGCGCCGGCTGCCGCTCGAGCCGGAGCAGAAGGCGCTGCTCGCCGATCTCACCCTGCTCACCGCCAAGCCGCTCCTCTACGTCCTCAACGTCGACGAGGCCGCCGCCGCCACCGGCAACGACTGGAGCGCCAGGGCGGCCGCCATGGCGGCCGGCGAAGGAGCCGGCAGCGTGGTCGTCTCGGCGGCGATCGAGGCCGAGCTCGCTGGCCTGCCGGCCGAAGAGCGGGCCGAGTACCTGGCCAGCCTCGGCCTCGAGGAGCCGGGGTTGAACCGCGTCATCCGCGAAGGCTACGCGCTGCTCGACTTGATCACCTTCTTCACGGTCGGCCCCAAGGAGGCGCGAGCCTGGACGGTCGAGAAGGGGGCCACGGCGCCGCAGGCCGCCGGCGTCATCCATACCGACTTCGAGCGCGGCTTCATCGCCGCCGAGGTCATCGCCTATGACGACTTCGTGGCGCTCGGCAGCGAGCAGGCGGTCAAGGAAGCAGGCCGGATGCGGCTCGAGGGCCGCGACTACGTCATCAAGGACGGCGACGTCTGCCATTTCCGCTTCAACGTCTGATTGGCAACACGCAGATATCGGCTAGACTCCCGTCGATCTGGAGCGACTGACGGAGGCGGGGCCGATGGCGCCGAGGCCCGACTGGAATCTCCTGATGGTGCGGGCGCGCGACGCTTGGCGCCTGCTGCCCAAGCGGCCCGACGGCTCGATCGACTGGGGTGCCATCCGCGTCGGCCATCTCGACACCGGCTGCACACGGCATCCGATCTTCGGCGACTGGACGGCTGGCTCGTCCTGGCTCAGGCCGGCGGACGGGCTCAATCTGATCGAGAACGGGAAGCCGCCGCTCGACCCGCTCGACTACGAGGGCAACCCGGGCCACGGCACCCGCACCGCCAGCCTGCTCTGCGGCGATGCCACCCGGCTCGGCGCCGATCCTGAAGGCGAGATCGGCATCGCCCCGCGGCTGCCGGTCGTGCCGTGCCGCGTCGTCAACAGCGTGGTCCTGATCCGCGAGCGGCACCGCACGGCCGTGGCCGATGGCATCCGCCATGCGATGGACGCCGGCTGCCAGGTCATCAGCATGAGCCTCGGCACGCCGACCTTCCCGCCCAACATGACCGGCGGCATGGGCCGTGCCGTCGACAGGGCCTACGATGCCGGCATCATCATGGCCGCCGCCGGCGGGCAGGTCATCGACCGGGTGACCTATCCCGCCAAGTACAACCGCACGATCGGCTGCGGCGGCGTGACCCGGCAGCGCCGGGTCTGGTTTCCCTATGCCCTGGGCGATGAGGCGATCGATGTCTGGGCGCCGGCCGAGGACGTGCTGCGCGCCGATGCGCTGGCCGAAGCCGGAATCGTGCCGCTCGCCCCGATCGAGGCCGACGATCCGGGCTCGCTTGCGACCGATTCCGGCAGCAAGAATGACGGCAAGGTCGGCAAGGGCGCCGGCACGTCCTACGCGACCGTCCACGTGGCCGCGGCTGCCGCGATGTGGCTGCGGCTCAAGGGTGCCGAGTTGGACGCCGCGTATCCGGAGCCCTGGCAACGGGTCGAGGCCTTCCGCCTGCTGCTCAAGGAAACGGCGGGCCCGATCAACGGCGCCAGCCCGGCCAATGGCAGCGGCGTGCTCGACATCGAGCGCCTGCTCCAGGCACCGCTGCCGAACCGCTCGAAGCTCGCCAGGGCCGCCAGGGACAAGGACAAGTTCGCCTGAGCGTCAGGTGTAGGCCGGCCGCTCGAAGGCCCGCTCCTCGGGGTCGAACAGGTAGCAGGCGGCGCCCGGGATGCCGACGCGGATCCGCTGGTCGGCCTCCACCTGGCTGTTGCCCTCGGCCTTGACGACGAGCGGCTCCTCCAGGCCGAGATCGACATAGATGTAGGTCTCGGCCCCCAGATGCTCGACGGTGATCACGCCGCCCTCGATCTCGGCGTCGCCGCCCCCGCCGGCGAGGAGGTCCTCGGGCCGGATGCCGAGGGTGAAGCCGCTGCCCGGCCGATGGCCATTGGCGGCGGAGGTGGTCGGGACCCTGGTGCCGGCGATGGTCTCGACCATGGCCGGCCCCGCCGTATCGCCCAGCAGGTCGCAGGGCAGGAAGTTCATCTTGGGCGAGCCGATGAAGCCGCCGACGAACCGGTTCTCCGGGTGATGGTAGAGATCGAGCGGTGTCCCGAACTGCATGACATGGCCGTCGCGCAGCACGACGATCCGGTCGGCCAGGGTCATGGCCTCGACCTGGTCGTGGGTGACGTAGATCATGGTCGCGTCGAGCGAATGGTGCAGCTTCGCGATCTCGATGCGCATCTGCACGCGCAGCGCCGCATCCAGGTTGGAGAGCGGCTCGTCGAAGAGGAAGACCTTGGGCTTGCGGACGATCGCCCGGCCGATCGCCACGCGCTGCCGCTGGCCGCCCGAGAGCTGCTTCGGCAGCCGCTGCAGCAGGGGATCGAGCTGCAGGATGCGCGCGGCCTCGTTGACCCGTTCCTCGATCGAGCGCGGATCGGTCTTCGCCAGCTTCAGGCCGAACGCCATGTTCTCGTAGACGGTCATGTGCGGGTAGAGCGCGTAGGACTGGAAGACCATGGCGATGCCGCGATCGGAGGGCGAGAGGGCGTTGACCACCTGCCCGTCGATGGCGAGCGTGCCGGAGGTGATGTCCTCCAGCCCGGCGACCAGCCGGAGCAGGGTCGACTTGCCGCAGCCGGAGGGCCCGACGAAGACGACGAACTCCCGGCTCTCGATCTCGAGGTCGACGCCCTTGATCACGTCGACCTTGCCGAAGGATTTCTTGACCTTGTCCAGCTTGATCGTGGCCATCGACGGTTTCTCTCTTTCTCAAACGGACCGGTGGCGAGGCACGGCCGGGCTCAGCCCTTGACGGCGCCGGCGGTCAGGCCGGCGACGATGCGCCGCTGGAAGATGAGGACGAGGATGACGACCGGCACCGTGACGATGACCGACGCCGCCATGATCGGCCCCCAGGGGATCTCCTGCTCGGTCGCGCCGGAGAGGAGGGCGATGGCGACCGGCACCGTGCGCTGCTCGTTGTTCGAGACGAAGGTGAGCGCGAACAGGAACTCGTTCCAGGCGGCGATGAAGGCCAAGAGGCCGGTGGTGACGAGCGCTGGCCACATCAGCGGCATGAAGACCCGAAAAATGATCTGATGCGGCTTCGCCCCATCGACGATCGCCGCCTCCTCGAGCTCGACCGGCAGATCGCGCATGAAGGTGGTGAGCACCCAGACGGTGAACGGCAGGGTGAAGATCATGTAGGCGAGGATCAGCGAGAGGAGCGTGTTGTAGAGCCCGAGTGCCCTGACCATCTCGAAGAGCCCCGCCAGGACCGCGATCTGCGGGAACATCGAGACCGAGAGGATGGTGAAGAGCAGGATGCCCCGGCCCCGGAAGCGCACGCGGGCGAGCGCGTAGGAGGCGGTGATCGCGAGCAGCAGCGAGATGATGACCACGGCGGTGGCGACGATCACCGAGTTGACGATGTTGCGCGGGAAATGGCCGCTGCCCAGCACGCCCACGTAGTTCGCCATGCTGAAGCTGTCGGGCAGGTAGGTGACGCTGAAGATGGCCGAGCCCGATTTGAACGAGGTGATGATCGCGTAATAGAAGGGGAAGAGCGCGTAGACCGCGATGACGACGATCAGCGCCCAGAGCCCGACCTGCTTCAGCAGATTTTTGCGCATCACCTGTCTCCGCTCAGATTGAGCCGGCCGGCGTAGATGTAGAGGACGGTGATGCCGGCGATGATGAGGAAGAGCAGGGTCGAGGCGGCCGAGCCGTAGGCGAAGTTGTCGAAATCGAAGAGGTGCTGGCGCGCATAGACCGACATGGTCACGGTCTGGGCGTTGTTGGGGGTGAGCACGTAGATCAGATCGAAGATCCGCAAGGAATCCAGCATGCGGAAGATGACCGCCACCATGATCGCCGGGCGGATCAGGGGCAGCGTCACCCTGAAGAACACCTTGACCGGATGGATGCCGTCGACCCGGGCCGCCTCGTAGATGTCGCCCGGCAGCATCTGCATGCCGGCGAGGATCAAGAGCGCCATGAAGGGCGTGGTCTTCCAGACATCGACGATGATCACGGCGGCCATCGCGGTGTCGGGCTGGGCGGTCCAGGCGATGGGGGCGCTGATCAGGCCGATCTTCAGGAACATGTCGTTCAGGATGCCGAACTGGTCGTTCATCATCCAGTCCCACATCTTCGCGGAGACGATCGTGGGAATGGCCCAGGGCACGAGGATCGCGGCCCGAACGAAGCCCCTTCCGGCGAACTGGGCATTGAGCACGAGGGCGACGATCAGGCCGAGGAAGGTCTCGATCGTGACCGCGATGACCGTGAAGTAGACCGTGTTCCAGACGGCGCGCCACCAGGTCGGATCGGCGAGCAGCCCGATCCATTCGCCGTCGCCCTCGCCGTAGTCGAGCCAGAAGAGGTAGTTCTCGAAGCCGACCCACTGCCCGCTGCCCGGCTGCGACAGCTTGGTGTCGGTGAAGCCGAGCCAGATCGTGCGCAGCAGCGGCCAGCCGGCGACGGCCAGCAGCACCAGCATCATCGGGACCAGGAAGAGCCAGGCGGCGCGGATCTTCTCGCGGGTCAGTTGCGAGGTTGCGGTGGCCATGTTGCGTTCCCTGCCCGATCCGGTTGCGTCATCAGGGTGGCGACATCTGAGCCGTTCACTTCCCGAAAGGCGGCACGCCGCCGGCTGGAGGGCGCCGGCAGCGTGCCCTGCCCGTCTACCAGCCCGACCGGCGGATGCGCTTCAGGTTGCGCTCGAGCTCGGCGAGGTTGGTGGCGGCGTCGCCCGTGCCCGACAGCGTCTTGTGCACGGCGGTCCAGAACTCCTGGCTCACCTGGTTGTAGTTCGCCTTGGTCGGCGCCGACGGCCGCGGCACCGCGTTCAGAAAGATGTCGAGCCAGAGCGGGATGACCGGCTGCGCCGAGGCCACCTCGGCGTCCTTGTAGAGCGCCGGGAGCGTCGGCAGGCGGGTGGTCTGGATGGCCCGGTCCTTCTGGACCTCGGCGCTGGCCAGGAACTTGACCAGCTCGATCGCCGCCTCCTGATTGCGCGAATAGGCCGAGACGGCGAGGTTCCAGCCGCCGAGCGTGGCGGCGCTGCGGTCGCCGCTCGGGCCGGTCGGCAGCGGCACCACGGCGAACTTGTCCTTGACCGCCGAATCGTCGCCATTGCCGAGCGCGTAGGCATAGGGCCAGTTGCGCATGAAGACAGAATTGCCGACCTGCCAGACGCCGCGCGACTCCTCCTCGTGATAGCCCAGCACGCCGGGCGGCGAGATGGTGTCGACCCAGGTCGCCGCCAGATCGATCGCCTCGGCGGCATTCTCGTTGTTGATCGAGATCTCGCCATCCGGCTCGACGATCTGGCCGCCCCCGTTCGATTTCACCCACTCGAGCGCGTCGCAGGTGAGCCCCTCATAGGCCGCACCCTGCCAGACGAAGCCCCACATCTCGGCATTGCCCGCGTCCCGCTCGGCCTTCATCACGGCCTCTGCCGTCTCGGCCATCTCGACCCACGTGGCGGGCGGCTCGAAGCCGTGCTTCTCGAGCAGGTCCTTGCGGTAGTAGAGAGCCGGCGCATCGGTGAACATCGGCAGCGCCACGATCTTGCCGTCGACCGTCTGCGATTCGATGATCGCCGGGAAATGGTCGCCGACGACATCCTGCACGTGGTCGGTGAGGTCGACGAAATGGGCCGCCAGCTGCGGCGCCCAGATGACGTCCGTGCGGTAGACGTCGATGTCGGGGTTCTGGGCGGAGAGCCAGAGCCGGTACTGACCGAACTGGTCGGTGGTCGAGGCCGGCATGGTGACGATCGAGACCGTGTGCCCGGTCCGCTCCTCGAACCAGTCGAGATGCTTGCGCAGCTCGTCGATGTCCCGGCCGACCGCCCCGCTGACGATCGAGAGCTCCGCGGCACTTGCCGCTCCGCTGAGCAGCCCCGCCAGCATCAAGGCCAGCATGCCGGCCCGAGTGCGCATTCGCATGACCAATCCTCCCTCTTCGTTGCGGCAACGTTAGTATTCTTTTA
>CAYMTA010000040.1:28498-36752 GCA_964393275.1 uncultured Geminicoccaceae bacterium | reverse complement strand
CCGGCGATCATGCCCGACTGAATCGCGTTTCTGGCGGTGACGCCGAGCAGCGGCTTGGCGGAAGCCGCCTCGAAGATGCTGGTGAAGCCGTGCTCGAGCAGCAGCCGGCAATTGCGCGCGGTGAGCAGCATGTGCTCCTCCGGCGGGATCAGGCCGAGCTCGAACGGCGCGCCGATGCCGGTGAAGCTCGGATGGCAGTGGCCCTCGACCATGCCGGGCATCAACGTCATGCCGCTGCCGTCGATCACGATCGCCCCCTCGGTCGGAAGGCTGGCGCCGTCCCTGGCGATGCGGGCGATGCGCTCGCCCTTGATCTCGACCTCGCCCCTGAAGGCGCTCTCGCCTTCGCCGTCCCAGACGGCGGCGTTCTGGATGACGACGCGCTCCATGATCGGCCTCCCTGCCTTGGCTCCGTGCCGGAGCTTAGCGCAGGCGCGGCACGCAGGGGAACGGCTAACGCGCGGCTGTGCCGGATGGCGGGTCGGCGGCCGGTCGTTGGTAGCCGCGCGGGTGCTCCGGGCAGGGTATCGGCTGCCAGCTCGCGAACGCCCGGTCCAGGGCCAAACGCTGCTCCACAAGCAGCAGGCTGGCCACCCGGGCCTGGAGCTCCACCGCATCCTGACGACCGGCGAAGACGGCGAGCGATGCCCATAGATAGGCTTGGCCTGTATCGGGCTCTGTGTCCCACAGGCCGTACAGGTAGCGTGTGGCCTGCGCCTGTGCTGCCGGTGCGTAACCCTGGTTGGCGGCGCGGCAGACGAGGTGCAGCAGCCCCTCCTGGCGCACGGCCGTCAGGAAGCGCCGGTAGCCGGCACGCGCGCCGTCATGGTCCGGCCCGATCAGCCGGCCGTCGGGCCCGTAGGCGACGGCGATCAGGGCTTGCTGCTGCTGGATCGCCGCGTACTGGCCGTAGGCCAGCGCCGGCTCGAGGAGAAAGAACGTGGCATCGGCGGCGACCGCGACCGGCAGCCACCAGCGGCTGGGCGAGTGGCCGACGCCCTTCAGATTGACCTCGTGATAGGCGAGATGGCCCTCGACGCGCTCCGGGTCGCCGAGGATCGCGTCGACCTGCTCCCGGGTCATGCCGGGCTCGAGCGTGCCCAGCTCGGTCTTCTCGCCCGGGTGCATAAGCGTGGTGTAGGTCATGCAGCCGGCGAGCAGGCCGGCCGACAGAAGCAGCGCGAGCGACCGGCGGATCGCACTCATGGAACGACGCCGGCGATAGCTGCATCGACCGCGGCGAGACGGTCGAGCGTCGTCGCTGCCGAGTCGTCGCCGGCGGCCCCGGCCCGCTCCAGCCAGTTCCGGGCGCCAACCCGGTCGGCGCCGGCCAGCGGCTCGTCACCGACCAGATGCCAGAGCGCCAGCCGGTGCATGGCAGCCGCGTCGCCCGCCTCGGCCTTTGCCCGGAGATCGTCATACGCCTTCTCGACGACCGTCGCCGCCTGGGTCTCCGCAAGAGCCAGGGCCCGCCCCGTGTCGCCCGCAGGAATATTGCCGGCGATCGGCTCCTTCGTGGCCCGGTCCTCGAGCCAGAGGTAGATGGCGCAGGTGACGCTCGATTTGTCCGTCCTTATGTCATAGGTGGCGCCGGGCTGCAGCTTTGCCAGCAGGACGCCTGAGCGGGAGCTCGACATGCCACAGCGCATGGGACTGCCACCATGGCTGGCGACCGCGCGGATGTTGTGCCGACCGGGCAGCAGGACGGCCAGGCGCGAGCCAGCGTAGGGCGAATCCCGGGCCGTGATGGCGACGTCGTCAATGGCGATCACCTCGATGGCGGAGAAGCCGCCCCATGCAACGACAGCCACCGCTTCGCGCCCGAGGCCCGCGGCTTCCGGCTGAACGTAGTCCTCGGCCCGAGCCGACTCGGCCGGGAAGAGCAGCCGGGCCAGAATGGCCACGAGGATCAGGCAAGCCGCCATGCGCATCCTGAACGCGCTCCCGTCAGTCGGCCGGCCGGAGCTCGGCGAGCAGAGCCGATGCGAGGTGCGAGCAGGCGGCGGTCTCGGTCGGTGACAGAAGAACGAATCCGTAGATCACCACGTGGCCGTAGCCGACGATCCCTGCAGCTCTCGCCTTGCCGCCGACCCGGCAGCATGCCGCCTGGAGATCGATCGCCGTCATGCTGATCCGATCGGTGTTCTTGAAGAAGGCGGCGCCGGCGAGGCCCTGCTCCCCACCGTCGCCTTTCTGCTCGAATCCGTGACGGACGACGAAGATGTAGCGCAGGCCCAGCTCCTCGACCTTCGCCTGCACTCGCGGGCGCGCGAGGAAGTGGGCCACCGCCGTGTCCGTTACCGGCAATGACCCGGCGATCTCGAGCCAGGGGAAGAACGCATCCCGCACGGCCGCGTCGTCGATGACCCTGACCTCTGGCAGGGCCCCTTCGAGATGCCCGGTCAGACAATCGGTGCTCCAGCCGCTCTCCTTACGGGTATCGGCCAGGACGGCGAGCGACTCGCCTGGCAGGAGCGGCTCGATCTCGGCTGCCGGCGCCACCTCCAGTGTCGAGATCGGCGGCGAGGGCACCGGCACGCAGGCGGAGAGGCAGGCGACAACGAGCAGAGGGTACACGCGCATGTCAGCTCGTTGCCTCCCGACCGGCTGCCAGCCAGCCGACGATGGCCGGCTGGACAGGGAACAAACGGACCAGCTCGGCGGTCGAGTTGCGCAGCGCCAGCGCCAGCGCCACCTCGGCAGTGTCGCCTTCGATGCTCGAGCCCGAGAGCTTCCAGGTCCCGATATCGGCGCCGTCGGGATCGTGGAAGGTGATGCCATAGCCCACCGACGCCGCGATCTCAGGCAGATCGGTTGCATGCGCCCGCAAGAGCGCAATGACCAGCGAGCCGTCCTCACCCGGAGCCGGAGTTCCCGCTCTGGCTTCCGTCACGAGTGCCGGCAGGGTTCGCTCGAAGATCGCTCGCGTCGCCGGTCCGAGCCGCAAATGGTAGATGCCAGTCGGCTGGCTGGTCGGCCCGGCACGGAAGGTCACCTCCTGATCGACGCTCGGCTCGAAGACGTAGCTGAGCCGGAGCGGCAAGGGCTCGACCAGAGGCGGCACCCAGCCCGTCCCGGGCGCGGGCTCGAGCACGACCTCCCGCCCAATGCCGCAGCCCGAGGCGGCGAGCACCGGCAGAAAGGGCAGAGCAACGAAGCGACGACGGCGCATCATTGGCCAACCTTCGACATTCACCTGGTAATGCAGGATAGGCCGTTCGGCGCGGCGGGGCCTTGCGCTGGATCAACCCGCGCGGCTGGGCGAGCCGCCAGGTGCTCGTCGCACCGGGTGCTCAGTCGGCAGTATTGCCGGGAAGCGCGAAGAGCGCATCGTCGGGGTAGTGGTCGAAGCGGACCTTCTGCGTCTGGAAGGCCGCCTCGTCGCGCCAGCCGGCCATGAGCGGCCAGCCGTTGCGGGCATAGACGGTGAACGGGATGGCGCCGCAGGCCTCGCGCGTCACGGGCCGCAGCGCGGGCGAGACGCGCTGCATGAGCTCGATGGCACGGACCACGGGAGCGAGAAAGGGGGTCATCCAGGCGCTGGCCAGAACCTCGCCACAGATCTGCTCGCCGACCTGCAGCACGTGATAGGTGCTCGCGTTGCCGGCGACGGGCGGGCCGGCGCTCCAGTGCTCGAGCCTATAGGCCAGGCCCGAGGCACCGTCATCGGCGAGTCCGGCCCGGATCGGCGCGGACGATCCGCCGTTCTCGGGATGGACGAGCTGGGATTGGAGCTCGACCAGATAGCGCTCGCCGGCGACGGTGGCGAGCACGCGGTCGTGGTCGCTGCCCATCTCCAGGCGGAGCGGGACGTCGCCGAAGACGGCCTCGACCAGGATGCCGGCCCGGGCGCCTGACGCCATGCCGAGGCCCGGCAGCGTGAGCAGGCCAACAAGAACGAGCCGCCATATCCGCATCGATTGCTTCCGTTCGAGCCCGCCCGGAGAATGACGGACCCTGGTTAAGAATGGGTTGAGGGAGCGGCCAGCGCCCGCTCGAGCAGCATCGGCACATGGCGGGTGTGGCGGGCCGGATCGAAGAGCACGGCCAGGCGCTCCGCGCTCAGCACGGCGGTGATCTCGGGGTCGGCCTGGAGCAGGTCGAGCAGCGGCTGCTCGCCCTCCCAGGCGCGCATCGCCTGGGCCTGGACCAGCTCGTAGGCCGCCTGCCGACCCATGCCCGCATCGACCAGGGCGAGAAGCACGGTCTGGCTGTTGTAGAGGCCATGCGTGGCGTCGAGATTGCGCCGCATGCGCTCCGGGTGCACGACCAGCCCGGCCATGAGGCCGGCGAGGCGGGCGAGCGCGAAGTCGGCCAGAATGCAGGAATCCGGCAGCATGACGCGCTCGACCGAGCTGTGCGAGATGTCGCGCTCGTGCCAGAGGGCGACGTTCTCGAGCGCGGGGACGACGGCGGCGCGGATCATCCGGGCGAGGCCGGTCAGGTTCTCGGAGAGCACGGGGTTGCGCTTGTGCGGCATGGCCGAGCTGCCCTTCTGCCCGGCATGGAAGAGCTCCTCGACCTCGCGCACCTCGCTGCGCTGGAGGTGGCGGATCTCGGTCGCCAGATGCTCGATCGAGCCCGCGATCTGGGCGAGCGCGCAGGCGAAGGCGGCGTGCCGGTCGCGCGGGATAACCTGGGTCGAGATCGGCTCGACGCGCAGCCCCAGACGCTCGGCGACCCGGGCCTCGACCCCGGGATCGATATTGGCGAAGGTGCCGACCGCACCCGAGATGGCGCAGGTCGAGATATCCTCTATGGCGGCCCGGAGCCGCTGCCGGTGCCGGGCGAAGGCGGCATGAAAGCCGGCGAGCTTGAGGCCGAAGGTGGTGGGCTCGGCGTGGATGCCGTGGCTGCGGCCGATGCAGACATCCATGGCATGCTCGCGCGCCCGGCGGGCAAGGACGTCGAGCAGCGCCTCGAGATCGGCCTGGATCAACTGGCCCGCCTCGCGCAATTGCAGGGCGAGCGTGGTGTCGAGCAGGTCGGAGGAGGTCATGCCGAGATGCAGGAGGCGCGCATCGGCGCCGCACAAGGCCTCGACATGGGTGAGAAAGGCGATGACGTCGTGGCGGGTGGTGGCCTCGATCGCCTCGACCGCCTCGGGATCGATCAGGCGATCCCCGGCGAGCCCGGTCGCGGCGCGCAGGCGGGCCACGGCCTCGGGGTCGAGCTGGCCCTGCTCGGCCATCGCCTCGGCGACCAAGAGCTCGATCTCGAGCCAGAGCGCCAGACGGCGCTTCGGAGCGAACACGGCGACCATCTGGGGACGGCTGTAGCGGGGGATCATCCGGAGCTCCATGGGCGGCGGCAGCGTCTTAGCAGCGACCCGCCTCGACCGGAAGGCCGCTGCCGGAGCGGGCTCGATGATCCCGCTTGGCCGCCACCCCGCGCCGGCACTACAAGTCAGCGATCATGACCGATGCGCCGTCGATCCGCTCGACCCCGGCCGGAATGCCGCCTTCGGACCGGCGTCGCCGGCTGCCGCTGAGCTGGTTTCTGGCGCTCGTCATCGGCCTCGCCATGCTGGTCGCCATGGCGCTCCTGCTCTGGCTGACGCTCGGCACGGCGCGCGAGAACACCGCCGACCTCCTGCGCGACAAGGCGCAGCTCGTGCTGACCCTGGTGCGGGCGCGCACCGACCAGTTCCTCGAGCCGGCGGAGGCGCTGGCGACCGAGGTCGCCCGGCAGATCGAGGCCGGGGAGATCGACCGCGACCCGCCCGAGGCACTGATCAAGGCCTTCGGCTACGCCCTGGCCGCGGCGCCCCAGCTCAACGCCGTGAGCTTCGCCGGCACCGACGGCTGGCTGATCACGGTCTTCCGCAAGGCCGATGGGACGCTCGACTGGGACCGGGGGCCCTGGGCGGCGGACCCGATGATCGAGCGGGCTGTGCGCCACTATCTCGAGGCCGACGACCCGGCGCCGGGCTGGGCCGCGCCGCTCTATGTCGACGCCGCGGGTACGACGCTTCTCTACTTCACCCATCCGGTGCATCAGGACGGCGAGTTCGTCGGCTTCGTCACCGGCACCACCTCGGTCGTCAACCTCTCCAGGTTCATGGCCTCGATCGACGCGCCGGGCACGATCCGCACCTTCATTTTGTTCGGCCGGGACCGGGTGCTGGCGCATCCAGGGCTTCGGCAGGTCGGCCACCTGACCACCAAGAACGAGCCGCTGCCCAGCCTCGCCGAAGTCGACGATCCGGCGCTCGCGGCGATCTGGGCGCCGGACTGGGAGGAGCGACGGATCGGCCAGCTCGATATCGGCGCCCACTGGTCGGCGACTACCTCCGGCAATTATGTCTACCTCTATGACGAGCTGACGGATTCGCGCGAGACGCCCTGGCTGATCGGCGGCTATTTCCGGGCCGAGGACATCGGCCAGGAATGGCGGCGGGTGAACACCGCCACCGGCATCGCCGCCGGGCTGCTCGTGATGAGCCTCGCCGGGGCCGTGCTGCTGGCCCGGCTCCTGGCCAAGCCGGCGACCCAGATCGCCGACACCGCCCGGGCGATCAGCGCCCTCGATCTCGACCGGATCGAGCCGCTCCAGGGCTCGCGCATCCGCGAGCTCGACGACGCGGAACGCGCGCTCAACGCCGTGGTCGCGGCGCTCCGCTCCTTCGTGCGCTATCTGCCGAGCGACCTCGTGCACTACGTGCTGCGCCATCCCGAGCGGGATATCGGCGCACCCCGCCTGCAATCCATGACCATCCTCTTCACCGACATCTCCGGCTTCACGGCGCTGGCCGAGAACCTCGAGCCGGCCGCGGTCGGTGCCCTGCTCAACGCGCATTTCGCTGATCTCGAGGCCTGCATCCGCCAGACCGGCGGCACCATCGACAAATACCTGGGCGACGGTCTGCTGGCCTTCTGGGGAGCGCCCGAGCCGCTCGCCGATCACCAGAAGCGGGCGGTCGAGGCAGCGCTCGCCATGGCCTTGGCGACCAGCCGGCGCAATGCGGAAGCGGCGCTGCCGCTGCGCCTGCGGATCGGCATCGCCGCCGGCGAGATCCTGGTCGGCGATCTCGGCGCACCGACCCGAACGAACTACACCGTGATCGGCGATTCGGTGAACCTCGCGCAGCGGCTGCTCGAGATCGGCCACAGCGCGGCACCGGACCACCAGACGGTGATCGTCACGACGGCCGAGTGCGTCGAAGCGATCGAGCCGCCGCCGCGCACCCGCCCGCTCGGCCAGCACAGCATCCGTGGCCGGGTCGGCACGGTCGAGCTGGTCGAGGTGCTGCCGCCAACCGCTGAGCCGTGATTTCGCCCGGCGCGGCGTTGACCTGGCTGGGGCGGCAGACCGGCCCCGTCTTTCTCGCCGCCGTCTTCGCCGGCGTGCTGGTGCCGCCCTTGGCCAGCCTCTTGCAGCCGCTCCTTCTGCCGGCGATCCTCTTGCCCTTCATCGTGGCCCTGGTGCGGCTCGATCTGGCGGCCCTGCGCCGGCAGGCACGCCGCCCGGCGCTCGCCCTCTCGCTCGTGCTCTGGTCCCTGGTCGGCTGCCCGCTGCTCACCGCCCTGGTCCTGCGTTTCCTGCCGCTCGATCCGGCTATCGCGGCCTTGATGGTGACAACCGCGGCCTGCGCGCCGCTCATGGCCTCGGGCGCGCTCGCCTTGCTGCTCGAGCTGGATGTGGCGCTGGCACTTCTCGTCGTCGTGCCGGCGACAGCGCTCGTCCCCTTCACCGTGCCGCCCCTGGCGTTCGGCCTCGCCGGCATCGCCATCGACCTGCCGGCGACCGCGCTGGCGCTGCGCCTGGCCACGATGGTGCTGGGCTCGGCGGCGCTGGCCTGGCTCGTGCGGCATTGGCTCGGGCCGGAGCGCCTCATGGCCGCCCGGCCGGCGCTCGACGGGCTCGCCGTGCTCGGCCTCGCCCTCTTCGCCGTCGGCGTGATGGACGGGTTCACCATGACCGCCCTCGCTCGCCCGTCGCTGGTCGGCGGCATCGTCCTTGCCGTCTTCGCGCTCAATCTCGGCTTGCAGGCGATCACGATCCTGGCCCTCCTGCCGATCCTGCCGCTGCGCATGGCGCTGACCGCCGGGCTCGTCGCCGGCAACAACAATCTCGGCCTGATCCTGGCCGCGGTCATCGACACGGCCCCGCCGATCATGCTGATCTTCGTGGCGACCGCGCAGTTTCCGATCTACCTCTTGCCCATCGTCCAGCGGCCGCTCTATCGCCACTGGCTGAATGAGGAGCCGCTTGCATGACGCCCCCCAACCCGACGCCCCCCAACCCGACGCCC
>CAYMTA010000040.1:0-28398 GCA_964393275.1 uncultured Geminicoccaceae bacterium | reverse complement strand
ATGAGGAGCCGCTTGCATGACGCCCCCCAACCCGACGCCCCCCAACCCGACGCCCCCCAACCCGACGCCCCCCAACCCGACGCCCGAAGACGTGCTCGACTTCTGGTTCGATCCCGCCAACCAGCCCCACTGGTTCAAGAAGAGCGTCGCCTTCGACAAGGCCGTGCGGGAAAGGCTCGGTGGAGCGCACGAGGCGGCTGCCGCCGGCCGGCTCGACGACTGGCGGGCGACACCCGAGGGAGCCCTCGCGCTGGTCGTCCTGCTCGACCAGGTGCCGCGCAACATCCACCGCGGCACCCCTCGGGCCTTCGCCACCGATCCCGCGGCGCTGGCGGTCGCCAAGGCCGCCATCGACAAGGGCTTCGACCGCGATCTCGGGCGCGACCAGAAGCTCTTTCTCTATCTGCCGCTCGAGCATTCGGAAGCGCTTGCCGACCAGGAACGATCGGTGGTCCTGTTCTCGGCCATGGGCTCGGCGAAGCACACGGACTACGCCGTCCGGCATCGCGACATCATCGCCCGCTTCGGCCGCTTCCCGCACCGCAATGCCATCCTCGGCCGCGCCTCGACGGACGAGGAGCTGCGCTTCCTCGAGGAGCCGGGCTCGTCCTTCTGACCAGGGGCGGGTTCAGTGGGGGCGCAGCCGCCCGGTGCAGGAATAGCGGAACGCCTCGTCCTCGACCAGCCGGGCGAGGAACACCTCGAGCGTCAGGTCTGGCGCCACGCGCTTGTGGGCGAAGCGCAGCGCCGCCGACTGGGTGAGCGCCGGCCAGGGACACCCCGACGTCGCGACCTCGGCCAGCCGGATCGGCTGCTTGCGGTGCAGCAGTGGCCCAGCCCGGCTGACATAGGCGCCGACCCGCGTGGATGCGGCCAGATCGTCGCCGTCATGCTCGAGCTGCAGATCGGTGAACTCGACATAGTCGTAATTGACGCCGATCGCCTCGGTCTCGTGCATCCGGGCGAGCTGCGCCGGATCGAGCCAGGTCACGGCGACGAAGGCGACAGCACCCTTGTGCGGGTGCAAGGTCGCCGGCAAGGCGCCATAGCGGCTGAAATGCGCCGAGTAGACGACCACATGATCGAAGAGCACGGCCCGGCTGATCGGAATATGGCCCACGTGGCCCTTGAACTTGTGGCGCAACTGGGCGGGCGCCGCGTTGGAGCCGAATGCGAGGACCGGCGTGCGGCCGGCCACCGCGAACGTCGGCGGCTCACCGGAGAGGGCGAAGACGAAACGCTCGAGCGGCGTCGCGTACGGGTAGTCGGCCGCGCGGGGTAGCCCATGCTCCTCGCCGACCGTCGCCATGATCCCGCTCCTGCAACATGCCCACGCCCGGCAAGCGCCCGATCGACGACTTGCCGGCCTTGGCTCCGTCCGGAAATGTAAAGGACCTGACTGTTTTGTGCAATCGGTCCATTCACGCTCAGCCCCGTCCAATCCCCAACATTACAGCATTCACATAAGCTCCGAGCACCAGGATGACGGATGTCATGTAAAAAAACATGAGCGCGATGACGACGCTGGCCATGCTGCCATAGGTGACGCTGTAGTTGGCGAAGTTCGCTAGATAATACGAGAAGCCGGTGGCCGCCACCATCAGGGCAATCACCGTGAAGATCACACCCGGCAGGATATCGCGCACATGTTGGCGCCGGTTCGGTAGCCAGCGGTGAAGAACGACGAGCGTGACGAAGAGGACGGCGACGGCGACGACATAGCGGGTGACCGTCCAGACGAGCCGGTAGGCAATGCCGAGGTCGACCCAGTAGGTCACGAGGTTCCACAAGATCGGCCCGAAGACGAGGAGCACCGACATCGCCGGCATCAGGAGGATCGAAAGCATGACGAGGAAGAAGGTTTGCAGCCGGCGCATCCAGAACGGCCGAAAGCGCGTCACCCGATAGGCGCGGCTGAACGCAAGGCGAATCGCCTCGATGCCGCTCGAGGAGGCCCAGAGCATCATCAGGACGCTGAAGCCGAGAAAGCCGGCGCGCCGCCCGACCACCACCTCGGCCACGACCGGCTCGAGCGTCTCGGCCACCTCGTGCGGCATGCTGTCGAACATGAGGCGGACGATGCGCTGCAGGTCGTCCTGCGTGCCGAGCAGACTGGCGAGCGCGGTGAGGAAGATCAGGAACGGGAAGATGGCCAGGAGCGCCGTGAACGAGAGGTGGCCCGCCGTCACGAACCCGTCCTCGTCCGACATCCGCTTGGCCGCCCGACCGAACAGCGCCAACCAGTGCCGCAGTCGGCGAGCGCGACCGGGCCTCTCGGTCACCTTCGCCGCCATGCTGTCCATCGCCCTGCCTGCCATCGAAGCGCTTCCCGCTGCCACCCGCATCGGCAGCCAGATAAGCCCGCGCCGCACCGGCCTGTCCAGCATGGCCGGGTTGCCGGCGGGCGCACGGGCTGACAGGCGGGCGGTGGCTCGCTAGGATCGTCTCGATCGTCGCAATGCATCCGCGAAAGGAAACGCCGTGGCGCGAGCGCTCTGGCTGCGCAAGACCGAGACCGGGCAGACCGCCGAGATCGGGCCGATCACCGAGGCCGACCTGCCGGAAGGCGAGGTCCTGGTCGAGGTCGCCTGCTCGACCCTGAACTTCAAGGACGCGCTGGCGATCACCGGCCAGGCGCCGATCGTCCGCGCCTGGCCGATGGTGCCGGGGATCGATTTCGCCGGGACGGTCAAGGAGAGCCGGCATGCGCTCTGGCAGCCGGGCGATGCCGTGATCCTCAATGGCTGGGGCACCGGCGAGACGCGGCTCGGCGGCATGGCGGACATCGCCCGGGTGCCGGGCGACTGGCTGGTGCCGCTGCCGAAGGGCTACAGCCTCGCCGACGCCATGGCGATCGGCACGGCCGGCTACACGGCCATGCTCGCCGTGCTCCGTCTCGAGGCGGCCGGCCTCGAGCCGAAATCGGGCCCGCTTCTGGTCACCGGGGCCATGGGTGGCGTCGGCAGCGTCGCCATCCTGGTGCTCGCCCGGCTCGGCTTCGAGGTCTGGGCGCTGACTGGCCGGCCGGCCGAGGCCGACCATCTGAAGAGCCTCGGCGCCGCCGGGATCGTGCCGCGCGAGGAATTGGCCTCGCCCGGCAAGCCGCTCACCAAGGAGCGCTGGGCCGGCGGCATCGATGCCGCCGGCAGCCACGTGCTGGCCAACCTGCTCGCCGCCACGAAATATGGCGGCACGGTGGCCGCCTGCGGCCTAGCCGCCGGCATGGACCTGTCGATGACCGTCGCCCCCTTCATCCTGCGCGGGGTGACGCTCGCGGGCATCGACAGCGTCTACGTGCCGGGTGCCCGTCGCCGACAGGCCTGGCACCGGCTCGCCCAGGACCTGCCGGCTGGCCGGCTCCGGGAGATCAGCCGCAGCATCGCGCTGGACGAGGTCATCGCCGCGGCTCCGGAGCTGCTCGCCGGGCGGGTGCGCGGCCGGCTGGTGGTCGATCTCGCCAATTGAGCCGCCTACTGTGCGTCTCGTCACCTCGCCTCAAAGCCCGCTTGCCTCGGAGCGGCAGTAACGTTCATAATGCAAGGCGAGCAAGGTTGCTCACTGGGCAAAGCGTCGGGGGTCGAATCGGCGCTACCAGCACGATCGGAGGACAAGGATGCCAGTCGGCACCGTCAAGTGGTTCAACAGCACCAAGGGCTACGGCTTCATTCAGCCGGAGAGTGGCGGTGCGGACGTCTTCGTCCACATTTCGGCCGTCGAGCGCGCCGGAATGAGCAGCCTGAACGAAGGCCAGCGGGTCTCCTACGAGGAGCAGCTCGATCCGCGGCGCGGCAAGAAGTCGGCCGAGAACCTGAAGCCAGCCTGACCGTCGCGCCATCGACGGCAACGGGCGAAGGCACCGGGCAACCGGTGCCTTCTTTTTTGCGGCTCGCGGCTCGAGGTGCCGGTCTCATGCTCGGGCCATGACGGCGCCCGGCGCAGCGCGTTCCGGCGTTCGCGGCAGAAGCTGCAGCAGGAGCTCGTCGAGCTCGACGGCGCGCAGCTCGTGCAGCGCCCCGGCGGTGAGCTCGGGGCCGAAGAAGGCCGGCGCCTCCTCGGCGAGGCCGGGCAGGCCCGAGCCTGGCTCGCGCAGCACGTAGCCCTGCCCCCAGACCGTCTCGATGCCGCGGGTGTCGCCGGTGACCGCGGCGATCTTCTTCCTGAGCTTGCAGATGAAGACGTCGATGATCTTCTGCTCGGGCTCGTCACGCCCGCCATAGAGGTGGTCGAGGAAGGTTTCCTTGCTCAGCGTCGTGCCGCGGCGCAGCGCCAGAAGCTCGAGAATGCTGTATTCCTTGGCGGTCACCTTGATCGGCACATCGTCCACCGCAACCGTGCGGGCGGCGAGGTCCAGGGTCAACCGGCCGACCCGGATCTGCGAGGCGGCATGGCCCTTCGCCCGCCGCACCACGACCCGCAGCCGCGCCAAAAGCTCGTGCTTGTCGAACGGCTTGGCGAGGCAGTCGTCGGCACCGTCGATCAGGGCCTGGATCTTCTGCGCCCGGTCGTCGAGGCTGGAAAGAATCAGCACCGGCACGGCCGAGCCCAGGGCGCGCAGGCGGCGCAGCACCTGGCTGCCGCTGATATCCGGCAGCTGCAGATCGAGGATCACGGCGTCGAACTCGTAGTGCCGGACCAGCTCCAGGGCCTCCGCCCCGAGATCGGTGCTCTCGACAATGCAGTCCTCGCGGCCGAGGACGGCTTCCAGGAGCGAGGTGGAAACCGGGTCGTCGTCCACAACGAGCACGCGCATCAGCCTCTCCAGTCAGGTCAGCTCGGAGCCTTTCGGCAACCATAGCGCGATTTTTTGATTATTCCATCCCTTGATGCGTGAAATCGATCGAGAGATTGCCACGGGATTCCGCGCCGGCAGCGGCGGATTCCCTCGACCGAGGCGATCGGGGCTGATAACGCGGATTGACGCCGCTATCCGGTGGCGGCGGTGGAGGCATCCGATGTTCAAGGAATTCAGGGAGTTCGCCCTCAAGGGCAACGTGCTCGACATGGCCGTCGGCATCATCATCGGCGCCGCGTTCACGACCGTCGTGAGCTCGCTCGTCGACGACGTGCTGATGCCGCCGATCGGAGTCATGATGGGCGGCATCGATTTCAGCGACTACTACATTCAGCTGACCAACTACGATCAGACCTACCCGTCGCTGCAGGCGGCGCGCGGCGCCGGGGCCACGGTGATCGGCTATGGCAATTTCCTCAACGCGGTGATCAAGTTCGTGATCGTCGCCTTCGCCCTCTTCATCATCGTCAAGAACATCAACCGCGTGAAGAAGGCGATGGAGCACGAGGAGGAGCGGAAGGCCGATGTGGCGCCGCCGCCCCGCCAGGAGGTGCTGCTCGCCGAGATCCGCGACACCCTGCGCGAGCGCTCGGGGAAGGTCTGACGCCCCCGTGCCACCAGGGTTCGCTGCCCCAGGAGCTCGAGCTCGGCCGGCGCCATGCCGAACTCGAACGTCCGGACCAGGGTGAGCGCTTCGCAGGCGTCGGCGTCGAGCACGGCGCGGACCATGCGGCAGGGTTGCGTCAGGCCGGAGAGGCCGGTCTTGAAGCGCATTACGGCATCGTCGTCGCCACCCATCCCGCCGCCGAGATGCAGCACGCGATTGCCGGATGAAGCGGCCGTCCGAGCCGCCGAGATGGGCCTGCACGATGCCGCCGTGCTCGAGGAAGAGGCAGGCGGCCGCGACCTCGCCGGAGTCCACCCGAACGAGGGCGACGTGCAGGTTGGAGGCCAGCCGGCCGAGCCCGTCGAAATAGGCCGCGTCGAAGTGAGTCACCTGCATGATTTCTTTACGTTCATATTAACCCCTCAGGGACTCCAGCGGTTGACGCCAAAGGCTGATGCCCGATCGATGGCTGCCCGCCCCGACGCGTTTCAGGCGACGCCTCGCCGAGATGCGGCGGAAGAGCCTCCTGCCAGTCGATGCCGCTCAACCCCATGCCCCGCTCCGCTCGAGCGATGGCGCGTCGCGCGCCGGCTCGACCGAGCCGGCCTCGCCCTGGCCATGCGGATCGGGGCTGCCCATGAAGGTCGAGACATCCTTGCCGCCGGTCGGCACCGTCGTCGAGGTGTCGCCGAGGCCGCGAACCGTGCGCCAGAGGATCCGGAGATCGAGCGCCGGGCTCACCTCGCGCACATAGGTGACATCGTGCTCGAAGCGCGCCTCCCAGGAGAGCAGGTTGCGCCCCTCGACCTGGGCGAGCCCGGTGATCCCCGGGAGGACCTTGTGCCGACAGCGCTGGCGGGCATTGTAGCGGGGCAGATACTCGACGAGCAGCGGTCGCGGGCCGATCAGGCTCATCTCGCCCCTGAGCACGTTCCAGAGCTGTGGCAGCTCGTCGAGGCTGGTCTTGCGGAGGAAGAGCCCGAGCGGGGTCAGCCGGTCGCCATCCGGCAGGAGGTCGCCCGAGGCGTCGCGCGCTTCGGTCATGGTGCGGAACTTGGCGAGGCAAAAAAGCCTGTCGTCCTTGCCGATGCGCTCCTGGCGGAAGAGCACGGGCGCGCCCAGCCGCCAGCGCACGATGCCGGCGACGACGAGCATCAGGGGCAGCAGGAGAGCGGCCAGCAGCATGGCCGCGCCGAGATCCAAAAGACGCTTGCCAATACGCACATAAAAGGTGCGGGGCGGGTTGATCACTTCCATCGGCGTGCGCCCTTTGGTAGTGCATTTTTGCGGCGCCGCGGGCGCCGGCGACTGGAGCTTCTCGGATGGGCGGTGCGCGATGGCTGCGGTGCGACGATGGCCGGTGGGCAGATCTGCTCGCCTCGGCCGGCTCGCACGACATCTATCACCTGCCGGGTTACCACCGGGTTGCCGAGGAGTCGGGCTGGGGCGAGGCATGGCTGCACGTCGTGGAGGAGGGCCACGACTGGATAGCCCTGCCGCTCCTCCTGCGGCCTATCGACGGCGTGGCCGGGCGCTGCGATGCGACCTCGGTATACGGCTATGCGGGGCCGATCACCTCGGCCGCGGCGGTCGCTCCGGACCACGTCGCACGGTTCCGCCGGACCCTGCGGGACGGCCTCATCGAGCGCGGCGCCGTGGCGCTCTTCACCCGGCTCCATCCGCTGCTCGAGCAGGCGCCGCTCCTGGCCGGCATGGGCGAGCTCGAGCGCCTGGGCGACACCGTCTCGATCGACCTTCGGCTGCCCGAGGAAGCGCAGCTCGCCGCCTATCGCAGCAACCACCGGCGCGACCTCGCGAAGCTCGAGCGCAAGGGCTACCGCACCACGATGAACGACCGGCCGGGTGACCTCGGGTCCTTCGTCGAACTCTATCACGAGAACATGCGGCGCGTGCAGGCGCAGTCGCGCTACTTCTTCGATGCCGCCCATTTCGAGCGGCTGGCCGAGGCCCTCGGCCCGGCCCTCACCCTCGCCCTCTGCCATCTCGACGGAGAGATCGTCGGCGCTGGCCTGTTCATGCGGCACGGACCCATCGTGCAGTATCATCTGGGCGCCGTCAGCGACAGTCACGCCGCGGCAGCACCGGCCAAGCAGCTGATCGACGCGGGCCGACGACATTTCCAGGCAGCGGGCGCCGGGGTGCTGCATCTGGGCGGCGGCCGCGGGGCGGCCGAGGATTCGCTCTTCCACTTCAAAGCCGGCTTCTCGCCGCGCCGCCACGCCTTCCGGGTCTGGCGCTGGATCATCGACGCGCCGGCCTATGCGGCCCTGACCGCCGGCCGGCCGGCGACCCGCTTCTTCCCGGCCTATCGCGGCTGAGGTTCTGGCCGCTCGACTCCCGACGGTCGGCCTCATAGCCGCATGGTCTCGAGAATGGTGTCGTTGACCTCGCGGTCGTCGAAGCGCGTCTCGACCAGACGCCGGCTGGCGAGGCCCATCGACAGCGCCAGCTCGGGCGCTGCCGCGAAGCGGCGCATGGCGGCGACTAGCCCGTCGATATCGTGCTTGGCGACGAGGAAGCCGTTCTCGCCGTGGCGCACCGTCTCGCGGCAGCCGGGCGCATCGGTGGTGATGATGGGCCGACCCATGGCCATCGCCTCGAGGATCGAGCGCGGCACCCCTTCCCGGTAGGTCGAGGGCAGGACGAAGACATTGGCGTCCTCGATGACCGGGCGAACATCGTGGACGGTGCCGAGATAGTCGATGATGCCCTCGCGCCGCCATGCGTCGACCTGCTCCGGCGCCAGGCCACCGGGCGAGCTGTCGAAGCCACCGAGGAGAGCGAACCGGGCCTTCGGGAACTCGGCCTTGACCCGCCGGGCCGCCTCGGCATAGGCGACCACACCCTTGTCCTTGATCAGCCGGCCAACCAGGAGGAAGCTCGGACGGGCGACCGGTGGCGGCGCGTAGGCGAAATGGGCGAGATCGATGCCGATCCCGTTCAGGAGGACCAGCTCGTGCCGGGGCGACGCCAGGCGTCGTCGGCGCAGCAGGTCGCGATCGTCCGGGTTGAGCACGAAGGTCGCATGGGAGAGCGAGAAGGCGAGCCGATAGAGCGGCTGCTGGACCGCGCGGAGAAAGCGGCGGCGCCCCTCGCTGCCGTCGGCGAAGGCGTAGCCCATGCCCTCGACCATGGTGAAGATCCGCCCCACCCTGGCGAGGCGCGCGGCGAGCGCACCGTAGACCATCGGCTTCATGGTGTAGGCGAGCAGCACGTCCGGGCGGAGATCCTCGAAGATTCGCCGCAGCCCGAGCACGCTGCCCATGTCGCGCAGCGGGTTCAGACCGGTCCGGTCGAGCGGCACCTGGCGGAACCGGGCGCCGCGCGCGCCGAGATTGGCCACCACGAGCGGATCGTGGTCGGCGGCGCAGCCGATGACCTCGTGGCCGCGGGCGATCATGGCGTCGATCAGCCGCCCGCGAAACAGGGTCAGGCTGACACCGACACACCCCAGCACGGCAACACGCAAGTGGCAATCTCCATGAAAGGGCCGGCTCCATGAAGGGGCCGACCCGCCCGAAGGCTTATCTCAGGCGGTGTAGTAGGCGCTCGCCGCATTCCGGCGCGTCGTGGCGTCCTGCAGGACGGTGCCGATCAAGGGTGCCCGGGCGAGATCGAGCCGGCCGAGCACGTCCAGGAGCTCGTCGCGCCGGGTCTTGCCGAGACGGGCGACGAGCACTGCCGCATCCACCATCGGCGCCAGCGACTGGGCGTCGGAGACGGCGAGGACCGGCGGCGTGTCAACCACCACGAGCTCGAAGCGGGTGCGAAGCGCGGTCAGCACGTCGGCCATGACGTTCGACTGCAGGATGCGCTGCGGATCGATCTCCGGCCCCGCCAGCTCGGTCAGGATGCGCAGCCTTGTGCGGGGATCGAGCAGCAGGCGGCCGGGGCCCCTGCCCGACTCGGTGGCAAGGTCGACGAGACCCCAGCGGCCCTCCATGGCCGGATCGATGGCGAAGAGCGACCGGCGCATGTCAGCGTCGAGGAAGAGGGTGCGCAGGCCACTGGCCGCCGCCAGGGTCGCGAGGCCCAAAGCGACGGTGCTCTTGCCCTCGCCCGGCAGGCTCGAGGTGACCATCACCACGCGACTGCTGCCGATGGGTGCTGTCTCGCCGAGAATCGCGACCAGGAGCCCCTTGAGCCGCTCCGCCGGCATCGAGAGCGGCCGATCGCGCAGATAGTCGAGCGGGCTCGCATGGCGTCGGCCCGGCGCCACGAGCGGCATCAACGCCAGGGTGGCGAGTCCGGTCGCCACCTCGACGTCGCGGGAGCTGCGGAACGTGTTGGCGCGGTGCTCGACCAGATGCGCCGCGGCGGCGCCGGCCAAGAGCCCGGCAATACCGCCGATCACCAGCATGACCTTGGTATGGGGTGAGCTCGGCCGGGTCGGCACGGCCGCGCTCTGCACCAGCCGGACCCCCGGATCGATCATCGAGAGGCGGGCCGAGGTCGCCATTGAGCCACGCAGGAACTCCTCGTAGAGATTCCGGCTGGCCTCCGCCCGACGCTCCAGCTCGGCGAGCTCGAGCCTTGCCTCGCTGGCATCGACCGCCTTGCCCTCGAGCGATTCGAGCAGTCCGGCAAGGGTCTGCCGCTCGTCCTCGAGCAAGGCCAGCTCATCCCGCTCGAGGGCCACGCGGCGAGCGAGCTCGGCGCGCAGTCGGCCGCGGACCGCATCCGCCTCGTTGCGGAGCGCCACCAGCTCGGGATGACGGTCGCCGAGCGACGCCGAGAGCTGCGTGATCTGCTGCCTGAGCCCGGTCTCCTCGTCCAGCAGCCGCTGGACAGCCAGCGAATCCTCCAGCTCCGCGACCAGGGCCGGGGTTTCGCCCTTGGCCAGGAGCTGGTCCAGCCGCTCCACCTTGCGGCCCTGGGCGGCCCGTGCCGCGGCATTGTCGAGCAGCCGCTGCTGCAGCACGGGGAGCCGCTGGTCGGCAGCCGCCTCGCCGCTCAGGCCGGAACGCCGGAGATAGGCGGTGATTGCGTCGTCGGCGACCTCCAGATCATCGCGCAGCGAGGCCGCTCGCTCCTCGAGCTGGGCCGCCGCCGCCGCCACGTCGGCGCGTCGCTCGGCGGTCTGCTCGGCGATGAACTGCTCGACCACGCGATTGGCGATGGTCGCCGCCTTGTGCGGGTCGTTCGAGCGGAAGGCGACCGCGAGGATCGACGAGGTGCCCTGCGGGGTCACCTCGAGCCGCTCGTCGAACGCCTCGATCGCCTTCTCGTTGGCCAGCACCCGCCGGGCGTCATCGCTCGGCGCCACGCCCGGCCGAAGCTCGTTCAGCCCCGCGGTCAAGGGCTCGAGCCAGGTGACCGCCTCGGCGCGGCCCAAGAACCAGTCGCCCAGGCTCGCAATGAAGCCGCCGCCTGGGTCATCCGGCTGAACGAACTCGTGGTCGCCCTGGAGGTCGAGCGAGTCGACCAGACGCTGCGCCAGCGGCCGCGAGGTGAGGTATTCGATCTGGTCGTCGAGACGCCGCGGCCGCTCCGCGGCACCCAAAGGGCTCTGAATGGAATCGCCGGGCTGGCTGAGCACGGCGAGCTTGGCAACGGCAACGAACTGGCGCTCGGCGGTGAAGGCCAACGCGGCGCTGATCGCGACCGCCGCTAGGACGATGGCGGCAACCAGCCAGCGGTGCCACCAAAGCGGCATGAGCAGCAGGGCCAGGCTGGCCTCCGCCGGCACCTCGCCAACGGACGGCCGGTGCCGCCGCTCCGCTTGTCGCGTCGGCGCCGGATAGGCGCTGGGCAGGCCAGGCACGAGGATGGCTGGCTCAGTCATCGGTGGCGACCTCGGGCGCAAGTCCAGGAGAGGCACGACAGTGGCGGAATCGACGGGTCATGCGCCGACTCCCGCCATGCCGGAGGGGGCGAGCGCCGGCCGGCTCTGCGGTGCCAGCGCCGGCCTGGGTCGGGCATCGACCGTGGCAGGCTTGCGGTCGTCCTCGACGCCGAGCTGGGCCATGCTCGGCACCAGCTCGGCGACGAGGCGGCGCGTCACCGCTTCGTCGTGATGGCGTGCCGCCTCGATCAGGAGATCCAGGTGGCGACAGATCAACGGCAGCGGCAGCGGCCTCGAGAGCGCCGCCAGCACGCCGTCGGCCGGCGTCGCGATCAGGGTCTCATCGGGATAGAACAGCTCCTCGTAGAGCTTCTCGCCCGGCCTGAGGCCGGTGATCTCGATCTCGATGTCGCGCTCCGGCTCCAGCCCGGCCAGACGGATCACCTGCCGGGCGACATCGAGGATCCGCACCGGGTCGCCCATGTCGAGCACGAAGATCCGGCCGCGGTCGCTTCGCCCGGCCTGCAGGCCGGCCGCCGAGGCGCGCAGCACGAGGCCGACCGCCTCCTTGATGGACATGAAATAGCGGGTGACCTCGGCGTGGGTCACGGTCACCGGCCCGCCGGCCAGCACCTGCCGGCGAAACAGTGGCACGACCGAGCCGCTCGAGCCCAGGACATTGCCGAAGCGGACGATCATGAAGCGGGTGACCGCGATGCCGGTCTGGGCCATCGCCCAGTCGAGGCTCTGGCAATAGAGCTCGGCGATCCGCTTGGTGGCGCCCATGACGTTGGTCGGGTTGACGGCCTTGTCGGTCGAGACGTGGACCATCGCGAGCGCGCCCACCGCCGCGGCCGCGTCGGCCACGTTTCGCGTGCCGTGCACGTTGTTGAGGATCGTCTCGAGCGGGTTCTGCTCGCAAAGCGGCACATGCTTGAGCGCCGCGGCATGAAACACGACCTCGGGTCGATGGGCGGCGAACACGCGGCGCAGGGCTGCGGTGTCGCGGATGTCGACGATGCGTGACACCAGCGTCACGCCGTTGGCGCGGGCCGCGCCGGCGATCTCCTGCTCGATCGCATAGAGATTGAACTCGCCGCGATCGATCATCACGAGAGCGGCCGCGCGCAGGCCGACGATCTGGCGGACCAGCTCGCTGCCGATGCTGCCGCCCGCACCGGTCACCAGCACGCGGCGGCCGACCACGAGCCGCACGATCGATTCGTCGTCGAGCGTGATCGGTGGCCGCTTTGTCAGGCGCTCGACGCTGAAGAGGTCGTCGAGACCGTCCGTCGGCACCTCGACGCGCCGCGGAACCTGCACGACCCCGAGGCCGACGGCGCTCGCCTGCTCGAGAAGCCGGCGCCGCTGGCGCTGGTCGAGCGCTCGGCTGGCGATCATGAACTTCGGCGAGGCACCCTGGCGGCCGAGCCGGGCGACAACCGCCGGCAGGTCGGCGGACGTCCCGAGGATCGGCACGCCGTGCAGGTTGCGGCCACGGAAGTCGCCGGTGTCATCGATCACCCCGACCGGCCGGAACGGTGCCCGGCTGTCCATTTGCAGCGAAAGAAGGTAGGTCGCGGCGTCCCGGTCGGCCCCCCAGATCAGCACGGGCGCCGCTGCGGCGAGGCGGTCGAAGGCGCCGAGCCTGAGCCCGCGCCGCCGAGCCGCCTGATAGAGCAGGCGCGAGCTGGAGAGCAGCACGATCAGCACCAGGGCCTGGATGATCGGCACCGAGCGGGGCACCGCCGAGGCGCGATCGATGACGAACATGACGATCAGGAAGAGCAGCGAGGCGA
This sequence comes from uncultured Geminicoccaceae bacterium, assembly GCA_964393275.1. GTDB lineage: Bacteria > Pseudomonadota > Alphaproteobacteria > Geminicoccales > Geminicoccaceae > SLRI01. The sequence goes on along the minus strand of CAYMTA010000040.1, from coordinate 15,394 downwards.
AGGCGACCGCCCGTGCCAGCCCGACCAGCTCGCGCCAGGCGGCGAAGCGCCAGATCTGGGTATGGGTGCGGCCGACGAGAAAGGCGACGCCGGCGGTGAGCATGGTCACCGCCGCCGCGGTGCCGAGGTCCCTGAGGCCCCAGCCGGCGAGGCCCTCCGCGCCGAGCCGAAGGTACATGGCAGCCCAGAAGGCGAGGCCAGCGAGCGCCGTGTCGTGCGCCAGGATGATGAGCGGCTTGGCGCGACCGGGCGCCAGCCCACCCGTGCCATGCAGCGCGCCGAGGATCGACGCGCGAAAAGGAAATTTGGCTACCATTGACCTGGTGCATCCACTTCTTGTCGAGTGCTCAATCATTGGTTAATAATTGTTCTCACATATTCACTTGAAATGGAGTGTGTCGATTTTTCTTACAAGTTTAATACGTGCGATCCATCGCTCTCTCCCGTATGCCTCAGTCACTTTCCTTAACGCCTCGTTCATACACAATGAAGTAATTAATTGAGTGGGGACTCGGGATGATACGAGTACTATGATGCAGCGAAATTCGTCGAGGAATTGACCATGGGGCGATCTCCCCAACAAAAGCGTGGCGTGCCCCTGGCGCGCGGCGCGTGCCGGCGGCCGGGCGCGCCGCCCTGGGCATCTGATCGGATCACCACCATGACAGCAGTCGCCGACCTCCATGCGCTCGACCGTCCATCCGACCGGCGCGGCGGTCCTGCGCCAGCTGGACGAGTCTTCCTCTCGCCACCGCACATGTCGGGCGACGAGCTCGCGTTGGTGCACGAGGTCTTCGCCACCAACTACGTCGCACCGGCCGGTCCCATGCTCGGCCGGTTCGAGGCCGCCATGGCAGCGCTCACCGGCTTTCAGCATTGCCTCGCCGTCGTCAGCGGCACCGCCGCCCTGCATCTGGCGCTGCGCCACCTGGGGGTCGGCCCGGGCGATCTCGTTGTCGCCGCCGACCTCACCTTCATCGGCGGCGTCGCACCCATCGCCCAGCTCGGCGCCGAGCCGCTCTTCGTCGACGCCGATCCCCTGACCTGGACCATGGACCCGGGCCTCCTGGCGGATGCGCTCGCTGGCTGCGCCAAGGAGGGCCGGCTGCCGAAGGCGGTGGTGCCCTGCGACCTCTACGGCCAGGCCTGTGATCTCGACGCCCTGCGCGCCGTCACCGATGCCCATGGCATTCCGCTGATCGTCGATTCAGCCGAGGCGCTGGGTGCCACCTGTCGGGGTCGCCATGCGGGCAAGGGTGCCCTCGCTGCCCTTTTCTCCTTCAATGGCAACAAGATCGTCACCGCTGGCGGGGGCGGGATGCTCGCCTCCGACGACGCGGCGCTGATCGAGCACGCACGCGGCCTCTCCCAACAGGCGCGTCAGCCGATGCCGCATTACGAGCACATCGAGCTCGGCTACAATTATCGGTTGAGCAATGTGCTGGCCGCGATCGGCGTCGGCCAGCTCGCCGTGCTGGATGACCGCATCCGGCGACGGCGCGCCGTCTTCGCCGGCTATCAGGAGCGTCTCGCCGGTCTCGCGGGCATCAGCTTCATGCCCGAGCCCGACTACGGCCGGGCCAATCGCTGGCTCACCTGCATCGTGATCGAGCCCCGGGCGTTCCGCGCCGATCGGGAGACCGTGCGGCTGGCGCTCGAGGCGCAGGACATCGAGGCCCGGCCGCTCTGGCGGCCAATGCATCTGCAGCCGGTGTTCGCCGGCGCCACCTGTGTCGGCGGCAGGGTCGGCGAGGCGCTGTTCGAGCAGGGCCTCTGCCTGCCTTCGGGCTCGGCGCTCGGCGAGGTCGATCTCGATCGGATCTGCGAGGTCATCCGCGGCTGCGCCGGATCATGAACCAAAGCGCGAACGGTCTGGCCGCCACGGCACCGACGCGCCCGGCGGCCGATTTCGGCCCTCCCTTGCTCTGCCAGGGACAGGCACCACTCGCCGCCACGGTCGTGCATGTCGCAACCAATCTCGAGCTGGGTGGTGCCCAGCGCATGCTGCTGAAGCTCATCGAGGCCGGCGTCAGCACTGCCCTGACCACGCATGTGATCACGCTCATGCCGGCCGGCCCGCTCGGCCCCGCGGTCCGGCAAGCCGGCGCCCGGCTCCATGCGCTCGATCTCGGGCGCGGCGGCGTCTCGCCTGCCGCCGCCATCCGCCTCGCCCGGCTTATGGAACAGCTTTCCCCCGATCTGGTCCAGGGCTGGATGTATCACGGCAATCTCGCCGCCAGCATCGGTATGACCCTGGCGCGGCATCGCGGGCCGAAGCGTGCCCGCCCGGCGCTCCTCTGGAATATCCGGGGTGCGCTGGACGCGCTGGAGCGCGAGCGGTGGCTCACGCGGCTGGTCGTGCGGCTCGGTGCCCGGATCTCCGTCCGCCCGGATGCCATCGTCTACAATTCGGTGGTGGCCGCCAGTCAGCACGAGGCCCTTGGCTTCGCCGCCCGGCACAGGCGGGTCATCGGCAATGGCTTCGATACCGACCGGTTCGCGCCCGACGCCCGTGCCCGGCGGGACTTGCGAGCACGGCTCGGTCTCGGCCCCGGCAGCGTGCTCATCGGCATTGCCGCCGAGTGGCGGCCGATGAAGGACCACCCGACGCTGCTCGCCGCCATGCGCCGCCTCGTCGAGGCAGGCCTCGACGTCGATCTGGTGCTGCTCGGCGCCGGCACGGAAGCCGATTCACCGGCCCTGCTGCACCAGATCGCCGCGAACGGGCTCGGCGGCCGGGTGCATGGGCTGGGCCCGACGCTCGATCCGGCCCCGGTCATCAGGGGACTCGACATCGCCGTTCTTGCCTCGGCCTGGGGCGAGGGGTTTCCCAATTTCATCGGCGAGGCGATGGCCTCGGGCGTACCCTGCGTCGCCACCGACAGCGGCGACTGCCGCCTCGTCATCGGCGAGGCCGGCCGGGTGGTGCCGGCGCGCGATCCCGCCGCCCTGGCCCTGGCCCTGGCCGAGTTGGTCGAGGCTCCGGCCGACGAACGTGCCCGGCTCGGCCGGCTCGGCCGCGAGCGGGTTCTCCAACACTACACCATGGGTGCCATCGCCGCCGCGTATCGCTCCCTCTATGCCGAATGCCTCGCCCGCCGGAATGCCGGTGCGCGGCATGGAGGCGGGGCGTGAGCGGCCGCCTCTCAACCGTAGCCGAAGGCGGTCGTGCCGGCCTCGATCGCCTCCGCGCGCAGGCGCACGGGCACGCTTTGCCCATCGCCACCGCTCAGGCTGAGGAAGTTGCCGTCGAGCACGGGTGGGCCAGCCCCGCCCCTGCCGTCGTCGAGCACGAGGATGGTGCCGTTCGGGCCATTGTCGCAATCGATCAGGTGGTTGGCCCGCACGACGGTGCGGCCGCCATGGACGAGGATCGCCGGGCGACCAGGGCGCATCGCGGCGATCCGGTTGCCCTCGACCAGGGACGCCTGGCCGGCGCGGATGCCGTCGAGCTGGTTGCCCTCGATCAGGTTGCCGCGAACGACTGTGCCGGGTGCGGCGGCGATGATCCCGCTGGCGTCGACCGCGTTCAGCCGGTTGTCGGCGACGAGCGTGCCGGGCGAGGCGTCGGGCCGCACGTAGATCGCCGCCTTGTTGGCGTCACCGATCAGGATCCGATCGAAGCTGTTGCCGCTTACCAGGGCCGGCAGCCCGCCCTCGCGAGTCCGCACGACGACCACGCCGCTCTCCACCTCGGGCCCGAAGTCGGTGAAGCGGCAGGCGCGCACGGTGCAGTCCGCGGCGACGATGTCGACCCCATAGAGACCGCACGCCTGGAAGCTGCAATCGACCACGCTGAAGCCGTGCGCCCCGCCGGCCGGCGAGAGCCGAATGCCGCCGCCCCGGTTGTCCTGGAAATGGCAGCCCTGGATCAGCACCCTGGCATTGCTCGGTGCGGCGGAATCGACATGGCTCTCGATGTCGATGCCGGCCTCCGGCGGCACCCCGTTGCTGCCGATGAAATCGCAGGCCATCACCCGGATGTCATGGCCGTTCAGGATGGTCAGGCCCTGCCGGGCAGCGTTCAGCGACCGGCAGCCCAGCATGAGCCCGCGCCGGCAGAAGGTCGCCGGATCATTGCGTCGGTCATGGTAGAGGATGAAGCCGTCGACCACGGCGTTGCTGCTCTCGACCGACTGCAGGACGAAATCGCTGCAGTCGTGCAAATGCAGGTTGTTGGCCCAGGGCTCGGGTCCGATGGCCCGGGTTTGCCGGTTGCCGTCGAGACGAAGGTCGCCGACCGCGAAGCGGCGGCAGCGGACGAGCTTCAGGAGCCAGTAGTCGGCGGCGACCGGTGCGCCGTCCTGCATCACCAGTTGCGCGTCGCGGCCCTCGATGCGAAACCCGGCCGCGTCCTCCAGCTTGAGGCCGATGGCGATCCGATAGACGGCACCCGGCGCCAAGGCGAGCACACCTCCCCGGCGCCTCAGGGCGTCGAGGGCCGCCTGCAGGGCGGCGGTGTCGTCCGTCTGGCCATCGCCGACGGCGCCGAAATCCCGAGCCGAGAGCGTTTCCTCGAGCTTCGCCAGCCCGGTCCGCTCGACGGCGCCCGCGAAGGGTTGGCGCAGCCAGCCCAGATGCTCGAGCTCGTCCCGGATGGCCACGAAATTGTGCCGCAGATCGGCCTTGCTGACGGGCCGGCCGGCGGCCGGCAGGGACGGGTCGATGCGGCTCGGCATGAGGAGCTCCAGCTAGGGCGATGCGGCACTGAGCACGTCGACTATAGGCGGCGCCCTCCTCTGACGACCATCGGGCCGATGCCGGTGCAAGTACCATGATGCTCAGGCATGGCCTGGCCTATCTCGCCGCCCGCGGCCTGCCGGCGCTGCTCAACTTCGCCGCCCTGGCCATCTACACCCGGCTTTTGGCCCCCGAGCAGTTCGGCGTCTATGCCATGGTCATCGCGGCCCTCGGCATCGCCCACACCGCGTTCCTGAGTTGGCTCGATCTCGGCCTGCTGCGCTTTCTCTCGGCCTACGAATCTCGGCGCGGCACGTTCCTCGGCACCATCCTGACCGGCTTCGTCGCGATGCTGACGCTCGCCGGCCTCGCCCTCCTGCCGGTGCTCTGGCTCAACGACGACCCGCTGCTCGGCCGCCTCCTGCCCTTGGGCTTTCTGCTCTTCTGTGCCGAAGGCTTTGCCGAGCTTCATCTGAGACTCGCCAACGCGCAGCTGACGCCAGCCGTCTACGGCCGCATGGCGCTCACGCGTGCCCTGGTGGCGCTCGCGGTCGGCAGCATCCTGGTGCTGGCCGGCGCCGGTGCCGAAGGCATCCTCCTCGGCCTCGCCGCCGGCGCCGTGGCGGCGAGCATAGCACCCTCGCGGCGCGAGCTCGGACCCTTGTGGTCGGCTTGGCGCCAGGGTGCTTCACCGTTCTTCGATCCGGCGGTGCTCCGGCATCTCTTTCTCTACGGTGCGCCCCTGGTGCTGACACTCGGGCTGGACGTGGTGCTGGCCGGTGCCGACCGGTTCCTCCTGGCGCGGGCGATCGGCGCCGACGCGGCCGGCGTCTACGCGGTCGGCTACCAGCTCACCGCCTACACGCTCGGCACGCTTTTGGTGATCGTCAATCTCGCCGGCTACCCCCTGGCGGTCAAGGCGTACGAAACCGGCGGCCTCGCCGCCGCCGAGCCGCATCTGCGCGAGAACGCGCTCCTGCTCTGGGGCCTCGGCCTGCCGGCCGCCGCCGGCATGGCGCTGCTCGCTCCCAACATCACCGCCGTTGTGGCCGGTGGAGCGTTCGCCCCGGACGCCGCCCTGATCATGCCGGTCCTGGTGCTCGCGGTCCTGCTCCAGCGCAGCCGCACCTATTATTTCGACCTTGCCTTCCAGTTGCGGGCGAAGGTCGGCTGGCAGGCGCTGATCTCCGCCCTGACCGTCGTCCTCAACATCGGCCTCAACCTGCTCCTGATCCCGCGCTTCGGCATCCTCGGTGCCGCCTGGGCCACGGTCGCCGCCTGCGCCCTCGGCCTCGGGCTCAGCATCGCGCTCGGCCGGCGCCTCTTGGCGCTGCCACTCATCTGGGGCGAGGCTCTCAAGGTCTGCCTCGCCACGGGGATGATGCTGGCGGCGCTTTGGCCCTTGCGCGAGCTCGCCGGCATCCTCGAGCTCGTCCTGCAGATCTGCCTCGGGGGCCTGGCCTACGCCGCTGCCCTCTGGCTGCTCGATGTAGGCGGCCTTCGAGCCGGTGCCGGCCGCATTCTGGCACGCCAGCCCATGGGTCACACCTGATGCGAGCTGCTTCGGCCTCGACCACCGCCGCTCCGACACCGATCGGCCGTTCCGCCGCCGGAGCGCATCGGCCGATCGCCATCTTCCTGCCCGCCCTCTATTCGGGCGGCGCCGAACGTGTGCTGGTCAATCTGGCGGGCGAGTTCCACAGGCGCGGCCACAGCGTCGATCTGGTGCTGGCGCACGCCACCGGCCCCTATCTCGATCGCGTGCCGGCCGGCGTGCGGGTGGTCGATCTCGGCTGCCGGCGGGTGGCCACAGCGCTCCTGCCCTTCGCCCGCTATCTGCGCCAGGTGCAACCGATCGCCGTGCACGCCGCGATCGATCATACCAATGTCATCGCCCTGCTCGCTCGGGCCCTCGTTCGGCTGACCTGCGGCACGGATACGCGCGTGGTGGTCAGCGTCCACACCTCCTTGTCCGTCTTCCTGTCCCTCTCCAACGGGCTGGTTCGGGCGCGCGCCGCGATGGTCGGCGCCATCGCCCGGTTCGCCTATCGGCTCGCCGACGAGGTAATCGCCGTCTCGGCCGGTGTCGCCGACGATGTCGCCCGAACGCTGCATCTGCCGAGAGAGCGGATCCGGGTGATCTACAACGCGGCGCTCACCGAGAACCCGGCGGAACAGGGGCTGGCACCGCTCGGGCCGGTGCCGATCGCCCTCGAGGGGCGGCCCTTCCTTGTGACGGCCGGGCGGCTGACGCCGAGCAAGGATTTTCCCAATCTGCTGAAGGCCTTGGCCCTGCTCCGCCGGCACCGCGACGTAGCGCTCCTGATCCTGGGCGAAGGGCCGGAAAAAGCGGCTACCGAGGCCCTGGTCGCACAGCTCGGCCTCGAGCATGACGTCTGGCTCGCCGGATTCCAGAGCAACCCCTATCGGTTCTTCAGCCGTGCCGCCGTTTTCGTGCTGCCGTCGCGCCGCGAAGGCCTGCCGACCGTCCTGATCGAGGCCATGGCCTGCGGTTGCCCGATCGTCTCGACCGATGCGCCGCACGGGCCCCGCGAGATCCTGGCCGACGGCCGCTACGGCCATCTCGTGCCGATGGCCGATCCCGCGGCGCTGGCCGAGGCGATCGGCCGGATGCTCGACCAGCCGACACCGCCGCCGTTGCTCGAGGAGCGACTCACCGCCTTCGCCACCGACACCATCGTCGAGGCCCATCTGGAATCGCTGCTGGGCACGGCACCAGGGCGACACGCCTCATGACCGGGAAGGCCGGTGCCCTGCCACGCCTGCATGCGCTCGATGCCCTGATCGGCGTCTGGCTGACTCTGGTCTATCTCGTCTATCTCACCCATGCCGACATGTGGATCGCCGCCACCACCTATCTTGGCTGGTTCGAGCAGCCGACGCGGCTTTTCCTGATGGCCGGCCTGCCGCTCGCCGGCATTTGGACGGCGTGCCGGCTGGCCGACCGGGCCGGCAGGATTCCGGGGCCCGGCCCGCTCGACATGCTCATCGCCAACCGGCCGGCGCTCCTGGCCTTCGCCGGCCTCTGCGCCTTCTCGCTCCTGCCCGGCGCACTTCTGCCCGGGGCGGTCGTCGGCGATGGCGGGACCCAGCTCATGGTCGTGCCTTACGCCTTCGTCGTCTTCACCTTCGGCCTGATGTTCGGCGGTGCCATCGCGGTCCGCCGCCATTGGCGCCGCATGCTCCTCCTGGCCTGGCTCCTGGCCGTCACCAGCGTCCTGATCGAGCTCTTCCGGCCAGGCACGTTCGCGGGCCTGCTGCCGGTGACCAATGCGGACTGGGCGACGGACCCCGACCGCCCGGCGGGGCTGATGGGCGACGCCAATACCGCCGCCTTCATCATGCTCGCGCTGACCGTGCTCATCCTGCGCTACGACCGGCTGCGGTGGCCGGAGGCAGGCCTGCTGGCCACCACCCTGCTCGCGGTGCTCGCGACCCAGTCTCGCGGCGGCCTGCTGCTCACCGGCCTCGTGGTTGCGGGCTATCTCTACCATTGCCGCGCGGTGGTCCGGGGTCCCGCCCTGACGGCGGCCCTGCTCGGTGGCCTCGCTGGCGTGGCAGGCGTTGTGCTGGTGGTGCTGCCGCTGCTGGCGCACCTCGCCGCCTTCAGCGACTGGGAAGGACAGCGCCGACTGGAGATGCTCACCTTCCAGGGTACCTTCGTCGAGCGGGACGAGAGCCGGCTCGGGCTCGTCTCGACCTATCTGGGTGCGATCGAGGACTCCATCTGGCTCGGCCACGGCACCGGCTTCATGCGCACCCAGCCGATCGGCAGCCACAACATGTATCTCAGGCAGTGGGTCGACAACGGCGTGCCCGGGCTCCTGGCCTATCTCACCCTGCTCGGCACGGGTGCCCTGCTCTTCTGGCGGAGGCGGTTTCCGGCCGGGCTCATGCTCATGCTGCTCACCACCGTGCAGAGCTTCTTCAGCCACACCCTGCTCGAGAGCCGCAGCCTCCTCCTGCTCTACGCCCTGGCGCTCGCCCTCTCGGTGGCCAAGGTCCGAGAGGAGAAGCCCGCAACCGATTCCGCCATCGGGGTCGAGCTGATCCCACCTGGCGCTGGCTTGCGCAGCAGCACGACGTCCGACCCGACCCGCCGGCAGGCGATGCCCCAGCTGGCGGCCAGATAGCGGAAGGTCGCCGGTCGATAGAAGACCACATGGGTCGGGTCGCGACGGTAGCGCCAGTTGGCGAACCGCGCATCGTCGATGCCGAGCGCCGTCATGACGGCGAGCCAGCCGCCCGGCCGAAGCAGGCCCAGGAGCTGGCGGAAGACGGCGTTCGGCCGGTGCAGGTGCTCCGCCACCTCGGAGAGCATGACGAAGTCGTAGCGCTGCTCGAGCGCTGCCGGATCGACATGGAAGAAGGGATCGTGCAGCCTGACCCGATGCCCGGCTGCCTCGAGCATGAGGGCCAGCGCCGGAGCCGGGCCGCAGCCGAAATCGAGCCCTTCGCTCGAGGGCCCGAGCACCGCCAGCAGCGGTGTCGCCAGCCGCGCCAGAAAACGCCGGTAGCCGGGATCGGCCAGATCGTTTCGATGTGTCGAATAGTGCCGATGCTCGGTCTCGCGGTCGGGCAGCTGGGCGGCATCGAGCTGGGTGGCACGGCAGCGCCGACAGCGCCAGTAGCGACGGCCCTGGATCGTCATGAAGGGCCGTGCACCGCCGAGGCAGACGCGGCAGAGCGCATGGGTCGGCTGGTCCATGGCCATCGCTTGTGCCACGCTCCGCGCCACGGCACCAGCCGCCAGGGAGCGCCGCCATGACCGCCGACCCGCTGCTCCAGCCCTTTCGGCTCAAGCATCTGACCATCAGGAACCGGATCATGACCACCGCCCACGAGCCGGCCTACTCGGAGGACGGCCTGCCGAAGGACCGCTACCGCCTCTACCATGTCGAGCGGGCGAAGGGCGGCATCGGCCTCGCCATGACCGCCGGCTCGGCCGTGGTCTCGAGGGACAGCCCGCCGGCCTTCGGCAATCTGCACGCCTTCGACGATGCCATCGTGCCGTGGCTCCGGCGGTTGACCGACGAGGTGCGCGGCCACGGCTCGGCGGTGATGATCCAGCTCACCCATCTCGGCCGAAGGACGGGTTGGAGCACGGCCGACTGGCTGCCGGTGCTGGCGCCGTCGCCGATTCGCGAGCCGGCGCACCGCGCCTTTCCGAAAGCCGCCGAGAACTGGGACCTCGAGCGCATCACCGGCGACTACGCCGACGCCGCGGAGCGGATGGTGGCGGCCGGCATGGACGGCATCGAGCTCGAGGCCTACGGCCACCTCCTCGACCAGTTCTGGTCGCCGCGAACCAACCGCCGCCATGACGAGCATGGCGGCAGCCTCGACAATCGCGTGCGCTTCACGCTCGGCGTCCTCGATGCCATCCGTGCCAGGATCGGCGGCAGCTTCATCGTCGGTCTGCGGCTCGTGGTCGACGAGCAGGTCGCGGACGGGCTGGGTCGCGAGGAGGGGCTCGAGATCGCCCGGCGCCTCCTGGCCAGCGGCCACGTCGACTTCCTCAACCTGATCCGGGGACGCATCGACACGGACGCCGCATTGGCGCGGGTCATCCCGCTGCAGGGCACACCCTCGGCCCCGCATCTCGACTTCGCCGGCGAGGTGAAGGCGGCGCTCGAGGTTCCGATCCTGCACGCCGCCCGCATCAACGACGTGGCGACAGCACGTCACGCCGTGGCCAGCGGCAAGCTCGATCTGGTCGGCATGACCAGGGCGCACCTGGCCGAGCCGCATATCGCGGCCAAGATCGCCGCCGGCCGCGAGCACACGATCCGCCCCTGCGTCGGCGCCACCTACTGCCTCGACCGGCTCTACGAGGGCCGGGAAGCCCTCTGCATCCACAACCCGGCGACCGGCCGCGAGGCCACCCTGCCCCATGTCGTCCGGCCGACCGAGGGCCGAAAGCTGAAGGCCGTCGTGGTCGGCGCTGGTCCTGCCGGGCTCGAGGCGGCGCGGGTGCTGGCCGAGCGCGGCCACGCGGTGGTCGGCTTCGAGGCGGCGGCCGAGGCTGGCGGGCAGATCCGCCTCGCCGCCAGGGTCGCGCGACGGCGCGAGCTCATGGGCATCGTCGACTGGCGGCTGGAACGCTGCGCCGAGGCGGGTACCTTGTGGCATTACAATCGGTTGGCCGAGGTCGATGACGTCCTGGCCGAAGCGCCCGACCTCGTCGTCATCGCCACTGGCGGCCTGCCGAACACCGGCATCGCCCTGGGTGCCGAGCATGCGATCAGCACCTGGGACATCCTCGCGGGCGACGTCACCATCGGCGGCAGCGTTCTGGTCTATGACGACAACGCGGGCCATCAGGGCCTCGCCGCCGCCGAGCTGATCGCCGGGGCCGGTGCCGAGCTGGAGATCGCCACGCCAGAGCGCTTCTTCGCCGCCGATGTCGGCGGGCTCAACCATGCCGCCTATGCCGAGGTCTTTGCAGCGAAGGGTGTGCGCCTAACTATCAACACCCGGCTCCGCGCGATCGAGCGCACCGGCAACCGGCTACGTGCCACGTTCGGCTCGGACTATGCCGAGCGAACCGAGACCCGGCTGGTCGACCAGGTGGTCGTCGAGCACGGCACACTGCCGCTCGACGAGCTCTATTTCGCCCTCAAGCCGCTGAGCGCCAACCGGGGGACGGTCGATCACGGCCGCCTGATCGCCATGCGACCCCAGCCAGTGCCGGAGACGGGCTTCGCCCTCTTCCGCATCGGCGATGCGGTGGCCGGCCGCAACATCCACGCCGCGATTTACGACGCGCTCCGGCTTTGCGCCGTGCTCTGATCGGTCTCAGGCCGCCCGGGGCGTCACCGCCGCCTCGATCGCCGTGCCCAATCGGTCGCGGACTCCTCGCGCTGCGCCGGATGACGGCGCAACTTGATCAGACAGACATTGGCGAGCTCGAAATCGAGCAAGGCCGGTGCCACAAGACGCGCGGCGCCCATCCGGGCAACCACTTGGTCGGCCTCCGGCTCGCCGAACAACAGGGCCGCCAGCGCAGAGGCATCGACGACCTCAACGACCATCGCGATCCGCGCGAATGATCAGGGCGGCTTCGGACGGTGTCTGGAGCCCCAGTTGTCGCACCTCCGCCAGAACCTGATCAGGCGTGAGATGCCGCTCGGGCCGGACGGCCTCCTCGATGATGGCGAGCAGCTCCCCCTGCAGCGATCGGCGATGCCGCGTCGCGCGCGCCCGCAACCGCTCCACCACGTCCTCCGGCGCGTTCTTGATCGACAGGTTCAAAGGTGCTGGCTCCACTTCGGCTCCAAAATGGACCCCAGGTTACAAAACCCGGCGGGCACAATCAAGCCGCGACCCACCTACACCACGGTCGGCGCCGCCGCCCTCGCCTCCCGGCGCCGGACGATCTCGTAGCCGATCGCCCCGGCGATCGTCAGCCCGATCATGATGACGCCGATGGCGTTGACGGCGGGCGTCAGGCCGAGGCGGACGCGGGTGGCGATGTTGAGGGTCAGCGTGTCCTCGATGCCGATGACGAAGAGCGTGGTGTTGTAGTTCTCGAAGGACTGGAGGAAGGCGAGCACGGCACCGGTCAGCAGCGCCGGACGGAGGAAGGGGAGCAGCACGCGGCGCAGCATCAGCGCATGGCTGGCGCCGAGGTCGAGGGCCGCCTCCTCCTGGGTGCGGTCGAAGCGCTCGAGCCGGGCGAGGAAGAGCAGCATGCAATAGGCGGCGATGAAGGTGCTCTGGGCGATCACCGCGAGCAGGAGGCCGCCGCCGAAATCGAAGGCGTTGCGCCAGAAGACCAGGGTCGAGATGCCGAGGATCACGCCCGGGGTGAGGATCGGCGAGACCATGACGCCATAGAGGAAGGACTTGGCGCGGGTCTGGATCGTCTGGAGGAAGAGCGCCCCGGCGAGGCCGACCGGCAGGGCCACGATGATGACGCCGATGCCGATCAGGATCGAGTTCCAGATGGCCTTGCCCATGCGCGCGTCCTGGAACAGGCCGATCGCCCGGCCGCGGCGATCGAAGCCCCAGAACCAGTCGAGGGTGAAGCCCTGCCAGGGAAGCATGGTGGGAAAGCGGCTGTCGTTGAAGGCGGCGGCCACCATGAAGATCAAAGGCAGGAAGAGATAGGCGAAGAACAGGGCGAGATAGCCATAAATGAAGAGAGCGAGCAGCCGGCGCGTGCTCATTTCGCGACGTCCGCGATGCCGACGCGAAAGACGCGCATCATGACGAAGATGAAAATCACGCAGGAGACGAGGAGCGCGAAGGCGTAGGCGGCACCGGTGTTCCAGTCGCCGCCGTCGAAGAAGAGACTGTAGATGACCTGCGTGAACCAGCGGGCATTGGTGCCGCCGGGCAGAGCTTCCAGCAGTTGCGGCACGGCCACGGTGCCGGCGGCCAGCATGAAGGTCATGATGCAGCCGACGGCGATGCCGGGCTTGGCGTGCGGGATGACGACGCGCGCATGGATGCGCGCCCAGGAGGCGCCGAGGTCGCGGGCCGCCTCGATCTGGTTCCTGTCGAGGCTCTCGATCGCGTTGTAGAGCGGGAAGACCATGAAGAGGATGTACGCATAGACCATGCCGACCATGACCGCCCCCACGCCGCCCATGTTGAGCGGCTCGGCGGTGAGGCCGAGGCCCATCAGCACCTGGTTCAAGAGGCCGTTGCGCGACAGGATCAGGAACCACGAGAACGTTCGCAGGATCTCGTTGACCCAGAACGGCACGACGAGGCCGAGGATCAGGAGGCCCGCGGTCGGGCCCCTCGCCACCTGCGCCAGGTAGTAGGCGACGGGGTAGCAGACGAAGAACGCGAGGACGGTGACCAGCGCCGCCGAGAGGATGGTGCGCAGGAAAATGCCGCGATGCAGGTCATTGGCGAAGAGCGTCGCGTAATTGGCGAGGCTGCGGACATCCTCGGGTCCGCCCCGTGCAGTCATCGGCAGGTGCGGGCGGAACGACATGTCGATCATGAAGAGCTGCGGCAGCACGACGAGCAGGACGACCCAGAGGAGCACCGTGCCGAGCACCAGGGCACCGGCCGTGGCCCCGAGCCGGCGGAAGAGCTCAGCCATCGGCCACCGCCGGCAAGAGCAGCGCCGCTTCCGGCGCGAAGCCGATGGCGACGGGCGCGCCGGTCTCGAGCCGCGGCAGGCTGCCGTCATTGGCGAGTTGGGCGGTCACCTCGCTGCCGTCGCCGAGCAGTAGCACGAGGCTGACGAAGGCCCCTTCGAAATCGAGCCGCTCCACGGCCCCGGCGAGCCGGTTGCCCGGCGCCTCGCCGTCGAGCAGGCGGCAGCGCTCCGGTCGCACCACCAGTTGCGCGGCCTCGCCGACCCCGAGGCGGCGCGGGTTGCGGCCGACGAGGCGGCCATGCGCCGTCTCGATCATCGCCTCGCCGTCCAGCGTCCCGGTGACCTTGCCGGCGAGCACGTTGCTCTCGCCGACGAAGGTGGCGACGAAGGCCGAGGCGGGCTCGCGGTAGATGGCATCGGCCGTGCCGACCTGCTCGATGCGGCCCTGGCTCATCACCGCGATGCGGTCGCTCATGGTGAGCGCCTCGCCCTGGTCGTGGGTGATGTAGACGAAGGTGACGCCGGTCTTCTTCTGGATGGCCCGAAGCTCCGCGCGCATCTTCTGCCGAAGCTTGAGGTCGAGGGCGGAGAGTGGCTCGTCGAGCAGCAGCACGGCAGGCTCGACCGCCAGGGCGCGGGCGATGGCGACCCGCTGGCGCTGCCCGCCCGAGAGCGCCGAGACCAGCTTCTCGCCCTGCCCCTCGAGCGCCACGAGCTCCAAGAGCTCGGCGGCGCGCCGGCGCCGCTCGGCCCGACCGACTCCCCGGGCCTCGAGCCCGAAGGCGACGTTCTCCCAGACCTTCATCAGCGGGAAAAGGGCGAGATTCTGGAAGATCAGCGCGGTCGGCCGGCGGTTCGGGCCGATGCCGGCCATGTCGGCGCCGCCGATCCGGATGGCGCCGCCCGTGGGCTCGTTGAAGCCGGAGATCAGCCGAAGGATGGTCGTCTTGCCGCAGCCCGAGGGGCCGAGAAAGGAGAAGAACTCGCCCGCCTCGATGTGCAGATTGGCATCCCTGACGGCGACGAAGCCGCCAAAGGCCATCGTCACCTGCTCGAGGGTGACCGTCTGTCCCGCCAGCATCGGCAATGGCTCCGGCTGCGCGGCCCGGGCCGGCGGTGGAGTCGCCGGTCGGGCCTGTGAAGCTCAGGCCGAGAGGAAGCGGTCGCGGAACTCGTTGCGGGCCGCGACGAACCAGGTGGGCTCGGCCGGATACCACCACAGGTTCTCGATGGCATTGTCCGGATAGGCGGCGGCGAAGTTGGCGGCGTAGTCCTCGCCGGCGAGCTGGGCCGCGCCCTCGGTGCAGGAATTGTAGCCCGAGAGGCGCACGTGGATCGCCGCGTTCTCCGGCTGGTAGTACCAGTTCATCCAGGCATAGGCCTGCTCGACGTTCTCGGCGCCCGTCGGGATGCCCATCGAATCCATCCAGGTGAGCGCACCCTCCTTGGCCGCCAGATAGGTGTAGCGACCGCCGGAATCGATGCTCATCCGCATGGCCGGGCCGTCCCAGGTCTGGCCCATGATCGCCCCGTTCTGCAGGAACGCCGCCTCGGTCTCCTGGGCGTTCGACCAGAATTGGATGACCCGGTCCTTGCGCTCGACGGCCCAGGCCAGGAGCTTCTCGTAGACCT
>CAYMTA010000039.1:0-37406 GCA_964393275.1 uncultured Geminicoccaceae bacterium | reverse complement strand
CAGCCAGGCGAAGGCGCCGCCGGCGTTCATCGACACACCCATGCAGTGCCAGCGCGCCGGGTCGTTGTTGCAGAAGACCTGCAGCCGGCCGCCCGGATTGGCGGCACAGCTGTCGAGCGCGCAGGCGGCGATGCCGGCCGTGCCGATGATGGTCTGCGCCGTGCCGGGGTCGATCAGCCCGCTGCCGGTCGTCTGGATCACGGCATCGCCGCCACCGCCCATGACCCTTAGGCCGCGCGGCAGGCCGAGCTGGTCGGCGATGTCGCCCCGGAGCGTGCCCGTCGTCGCGTGGCTTTCATGGGCCTCGGGCAGGATCGAGGGCGGCAGGCCGAGGAGATCCATGAGGTCCCAGGACCAGTCGCGGCGGGCGACGTCGAAGAGCCCGGTGCCCGAGGCGTCGGAGACGTCCGTTGCGTGCTCGCCGGTCAGGAGCAGGCGGGTGTGGTCCTTGGGGTTGAGGATGCGTCGCAGCCGCGCGAAGGCGGCCGGCTCCTCGTCGCGCAGCCAGACGATCTTGCCGCCGGTGTAGCCGGTCAGCATGGGGTTGTTGGTCAAGGCGAGGAGGCCATCGAGCCCGCCGGCCCGCTCGGTGATCCAGGCGCATTGCCGGCCGGTGCGCTGGTCGTTCCAGAGGATGGCGGGGCGGATCACCCTGTCGGCCTCGTCGAGCGGCACGAGGCCGTGCATCTGGCCGGAGAGGCCGATGGCGACGTACTCGACGCTGGAGCGAAGCGCCGCCACCACGGCGCCGACCCCGATCTGCACCGCGCGCCACCAGTCGGCCGGGTCCTGCTCGGCCCAGCCCGGCCGCGGCGTGTGCAGGGGGTAGCCCGTGGTATGGCGGGCGAGAATGGTGCCCGCCTCGTCAACCACCAGCACCTTGGTGCCCGAGGTGCCGACATCGATCCCGATCAACGCGCGCCGCGTTCTCGCCATGCGTCACCTCCCCCGCTTCGTTCCTGCATCGGACCCGGGAGCCTGCCCGGCCTCGGCCAGATGATCAAGGATGCCGCCGGCCGCCCAATGGCCGGTGGCGAGGCAGGCCTGGAGCAGGTAGCCGCCGGTCGGCGCCTCCCAATCGAGCATCTCGCCGGCAAGGAAGACGCCGGGCCGATCCAGGAGCATCAGCCGCTCGTCGAGGGCTTCGAGCGCCACCCCGCCGGCGGTCGAGATGGCGCGGGCGAGGGGCTGTTGGCCGGTGACGGCGAGCGGCACCGCCTTCAGGAGAGTCGCGAGGGCCAGGGGCTCCGTCGGCAGCTCGCCCGACGCCTCGCGCAGGATCGCCACGGCCTGAGGTGTCAGGCCGAGGCCACGCAGCGCATTGGCGCGCGATCGGCCCTTGGCCATGGCCCTGGCGAGGCGGGCGGCGATGTCCTCGAGCTTGCCATCGGGGCGGAGATCGAGGTGGAGCGTCAGCGGTCCCCGCGACGCCAGCCCTTCGCGGATCCTGGGCCCGAGCGCGTAGATGGCCCCGCCTTCGAGCCCGTAGCCTGTCAGCACGACGTCGCCCCGTTGCCGGTCGCCGTCGAGCGCGATCTCGACGGTCTTGAGCGGCTGGCCGGCGAAGCGCTCGACGAAGGCCGTCGACCAGGCGATGGCGACGCCGGTGTTGGCGGGTGCGAGGTCGCGCACCGGGATGCCGGCAGCACGCAGGACCCGGGCCCAGGAGCCGTCGGCGCCGAGCCTGGGCCAGCTCGCACCACCCAAGGCGAGGAGGGTCGCCCTCGGCCGGGCCTGGGCCTCGCCGCCGGCGGTGGCGAAGCGGAGGGCACCGTCGCTCGCGAAGCCCTGCCAGTCGTGGCGGGTCCTGATGACGACACCCCTTTCGGCGAGGCGGCCGAGCCAGGCGCGGAGCAGCGGCGAGGCCTTGAGGGCCTTGGGGAAGATGCGGCCGGACGAACCCCTGAAGACCGGCTGGCCGAGGCCCTGCGCCCAGATTTGGACCGTGTCGTTGTCGAACGCCTCCAGGATCGGCTGGAGTCGTTCCCTGGCCTCGCCATAGCGGCCCAGGAGCTTGCCCATGGGCTCGCCGTGGGTGAGGTTGAGCCCGCCGCGCCCAGCCATCAGGAGCTTCCTTCCGACCGTCGGCATGCGGTCGTAGAGGGTGACGGCGAGCCCCGCGCCGCCCAGCCGCTCGGCTGCCATGAGGCCGGCCGGGCCGCCGCCGACGATCGCGACATCGGGTGCGCCTGCCATGCCCGGGTCAGGCAGCGGCCGGGCGCCCGGCCAGGCGGCTGGCGAGCTCGGCCAGCGTCGCGGCCAGATCGGTCATGGCGTCGCCCAGGGCCGCCATGCCGCCGTGCAGGCGGTAGTCGCCCTCGTCGAGGAAGAGGTCGCGGCGCAGCTCGATCTGCAGCGCATGCAGCCCCTGGTCGGGCCGGCCGGAGCTCCTGGTGATGTGGCCGCCGGCGAAGGGCCGATTGCTCGCCACGCGCAGCCCGTGGCGGCGCAAGGTCGAGGTCGCGACCTCGCTGACGGCCGGCGACGCCGAGGTGCCGTGGTGGTCGCCGATGACGACCTCGACCGACGGGTGGACCGAGGTGACGGAGGCCCGGGGCATGGAATGGCAGTCGAGCAGCAGGGCCGCCCCATGGCGCGCCCTGAGCTGCCCGAGCCGGCGCGCCAGCTCCTGGTGGAAGGGCCGGTGCACCTCGGCCAGGCGGCGGGCGACCTCGGCGGCCGGCAGGCGGCGGCGATGAAGCTTTTGGCCGCCGATCCGGGTCGGGATCAGGCTGAGGCCGGCCCGCACCTTGGCGGTGATCTCGGTCGGCCAGGTCACCCGGCCCTCGAGCTCGGCCGGATCGAGCTCGGCGGGCGATCGGTTGAGGTCGATCAGGGCACGGGGCAGCAGGGCAACGAGCAGGCCCGAGCTGACCTTCCTTGCCGGCTCCAGGACCAGATCGACCGGCCCGTCGTCGAGGGGACGGAGCTGCTCGGCCGAAAGCGCCAGATCCTCGAGCAGGCGGCTCGGATAGCAGCGCCCGCTGTGCGGTGCTGACAGCAGCACCGGCACTTGCAGTCCGGCGCCGGGCCTGAAATCGAACACCCCGCCTGCTCCAACACCGCGAGAATTGCCTGGGAAGCTTCCTTCGACGGATCCATCGGAACACATTACGCGAGGCGGCGCAATGACCCGGTCGGCGTCCCTGCCGGACCCGTGATCGACCCACTTGCCATGGCGTCCCGTTCTGCGTAAATCGGCGCGTCGGGCGCGTAGCTCAGCGGGAGAGCACTACGTTGACATCGTAGGGGTCACAGGTTCAATCCCTGTCGCGCCCACCATTCTTCCCCGACGATCCTGCTTTTCAGTTTCTGGAGCCGGCCTTCCGGATCGAAGGCCGCTGCTCGTGCATGCCTTCGATCCGGCTGTTGACAACCGCGCAATATGCGCGGATAGAGACGGCGGCCCGTGACGTAGAGAGCGGTTACTTCGCTTCAGGTGCACATAGTCCGCACTCGCCACCTTTTCCGGGCCATGTCGTATCGCGGAAGACGCAGGGCGCTGGTGCTTGCCAGCGCAGGGTCGTGTTCGATTCTGGCCAGCCGGGCGACCGGCTGGCGGAAGCGTCGGCGCGCCGCCTCGGCCCCCCTGCCGCCGCTCCAAGCGAGAAGATGCCATGCCTGCCAACGCCGCCATCAAGTCTGACCTCTTCACCCACGAGGGTGCGCCAGCGAAGCGGATCGACGACGAGGCACAGCTTCGCCGGTCGGTGATGGCCTGCCTACTCTGGGAGTCCGAGTTCTACGAGGACGGCCGGAGCATCGCCGACCGCATCGCCGAGACGGCAGCCAGGGTCAGCCCGGTCGTGGTCGCGGCCTTGGCCCGCGAGGCCCGGCACGTCATGCATCTTCGCCACGCGCCCCTCTTGCTGCTCTCCGTGCTCGCGGAGAGGTCGAGCGGTGCCGTGGTCGCCGATGCGATCGCCGATGTCCTGATCCGCGCCGACGAGCCCGGCGAGCTTCTGGCGATCCATGCCGCGCGCTACGACATGCCGATCAAGGCCTGCATGAGCCATGCGATGCGCAAGGGCATCGCCCGCGCCATTGCCCGGTTCGATGCCTACCAGCTCGCGAAGTACGACCGCGATGTCGACGTCAAGCTCCGCGACGTCCTCCGGCTGGTGCATCCCAGGCCAAGGGATGCCGGGCATTCCGGGCTCTACAAGGCGGCGGTCGAGCGCAGCCTCGACCCTCCCGACACCTGGGAGGTCGCCCTCTCCGGCGGCGCCGACAAGAAGGCGACGTTCGAGCGGCTGCTCGGCGAAGGCAGGCTCGGCTACATGGCCCTGCTCCGCAACCTGCGGAACATGGCCGAGGCCGGCGTCGACGCGACGCTGATCCGCGATGCCATCATTGCCCGCAAGGGTGCGGGCAACGTCATGCCGTTCCGCTATGTGGCGGCGGCCCGGGCGACGCCGCGGTTCGAACCCTTCATCGACGAGGCGCTCTCGGAGAGCATGTCGGACCTGCCGGCGCTCTCGGGCAAGACCGCGGTGCTGGTCGATGTCTCCGCCTCGATGGAATTACCGCTGTCGGCCCACTCCGGCATGACCCGCATGGACGCGGCGGCGCTCGCCTCCGTGCTCCATGGCAATTTGCGGGTGTTCACCTTCTCGGAGAAGGTGGTCAAGGTGCCGCCCCGGCGCGGCATGGCCGGCATCGACGCCGTCATCCGCTCCCAGCCGCACGGCCGGACCTATCTCGGCCAGGCGGTGGCAAAGCTCAATGCCAAGGCCTCGCACGATCGCCTGATCGTCATCACCGACGAGCAGACGGCCGACGTCGTGCCGAGCCCGCGCGCCGGCCGGGCATACATGATCAACGTGGCCAGCGCGCAGAACGGCGTCGGCTATGGGCCGTGGACACATATCGACGGCTGGTCGGAAGGCGTCATCCGCTACATCCACGCGGCGGAACGCGGCGCCGGATGATCGACCTGACACCGGATGATCTGAAGGCCGCGCTGATCCGCCTGCTCGGTCAGCGCGGCTGGCAGATGGCCGCGGCCGAGAAGCTCGGCGTGGATGTCGCGACGGTGCGGCGCTGGACCTCCGGCGCCGTTCCCGTTCCGGGGCCAGTGCGCGCCGCCGTCGCATGCTGGCTGCGGGAGCGGGCCGCGCGCAATCCCCGCACCGAAACCCGGGATGGGTCGGCGAGCCGCACCGACACGGCCACGTAGCCGCCGAGCGTTCAGGTCTCGTGGCGGCACCGGTCGGTCTGGCGCGCCCCGGTGGCGAGCGCCATGGCTCTCGGCTCATCGTCAATCGGCAGCGAAGAGGGCCGCCGCGTCGGGCGTGTAGCGGGCGACCTTGTCCGGGTCGAGCGCGACGCCGAGGCCGGGTGTGTCCGGGATGGCGAGCATGCCGTCCGCATCCAGGCCGAAGGGCGTCTCCGTCAGCCGGTCGACATAGGCGGAGCCGCCGATGTATTCGACCAGATCGACGTTCGGCAGCGCGGTCGCGAGCTGCAGGTCGGCGGCGAGGCCGAGGGCCGTGTTCCAGCCGTGGCCCACGTATCTCACGCCGAAATCCCGGGCGAGCCAGGCGATGCGGCGCTGCTCGGAGAGGCCGCCGACCTTGGTGACGTCGGGCTGGACGATATCGAAGGCGCCCTTCGTGATGAAGGGGATGAAGGCCTGGCGGCGGGTCAGCACCTCGCCGCCGGCGATCGGCAGGCGGGCGGCCCGGCGCAGGGTGACGAAGTCCTCGAGCGCGTCGGGCGGCAGCGCCTCCTCGAACCAGCCGACCTCGTGGTCGGCCAGCATGTGGGCGGTCCGCAGCGCCCATTTCAGGCCGTTCGGCCAGTAGGCGTCGCTCGCCCCGGCATCGACGAGGAGCTTGCTGCCCGGCGGCAGCGCCTTTTTGGCGGCGGCGACGATGGCCGCGTCGAGCTTCGCGTCGTCACGGCGGCCGAAGGGGCCCCAGCCGATCTTGAAGGCGCGGAATCCGGCGTCCCGGTGCTTCGCGATCTCGTCGGCCATCACGCTCGGCTCGTCCATGAGGAGCGAGCAGTAGGGGCGCACGCGCTCCTGGTGTCGGCCGCCCATGAGGCGGCCGACGGAGAGGCCGGTGGCCTTGCCCAGGATGTCCCAAAGCGCCATGTCGATGCCGCTGATGGCGTGGGTCAGCGTGCCGCCGCGGCCGAACCAGAAGGTGTTCTGGTGCAGCTTTTCGCTCACCCGCTCGGGCTCGAGCGCGTTCTCAGCCCGGTAGAGTGGCTCGAGCACCCCCAAGGCCGCCTGGACCAGCCGGCCGCCGGTGAAGACGCTGCCGAAGCCCGAGATCCCGGCGTCGGTGTGGACGGCGATCAGCGTGTGGATGGAATCCTCGGCCTCGATCTCGTTCGACCAGCCGCCCTTCGGGCTCTCGCCCAAAAGCGGGGCCGCGACGATGCGCCGGATGCGGATGGGGGCCAAGGGCGTGGCGGTCCGGGTCATGCGGGCTTTCGCGCTGGGCGGTCAGGGAGACGTTGACTCGGCTGATATCGTATACAATCATACACTTCAAGCGCGCCCCAGGGAGCAGCGTCAGGGAGCAACGGCAGCGATGGCCTCGGCACCGACCCGGATCCGCCACGAGATCGATTTCGACCGGGAGGGGCGGCAGGCGGGCTATCTGCGGGCACCCTTGTCGCGCAACACCTCCGGCTGGGGCATCGTCGAGATCCCCATCGTCGTGGTGAAGAACGGGCGGGGGCCGACGGTGCTCTTCACCGGCGGCGTGCACGGCGACGAATACGAGGGGCCGATCGCCGTCTCCGGCCTGGCGCGCGAGCTGAAGGCCGCGGACGTGCAGGGGCGGGTGATCATGATGTCGGCCGTCAACGTGCCGGCGGTGCTCAACGACACGCGCCTCTCGCCGGTCGACAACCGCGACATGAACCGCTGCTTTCCGGGCGATCCGAAGGGCACCTTCAGCGAGATGGTGGCGCACTTCATGGACAGCGTCGTGCTGCCCATGGTGGACGTCTCGGTCGACCTGCACACGGCCGGACACTCGGGCGATTCGATCCCGTCGACCAACATGCACCACATCGCCGATCCCGAGCTGATGCGGCGCACGCTGGACGCGGCGGCCGCGTTTGGCGCCCCCTACAACGTCGTCTTCGGCGGCATCGACGAGGGGGCCACCTTCACCAGCTGCGTCGAGCGGCGGGGCAAGCTCTCGCTCGGCACGGAGCTCGGCGGCTGGGGCCGGGTCAGCGTCGAGGGCGTGCGCATCGGCAGGCGGGGCTGCCTGAATATCCTCAAGCACCTGGGGGTGATCGAGGGCACGCCCGAGACAGCGCAGCGGGACGGCAGCACCGGCACGCGGCACATGATGGTCGAAGGCCGGGAGTGCTATGCCTTTGCACCCGGGGCCGGCACCTTCGAGCCGGTCCATGTGGTGGGCGAGGCTGTCCGCGCCGGCGAGCCCGCCGGCTGGCTGCACTTCGTCGAGGACGTGGACCATCCGCCTTTGGAGGTCCGCTATGCCAGCGACGGCATCTTGTGGATGTCGGCCGGGCCGGGCCGGGTCGCGCGCGGCGACACGGTCGCGGTCGTCATGGCGGATTACCGGGCACAGTGAACGAGAGCGGGGACAAGGCCGATGCCGAGAATACTGCTCCTCGACTGCAAGCAGGAGATCTCCTCCTTCAACCCGCTGCCGTCCGAGTACGAGAACTTCCGCATCACCCATGGCAACAGCTTCTATGAGCATCGCGGGCTGAACACCGAGCTCGGCGGGGCCTTCTCCGTTTTCGATGGCCGCGACGACGTGGTGACGGTGCCGACCATCGCGGCCCGGGCGGGCAGCGCCGGGCCGTTGTCGGCCAGGGGCTGGCAGAAGCTCAAGGCGGAGATCCTGGCCACCCTCGAGCCCGTGGCCGGCGAGGTCGACGCGGTCTATGCCTCGCTGCACGGGGCCATGGGCTCGGTGATCGAGCTCGACCCGGAGGGCAGCATCCTCAAGGCCCTGCGGCGGATGGTCGGGCCGGACGTGCCGATCGTCATCTCGCTCGATTTGCACGGCATCCTCACCCAGCGGATGCTGAAGCAGGTGAACGGCGTCGCGGTCTATCACACCTACCCGCATGTCGATTTTGCCGACACAGGTGTCCGGGCGGCGCGGCTGCTGCTGCGGATCCTCGACGAGGGCATTCGCCCGGTGACGGCAAGGGTGGTGATCCCGGCCCTGGTCCGGGGCAACGAGCTGATCACCGCCAAGGGCTGCTACGGCGATCTAATCCGCGAATGCCAGCGCCTCGAGCGCGACGGCACGGCGCTCGCCGCCGCCATCATGATCGGCAATCCCTTCACCGACGTGCCGGAGCTCTGCACGCAGGTGCTGGTGACCACCGATGGCGACCGGGCCACGGCCGAGGCCGAAGCACTCCGGCTGGCGGGCGAATTCTGGCCGCAGCGGCAGCGGATGCAGGGTGTGCTGATCCCGCTAGCGCGCGCCATCGCCCAGGCGCGGACGATGCGGGGGCCCGTGATCTTCACCGACGCGGCCGATGCGACCTCGTCCGGGGCGACCGGCGATTCCAACGCCATCATCAGGGCCTTGAGCGAAGCCGGCTATCCGAAGCGGGTGCTGGCGCAGATCGTCGATCCCGAGGCGGCGAAGGCGGCGCATGCGGCGGGCGTGGGTGCCACCGTGCGGGTGACGCTGGGCGGGGCGATCGATACCGGGCGCTACACGCCGATGCCGGTCGAGGCGCGGGTCAAGCTGCTCATGGACGGCGAGGCCAGGCTCGAGACGATGAGGACACCGCTCGAGGCGGGGCCGGTGGCGGTCCTGACCTTCGCCAATTTCACCGTCGTGGTGCTGTCGAGGTCGGTCAGCCTGTTCGACCGGGCGATGTACCACGCCGCCGGCTGCAACCCCAGGGACTACGACCTGATCGTGGTGAAGTCGCCGCATTGCGAGCCGCACATGTTCGACGAGTGGGCCGAGAAGAACTTCAACATCGACGCGCCCGGCGCCACCTCGGCCGATTTGCCGAGCCTCGGCCACCGGATCTGCGCCCGGCCGATGTACCCGATGGAGCCCGAGACCGCCTTCGAGCCGAAGGCGGTGCTCTACGGGCGCTGAGCATCATGGGCGGGCGGCCCAATATCCTGTTCCTGTTCTCCGACCAGCACGCGCAGCGGGTCGCCGGCTGCTATGGCGATGGGCTGGGCGCCACGCCGAATATCGACCGGATCGCGGCCAAAGGTATGACCTTCGACAGCGCCTATTGCGCGTCGCCGATCTGCACGCCCAGCCGGATGTCGCTGCTGACCGGGCGCTGGCCCTTCGAGCAGACTTGCTGGACGCTGCAGGACACGCTGGCCTCGGATCTGCCGACCTTCGCCCATGCGCTGGGGGCGGCCGGCTATCGCACCATCCTGGTCGGGCGGATGCACGCGATCGGGCCGGACCAGCTCCACGGCTACGGCGAGCGCGACATCGGCGATTGCGCGCCGAACTGGCTGGGGGTGGAGCGGCAGAAGCTGGGGGTGCTGGGCGGGGCCCAGGGGCCGAGCGCTCCCGATGCCCAGGGCCGTGCGGTCAGCATCAGCCGCTCCGGGCCGGGCCAGTCGGGCTACGAGGTGGTCGACGATGCGACGACCGAGGCGGCGCTGGCGCGGCTCGACGAGCTTGCCGGTGCTGGCGACGGTGCGCCGCCCTTCTGCCTGACGGTCGGGTTCCTCCTGCCGCACTGCCCGTTCGTGGCACGGCCAGAGGATTACGCGCGGTTCGAAGGCCGGGTGGGGCCGCCCCGCCTGCCCCCGCCGCCGGCTGCCCTCGAGCATCCCTGGCTCGCCAGGTGGCGTGCGGCCACGGCGACCGTCGATCCGGACCCGGGGGACGTGATCCGGGCGCGGACGGCCTATTGGGGGCTGGTCTCCGCGCTCGACGCCAAGATCGGGCGCATCCTCGACCGGCTGGAGGAGAGGGGCCTGGGCGAGAGCACGCTCGTCGTCTACGCCTCGGACCATGGCGAGCAGCTCGGCGAGCAGGGGCTCTGGTGGAAGAACACGTTCCTGGAGGGCTCGGTCAAGGTGCCGCTGGTGATGGCGGGGCCGGGCATCCGGGCGGCGGGCGGGCGCTGCGGTCGGGTGGTCAACCTGATCGATGTGGGGGCGACGCTGATCGAGGCGGCGGGGGCACCGCCTTTGCCGCGCAGCCATGGCCGGAGCCTGCTCAAGATCGCGGCCGAGCCGGACGGGCCCTGGGTGGACGAGACCTTCAGCGAGTACGTCACCGACCTGCTCTCACCCTGGACCGGGCCCGAGGCGGTGTGCCAGCGGATGCTGCGCACGGCACGCTGGAAATACGTGCACATGGAGGGCTATCGCCCGCAGCTTTTCGACATGGCGGCCGATCCGGACGAGCTGAACGACCTGGGCGCCGATCCGGCCCACGGCACGGTGCGCGCGGCGTTGTCGGCGCGGGTGCTGGCCGGGTGGAATCCGGATGCGATCCGCGCCGAGGTCGATGCGCGCTGCGCGGAGAAGCGGCTCCTGGAGGAGTGGGGCCGGCAAACGCGGCCACGGAGCACGGCGCAGTTCCTGATCCGGGACGAGGATAGCTGGCTCGAGGAACTACCGACGTAGTGCGGTGAGCCGGGGGGCGATGTCGGCCTGGACCTTCTCGATGATCTCCAGGCCCTCGGTGTCGCCGATCCGGCCTGCCTCCCTGGCCATGCGCTCGCAGAGGTCGGCGATGACCGGCGCCTGATCGGGATAATGCCTGAAGCGCTCGAAGCCGCCGTCGTCGCGCGGGGTGAGGTAGATGTTCAGCTCCTCCTCGGGATCGGCCGCGAGGTCGTAGAGCTCGTGGGCGCCGGTGGCCGAGGCGATCAGCTTCCAGCGGTCGGTGCGGATGGCGCGCTGGTGGATGCGGCTCTTGTGGGTGATGTTCTGGACGTAGGCGTCGCTTGGCCAGTCCGTCGGCACCTCGCCCCGCAGCAGCGGCAGGAGGCTGCGGCCGTGCAGGCCTTCGGGGATGGCGGCACCGGCGATCTCCAGCATGGTCGGCGTCAGGTCCTGCAGGCCGACCGGTGCGGCGATGCGCGAGCCCTTGGCGATGCCGGGTCCCTCGGCGAGGAAGGGGATGCGGATGGCGTCGTCGTGGCAGACGAACTTGTGCTCGCCCTCGGGGCGATACCAG
Organism: uncultured Geminicoccaceae bacterium; assembly: GCA_964393275.1. Lineage (GTDB taxonomy): Bacteria > Pseudomonadota > Alphaproteobacteria > Geminicoccales > Geminicoccaceae > SLRI01. The sequence goes on along the minus strand of CAYMTA010000039.1, from coordinate 26,265 downwards.
AACGTGTCGCCGTGGTCGGAGTAGAAGAGGAGGATGGTGCTCTCCGCCAGGCCCGTGTCCCGGAGAGCCCGGCGGACGCGGGCGAGGTTGTGGTCGAGGGCGCTGACGGCGGCGTAGTAGCCGGCGAAGGGGACGCCCCGGCCGCGATAGGGCGCGTAGAAGCGGGCGGGGGCCGAATAGGGGTCGTGCGGCGGGTAGAAGCTGAGCGCCAGGGCGAAGGGCTTCTCCGCCCCCTCTTGCCGGTGGATGAAGGCGATGGCGGCGTCGGTCTGGCGGTCGGGGCGGTACTCGTCATCGAGCCGGCCGTCGAGCCAGTGGCCCTTGCGCGAATTGAACGATTCCTCCCAGACGTCGAAGAAGGGCGGCTGGGCTTCGCCCAGGTGCCACTTGCCGAAATGGGCGGTGCGGTAGCCCGCCCGCTGGAGCCGGGACCAGACCGTCTCGTAATCGGTGCAATGCGAGGCGAAGGCGTCGTCGACGCCGTAGAGGTTCTCGATCAGGCCGTGGGCGTGGGGGTAGACGCCGGTCCACATGGTGCCGCGAGCGGGGGTGCAGACCGGCCAGGGGGTGTAGGCGGCATCAAAGGTCATGCCGGCCTCGGCCATGGCGTCGGCGGCGGGGGTCTCGGTGAAGCGGTTGCCGTAGGTGCGAAGCGTGTCCCGGCGCTGCTGGTCGGTGAGGACGAGGACGATGTTGTAGCGTTCGTTCATGCCGATTCCTCGATGGGTGGCTCGACCAGGTGGCAGGCGGCGAGGTGGCCGGGGCTGGTGGTGGCTGGACGCAGGAGCGGCATCTCGACCCGGCAGCGGTCGAAGACGAGCGGGCAGCGGGTGTGGAAGCGGCAGCCGGGGGGCGGGTCGGCGGCGCTCGGCACGTCGCCCTCGATCGTGAAGAAGGATTTGCGGCCCTTGGCCCGGGACGGCACGGATTGCAGGAGGGCCCGGGTGTAGGGGTGGGCGGGTGCCTCGAAGATCGCCCGGCGCCCGCCGATCTCGACGATCTGGCCCAGATACATGACCGCCACCCGGTCGGAGATGTGGCGGACCACGCCGAGATCGTGGCTGATGAAGAGGTAGGTCAGGCCGAGCTGGTCCTTGAGGTCGTGCAGCAGGTTGAGGATCTGCGCCTGCACCGAGACGTCGAGGGCGGAGACGGCCTCGTCGCAGACGACGAAGGCGGGGTCGAGGGCGAGGCTGCGGGCGATGCAGACCCGCTGCCGCTGGCCGCCCGAGAACTCGTGCGGAAAGCGGCCGGCGTGATGCGCCGCAAGGCCGACCATGTCGAGCAGTTGGCGGAGCTTGCGCTCGCGGGAGGTCGCGTCGCCGATGCCGTGGACGACCAGGGGCTCGACGATCAGCTCGCCCGCCGTCATGCGCGGGTTCAGAGCACCGAACGGGTCCTGGAAGACGATCTGCATGTCGCTGCGGAGCGCCCGCAACGCCGGTGGCTCGAGGGCCAGGATGTCGGTGCCGGCGAAGCGGACGGAGCCGGCGGTCGGCTCGATCAGGCGGAGAACCAGCCGGCCCGTGGTGGTCTTGCCGCAGCCCGATTCGCCGACGAGGCCGAGCGTCTCCTTCCTGTCGATCGTGAAGCTGACGCCGTCGACGGCGCGGATGCGGGCTCGCTCCGCGAGGAAGCCGGACTTGCTGGCGAGGAAGTCCTTGGCGAGATTTTGGACATCGACGAGCGGCGGGCTCATCGCTCGGCCCTGGTGAAGCGGTAGCCGGTGTTGCGGATGCAGGCGGCCCGGTGGGCCGGTCCGACCTCGACGAGCTCGGGCACGGCTGTGGCGCAGATCGGGCGGGCATGAGCGCAGCGCGGCTCGAACCGGCAGCCGGGCGGCAGATCGAAGATCGGCGGGATGGCGCCCGGAATGGCCTCGAGCCGGCCCATGTCTCGGTCGACCGGCGGGATGGAAGCCAGCAGCCCCTCGGTGTAGGGGTGCCGCGGATGGTTGAAGATGTCGTCGGCCCGGGCGTCCTCGAGCACCTGACCCATGTACATGATGAGCACGCGGTCGGTGAAGGCGGAGACGACGCCGAGGTCGTGGCTGATCAGGATGATCCCCATCCGGTATTCGTCCTGCAGGCCGAGCATCAGATCGAGGATCTGCGCCTGGATGGTGACGTCGAGGGCGGTGGTCGGCTCGTCGGCGATCAGGAGGCGGGGGCGGCAGACGAGGGCCATGGCGATCATCACCCGCTGGCGCATGCCGCCCGAGAGGCGGTGCGGGTAGTCGTCGACGCGCTGGCCCGGCGACGGGATGCCGACCCGGCGAAGCGCCTCGATGGCGCGGTCGCGGGCCTCGCGCCTCGACACCTTCAGGTGGCGCTGGACCGTCTCCATGATCTGCTCGCCGACGGTCATGACCGGGTTCAGGGCGGTCATCGGCTCCTGGAAGATCATGCCCATGGTGCTGCCGCGCAGCTCCTCGAGCCGGGATTCCCGGGCTTGCAGGATGTCCTCGCCCTGGAGGCGGAGATGCCCGGCGCTCGCCCTGGCGCCATCGGGCAGGAGACGCATGATCGAAAGCGCGGTCATGCTCTTGCCGCTGCCGGATTCGCCGACGATGCCGAGGATCTCGCCCGGGGCCACCTGGAACGAGAGATCGTCCAGGATGGTGATGCCGCCGATGGAGACGGTGAGGCTCTCCACCTCCAGGAGCGGTGCGGTCGGCAGGGCGGTCACGGTGGCGCTGGCACCTTCGGGGGCTGTGCGTACACTCTCCGCCGGATGGTTGTATACCGATAGTCGATTTGCAAGCTTGGCGGCGCGGTCCTGGAACGGGAGAGGCGGATGCCGAATGTCGTGGTCGTGCTGGCCGACCAGATGCGGCGGGATGCCATGGGCTGCGCCGGCAACGCGAACCTGCGAACACCACATCTGGACCTGCTGGCCGAACGCGGCGTGCGCTTCACCGCGGCCTCGGCCACCTTCCCGGCCTGCGTGCCCTTCCGCTTCTCGCTCCTGACCGGCGAGTACGCGCATTCGCGGAACGTGCCGGCCCTGGGCTACCGGCTGTCACCGGCCGAGCGCACGCTCGGCGACGCGCTCAAGGCCCAGGGCCTCGCCACGGCCTATATCGGCAAGTGGCATCTCTACTCGGCCTATGGGGTGAGCGGCGGCCTGAGCCTGTCGCAGGCGAGCCGGACGCCGATCCCGGCGAGCCACCGGCGCGGCTTCGACCACTGGCGCGGCTTCGAGCTCCGGAACGACTTTCTGGACACCTGGATCTTCGAGGATGACGACCCCCTGCCCCGCCATTTGCCGGGCCACCAGACGGACGCGCTCTTCGACCTGGCGCTGGACTATCTGGAGCACGGCCGGCCGGCGTCCAAGCCGTTCTTCCTGATGCTGTCGATCGAGGCGCCGCACCCGCCCTTCATGGCGACGGCGGAGACCCTGGCGCGGGTGCGGGCGCGGGGCCCCTTGCGGCACCGGCCGAACGTCGATCTGGCGGCGATCAGGTTCTTTCCGCCCGAATGGCACGAGGCCGGGGGACCGGCGGGGCGGATCGATCCGGATGATCCGGCCTCGGTCAGGCGCGTCCTCGAGGCCAACATGCAGGCCTATTACGCGATGATCGAGCAGATCGACGACAATATGGGCAGGCTTCGGGCGAGCCTCGAGCGGCTGGGGCTGGCGGAGGAGACGATCACCGTCTTTCTCGCCGATCACGGCGAGCTCGGCGGCAGCCACGGGCTTTTGGGCAAGGCGGAGCCGTGGGAGGAATCGATCGGCGTGCCGCTGATCGTGGCCGGGCCCGGGGTGCCGCCGGGGCGGGAGGCGGGCGTGCCGGTGCATACCGAGGATCTCTTCTCGACCTTCGTCGGCCTCGCCGGCGGGAGCGAGCCGCCGGCGGCGCCGCGGGTCGACCTCGCGCCTTTCATTCGGGGCGAGGTGGGGGAGCCCGAGCGGGTCGGCGTGCCGCTCGAGTTCGTCACCGAGACGCGCGCCAACCGCGCCTATTACGACGAGCGATGGCGGGGCATTCGCGGCCGCCGCCACAAGTACACGGTGCTGGGCGACGTGTCCGGGGCGCGGCCCTGGCAGCTCTTCGACCTCGAGGCGGACCCGTTCGAGCTCCTGAACCTGCTCGAGACGCCGGGGCACGAGCTGGTGGCGGCAGCGATGCACCGGGCGCTGGTCGAGCTTCTGGATGCGACGGCGGACGACTTCGCCCTGGCCCCGGCCTTCGGCTCGCCGGCCCGCCATGTGGTGGCGGAGCGCCCGGCCTAGCGTGCGTCCAGCTTGCGGAGCTGGGCGACCAGCTTCTCGTAGTCGACGGCGCGCGAGTATTCGAGGATGTGCACCTCCATCAGGCGGTCGAAGGTCGCCCGGTCGCCGGTGCGGAGCGCTGCGATGACCTCGTCATGCTCGGCGACGATGCTTTTCAGGCTCTTCTTCAGGGTCGAGAGGCCGAAGATGATGGTGAGCTGGCGCGAGAGGGATTCCCAGCAGCGGAGCAAAGTGTCGTTGCCCGAGAGCCGGCAGAGGATCCTGTGGAACTCGGTGTCGAGGCGGGCCACGAGGAACTTGTCCTCTGCATCGGCGGCCTCGTGCATGCGGGCCAGCATGTCGTCGAGCGGTGCGAGGAAGCCCTTTCTACCCCGCCGGAGCGCCATGATCTCGGCCCCGGCCAGCTTCTCCAGGGCGAGGCGGACCTTCAGGATCTGCTCGAGCCGGTCGATGTCGACGCTCATCAGCCGCATGCCGCGATAGCGCTCGCTGACCACCACACCCTGGCTTTCCAGCAGGCGCAGCGCCTCGCGCACGGGGATGCGGCTGACCTCGAGGGCGCGGGCCACCTCGGCCTCGACGATGCGGTCGCCGGGCAGGAAGACGCCGCGCGCCGCCGCCTCGACGATGGCATCCACCACCTGGTTGACCAGGGTCTTGGCCGCGAGCGGCGCCAGCCCGCTCAATTGGGGCTTCACGCGCGGTGGGCTGGCGCTCGCCATGGCGGGCAAATTCCTTGACAGGATCAGGGATCGACAAATATCGTATACGATTATACGATTCGACTGAAGAGGGTTCCTTCGCCTTCAGGACAAGACCGCGGCAGCCTGATCTGACCGGACCGGACAACAGGGAGCGTGCAAGGCAATGAAGCGACAGAAGAGCTTGAAGTCCTTCGTCGGGATGCTGGCGATGGCGGGGACGGTGGCGCTGGCCTCCGGCCTCATGGCGACGAGCGCCCTGGCCCAGGTCATGGGTGGCGAGGTGGTGGTCGTCCAGGGCTCCAACCCGCCGAGCCTGGACGCGATGTCGACCTCGTCGCAGGCCTCGCGCAACGTCAACATGAACATCTACGAGACGCTCTACGGCTTCTCGGGCGAGATCAAGCCGATCCCGATCCTGGCCGAGGGCGTCGAGATCTCGGATGACGGGCTGACCTATGTCTTCACGCTGCGCAAGGGCGTGAAGTTCCACAATGGCGACGAGATGAAGGCCGGCGACGTCAAGGCGTCGCTCGAGCGCTATCGCAAGGTGGGGGCGACGGGCAACCTTCTGGACCCGGTGGCGAGCATCGAGGTCACGGGCGACTACGAGGTGACCTTCACCATGAAGGCGGCGACGCCGACCTTCCTCGAGGCGTTCTCCTCGCCCCGGGCACCGGCGGTCATCATCCCCGAGGAGGATGCCGAGGCCGAGGCCGGCAAGACCAGCCTGATCGGCACGGGCCCCTACAAGTATGTCGAGTACGTCCCGGACAGCCATGTGAAGCTCGAGCGGTTCGAGGACTACTCGGCCGACGATCGCTACCAGGGTGTCGACGGCTTCGGCGGCAAGAAGACCGCCTATTTCGACACCGTCACCTTCCGCATCATCCCGGAGCCGGGGGCGCAGGTGGCGGCCTTGGAGGCGGGCGAGGTGGATCTGGTCGAGCAGATCCCGATGCCGTCCGCGGCGCGGCTCCAGTCGAACCCGGACATCACGCTTTACGAGAACATGCCCTGGGCCTTCAGCACGTTCATCTTCAACATGAACGAGCCGCCCTCGGACAATTTGAAGTTCCGCGAAGCGGTGCAGGTCGGGCTGAACATGGAAGAGATCATGGGCATCTCGACCGAGGGCCTGTTCGCCCTGGATCACGGCTGGGTGTATCCGGGCTCAACCTATGACGCGGGCGACATCGGCAAGGAATTCTACAACCAGCACGACACCGAGCGGGCCAAGGCGCTGCTCGAGGAGGCCGGCTACAAGGGCGAGAAGTTCACCATCCTCACCGACACGCAGATCCCGCAGCACAACAAGATGGCCGTGGTGATCGCCGAGCAGATGAACGCCATGGGCATCGACACGGTCATCAACCAGGTCGACTGGCCGACCGCCCTGAAGATCCGGCTCGAGGACACGGGCTGGAACGGCTGGACGCTGCAGATGGGCATCGAGCCCTATCTCGGCCCGGTCGGCGTCGTCGCCACGCTGACCGGCAAGCGGCCGCATTTCGTCAAGAACGACGCGGAGCTCGATGCGCTCTACGAGGAGCTGATCTCGGGGCCGACGGTCGAGGCGCGCAAGGCCACCTTCGCCAAGATCCAAGAACGGCTCTACGAGTTCTTCGGCATCATCAAGATCGGCGATGCCGGGCTGATGCAGGCGGCGCGCTCCGATCTCAAGGGCTTCGAGCCGTTCCGCTTCACCCGCATGTACGACACCTGGCGCGAGGGCTGAGCGAGAGGAGCGGCGGCGCCGGAGCGGCGCCGCCGTTTCCTCTTCGGCGGCCTGCGATCAGAACCCTTCGAGCACCAGCTTGCCGCGTGCCTTGCCGCTCTCGAGGATGGCATGCGCCCGCTTGAGGTTCTGGGCGTTGATGACACCCAGCGTCTCGGTCGCCGTCGACCTGATCCGGCCGGCGTCGAGGAGGTCGGCCGCCTCGTTCAGGATCTGGCCCTGCCGCGCCATGTCGGGGGTCTGGAACAGCGATCTCGTGAACATCAGCTCCCAGTGGGTGGAGACGCACTTGGTCTTGAGCTTCATGACATCGAGGGTGTCGGGATCGTCGATCAGGCCGAAGCGGCCCTGGGGTGCTATCAGCTCGGCGATCTGCTCGAGGTAGCTGCCGGTGTGGGTGGTGGAGAAGACGAAGCCGGGGGCGCCGATCCCGAGCGCTGCGACCTGGGGGGCCAAAGGCTGCTTGTGGTCGAGGACGTGATGGGCGCCGAGCTCGCTCGCCCATGCCCGGGTTTCGGGGCGGGATGCCGTGGCGATCACGGCGAGGTCGGTCAGCGCCCGCAGGAGCTGGATCGTGATCGAGCCGACCCCGCCCGCACCGCCGATGATCAGGACGGCGGGTGCCGCACCCGGCACGGGGTCGGTCACCCGGAGGCGGTCGAACAGCATCTCGTAGGCCGTGAGCGTGGTCAGCGGCAGGGCAGCGGCCTCGGTGGCCGACGCGAATTGGGGCTTCCTTCCGACGATGCGCTCGTCGACCAGATGGAACTCGGCATTCGTTCCCGGGCGGTCGATGGCGCCGGCGTACCAGACCATGTCGCCCGGCCTGAACGTCTCGACCGCATCGCCCACCTCGACGACCTCGCCCACGGCATCCCAGCCGAGGACGGCCGGATCCTTGCCTTCGGGCGGGCGCCGGATGCGGATCTTGTAGTCGACCGGATTGACCGAGATCGCCTGCACCTTGACCAGGAGGTCGCGGGCCCCCGGGCTCGGCTTCGCCATCTCGAAATCGATCAGGGCGTCCTTGCGGTCGATGGGGCCGGTGGCCGTGTAGCCGACAGCTTTCATGTCTCTCTCCCGGGTCGTAGCGCGCATGCCGCCTTCGTCACGGCATCGAGGGTGTAGTACAGCCGGGCGGACGAGGGCCAGCACGGGTGCCAGGGGTCACGGGCGAAAGGAGCGGGAGGATGGACTACACGCAGCTCGGCCGGACCGGGCTTCGGGTCAGCGTCGCCGGGCTCGGCTGCGGTGGCAGCAGCCGGCTCGGCCTCGGCCAGGGTCGGAGCGACAGCGAAGCCGCCACAATCGTGCGGGCCGCCTTCGACCAGGGGGTGAACATCCTCGACACCGCCATGGGCTACGGCACCGAGCGGGCGGTCGGGATGGCGCTCGCCGACCTGCCGCGCGACGAGGTGGTCGTCTGCACCAAGAGCCAGGTGGTCGAGGACGGCCAGCAGATCGAGGCCGATGCCCTTCGGGCCAATCTCGACGCGTCGCTGCGCGCGCTCGGCGTCGACCATGTCGATGTCTACATGCTGCACGCCGTTCGGCCCGAGCACTACGCCCATGCCCTGGCCCTTCGCGAGACGCTGTCGCGCGAGCGGGACGCCGGGAAGATCCGCCATATCGGGATCACCGAGTCGGGCCCTTTCGATCCCGGACACCGGACGCTGGAGCAGGCGACGCGCGATCCCGCATGGGAGGTGGTGATGCTCGCCTTCCACATGATGCATCAAAACGCCCGCAGGGTCGTCTTCCCGCAGACGCAGGCCAACGGCATCGGCGCGCTCCTGATGTTCGCGGTCCGCACCATCTTCAGCCGGCCCGAGCGGCTGCGCCTGGCCATGCGCGACTTGGCGGCCGAGGGGAAGGTGCCGGAGGAATTCGCCGAACTGGAGGAGCCCCTGGCGTTCCTGGTGCGCGAGCATGGTGCCTCGAGCGTGATCGATGCCGCCTACCGCTACGTGCGCCACGAGCCCGGCGTGGACGTCGTGCTGTTCGGCACCGGCAATCGCGAGCATCTTCAGAGCAACATCGCCTCCATTCTCCGGCCACCGCTGCCCGAGGCCGCGCGGGCCCGATTGCGCGAGCTCTTCGGGCACCTCGAGGGGGTCGGCCTCGACCTTCCGACCAAATCGTCCCAATGACGCGCTTTCTGATCGGCCGCCTCTTGAGCGCCATCCCCACGCTCTTCGTGGTGACGCTGGCGACGTTCCTGATCCTCTGGCTGGTGCCGGGCGACATCAGCGCCGAGATCGGCGGCATCGACGCCACGGCCGAGGATCTGGCCGCCATCCGCGAGCGGCTGGGGCTCGACCGGCCGCTCCATGAGCGCGCCATTCTCTGGTACGGCAATCTGCTGCGGGGCGATCTCGGCTATTCCTATCTGCTCAACCGCTCGGTCGCCGACGCGGTCCTCGAGCGGCTGCCGGTGACGCTGTCGCTGGCCGGGCTGGCTTTGGTGCTGGCGACGGCCATCGGCGTGCTGCTCGGCATCCTGGCGGCCGTGCGCCACAACACCTGGCTCGACCAGGGGGCGATGGTGGCGGCGCTGATCGGGCTCTCGATCCCGGATTTCTGGTTCGGCATCGTCCTCATCATCCTCTTCGGCGTGCAGCTCGGCTGGTTTCCGACCGGCGGGTTCGTGCCCATCGACGAGGACCCGCTGGCATGGGCGCGCTGCATGGCGCTGCCGGCCTTCACGCTGGCGATCACCCAAATGGGGGTGATCGCCCGGATGACGCGCTCCTCGATGCTCGACGTCATCAAGCAGGACTACGTGCGCACCGCCCGCGCCAAGGGGATGCGCGGGCGGACGGTGATGTTCCGCCATGCGCTCGGCAACGCCATGGTGCCGATCGTCACCGTGGTCGGCGTCATCACTGGCGTGCTCCTGAGCGGTGCCGTGGTGATCGAGATGGTCTTCTCGCTGCCCGGCGTCGGCCGGCTGATCGTCGGCGCCATCCAGCGGCGCGACTACCCGATCATCCAGGGCGGGCTCCTGGTCACCGCCTGTGTCTTCGTCCTCGTCAATATCGTCGTCGACATCCTCTATGGCGTCTTCGATCCGCGGGTGCGCGATGGCCGGTAGCAGCGCCCTGGCCGAGGCGGACCTCTCGATCGGTGCCGAGATCGCCCGTGCCCGGCGGCGCCGGCGCGTGGAGTTCCTGCGCCGGCTCCTGGCGCACCGCTCGTTCCTGATCGGGGCGGTGATCCTCACCCTCTTCGTCCTGGTGGCGGTCCTGGCCCCGCTCCTCGCCCCTTACGGGCCGACCGAGATCAACTACCGGGCCATCCTGTCGCCGCCCACAGCAACGAACTGGCTCGGCACCGACGGCTATGGGCGGGACATCCTGAGCCGGGTCATCTACGGCACGCGGGTGTCGCTCAGGATCGGGCTCGTGGTGGTGGTCACCACCGGCATTCTCGTTACCCTGCTCGGCACCGCGGCGAGCTATGTGGGCTGGCTCGATGGCCTCATCATGCGCACGCTCGATGGGCTGATGGCCTTTCCGGGCGTGCTGCTGGCGATCGCCCTCGCCGCCGCCCTGGGCCCGTCCGAGGTCAACGCCATCATAGCCCTCACCGTCACCTTCACGCCGCGCACCGCGCGCATCGTGCGGGCCAGCGTGCTGGTGGTGCAGGGCATGCAGTATATCGAGGCGGCGCATGCGGTGGGGGCGGGCCATGCGCGGATCATCTTTCGCTACATCCTGGCGAACGCGCTCTCGCCCCTCATCGTCCAGCTCACCTTCGTCTTCGCCGTCTCGATCATCGCCGAGGCGATCTTGAGCTTCCTCGGCGTCGGCCCGCCGCCGCCCGCCCCCTCGCTCGGCAACATCATCGCCGACGGGCGAAGCTACATCCAGGAAGCGTGGTGGATCACCGTCTTCCCGGGCCTGGTGATCGCCATCGCGGTGCTCGGCCTGAACCTGATGGGCGACGGCCTGCGCGACGTGATCGACCCGCGCCAGCGGGCGATCGGCGGCGGGCACTGAACGCTCCTAGGCGACGATGCCGCGGCGGCGAAGCTCCGCGATGCGCGCCGCGTCGTAGCCGGCCTCGGCGAGGAGCGTGTCGGTGTCCTGGCCGAGGCGGGGAGCCGGTCGCGGCGGCACGGGCTCGCCGGTCCTGAAGGGCGAGCCGAGGAGCGAGAGCGCGGCGCCATCGGGCGTTTCGACATCGACCATCATGCCGCGCTCGGCGCTGAAGCTCGATGCCAGCGCCTCCGCCATGGTCTTCACCGGCGCCGCCGGCACCCGGCCCTGGAGGACCGTCAGCCACTCGGCCGTGGGCCGCGTCTCGAAGGCGGCATCGAGCTTCGCCGCGAGCTCGGCGCGGTGTGCCAGGCGGTCCTTGAAGGTCAGGTAGCGCGGATCCCGGGCGAGCTCGGGGCAGCCCAGGGCCTCGCAGAGGACGGGGAAGAAGCGTTCCTTGTTGGCCATGATGTAGATCCAGCCGTCGCTCGTGCGAAAGAGCTGGCAGGGGACCAGCGAGGGGTGGGCCGAGCGTGGCAGGCGCTCGGCGGCATGGCCGGCATTGGCGGCCCAGGCGGCGAGGTAGGCGAGGTTGGCGAGGCCCACATCGTAGAGCGAGACGTCGACGTCGCGGCCCCTGCCGCTGCCTCTCGCCTCGAGCACGCCCGCGACCAGGGCCAGCGCCATGGCGTAGCCGCTCATGTAGTCGACGATCGAGAGGCCGAAGCGCGACGGCGGCGACGAGGGCTCGCCGTTCAGGGCGAAATAGCCGGTCTCGGCCTGGATCAGGTAGTCGTAGCCTGGCCATTTGGCGCGACTGCCGTCCCGGCCGTAGGCGGAGAGGAAGGCGCAGACGATCCGCGGGTTGACCGGGGCCAGATGCTCGAAGGTGAGGCCGAGCCTTGCCGGGACGTCGCCCCGCAGGTTGCAGGCGATGGCGTCGGCGCCACGGACGAGGTCGCGGAAGACGGCATGGCCCTCGGCCGTGGCGAGGTCGAGGGCGAGGCTCCTCTTGTTGCGGTTGAAGGACTGGAAGAAGAGGCTTGCCGCGCTCTCGCCCATGGCGGGCTCGAAATGGGGGCCGATCGAGCGGGAGACGTCGCCGCCCTCGGTCGGGTTCTCGATCTTGAACACCTCGGCGCCGAGATCGGCCAGGGCCTGGGTTCCGAACGGCCCGGCGCCATAGAGCTCGACGGCCAGCACTCGCACGCCGTGCAGGGGTCCCATCAGCCATCCCTTCGATCGTCGGTCACCCTTGCGTTCTGTCCGGTTGTCGCGGGCGGCGCAACCACCTCGACCCGCCCCGACCGGCGCAGGCGAGGCAGGTTAAGCGCCGGACGGCACCATCGTACTCCGCTGGCTGGCTTCCCTGGTTAACCCGGAATTCAGCTTTTGACCCGATCGGCGGCTCGGGACTATCCAAGGATCGCAGCCCTGTCGCGCGGAGCCGATCCGATGCTCGAGAACCAGACGGCCGACCTTGCGGCGCCACCGGCGGACTTCGCCTTCGACGCGGCCCGGACCTTCGTCGGGCCGCATGCCAGCTACTACGACGAGACTTGGCGGCAGATGGCGTGGCGGGGGCGGCAGACGAGCTGGAACGGCCATGCGGCGCTCTTCGGCCCTTTCTGGCTGGCCTATCGACGCATGCGCCTTTTGGCGCTCGCGACCCTGCTCTGGCTCCTGCTCTGGCTCGAGCTGTGGCGCCAGGGCTGGTCGCCGGGGCTGCTCTGCGGGCTGCAGCTCACCTCGATGGTGGCCCTCGGCTGCGCCGCCAACCGCCTCTATCTCGGCCGCTTCGTCACCCTCGGCCGAAGGCTGGAGCGCCGGCTGGCGGATGCCCCGGCACGCGAGCGGGCGATGGCGAGCGCCGGCGGGGTCAGCCCCGGCAATGTCGTGGCGATCGCCCTGGTCCTCGCCCTCGGCCTCGCCGCGCTCGAAATCAGGCGCTAGCCTGCGTCCTGGAGCACCCGCTCCACCGCCGGGCCACTTCTCCCCTTCAGCTCGCCAGCGCCAGCGTCTCGCCCGCGATCGTGGCGAAGAGCCCGGCATTGGGGCAGAAGCCCGCGGCCTCGGCGACCGGGCCCGGCCGGGCCAGCCAGGCGGTGCAGCGCGCTGTATGGAGGCAGCCGGCGCACCTCGCATCGGCCGCCACGAGCTCCTGCCAATGCCTGGTGGCGGCCCGGTCGGGATCGAGGGCGAACTGCTCGATCATGCGGGCCATGCGCTGGCGGTGGTCGGCGTTGCCGGGCCAGGCGCGAAAGAGATCACCGGGCCCGAGGCAGACGCGGCCGAGCGCCCGGGCCAGGCCCTCGGGCGAGGTCCAGCTGAGCCGCACGGTGAGCGGCCAGGGCGGCGACCAGGCGAGCCGCTCGGGCGCGCGGCGACGGATCACCCCCTCGAGCACGTCGAGATAGGCCTTGATCGCGGGTGCCAGCGCGAAATGCTCGGCCCGGGCGCGCAGCCGCTCTGGCTCCGGCCGCGCCGCGAGGGTGGCCAGGATGGCGCGGCCCATGGCTTCGGCATCGCCGACCGGCACGAGGGTGCCATGGGCGCCGTCCTCGAGGATCTCCGCCGGGCCGCTCGGGCAGGCGGTGCTCACCACCGGCAGGCCGCAGGCCAGCGCCTCGACGAGCACACCCGGCAGGCCCTCCCAGAGCGAGGAGAGGACGAACAGGCGCGCCCGGCACATCCAGGCGAGCGGGTTGTCGACATAGCCCGGCATGAGCACCCGATCGCCGAGGCCGAGCGCCGTCGCCCGTGCCGCGAGCGCCTGGCGGCCCGAGCCTTCGCCGAGGATGACGAGGCGGGCGTCGCAGTCGGGCGCGATCCGCCGGAACGCCTCGAGCAGCGTCGGGAAATCCTTCTGCAGCCCGAAGCGGCCGGCGGCGAGGATGACCGGCGGGCTGCCGGCCGCGAGCCAGGGATGCTCGAGCGGCTCGGCCATGCGGCGGCGCAGCCGGGCGGTGAGCACCGGGTTGTCGATGACCGTGATGCGCTCCGGCGGCAGGCCCGTGAGCCGGCCGAGCTCCCGGGCCACCCCCCTCGACACGGCGACGATGGCATCGGCGCGGGGATAGAAGCGGCGGGCCAGCCATTTGAGCCAGGCCCGGACCAGGCGCTGGGCCGGCGGATGGTGGGCGAGGTTGCCCGATGGATGGTTGCTGGTGCGCAGGACGAGCGGGATGGGCGTGCGCGACAGCCGCGCCGCCGCCACGGCGACCAGATTGACGTGGCTGGCGGCGGACAAGAGCACGTCCGGCCGGCGACGCCGGAGGTAGCGGGCGAGCGCCGGGACCGCGAGGGCGGTCTGCAGGCCGCGCGGCGCCCCGCGGCGGGCGGCCGCGACATGCAGCCGGCCGTAGCCGTCGCCCAGATCGACCAGCCGCACGCGCGGCGCCAGCTCGTGGTGGATGACGCCCCGGGCGTGCACGACGACGAGATCGACATCGTGGCCGCATTCGGCGAAGGCGTTGGCCAGGGTCACCGTGCGCCGCTGAGCGCCGCCACCGGTCAGCGCGTAGATGAAGACCGCGATGTGCTTGGCGGGCATCGTCGGCACCAGGGCATGCAGGGCCGCCGCATCCTCGGCGAACACACCGTGGTCGAGATGGATGGTCATTCAGGCTCCTTGTCGAGCAGCAAGGCGAGGTAGCGCCCGGCGATCGGGCCCAGGGCATAGTCCCCGGCCCGGCCGACGAGCACGGCTCGTGCCGGTGGGTCGTCCAGGACGGCGAGCATGGCCTCGGCGAAGGCCGCGGCGTCACCGGATGGGGCGAGGCTGCCGTAGCGCCCGCCGTCGAGGATCTCGCGGGGGCCACCCGGGATGTCGCTCGCCACGACCGGGCAGCCGGAGGCCAGCGCCTCGACGATGACGTTGCCGAAGCCTTCCTGGCTGGAGGTGAGGGCCAGGAGCCGGGCGCGCGCCATCCAGGCGAACGGGTCGTCGACGAAGCCCGGCATGACGAGGTCGGCGGCGATGCCGAGGCTGCGGGCGCGGGCCTCGAGCCGCTGGCGCTCCTCGCCCTCGCCGAGGATGGCCAGCCGCGCCGGCCGTCGCCGCCGAACGAGGGCGAAGGCCTCGAGCAGCGTGGCGAAGTCCTTCTGCCAGTTCAGGCGGCCGACGGCGAGGATGAGCGGCGGCTGATCCGGGGCGAGCCACGGATGGGCCAGGGCGCCCCCGGCCGGGTCGTTGCCGCCCCTGCCCTTCAGCTCGGGAACCGGATTGGGGATGGTGGTTATGCTGTCGGCGGCGAGATCGCAGGTCCGGGCGAGATCCTCGGCCACGGCACGGCTGACGGCGACGATGCCGTCGGCCTCGGGATAGGTGCGCGCGACCAGGGCCGGGTAGGCGCGGCGAAAGCGGCGGCGGGTGTTGGCGACCACGAGCGAGAGGGTGTTGCGCTCGCTGACGACGATGCGCGTGCCCGCGCCGGCGAGGCGCCTCGCCCAAAGGGCGGCGAGGTTGCACTGCGTGCCGAGCGCCAGCAGGGCCGTTGGGCGGGCAAGGCGGAGATAGGCGGCGAGCGCCGGCAGATGGGCGAGAATGCTCGGCCCGCCGCCGAGCAGCAAGGGACGGAGCTCGGCGCGCTCGCGCCAGCCGGCGCGCAGCGCCAGGAGGCGCCCGGCGACATGGCCGCTCCGCGCCAGCGCCACGAGCCGGGCCACGCTCTCGATGTCCCGGCGCATCGGGCCGCTTGCGTCGGCGGCCAGGACGTCGACCGGATGGCCGCGCGCGGCGAAGGCGCCGGCGAGCCGCATCGTGTTGCGCTGCATGCCGCCGCCGTCGAGGGCGCGGACGAGAATGGCCAGACGCCGCGCCGGCTCGCCCATCAGCCGGCCCTCGCAAGGGGCCTGCCGGGCGTGGCGACGGCCGCCAGGACATCGAGATAGCCACGGACGGCGCGATCGACCGAGAAGCGGGCGGCGCGCGCGCGCTGAAGGCCCGGATCGGCCGGAGCGTCGAGTGCGGCGAGCATGGCGGCGGCCATGGCGGGCGCATCGCCGACCGGCACGAGCCGGCCATGCCGGCCACCGTCGAGCAGCTCGCGCGGGCCGTGCAGGCAGTCGGTGCTGACGATGGTGCAACCCAGGGCCAGCGCCTCGGCCAGCACGTTGCTGAAGCCCTCGAAGCGGGAGCCGGAGACGACCACGCGGGCACGCGCCATCCAGGCGAAGGGGTTGGCGACGAAGCCCAGGAAGGCCACATCGGCGCCGATGCCGAGCCGGCCGGCGAGGTGCACGAGCGGCTGCCGCAGCTCGCCGTCGCCGAGCACCACGAGCCGCGCCGGACGCACGGCGCGGACCCGCGCGAAGGCCTCGAGCACGGTCGGGAAGTCCTTTTGCGCCTTGAGCTTGCCAACGGCGAGGAGGAGCGGCGGGGCCGCGGGCTCGAGCCAGGGATGACCAGGGTCCTGCCCTGCCAGCGCCTGGATGCGCGCGGTGTCGATCGGGTTCATGACGACGGCGATGCGCGCGGCCGGCAGGTCGAGCGTGGCGGCGGCATCGGCGGCGACACCGGCCGAGATGGCGACCAGGGCATCGGCCCCGGCGTAGCAGCGCCGCATCAGGGCGCGCAGCGGACGGGCACCCGGGCCGAGCCTCGCGCTCACCGCCGAGGGCGGCAGATTGAGGGTCAGGACCAGCGGCACCGCCGGTGCGGCTCGCCGGCGCACCAGCGCCGCCGTGAGATTGGCCGGGGTCGAGCTTGCCAGGAGGACGTCCGGGGGTGCCGCCGCCAGCCGCCGGCCGAGCGCCCGGGCGGCGAGCGGCACCCAGAGGCCGCGATGTCGGCCGATCAGGGGCAGGCGCCGCCAATCGGCGCCGAGCGCCACGAGGCCGGCACCGGGCGGCAGCTCCGCCTCGAACGCGCCCTCGGCCGATGCCACGAGGATGTCCACCTGATGGCCGCGGGCGACGAGGCCCCGCGCCAGGGCGAGCATGCGGCGCTGCGTGCCGCCGCCCGCAAGCCCTGAGAAAAACATCCCGATATGCATAGGCTCGAAGGATCTCGTGGACCGGGCATGCGGCCGCTCGCGGTCGCTTCTTGCCGGTCGGGTTGAAAATGTGCATAGAAAATAACGGAATCGCGGTCAAGCGCTGCCGCCAGGGGGTTACCGGCGGCAGCGCGTCAAGAACCGATCGTCGATCACACCTGTTGCCGACCGAGGAACCTTGCGCCGCCTGTTCGACGACCATCTCGTGCGCCGGATTGCCCGCAACACCGGCCTGTTGCTCAGCGGCAACGGTGTTGCGGGAATCCTTGCGCTCGGCTCGGTGACCGTGGCGGCGCGCGGCCTCGGCGCCGAGACCTTCGGCGTCCTTATGATCTTCCATGCCTATGCCATGATCATGGGTGGCCTTTGCCGATTCAACGTCTACCAGGCCATCCTTCGCTACGGCGCGATCTGCCTCGCCGATCGGCGCCGGCGCGACCTGCAGGGACTGCTGACCTTGGGGATCGGGGTCGAGCTCGCCGGCGTCGCGGCGGCGATGGCGCTCGGTGTCTTGGCGCTCGGCTGGCTCGGCCCGCGGCTCGGCCTCGAGGACGCCTATCGCGAGACCGCGCTCTGGTACTGCCTCGTGGTGATCGCCTCGAACGGCGCCACGCCGATCGGCATCCTGCGCCTGCTCGATCGCTTCGATCTGATCGCCTGGACGCGGCCGGTGACGCCGGCGCTGCGGCTCGCCGGCTGCCTCGTCGCCTGGGCCGCCGGGGCGGGCCTGCCGGTCTTCGCCGCCGCCTGGGCGCTCGCCGGCAGCGTCGAGGCGCTGCTGCTCTGGCGCTTCGCGCATCGCGAGCTGCACCGGGGCGGCTGGCTGAGCGAGCTCAGGCTGCGCGTGCGCGGCCTCGTCCGTCCGCACGAGGGTCTCTGGCGCATGCTGCTCTGGACCAATCTGCAGGGCACGCTCGGCATGGTCTCGGGGCGCCTCGCCACCGTGCTCGTCGGCGCCATGCTCGGCCCGGTCGCGGCGGGGCTCTACCTCGTCGCCTATCAGGTGGCCGCTATCATCGACCGGCCGCTGCAGGTCGTCAGGCGGGCGGTCGATCCCGAGTTCGCCCGCCTCGCGGCGGCGGCCGACCTCGCCACGCTCTGGCACCTGTTTCGCCGCACGCTTCTGGGCACGGCCTGCTTCGCGGCCCCGCTCCTGGTTGTCCTCGGCCTCTTCGGCGACCGGCTCCTGGGCTTTTTCTTCGGCGAGCCCTTCGCCGCGGCCCATCCGGTCCTCGTCCTCCTGGCGCTGCAGACCGCGCTCCTGGCGCTCGCGATGCCGTCCGCCTCGGTCCTGGTCATGCTCGGCAATGCCGGCCGCCTGCTCGCGGCGCAGGCCATCGGCCGCGGCATCCAGCTGCTCGCCCTGGTTGCCCTGATGCCGCGCTTCGGCCTCCTCGCGGCCGGCGGCGCCGGCGCCGGCGCCGCGGCTCTCGAGCTCGCGCTCGTCACGGGCTTCGTGCTGGCGACGCGGCGGGCCGCCGCCGCGGCCCCGGCGGCACCATGAGCAGACCCATGACCACCCCAACGCACCTGTCCGCCGCACGGGCGGCGGCACCAGCCAGGATCAGAGAGGCCGAATGACGATGCGATCAGAGCGACCACCCGCCGTGCCGGCGCCCCTGGCGCTCCTGCTCCGGCCGCTGCCGCTCGCCCCCCTGGCGCTGGCGCTGCGGCGCCTCGGCCAGGGTGTGACCGGGGCGCATCCGAGCCTGCTCGCCCGGCTCGGCGAGCATGCCGAGAAGCGCTTCCTCGTCGATCCGACCGATCTTCCCTTCGTCTTTCTCGTGCGCCCCGGCACCAGCCGACCGGCCATCGTGCCGTTCGGGCGAGGCCGCCTTCCCGCCTTCGATGCGCGGATCGCCGGACCGCTCGCGGTCCTTCTCGGCATGGTGCACGGCGCGCTCGACGGCGATGCCCTGTTCTTCTCGGGCGACCTCGCCATCGAGGGCGACACCGAGGCGGTGCTCGCCCTGCGCAACGCGCTCGACGACGCCGAGCTCGATCTCGCGGGCGAATTCCTGGGTGTGCTCGGGCCGCTCGCGAGCCTGGTCGAGCCGCTTGCCCGAAGCATCCTGGCCGGCGCGCAGCGGCTCACCGGCGTCGCCCTCACCCGAGTCGCCTGAGAGGATTCCATGGATATTGGCCGATCACTCGAGCTCGTTTGCCCGGCCGGCACGCCGGCGTCGCTGCGGGTCGCCGTCGACGCCGGCGCCGACAGCGTCTATTGCGGCTTTCAGGACGAAACCAACGCCCGCAACTTCCCCGGCCTCAACTTCTCGCGCGACGACCTGGCCGCGGCCGTCGACTACGCGCATCGGCAGCGCGCGCGGGTGCTGGTGGCGATCAACACCTTTCCGCGGGCGGGCAACATGGACCCCTGGCGGCGCGCCGTCGACGACGCGGCGGGGCTCGGCGCCGATGCCGTCATTCTCGCCGATCTGGGACTGCTCGACTATGCCAGCCGCCGCCATCCCGACCTGCGTCTCCACCTTTCGGTGCAGGCGGCCGCCGCCAATGCCGACGCCGTGCGCTTTCATGCGCGGACCTTCGGCGTCAAGCGGGTGGTGCTGCCGCGGGTGCTGACCGTCGACGAGATCGCGAGGCTCAACGCCGAGGCGCCCTGCGAGACCGAGGTCTTCGTCTTCGGCGGGCTCTGCGTGATGGCCGAGGGACGCTGCTCGCTCTCCTCCTACGCCACCGGGCGCTCGCCCAACATGCAGGGCGTCTGCTCGCCGCCGAGCCACGTCCGCTACGAGCGGCAGGGCGACCAGATGGTGTCGCGGCTGGGCGCGTTCACCATCGATCGCGTGCCGCACGGCTCGCCGGCACCCTACCCGACCTTGTGCAAGGGCTGCTTTGTCGCCGGCCCCTTCAAGGGTCATGTCTTCGACGATCCAGCCAGCCTCGATGCCGCGACGCTGCTGGCGAAGTTGGCCGAGGCGGGGGTGACGGCGGTCAAGATCGAGGGCCGGCAACGCAGCCGCGCCTATATCCGGGCCGTCGTCGAGGCTTTCCGGCACGCCATCGACAGCCTGGCGCGAACCGGGACGGTGCCGCCAGTGGCGCTGGCGCGGCTGAGCGAGGCCAACAGCACGACGACCGGCGCCTACCGCAAGGCCTGGCGGTGATGGGCAAGGCGAGCGCGGCGGCGCAGGCGAGGCGAGCCCTCACCCTCGGGCCCGTGCTGTTCAACTGGGACGCCGACATCTGGCGCGACTTCTATCTGCGGATCGCCGACGAGGCGCCGGTCGACCGCGTCTGCGTCGGCGAGGTGGTCTGCTCCAAGCGCTTGCCCTTCCATGCGGTGCATCTGCCCGACGTGGTCGAGCGGCTGCGCCGGGCCGGCAAGACCGTGGTCCTGAGCTCGGCGGCGCTCGTCACGCTGCCCCGCGAGCGCCGGTTGGCGGCCGAGCTCGCGGCCGACGAGGCGGTCGAGATCGAGATCAACGACCTCACCCTCCTCGCCCATCTCGACAGCGGTCGGAGCTTTGCCGTGGGCCCGCTCGTCAACGTCTACAACGAGGCCACGCTGGCCTTCCTGGCCAGCCGCGGCGCGCGCCATGTCTGCCTGCCGCCCGAGCTGCCGCTCCAATCGATCGCGACGATCGCCGAGCAGGCGGACCAGCTCGGCGTCACCATCGAGGTCTGGAGCTTCGGCCGGCTGCCGCTCGCGATCTCCGGCCGCTGCTACCACGCGCGCCTGCACGGGCTCACCAAGGACAACTGCCGCTTCGTCTGCGGCGAGGATCCGGACGGGCTCGACGTCGACACGCTCGACGGCGAGCGCTTTCTCGCCGTCAACGGGGTGCAGACCCTGTCCTTCGCGCATGCCAGCCTGATCGGCGATCTCGACCGGCTGGCTGCCGCCGGCGTCGGCTCCTTCCGCCTGTCGCCGCACAGCATCGACATGGTGGCGGTGGCCGAGCTCTTCCGCCGAAGGCTGGATGGCGGGGTGGACGCCGCCGCGGCCGCGGCCGAGCTGACGGCGCTGTTGCCAGGCGCACGCTTCGCCAACGGCTTTCTCGACGGGGTGTGCGGCGCCGACTACACGCCGGCCTGACCCGTGCGTTCAAGAGCACGGGCGCCCAGGCACCGACAAGGCTCATTGACCCGGGGCGCTCGGGGCCGGCGACATCGAGGCGCGGTGTCTAGGAGCCCTTGAGCACCGGCTGGACCTCGAGCGCCACGCGGTTCATGAAGCCGGCGTCGTCGCCGGCGACGAGCAGCGGGCTGGCTATGGCGATGCCGGCGAGCATCGCCTCGAGCCAGGGCCTGTCGGCCTTGTGGAAGTCGCCGAGGACGTGACCGGTCACCCGGTCCTTGTGGCCCGGATGGCCGATGCCGATCCGCACCCGCTTGAAGTCCCGGCTGCCGAGATGGGCGTCGAGGCTGCGCAGGCCGTTGTGGCCGGCGACGCCGCCGCCCATCTTCACCCGGAGCCGGCCCGGCGCCAGGTCGAGCTCGTCATGCAGCACGATGAGATCGTCGAGCGAGAGCTTCAAAAAGCGCATCGCCTCGCCGACCGAGCGGCCGGATTCGTTCATGTAGGTCTGCGGCAGGAGCAGCATCACCCGCTCGCCGCCGATCAGGCCCTCGCTGACCAGCGCCTGGAACTTGCGCCGCCAGGCGGGGAAGCGGTGGTGCAGGCCCACCGTTTCCGCCGCCATGAAGCCGACATTGTGCCGCTGCCGGGCGTAGGCGGCGCCGGGATTGCCGAGACCGACGAGCAGCCGCAAGTCGGCTTGGCCCTAGGCCGGCGGCCTCAGGCCTCGCCCTCCTCCTTGCCGGCAGCGGCCTCCTCGCCCTCGCCCGCCTCTTCCTCCTCGGCAGCCGGACCGCGGCCGACGATGGCGCAGATCGTGAAGTCGCGGTCGATGGTCGGCGTGACGTTGGCGGGCAGGGAGACCTTGCTGATGTGCACCGCATCGCCGATCTCGAGGGCGGCGAGGTCGACGTCGATCCGCTCGGGAATCGCCTCGACCGGGCAGATGAGCTCGATCTCGCGGCGGACGATGTTGAGCACGCCGCCGCGCCTGATGCCGGGGCAGCGCTCCTCGTTGAGGAAATGCACCGGCACCTCGACGGTCACGGTCGAGCCCTTGGCGGCGCGCAGGAAATCGATGTGCAGCGGATGCTCCTTGACCGGGTGGAGCTGCGCCTCGCGCGGGATCACCTGGATCACCTTCTTGCCCAGCTTGAGCTCGATCACCGAGCTGAAGAAGCGCGGGTTCAGCGCGAGCTGGCGGCCGATCTCCCGCTCCAGCAGCGCCACCTTCTCCGGCGGCTCCTTGCCGCCATAGACGATGGCCGGCACCATGCCGGACTTGCGGAGCGCCCGCGCCCCTTCCTTGCCGGTCCGCTCGCGCGGCTCCGCCGTCAACTGGATGGTCTCACTCACGGCACTTTCCTTTCATCCCTCCGGCACGCGCACCATTGCCGCCCCGGACAGACCCTTGGTGATTGCAGGCGCCGGCCGCCCCGAAGGGGACGGGCCGCCGCTAGTCGAACAGGCTGGAGACCGAGCTCTCGCTGGCGATCCGGCTGATCGCCTCGCCCATCAGGGGGGCGACGGAGAGCACCCGGATCTTCTCGGTCACCCGGATCGCCTCGGTCGGCCGGATGCTGTCGGTGATCACCAGCCGGTCGAGCCTGCTCGCCGCGATCCTGGCGACCGCCCCCGCCGACAGCACGCCATGCGTGACATAGGCCTGGACCGACAGCGCACCCTCGGCGAGCAGCGCGTCGGCCGCGTTGCACAGGGTGCCGCCGCTGTCGGCGATGTCGTCGACCAGGACGCAGTGCCGACCTTCGACCTCGCCGATGACGTTCATCACCTCCGAGACCCCGGCCCGCTCGCGGCGCTTATCGATAATCGCCAGATTGGCGTCAAGCCGCTTGGCGTAGGCGCGCGCCCGCGCCACGCCGCCGACATCGGGCGAGACGATCATGATGTCGTCGGTGCCGAAATTGCCCCGCACGTCGGGACCCATCAGGGGTGCCCCGTAGAGGTTGTCGACCGGAATGTCGAAGAAGCCCTGGATCTGGCCGGCATGCAGCTCGAGCGTCAGCACCCGGTTGGCACCCGCCTCGGTGATCAGGTTGGCCACGAGCTTGGCCGAGATGGGCGTCCGGGGCCCCGGCTTTCGGTCCTGCCTCGCATAGCCGAAATAGGGGATGACCGCGGTGATGCGCCGCGCCGAGGCGCGGCGGAGCGCGTCGATGCAGACCAGCAGCTCCATCAGGTTGTCGTTCGCGGGGTACGAGGTCGACTGGATGATGAAGACATCCTCGCCGCGCACGTTCTCGTGGATCTCCACGAAGATTTCCATGTCGGCGAAGCGGTGCACCGTGGCCTTGGTCAGGTCGACCCGCAGGTAGGCCGCGATCGCCTCGGCCAGCGGCCGATTGCTGTTGCCGGCGAGCAGTTTCATCGGATGGCCTATCGAGGCTGGGTGGCGTTGACAGCCGCGCTTCTATCAACCCGCCGCCGCCAAGTAAACGCCACAGCGCCGTTGGGCGGCATCCCCGGGTCCGGCTGCTTGCGCTCGCCCGCGCCAGAGTCTAGCAGCAACCGGCCAGCACCGTTCAACCGGGAGAGCCGTCCTGGAGCCCGAGATCACTCGCGAAAACCTGTCCCGAGCCTGGAGCGGCTAGAATGGCGCAGTGGCTGATGAAGACCGAGCCCGGCGACTATAGCTGGGACCAGCTGGTGGCCGACGGCCGGACCGCCTGGGACGGCGTGCGCAACCACCAGGCGGCCGCCAACATGCGGGCGATGAGGAAGGGCGAGCAGGCCTTCTTCTACCGCTCGCTGGTCGAGCCCGCGATCATCGGCATCATGGAGATCGTCCGCGAGGCCTATGCCGATCCGGACGACCCGGACGGCAGGTGGGTTCGTGTCGACGTGGCGCCCGTGCGCCCGTTGCCCAGGGAGGTGTCGCTGAAGGCGATCAAGGCCGATCCGGCCTTCGCCGATCTCGCTTTGGTGCGCCAGTCGCGGCTCTCGGTCATGCCGGTCGGCGACGCGCACTGGGCCTTGATCCTGAAGATGGCGGGGCCGGACGCCTGAGGGCACGAAACCCCCTGACGCCGAAGCAATGGCGGGACCTCGGCCTCGCCATCGCCCTCGGACTGGCCGGCGGCGTGCTCTTCTGGTGGCTGCGCTGGCCCCTGCCCTGGATGCTGGGCCCCATGGTGGCGACCACCGTCGCCGCCCTCGCGCGCCTGCCGGTCACCGTGCCCGGGGCCTTGCGCGATCCGATGCTGGCGATCATCGGCGTGCTGCTCGGCAGCGGCTTCACCCCGGCGCTGATCGCCAACCTCCAGAGCTGGCTGCCGACGCTGCTGTCGCTGCCGGCCTATGTGGCGCTGGTCGCGGCCTCCAGCATGCTCTACCTCCGGCTCGCCACCCGCTTCGACATGAGGACCGCCTTCTTCGCCGGCATGCCGGGCGGCTTCGGCGAGATGGTGCTGCTCGGCGACCGGTCCGGCGGCGACGCCCGGCGCATCGCCCTCGTCCATACCGTCCGGGTGCTGCTGATCGTCCTCACCGTGCCGCTTCTGGTCCGGGCGTTCGACATCCAGCTGCCGACCGCACCGGCGGCCAAGCCGACCACCGGCTGGCTGGAGATCCTGGGCCTCCTGCTCGCGGCCGGGCTCGGCGGCTGGCTCGGCGCCAGGCTCAGGCTGCCGGCGCCGACGCTGCTCGGCGGCATGGTGGTCAGCGCTGTGGGCCATCTCACCGGCCTGCTCGAGGGGGCGCCGCCGATCCTCTTCGTCGGCCTCGCCCAGCTCGTCATCGGCTGCTCGATCGGCTGCCGCTTCGCCGGGTTCCGGCTGCGCCAGATCCTGGCGACCTTCGCCGCCGGCATCGGGCTGACGCTGGTGATGTTCACCGCCTCCTTCGCCGTCGCCGCCTCGATCCACTGGGTCACCGGCACCGAGCCTTTGCTCCTGCTGCTCGCCCTGGTGCCGGGTGGTGTGGCCGAGATGAGCGTGATCGCCCTGGCGCTGGGCATCGATCCGGCTTTCGTCGCGACCCATCACATCGTGCGGATAGCCCTGGTCGTGACCTTCGCGCCCTTCGTCTTCAAGCTGCTCGAGCGACGGCTGCGCGCGACCCAAAGCACAAACGCCGGCCCGAAGGCCGGCGTCTGAAGCTGAAGTCCGGAGCGCTCAGGCGCCGGGCTGGGGCGCCGGATCGCCTGATGGCCCCTCGTCGGCCGGCCGCGTGGTCGGCACCGAGCCGCGCCGGCCCGGCGGCGGCGACGCGGTGTCGTCGCTGGCCTTCTTCGCCATGGGCATCGGCTCGCCCTTGAGGATGGCGGTGATCTCCTCGCCCGACAGGGTCTCGTGCTCGAGCAGGGCGTTGGCGACCGCATGCAGGTCGTCGGCCCGGTCGCGCAGGGTCTCCTGGGCCAGGTGATAGCCCTCCTCGACGATCCGCCGGATCTCGCCGTCGATCTGCTGCGCGGTGGCCTCGGAGACGTTCTTCGACTGCGTCACCGAGTGGCCGAGGAACACCTCCTGCTGGTTCTCGTCGTAGCCGATGGGCCCGAGCAGGTCGCTCATCCCCCACTGGGTCACCATGTAGCGCGCGATCTTGGTCGCCTGCTGGATGTCGGACGACGCTCCCGCCGTGACCTTCTCATGTCCGAAGACCTGCTCCTCGGCGACCCGGCCACCCATGGCGACGGCGATGTCGGCCTTGAGCTTCTCGCGGCTGACCGAGATCCGGTCGCCGAGCGGGAGGCGCATCACCATGCCGAGGGCCCGGCCGCGCGGAATGATGGTCGCCTTGTGGATCGGGTCGGAGGCCGGCGAGTAGTAGGCCATCACGGCATGACCGGATTCGTGGAAGGCGGTGAGCTTCTTCTCCTCCTCGGTCATCACCATCGAGCGCCGCTCGGCGCCCATCATCACCTTGTCCTTGGCCGATTCGAAATCGTCCATGGTGACCATGCGCTTGCCGCGCCGGGCTGCCAGGAGGGCCGCCTCGTTGACGATGTTGGCGAGATCGGCGCCGGAGAAGCCCGGGGTGCCCCGGGCGATGATGCGCGTGTCGACGTCGGGACCGACCCGGACCTTCTTGACGTGGACGTTCAAGATCTTCTCGCGGCCGAGCACGTCGGGGTTGGAGACCACGACCTGGCGGTCGAAGCGGCCCGGGCGCAGAAGGGCGGGGTCGAGCACGTCGGGCCGGTTGGTCGCGGCGATCAGGATGACGCCCTCGTTGGCCTCGAAGCCGTCCATCTCGACCAGGAGCTGGTTCAGGGTCTGCTCGCGCTCGTCATTGCCGCCGCCGAGCCCGGCGCCGCGGTGCCGGCCGACCGCGTCGATCTCGTCGATGAAGACGATGCAGGGCGCGTGCTTCTTCGCCTGCTCGAACATGTCGCGCACCCGGCTGGCGCCGACGCCGACGAACATCTCGACGAAGTCCGAGCCGGAAATGGTGAAGAAGGGCACGTTGGCCTCGCCGGCGATGGCGCGGGCGAGCAGCGTCTTGCCGGTGCCGGGCGGGCCCACGAGCAGGCAGCCCTTGGGGATGCGGCCGCCCACCTGCTGGAACTTCTGCGGGTTCTTGAGGAACTCGACGATCTCCTGCAGCTCCT
>CAYMTA010000038.1:0-38988 GCA_964393275.1 uncultured Geminicoccaceae bacterium | reverse complement strand
TGCTGGTGGTCGGCGGCACGATGATGCGCAGGGCCTGCGGCAGCACGATGAGGCGGAGCTGCAGGCTGCGGCGCAGGCCGAGCGCCGCCGCCGCCTCGGTCTGGCCCCAGTCCACCGCGAGAATGCCGCTTCGGACGATCTCGGCGATGAAGCCGGCCGTGTAGATGCTGAGGCCCGTGAGCAGGGCCAGGAACTCGGGCGTGACGCTGGCCCCGCCCCGGTAGTTGAAGCGGGTGAACTCCGGCACGTCGAGCTCGAGCGGGGCGCCAGCCAGAAGGGAGACGGCGAGTGCCGGCAGGCAGAGGATCGCCAGGATCGGCAGGAGAAGCCGCGGCTCCCGCCCGGTTTCGCGCTGGCGCCGAAAGGCCCAGTGCCGATAGACGAAGGCAGCGACCACCGAAAGCGCAAGCACGCCGAGGACGGGCAGATGCGCCGCATCGGCGACGATGACCGGGAACTGCAGCCCGCTCTTGCTCAAGACCACGCCCGGCAGCGGCTCCAGCGCCTCCCGCACGGCCGGCAGAACCTGCGTCACCACGGTGTACCAGAAGAAGAGCTGGAGCAGGAGCGGGATGTTGCGGGTGATCTCGACATAGACCGAGGCCAGCCTGGCAACCAGCCAGTTCCCCGAGAGCCTGGAGATGCCGACAACGACACCAATCAGGGTCGCGAGCACGATGCCGATCAGCGAGACCCTGAGCGTGTTCAGGAGCCCGACCAGCAGGGCGCGGCCATAGGTGTCGCTCGGCTTGAAGGAGATCAGCGATTCGCCGATCGCAAACCCCGCCTCCTGATCGAGGAAGCCGAAGCCGGTGCGGATGCTCCGCTGGTCGAGGTTCTTCAGCGTGTTGCCGATGAGATACCAGGCGAGGGCGAGGGCGAGCCCGACCACCAGCACCTGGGCGACAGCGCCCCTGATGGTCGGATTCCGCCACCAGACGACGCCCCTCGACGAGGCCGGCGGTCGCGGGCGGCCGAGCCCTTCATGCGCCATGATCAGGAGCGCCCCGTGCTGTCCGGCGGAGGATCGGCGACCGCGCCCCGTGACCCGTCCGGCAGCCGGAAACCCGGCCGCCGAACGTGCCGCGGGTCCACCTCATCGCAGTGGCGGCACCCTCATCGCACCGGCGGCGCGTACATCAGGCCACCCTTGGTCCAGAGTGCGTTCAGGCCGCGCTCCAGCCTGAGCGGCGTCTCGGGGCCGACATTGCGGTCGTACATCTCGCCGTAATTGCCCACCTGCTTGATGATCTGATAGGCCCAGTCATTGCCGATGGTCAGCTTCTCGCCGAGCTGGTCGGAGACGCCCAGGAGGCGCTGGATGTCGGGGTTGGTGCTCTCCATCATCTCGTCGACATTGGCCGAGGTGACGCCGCTCTCCTCGGCCTGGATGGCGGCGAACAGAACCCACTTCGCGATTCCGAACCACTCGTCGTCGCCGCGCCGCACGGACGGGCCCAGGGGCTCCTTGGAGATCGTCTCCGGCAGGATGACGTAGTCGTCGGGATTGGGCGCGTCGTTGGCGATGATCGCGGCAAGGCCCGACTTGTCCGTGGTGTAGGCTTGGCAGCGACCGGAGAAGAAGGTGTCCAGCGACTGCTCGAAGCCCTCGATCACCACCGCCGAGAAGCTCATGTTGTTGGCGCGGAAATAGTCGGCGAGGTTGAGCTCGGTCGTGGTTCCCGGCTGCACGCAGACCTCGGCGCCGTCGAGCTCGAGGGCGCTCTGGACGCCGAGGTCGGTCCGCACCATGAAGCCCTGGCCGTCGTAGAAATTGATGCCGGCGAAATTCATGCCGAGCGAGGCGTCGCGGGTCAGGGTCCAGGTCGTGTTGCGCGACAGGATGTCCACCTCGCCCGACTGGAGCGCGGTGAAGCGCTGCTGGGCATTCAGCGGCACGTATTCGACCTTCTTCGCGTCGCCGAGCACGGCCGCGGCCACCGCCTTGCAGTAGTCGACGTCGAGACCGGTCCAGTTGCCCTGGCTGTCCGGCAGCGCGAACCCGGCGAGGCCGGTGTTGACCCCGCAGCGGAGCATGTTGCGCGATTTGACGGCGTCGAGCGTGGCGCCGGCCTGGGCCTGGGCGGCCAGCCCGCCGATGGCCAGAGCCAGGGCGCCTGCGAGAATATGCGACGAGCGCATGAGTAGCCTCCTCTCCTGATCATTCACTGATCTTCATGGGTCACAGGGGCGAAACCCGAGCGACCCTTGAAGCTGGTGCGCGAGTTTATCCATAGCCGCACGGGAATGCCAACCCGGCGCCGAGCAACCCGCTACGATGGTTACTCGAATCCGCCGCGACAAGGCCGCGCATGCGCCGAAAAATCGGCCGCATGGCCAATGGCCCGGGGCGGCACGGCATGATATGGCGTTCGGGATCGCCGATCCCGCGCAGCGACCCGCCAACCGCCTCCAAACAGCCGCAGCGAGCCTTCCCATGCACGACGACACGCGCGTCACCACCCTGGGGCGCGACCCGCACCGCCATCACGGCATCGTCAATCCGCCCGTCTACCATGCCTCGACCATCCTCTACCCGACGCTCGACGCCCTCGAGGCGCCGCGCACGCCCGACGGCTACTATTACGGCCGCTACGGCACGCCGACGACGCGCGCCCTGACCGACGCGGTGGCATCCCTCGAGGGCGCCGCCGCCGGCTTCGCCGTCTCCAGCGGCAAGAACGCGATCACGACGGTCATGCTCGGCCTGACCCGGGCCGGCGATCACATCCTGGTCACCGACAACAGCTACCAGCCGACCCGCGACACCGCGAGCCGCGTCATGGCCCGCTTCGGCGTCGAGGTCACCTTCTTCGATCCCGGGATCGGTGCGGGGATCGCCGGGCTCATGCGGCCCAATACCCGGCTGGTCTTCGTCGAGAGCCCGGGCTCCCTGACCTTCGAGGTGCAGGACGTGCCGGCGATCGCCGAGGCTGCGCACGCCAGGGGTGCCCTGGTGGTCATGGACAACACCTGGGCCTCGCCGCTCTTCTGCAAGCCCTTCGCCCTCGGTGTCGACGTTTCCGTGCAGGCGGCGACCAAATATGTGGGCGGGCATTCCGACCTGATGATGGGCCTGATCACCACGACGGCCGAGGTCGAGCCCTCGATCCGCGAAGCCTATGGCGAGCTCGGCGGCGCTCCCGGGCCCGAGGACTGCTACCTGGCGCTCAGGGGCCTACGCACCCTCGCCACCCGGCTCGAGCGGCATCAGCGGAGCGCCCTCGTCGTGGCGGAATGGCTCGCCGGCCGGCCCGAGGTCGAGCGTGTCCTCTACCCTGCCCTGCCGGACGATCCCGGCCACGCGCTCTGGCGCCGCGACTTCAATGGTGCCTCGGGGCTCTTCGGCTTCGTCCTGAAGCCCACGGGCCGACCGGCTCTGGCGGCCCTCCTCGACCACCTCGAGCTCTTCGGCATGGGCTATAGCTGGGGCGGCTACGAGAGCCTTCTCCTGCCGACCGACCCGCGCCCGCTGCGCACCGCGAGACCCTGGAGCGAGGCCGGCCAGCTCATGCGCATCCATGTCGGGCTCGAGCACACCGACGACCTGGTCGCCGATCTGGATGCCGGCTTCAGGCGGATGGCGGCGGCCGGCTGAACGGCTTTTCGGCGGCGATCAGGAACTCCCGATTGCCCTTGGGTCCCAGGATCGGGCTCGGCTCGATGCCGAGCACCCGCCAGCCGGCCCGAATTTCGAGCCAGTCCCGCACGGCGGCGCAGACCGCCTCGTGCACGGCGGGATCGCGCACCACCCCGCCCTTGCCGACGGCCGCCCGGCCCGCCTCGAACTGCGGCTTGATGAGGGCGACGAGCCGTGCGCCGGGGGCGGCCAAGGCGAGCGCCGCCGGCAGGACGGTGGCGAGGCCGATGAAGCTGGCGTCGCAGACAAGGAGCGCCGGCGGGCCCGGCAGCAGGTCGGCGGTGAGGTTGCGGGCATTGGTCCGCTCCATCACCACGACGCGCGGGTCGTTCCTGAGGCGCCAGTCGAGCTGGCCGTGGCCGACATCGAGGGCGACCACCCGTGCGGCACCCCGCTCCAGCAGGACCTCGGTGAAGCCGCCGGTCGAAGCACCGATATCGAGGCAGAGCAGGCCCTCGGGCTCGATGCCGAAGCGGTCGAGGCCGGCGATCAGCTTGAGCGCCCCGCGGCTGACATAGGTCGGCCCGGTCGTGCGCAACCGCAGCGCCACCGCCGGATCGACCAATGTGCCCGGCTTGTCGAGGCGCTCCTCGCCCCGGAAGACCTCGCCCGCCAGGATCAGCGCCTGCGCCTTCGCCCGGCTCGGCGCCAGGCCCTGTGCCACTAGAAGCTGATCCAGCCGCTCCTTCACCTTCGCCACAGCCCGGCTCCCTCGCACCCCGCCGATGGACAGGCCCCCGATATACCCATGGGAGCCGCTGCGTCGCCAGCACCCCGCGTCCTTGCTCGCCTCGCCGGACGATGGCAAAGCTGCGCCCAGGCCATGGCCAGCGGTCGTCGCCGGTCCGAGCCCGATCCATCGAGGGGTGATGCATGCGCGTGCTGGCGAGCGGCCTGCTCTTTCCCGAAGGCCCGGTGGCCCTGCCGGACGGCCGGGTGGCCCTGGTCGAGATCGCCCGGCGCACGGTCACGATGGTCGGCGCCGATGGCACGAAGAGCGTGCTGGCCGAGCCGGGCGGCGGGCCGAACGGCCTCGCCATCGGGCCGGACGGCGCCTTCTACGTCACCAACAATGGCGGGTTCGAGTTTCACGAGGACAGCGACGGCGTCCGCCCGACCGTGCAGGCGGCGGACTATTCCGGCGGCCGGCTCGAGCGGGTCGATGCCGAGACGGGTGCCGTGCGCGTCGTCCACGCCGAGACCGGCAACGGCCACAAGCTGCGCGGCCCGAACGATCTGGTCGTCGATCGCCAGGGCGGCATCTGGGTCACCGACCTCGGCAAGCGGCGGACCCGCGATCTCGACTATGGCGGGGTCTACTACGCCGCCGCCGACGGCAGCGCCATCAGCGAGGCGGTCCACCCGTTCCTGACCGCCAACGGCATCGGCCTCTCGCCCGACGAGACCGTGCTCTACGTCGCCGAGACCGAGGGCGGGCGGCTCTGGGCCTTCGACCTCGAGGCACCCGGCCGGGTCAGGAAGCAGCCCTGGCCGAGCCCGCATGGCGGGCGGTTGGTCTACACCGCCGGCAACAGCTACGAGCGCTTCGACAGCCTCGCGGTCGAGGCCTCCGGCAATATCTGCGTCGCCACGCTCATCAATGGCGGCATCAGCGTCATCGCGCCCTCGGGCGAGCTGGTCGACTTCGTGCCCATGCCGGACTCCTACACCACCAACATCTGCTTCGGCGGCCCGAACCTCGAGACCGCCTACATCACACTCTCGCAGAGCGGCCGGCTGGTCGCGATGGACTGGCCGCGGGCGGGGCTGAAGCTGAATTTCTTGAACGTTTGAAGGGTGCACGCCAGGTTCCGGACGACGCTCGGCGGGTGAGCTTGGTTTGAGCGATCATGTGCAATACGATCATTGAAGCGATCGTGCGCGCATGGCCTCGTCGACCCGCGATGTCGCCGTGCCATCGGGCTGAAGCTCGACCCTTCTGGATGCATCATGTCCGCTCATCTGCCGATTGAATCCGACGAGCTCAGCGATTTCTGCCGCCGAAACGGTATTCGCCGCCTGTCGCTGTTCGGCTCGATGCTGCGCGGGACCGCAGGACCCGAGAGCGATGTCGATCTTCTGGTCGAGTTCGAGCCAGGGCGGACACCCGGCCTCATCGCCATGGCCCGAATGGAGCGCGAGCTCTCGGCCCTGCTCGGTGGGCGGAAGGCGGATCTGCGGACGCCGGGCGACCTCGGCAGCCATTTTCGCGACGAGGTCGTTCGTCCCGCAGCCCTGCACTATGAGGCCTGACGACAGGGCGCGCGTCGCTCACATGATCGATGCGGCCCTCGCGACACCGGCTGCGTTGACAGAATTGAACCCCGGCGCATACCGTGGCCACGGCTGATCACCGGCCCAAGTCTCGCAGGGAGGAATGTCGATGGGAAAGCTCGGTCATGCCCGCCGCGTCGTGCTGGGCGGCCTGCTTCTGGGGCTCGCGGCCGGCGCCGCCCCGATCGCCTCGGGTCTGGCGCGGGCGGAGGAGCCGCTGGTCGTCTTCCTCCTGCCGGAGAACGTGACCGCGCGCTGGGAAAGCCAGGACAAGCCCTTCTTCATCGAGGCGATGAAGAAGGAGTTCCCCGAGGCGAGGGTCCGCGTCGACAACGCGCTCAACGACACCTCCAAGCAGCTGGCGCAGGCGGAATCGGCGCTGGCGAGCGGTGCCAAGGTCCTGGTCGTGACGGCGATCGACCAGGAGGGTGCGGCCGTGATCGTCAAGAAGGCAGAGGCGCAGGGCGTGCCGGTGATCGCCTATGATCGCCTGATCAGGAACGCCCCCGTCGCCTACTACGTCTCGGTGGACGGCCTCAAGATCGGCGAGATGCAGGGCTCGTGGCTGGCGGACAACACCAAGGACGGCGACCGGATCGCGGTCATCAACGGCTCGACCACCGACGACAACGCGCATCTGTTCGAGACCGGCTACATGAGCGTCCTCCAGCCGCTCTTCGACAACGGCACGCGCACGCTGGTCGAGTCGGTCTGGACGCCGGGCTGGGATCCCTCCAAGGCGCAGATGGAGATGGAGCAGATCCTGACCAGGACGGACAACGGGGTGGACGCCGTTCTCTCGGCCAATGACGGCATGGCCGGCGGCATCATCGCGGCGCTGCAGGCGCAGCAGCTCGCCGGCAAGGTGCCCGTGACCGGGCTCGATGGCACGCTGAACGGCCTGCAGCTCATCCTTCTCGGCAAGCAGTCGATGACGGTGTGGCGGTCGCTCAAGGAGCAGTCGGGGCAGGCTGCCGCGATCACCGCGGCGCTTTTGAAGGGCGAGAAGCCGGCCGACAGCATGTTCGAGGGCGCCACCATGAACAACGGCGCCGTCGACGTGCCCTGGGCCAAGGTGACGCCGGTCGTCATCACCCTCGACAACATGAATCTCGAGATCGAGGACGGCGCCGTCACCAGGGAAGCGCTCTGCCGGGGCATGCCGGCCGTCGGGCCCTGCAAGTCCTAGCAGCGGCCCCGTCCCATGGATGGCAGGAACGGCGGCGCCGCTTCGCCCGTGCTGCTCGAGCTTTCGGGCATCTCGAAGCGGTTCGGCGCCGTCGAGGCCCTGTCGGAGGTCGATTTCGAGGTCTACCCGGCCGAGGTGGTGGCGCTCGCCGGCGACAACGGCGCCGGCAAATCCACGCTGGTGAAGGTGATCGCCGGCACCCACGCGCCGGATGGCGGCGTCATCCGCTTCGACGGCGCGGAGGTCAGCATCCGCTCGCCGCGCCACGCCGCCTCGCTCGGCATCGAAACGGTCTACCAGGACCTCGCCTTGTGCGACAATCTGGACGTCGTCGCCAACATGTATCTCGGCCGCGAGACGGTCGGCCGGCCCGCCTTCCTGCAGAGGCTGTCCGAGCTCGAGATGGAGCGCCGCGCCCTCGACGTGCTGCGCCGGCTCAACGTCACCACGATCCGCAGCGTTCGCTCGGTCGTCGCGACCCTCTCCGGCGGCCAGCGGCAGTCGGTGGCCATTTCCCGTGCCGTGATGTGGAACTCCAGGATCGTGCTGCTCGATGAGCCGACCGCCGCACTCGGCGTGGCGCAGACCCACGAGGTGCTGGAGCTGATCAAGCGGCTGCGGGCGCAGGGGCTCGGCGTCGTCCTGATCTCGCACAACCTGAACGACGTGTTCGAGGTGGCAGACCGGATCGTCGTGCTGCGCCTCGGCCGCAACGCGGCGGCGTTCAGGCGCCGCGAGACGACACCTGAGGAGGTCGTCGCCGCGATCACCGGCGCCCGCGAGGCGGCGACGCGGGAGGCCGCGTGCTGAACGAGGATTCGCACGCCCGCGCGAGCAGCAGCGGAGCTGTCCCGCAACGTCCACGTGCAACGCTGTCCACGCTCGCCCGCGGCCTGCGGCTGCGCGCGGATTCCAGCGAGCTGGGATTCCTCCCCATCGCGCTCGGCCTCGCGATCATCTGGACCTTCTTCCAACTGCAGGACGCGCACTTCCTGACCCCGCGCAACCTTTCCAACCTCGTCCTGCAGATCTCCGTCTCGGGCACCATCGCCATCGGCACCGTTCTGGTGCTGCTGCTCGGCGAGATCGACCTTTCCGTCGGCTCGGTCGCTGGCGCAACAGCGGCCGTCCTGGGCGTGCTCCTCGTCGACATCGGCTGGCCCTGGTGGGCCGGGATCGCGGCCATGCTGACCGTCGGCACGCTCATCGGCACGCTCCAGGGCATCTGGATCGCGGTGCTCCGCGTCCCTTCCTTCGTCGTGACGCTGGCCGGCCTGCTCGTCTGGCTCGGCGTCCAGCTCCACGTCCTCGGCGACGCCGGGACGCTGAACGTCTTCGACCCCAGGATCACGGCCATCGCCTCGACCTTCCTGCCGCACGCCTGGGGCTGGACGCTCGCGCTCATCGCCGTCATCGGCTACGCCGGCACGCATCTCGTCGATGACGCCGCCCGCCGCCGGGCCGGCATGCAGGCCCAGTCGCGGCCGATGCTGCTCCTGCAGACGGCGGCCATCGCCCTCCTGCTGCTGGGCGCGGTCGCCGTGCTCAACCAGGCCAACGGCGTGCCGACCGCCGGCGTCCTGCTCTTCACGCTCGTCGCCTTCTTCGACTGGCTGACCCGCCGCACGACCTTCGGCCGCCACGTCTACGCGGTCGGCGGCCATGCCGAGGCGGCCCGCCGGGCCGGCATCAACGTGGCGCGCGTGCGGGTCTGCGTCTTCGCGCTGTCGGGTGCGCTGACGGCGGTCGGCGGGCTGATCCTGACCTCGCGCCTGCAGGCGGCGAGCACGCAATCGGGCGGCGGCACGCTGCTGCTCGAGGTGATCGCCGCCGCGGTGATCGGCGGCACGAGCCTGTTCGGCGGCCGCGGCAATGTCTGGGGTGCGCTGCTCGGCGCTCTCGTGATCGGCAGCGTCTCGAACGGCCTCGACCTCGTCGGCCAGCCCGCCGACGTGAAATACATGGTCGAGGGCGCCATCCTGCTGCTCGCCGTCACCGCCGACGCCTTCTCCCGCCGCCGCCTCGCCGCCGCCGGGCGCTAGCGGGCAGCACTCACTGCGCGGGCGCGGGGCCGGGCTGCAGGGACTGGCACGCCTCGACCTTGGCGACGTCCTCGCCGGCATTGTCGACGCATTCCTCGAAGCTGCCGAGCTCGCTGGCCCGCTGCGCGTCGAGCCGTGCCTTCGCCGCGCGCTCCTCGGGCGTGGTGCAGGCCGCCATCACCAGGACCAGCAGCAGTGTCGCGGCGCAAAAAATCAGACGCATCTCGGCTCCCTCGATCGGTCGTTGCCCATCGAGGGTACAAGAACCCTCGGAGCCTGTCCGCATCCGTCGACCGGTCCCGGCACGATTGACCCAGGGCCCGTGGTCGCGGTGGAAGGTCTCGAGGTCGCAGCGCCAGTGGCAGCCACGGCGGATGGGGCACCACGGCCTTTTGCCGAGCGCCGCCGCGGGGCCGGCCCTCGACAAGCCGCCGGCTTCAGTCCAGATATCGGCGGCGGGGGTGCAAGCAGCCGGGGGGATTGTCGGCTTGATCGCTGACCATTGGTCGTCGTCGCGCCGTTGGCTCGGCCTCGCCGCATGCCTGTTGGCGCTGGCCCTCGCCGCCTGCGACGAGCCCGGCGCCGATGGCGATGCCGAGAAGGCGGCCCCGCCGAAGGTCACGGTGGCCTCGCCGGTGGTCAAGGAGATCGTCGAGGACGACGAGTTCGTCGGCCGCTTCGAGGCGGTCGACACTATCGACCTGCGGGCCCGGGTCAGCGGCTATCTCGACCAGAAGCATTTTGTCGACGGTTCCCTGGTCGAGGCCGACCAGCTCCTCTTCACCATCGACAAGCGCACCTTCGAGGCTCGCCTGCGCGAGGCCGAGGCGCAGGCGCGGGTGGCCGAATCGCAGCTCAAGTTCGCAAGGGAGCAGTTCGATCGGGCCGAGCAGCTCATCGAGAGCCGGACGATCGCCGAGAGCCTGCTCGACCAGCGCCGCGAGGCGCTGATCTCGGGCCAGGCGACGGCCGAGGCGGCCCGGGCGGCCGCCGACGCCGCGCGCATCGATCTCGCCTTCACCGAGATCCGCTCGCCGATCGCCGGCCGCATCGGTCGAAATCTCGTCAGCGTCGGCAACCTCGTCGAGGCCGACAAGACGGTGCTCACCACGATCGTCTCGATCGATCCGATCTATTTCTACTTCGACATCGACGAGCGCTACTTCCTCGCCTACCAGCGCGACGCCCGCGCCCGCGGCACGGTGCTGCAGGAGGGCGGCGGCGACCTGCCGATCACCGTCACCCTGAGCGATTCGAAGCTCGGGCCACAAGCGGGCAGGCTCGACTTCTCCGAGAACCGGCTCGACCAGGAGAGCGGCACGATGCGGGTGCGCGCCGTGCTGCCGAACCCCGACGGCATCCTGCAGCCGGGCCTCTTCGGCCGCATCAACGTGCCGGGCTCGCTGCCCTACAAAGGTGTCCTGATCCCCGACGAGGCGATCGTCGCCGACCAGAACCGGCGGCTGGTGATGACCGTGGACGCCGACGGCAAGGTGGCGCCGCGCGAGGTTCGCCCGGGGCCGCGCATCGACGGCTACCGGGTGATCCGCGACGGCCTCGACGGCAGCGAGACCCTGGTCATCGAGGGCCTGATGCGCGCCAGCCCGGGCGCCACCGTGACGCCCGAGCGCATCGAGCTGCCGCCGGTCAAGAGCTGACGGCATGGGCCATTTCTTCGTCGACCGGCCGATCTTCGCGAGCGTCGTCTCGCTCATTTTGACCATCCTCGGGGTGCTCGCCTATCTCGAGCTGCCGGTCGAGCAGTACCCGCAGATAGCGCCACCCAGCATCGTCGTGAGCGCCAGCTATCCGGGCGCCGACGCGCAGACGGTGGCCGAGACGGTGGCGACACCGATCGAGGAGGAGGTCAACGGCGTCGAGGGCATGCTCTACATGTCCTCCTACTCGACCGCCGACGGCACCATGGCGCTGAGCGTCACCTTCGAGCTCGGCACCGACCTCGATGCCGCGCAGGTGCTGGTGCAGAACCGCGTCGCCATCGCCGAATCGCGGCTGCCCGAGGAGGTCCGCCGCCTCGGCGTGACCACCACCAAGAGCTCGCCCGACCTGATGATGGTCGTGCACATGCTCTCGCCGGACGGGACCTTCGACCAGCTCTATGTCTCGAACTACGCCCGCTCGCGCGTCCGCGACCGGCTGGTCAGGCTCGACGGCGTCGGCGACCTCACGATCTTCGGCGAGCGCGAGTTCGCGCTTCGGGTCTGGCTCGATCCGGGCCGCCTCGCCGCCTACGGCCTGACCGCCGGCGACGTGGTCGAGGCGCTGCGCGAGCAGAACGTCCAGGTGGCCGGCGGGTCGCTGGGCGCGCCTCCCAACGACACCAAGAACGCGTTCGAGATCACGGTGACCACGCAGGGCCGACTCGACGACGTGAAGGAGTTCGAGAACGTCATCGTCCGCGCCACCGAGGACGGGCGGATCGTGCGGGTGCGCAACATCGCCCGGGTCGAGATCGGGGCGCGCGAGTACGCCACCAACTCCTATCTGGACGGCAGCCCGGCCGTCGCCCTCGGCATCTTCCAGCGCCCGGGCTCCAACGCCCTGGCCTCGGCCGCGGAGATCCGCGCCACCATGGACCGGCTCGCCGCCGAGTTTCCGCCCGGGCTCGAGTACCGCGTGGTCTACGATCCGACCGAGTTCATCGCGGAATCCATCGACGAGATCTACACGACCATCCTCGAGGCGGCGCTCCTCGTCATCGTCGTCATCGTGGTCTTCCTGCAGTCCTGGCGCACGGCGCTGATCCCGATCATCGCCATCCCGGTATCGCTGGTCGGCACGTTCACGCTGATGTCGGCCCTGGGCTTCACCCTCAACCTGCTCACGCTGTTCGGCCTCGTGCTCGCCATCGGCATCGTCGTCGACGACGCCATCGTCGTGGTCGAGAATGTCGAGCGCAACATCCGCGAAGGGCTGGCCCCGCGCGAGGCGGCGCACCGGACCATGGACGAGGTAGCGGGCGCCATCGTCGCCACCACGCTGGTCCTGGTCGCGGTCTTCGTGCCGGCCGCCTTCGTGCCCGGCATCACCGGCCAGTTCTACCAGCAGTTCGCGGTCACCATCGCCGCCTCGACCGTCATCTCGGCCTTCAACTCGCTGAGCCTGTCGCCGGCGCTGGCCGCCCTCCTCCTGCAGCCGAGCGAGGCGCACGGCAAGGGCGGCGCCTGGCGCCGGCCGCTCGACGCCATGGCCGGCGCCTTCAACCGCGGCTTCGACGGCATCGCCGCCGGCTACGGCCGCATCGTGCATGCCCTGGTCGGCACGGGCCTGGCCCTGGGCCTCATGCTCCTCGTCTTCGCCGGCCTCCTCTACGGCGGCTGGCTCATGCTGCAGAAGGTGCCGTCGGGCTTCATCCCGGCCACCGATCAGGGCTACGCCATCGTCGTCGTCCAGCTGCCCGAAGGTGCAGCGCTCGACCGCACCGACGCCGCGATCCTTGAGGCCTCGAGGATCGCCCGCGAGACGCCCGGCGTCGCCCATGCGGTCGCCTTCGCCGGATTCTCGGGCGCCACCTTCACCAACGCGTCGAACCAGGGCGTCCTCTTCGTCACGCTCGCACCCTTCGACCAGCGGCTCGAGAACGGCCAAGCGCTCGATGCCGTCATCGGCGACCTCTATGGCCGCCTGCAGGCGATCCGCGAGGCCTTCGTCATCGCCATCCCGCCGCCCCCGATCCGCGGCGTCGGCAATGCCGGCGGCTTCAAGATGCAGCTCCAGGAGAAGGAGACGGGCGGCATCGAGCGGGTGCTGGCGGCCGCCCGCGACCTCGTCGGCCGGGCCGCCGCCGACCCGCGGCTCACCGGCGTGTTCACCACCTTCTCCGCCGACAGCCCGCAGATCTTCCTCGACATCGACCGGGTCCGCGCCCAGATCCTGAACGTCCCGATCGCCAACATCTTCGAGACGCTGTCGATCAACCTGGGCTCCCTCTACGTCAACGACTTCAACGCCTTCGGCCGGCTGTTCCAGGTGCGGGCGCAGGCCGACGACCGGTTCCGCATCGAGCGCGGCGACATCGCCCGCCTCTACGTGCGCTCGGCCAAGGGTGCCCTGGTCCCGCTCGGCACGCTGGTCGCGATCCGTGACACCGCCGGCCCGACCCTGGTCCAGCGCTACAACATGCTGGTCTCGGTCCCGGTCCAGGGCAGCGCCGCGCCGGGTGTCTCGACCGGCAGCGCGCTCGACCGGATGGAGGCGCTGGCGGCCGAGGTCTCGCCGCCCGGCGTCGGCTTCGAGTGGACCGAGCTGGCGCTTCAGGAACGCTCGCAGGGCAGCAGCGCCCTCTACATCTTCGCGCTTTCGGTGCTGTTCGCCTTCCTCGTCCTGGCGGCGCAGTACGAGAGCTGGGTCCTGCCGCTCGCGATCATCCTGATCGTGCCCTTGAGCATCCTGGCGGCGCTCATCGGCGTCGATCTGCGCAGCATGGACAACAACATCCTGACCCAGGTCGGCCTCATCGTCCTCGTCGGCCTCGCCGCCAAGAACGCCATCCTGATCGTCGAGTTCGCGAGGCAGAACCAGGACGCCGGCCAGAGCCTGGTCGAGGCGGTGGTCGATGCCTGCCGCACGCGCCTGCGGCCGATCCTGATGACCGCCTTCGCCTTCATCCTTGGCGTCGTGCCCCTGGCCCTCGCCACCGGCCCTGGCGCCGAGATGCGCCAGGCGCTCGGCACCGCGGTCTTCTCCGGCATGCTCGGCGTCACCTTCTTCGGCCTGTTCCTGACCCCGGTGCTCTACGTCACCTTGCGCCGGATCTTCCCCCATCGCGGTGCCACGGGGTCGGCGACCGAACCCGCACGGCCCGCCTGATCCTGCCATCGAGGCTTGCGACGGCGCCGAAGCGGGGCTACCGCAGGCGGCAAAACCCGGCACGGGCCGGGCCGGGCCAGGAGGAGGCAACGCCATGCCGGACTTTCCCATCGTCGACAGCCACGTCCATCTCTACGACGTGGAGAAGCTCGCTTATCCGTGGCTCGCCAACGTGCCGCGGATCAACCGGAGCTATGGGCTCGCCGATTTCGACGCGGCCCGCGGACCGGTCGAGGTCGAGGCCCTGGTCTTCGCCGAGGTCTGGGTCGGGCCGGGGCTGCACCTCGAGGAGGCGGCCTGGGTCCAGCACCTCGCGGACCAGGACCCGCGGCTGCAGGGCATGATCGCGCACCTGCCGCTGGAGCAGGTGCCCGACGCGGTCAAGGGCGATCTCGAGAAGCTCCTGCAGCATTCGACCCTGCGCGGCATCCGGCGGCTGATCGAGATCGAGCTCGACCCGCGCTTCTGCCTCGAGCCGGGCTTCCTCGCCGCCCTGAAGCTCCTGCCGAGGCACGACCTCGTCTTCGACATCTGCGTCAAGCACTGGTGCCTGCCCTTCGCGGTCGAGCTCGCCAAGCGCTGCCCGGAGGTCGGCTTCGTCCTCGACCATCTGGGCAAGCCCGGCATCAAGCACGGCATGTGGCAGCCCTGGGCCGATCTCATGGCCGAGCTCGGCCGGCTGCCCAATGTCGTCTGCAAGGTCTCGGGCGTGATCACCGAGGCGGATCATGCCCACTGGACGAAGGACGAAATCCTCCCCTATCTCCGCCACGCCATCGACTGCTTCGGCTTCGAGCGCCTCATGTACGGCAGCGACTGGACCGTCTCCGAGCTCACCCACCCCTATCCCGCCTGGGTCGCCATCATCGACGAGGTGATGCGCGGCACCAGCGAATCGGAGCAGCACCAGCTCTTTCGCGAGACGGCGCGGCGGGTCTACCGGCTCGGCCGCTGAACGCGACGTTAGGCCGTCGCCCAGAAGGGTTGCCTCTGGAACGGCTCTGCCGCCATCCTGATCGCCAATCCAATCTCGGAAAGTGATGGCATGAAGACGAGGTCGATGCGGGCCGGCGTGCTCGGCCGGATGCTCGGCATTCTGGCCCTGCTCCTGACGCTCGGGCTCGGCTGGCCGATCGGTGCCATGTCGCTCGATGCCGCGGTCGGCACCCCGGGCCCGCTCGATCCGCCGGATCTCTCGAGCCCCCGGGCGACGCTCGCCACCTTCACCATCGAGGCGAGGGCCGCCATCAAGAGCTACACGGCCGGCGACAGTGCTGCCGTGCGCGAACATGCCATGCGTGCCTTCGCGACGTTCGAAGGCCCACCCGTCACCGGTGAAACGAGCTTCGTCGCGGCGACCGAGACGGCCATCATGCTGCTCGAGGTGCTCGCCCGGATCGACCTGCCGCGGCCCGCCGAGATTCCGGATGCCGCGCAGGTGGCGACGCTGGACCTGCATAGCTGGACCGTGCCCGGCACCGAGATCACCCTCGCCACGCCAGCGGACGAGCCGGCCGGCCATGCCGAGTTCCGGTTCACCGAGGAAACGGTCAGCCGGATCCCGGAATTCTTCCACCGGGTCGAGGATCTGCCGGCGACCGGCGACCTGGGCACCTACTATGGTATCGCCGAGCGCTTTCGCCTCGGACCCGGCCTCGAGGCGCCGCCGGCTTTCACCACGTTCATCCAGGGCCTGCCCAACTTCTGGTTCATCATGCTCGGCGAGCTGCCGATCTGGAAATGGACCATGCTGATTGCCCTGGCCCTCCTGGCATTCGCCGTCGAGGCCCTGGGCTACCGGCTCGTCGCCGCCGGACGCCGCCTGGACACGTCTGGCCGGCACGACCACTGGTGGGGCCTGGTGCTGCCCCTCCTGACACTGTCGCTGACCGTCGCCGTCCACTATGTCGCGATCGAGGTGATCCGGCTGATTGGCATCCCCCGGGCCGTGATCGTGACGCTCACGACGATCATCGGCCATCTGGCCTTCGCCTGGCTGATCTTCCAGGTCCTGGACAGCGCTGCGGCAGTCCTCATTCACATGCGCGATCTCGGCGTCGCCAGCCTCGACACGCAGCTCGTGCGGCTGCTCTTCAGGCTGACGAGCGTCGTCGCCGGAATCTATGTGCTGGCGATCATGGCGGAGAACCTCGGCCTGCCGGTGGCGCCGATGCTCGCGGGGCTCGGCGTCGGCGGCCTCGCCGTGGCGCTGGCCGTGCGGCCGACGCTGGAGAACGTCATCGGCGGCTTCGTGCTCTTCGCCGACAAGGCCGTGAAGGTCGGCGAGTTCTGCCGGTTCGGCGACAAGATGGGCACGGTGGAGGCGGTCGGCCTGAGGTCGGTCCGAATCCGCGGCATCGACCGGACGCTGATCTCCTTGCCGAACGCCGAGTTCTGCCAGATGGAGATCGTCAACTTCACCCGCCGCGACCAGATCCTGCTGCAGAGCCGGATCGGCCTGCGCTACGAGACCTCGGCCGACCAGCTCCGGCTCGTGCTGGTCCGCTTGCGCGAGCTTCTGCTCCGGCATCCCAAGGTGTCGATGGACCCGGCTCGGGTGCGCTTCGTCGAGTATGGCGAATCGTCGCTCGACCTCGAGATCTTCGCCTATGTCCATACGCGCGACATCAACGAATTCCTGGCGATCCAGGAGGACATCTACCTGCGCATCATCGATATCGTCGAGGCCGCCGGCGCCCGTTTCGCCCTGCCGTCGCAGACCCTCTACCTCGAGCGGGCTACCCGCGCCGACGCCGAGCGCACGACGGCCGCCGAGGCCATGGTCGAACGCTGGCGCAAGGAGAACCGCCTGCCCTTCCCCAACCACGACGAGCAATACCGCTTCGAGCTCGCCAGCACGCTCGACTACCCACCCGAGGGCTCGCCGCAGGTGAGATCCAAACGCCCGCGACCAGCGTAGAAGGAGCATGAAGCACACCGCCATCCTGCTGCCCATCCTGCTCGCCGGCTGCACCGTCCTCGGCGTGCGCAGCGTCGACGAGCCGTCCTTCGAGACCGTCCAGGTGCTGGAGAACGGGATCGGGATCCGCCACTACGCGCCCCGCCTCGCCGCCGAGGCCGAGGTCGAGGGGTCCGGGTCGGACGCCCAGCGCCGCGCCTTCAGGCTCCTCTTCGCCTACATCTCGGGCGCCAACAGCGGCGGGGAGAAGATCGCCATGACGGCACTGGTGGAAGAGCAGCCGGCCGGCCGCGAGATCGCGATGACCGCCCCAGTCGAGACGGCGGCCACGGCGGATGGCCTCGTCATGCGCTTCTTCCTGCCGAGCGGCCTCGAGCTGGAGACGGCGCCGCAACCGACCGACCCCGCCGTGCGGCTGGCACCGGTCGCTGCCCAGGATGTCGCGGTGCAACGCTTCACCGGCTGGTGGACCGAGCCCGGCCTCGCCCGCCGCAAGGCGGCCCTGGTCGAGAATCTGGCGTCCACCGGCTGGACACCGATCGGGCCACCGGTCGGCTGGTTCTACGACCCGCCCTGGACCCTGCCCTTCCTCCGGCGCAACGAGGTGGTCGTGCCGGTCGAGCGGCGTGTCGTGGACGAGAGCGCGGGCCGAGGCTGACGCAACCTCGACCAGGTG
Organism: uncultured Geminicoccaceae bacterium; assembly: GCA_964393275.1. Lineage (GTDB taxonomy): Bacteria > Pseudomonadota > Alphaproteobacteria > Geminicoccales > Geminicoccaceae > SLRI01. Next base: position 21,417 of record CAYMTA010000038.1, on the reverse strand, counting down.
CGGAGCGAAGCACCACCTTTCCTTCAGGTGCCCGATTTCGCCTTCACCGCATGGAGATGCGGGTAGAGGTTCCTGATCGCCTCGTCGTCGAGCTCCGCCTTGAACTTGTGCCGCTCGCCGATCGCCAGCGCCCGCCTGGCGGCAGGCCTGGCGCCGATCTCGTCCACCAGCCGGCCGAGATGCGGGAACTCGGCCATTGCCCCATCGCCGAGCATGAAGGGAATGCGCGTCGCCCAGCCCCAGACGGACATGTCGACGATGGTGTAGCCGTCGCCCAGCATGTAGGCACGATCGGCCAGCCGGTCGTCGATGATCTTCCAGTGCCGCCGCGCCTCGAAGGCGTAGCGCTCCTTCGCGTAAGTGTCGGAGCCGGGCGCGAAGTGGCGGAAATGCACGGCCTGTCCCGAGTAGGGGCCAACACCGGTGGCGACGAACATCAGCCAGGAAAGGAGCTCGCCGCGGGTGACCGGCGTGTTCTCAGGCAGGAACTTGCCGGTCTTCTCGGCGAGATAGAGGAGGATGGCGTTGCTGTCGAAAACGACGACATCGCCGTCGATCAGCGATGGTGCCTTGGCGTTGGGGTTGATCGCCAGATATTCGGGCCGGTGCTGGTCGCCGCGCCGCGTATCGACCGCCACCGCCTCGTAGTCGAGCCCGGCCTCCTCCAGGAAGAGCGCCACCTTGATCGGGTTGGGACCCGTATTGTAGTAGAATTTGAGCATGATTCCTGCCTTCCCTGCCGCCATGTCGTCTCCGCCGCAGGTTTCGCACGGATCGACGCCACTTGCGACGCTCGGCGTCAATCCTCGGTTCTGGATCGGCCGGCGGGTTGATCGACGCGCAACGGCACGCGACTGCCGGCCGCCAGTGTCTCCAGCCCGTCCAGCTCCCCCTCGACCAGCGCCAGGACCGGCACCCGACCATCGACCACGAGGCCGGCCGAGCTGATCCAGCCGACGTTCCGCCCCTGGCGCAGCACCGGCTCGAGCGGCTCGATCGCCCCGGCCTCGGCGCTCGCCCGCACCAGCCGCACGCGGGGCGGCGAAGCCTCGGCGTCGACCACGGCAGCCCGCCCGACGAAATCGCGCCCGAGCTCCAGGCGGTCGGCCAGCCCGGCCGCCACCGCACCGTGGACCGGGGTGGCGTCGGCCCCGGCGCGCGGCCGCCCCGCCAGGATCCGCAACGTCTCGTCGACCAGATGACCGGCGGGCCTCAGGCCCAGGTCATGCCTCTCGCGAAAGAGCGCCGCGTCGAGATGCGCCGCCATGTCGGACGGCGCCAGCAGCCGCCAGTGCATGTCGGCCAGCCGGGTGATGACGCCCTCGCCGAGGGCGAGCCCGGCCGTCCGCATCCGCCCCGGCGCAGGCAAGGGCGCGCCGTCGCCGATTCGCTGGATCAGCGCTGCGGCGGCGGGGCCAAGGAGATCGAGCGCCGCCCATTGCGCGCCGACATCGACCACGGCCACCTGCTCCGATGCCAGCCTCCGCACCGCCCGGCGCAGCCAGCCGAGCCCGTCCGGCTCGGTCAGCAGCAGCCAGCTCGTCTCGTCGAGGCGCACGGCGAACGGGCAGGCGACGACACCGTCACGCTCGTCCAGCATGGGTGCCAGCACCGCCGCGTCGTCAGCGTCCAGGCCCACGGCACCGCTGAGCCGCCCGAGCATCGCCGTGGCATCCGGGCCGGTCAGCATCAGCTTCGCGTCGGCCGAGCGGTCGACCCGGACCACGGCCTCGCGGGCGGCGACGAGCTCGGCTTCCAGCGTGCCGTTGGCGGCGAACCAAAGGGGCCGCTCGTGCCCGGCCACGGCTTGGAAGACGGCGCCGTCCGCGACGTGCCGCGCGTGCAGCGGCGAGCGGCGGATGCCGCGCACGGGCGAGGCCGCGTCCTCGCCGATGCAGACCGCGGTCGGGATCTCGCTCATCCGCGCGTGGCGGTAGCGGCGGCCGCCCTGGAAGCCGGCGAACCGGCAGGGGTCGAGCCGGGTCGCATCGAGTGACGGCGCCAGGCCCAGCACCCGCTCGGCCGTGAGCAGCCCGACGCCGGCAGCGAGCGCAATACCGTTCGAGTTCATGCCGCAGGCGAGATGCAGGCCCTGCGGCTCGTCGAGCTCGCCGAGCAGCATGTTGCCGTCGGGGGTGAAGCTCTCCGGGCCATTCACCAGGGTCCTGATCCCGGTCGTGGCCAGAAGCGGGAATCGCCGCTGCAGGATCTCGAGATTGGGCGCGATCTGCTCCCAGTCCTCGTCCAGGAGCGCGAACGAGAACTCTCCCGGCAGGTCCTCCACCTCGACCGGGATGGCATGGCGGTCGAACACCCCGAGCAGCAGGCCGCCCACGTCCTCGCGGCCGTAGAGCAGCTCGTCATAGGAGAGGAAGAGCGGCAGATCGCGCGACAGGCCCGGGATGGCCTTGGTCAAGAGATAGAAATGCTGCACGCCGACCAGCGGCAGGGCCACCCCGCAGCTCCTGGCGATCGAGGTCGACCAGAGGCCGCCGGCCAGGACCACGGCCGCGCAGCGAACGACACCCTGCGCGGTCTCCACGCCGGCGACCCGGCCACCCTCGACCAGAATACGAGTGACCGGCACGTCCTCGACCAGCCGCACGCCGCGCTTCGTGGCGCCGCGCGCATAGGCGGTGGCGAGGTTGGTCGGGTCCACCCGGCCGTCATTGGGGGTCCAGAGGCCGCCGAGGATGCCGTCGGTGGAAAGAATTGGCAGCTTCTCGCCGACCTCCTTCGCCTCGAGCAAATGGACGTCGACGCCCCGCGCCCGGGCGCGCGCCGGCACGGCGTGGTAGCTCTCCATGACCGCGCAATCGGCCGTGAAATGCACCCGCCCCGTCTGCCGCCAGCCGAAGGCGACGCCGCTCTGCCGCTCCAGCTCCGGAAACAGCCGCACGGTGTAGTCGACCATGTCGCCGAGTAGGGGATCGGCGCGCCAGGTCTCCATGTTGCCGGCGGCGTGCCAGGTGGTGCCGGAGCCGATCCGCGAGCGCTCGAGCAGCACCACGTCGCCTGAGCCGGCCTTCGCCAGATGCCAGGCGACGCTCGCCCCCACCACGCCGGCGCCGATGACGACGACGTCGGCGCGCTCGGGCAGACCAGCGCCCGGCCCGATGGCGGCGGTCGCCTTCTCCTTCATCAGAACCCCGTTTGGCATCAAAACCCCACCCGGTCGCCGCCCTTCAGCGCCAGCATGGCCCGGGCCTCGGCCGGGGTCGCGACCTCCATGTCGAGGGTCTCGATGATGGCGCGGATCTTGCGCACCTGCTCGGCATTGCTCCTCGCCAGCCGGCCGGGGCCGAGATAGATGCTGTCCTCGAGCCCTACCCGGACGTTGCTGCCCATGGCGGCGCCGATGGTGCCGAGCCGCATCTGGTGGCGCCCGGCGGCGAGGATCGACCACTGGTAGCTGTCGCGGCCGAACAGGCGATCGCAGGTCCGCCGCGCGTGCATCAGATCTTCCGGATCGGGGCCGATGCCGCCCAGGATGCCGAAGATCGTCTGGATGAAGAAGGGCGGCTCGAGCAGCTTCTGGTCGACGAACTCGGCCAACGTGTAGAGGTGGCTGATGTCGTAGCATTCGCACTCGAAGCGCGTGCCGTGGCCATGGCCGAGCTCGCGAATGAAGCGCTCGATCTGGGCGAAGGTGTTGGAGACGATGACATCGCGCGTCTTCTCGACATAGGGCTTCTCCCAGTCGTGCCGCCACTCCTTGATCTTGTCCGCGACCTTGTAGATGCCGAAATTCATGGAGCCCATGTTCAGCGAGCAGAGCTCGGGCTTCGCCCTGAGCGGGGCCGCGAGACGATCCTCCATCGACATGCCGAGCGAGCCGCCCGTCGTGATGTTGATGACGGCTTCGGTGCTCTGCTTGATCCGCGGCAGGAACTGCATGAAGACGTCGGCCGAGGGCGTCGGCCGGCCGTCCTTCGGATCGCGGGCGTGCAGGTGGATGATGGAAGCACCGGCCTCGGCCGCCTCGATCGAGGCCTTTGCGATCTCGTCCGGCGTGATCGGCAGATGCGGCGACATCGAGGGCGTGTGCACCGAGCCCGTCACCGCGCAGGTGACGATCACTTTCCGTGGCGTCGCCATCCTCCCACCTCCCTTGCTTGCATCGCAGCTTGCCCGTGCTTGCATCGCGGCCTGACGTGCCATAGCATGTGATCACAAACTGTGGAACGCCCATCCAGGGGCAAGGGGAGGCTTCGATGCATAGAGCGATCAGGCGGGCCGTGCTGGGTGGCGTGGCCGCGTTTCTCATGGCCGGGGCCGCGGCGGCCGAGGAGCAGGTCATCGTCGTCGGCTGGGGTGGCGTGTGGCAGGATGCCTATCGCATCGCCCTCTTCGAGCCGTTCGCCAAGGAGACCGGCATCAAGGTCGTCGAGGAGGAGTTCGGCGGCGAGTACGCCAAGCTCACGGCGCAGATCGAGGCAGGCCGGATCACCTGGGACCTTGCCGCCTTCGAGAGCCCGCAGGTGATCGAGGGCTGCGACGAGGGAGCCTTCGTCAAGCTCGACTGGGATGCGCTCGGCGGCCGCGACAACCAGCTCGTCTACGCCGCCCATGATTGCGGCATCGCCTCGGACGTCTGGGCGACGGTCCTGGCCTACGACGCCGACAAGCTCGATCCGGGCCCGACGAGCTGGCAGGACTACTTCGATCTGCAAAAGTTCCCGGGCAAGCGCGGCGCCTACAAGGACGCCCGCATCATGCTCGAGATAGCGCTGGTCGCCGACGGCGTGCCGGGGGACCAGATCTACGACGTGCTCGGCACGCCCGAGGGTGTCGATCGCGCCTTCGCCAGGCTCGACGAGATCAAGCCGGAGCTCCTCTGGTCCGAGAGCCCCGCCGATGGCATGCAGCGTCTGATGGCCGGCGACGTCGTCATGGCGGTCAACTTCAATGCCAGGGTCACCGGTGCTTCGCGCGACAACAACCGCAACCTCGTCATCGCCTGGCCCGCCGGCTTCTGGGTCGGCACGGACTACTGGGTGCAGATCGCGGGTGGCCCGAACCCGGGCCCTGCCGCCAGGATGCTCGAGTTCTACAGCCGGCCCGAGACCCAGGCCGAGCTGGTCAAGCATCTGAGCTACGGGGTGCCCTCGAAGGAGGCCTACGCGCTGATGTCCGACGAGGTGAAGGCCGAACTGCCGACGACGCCCGAGCGGCAGAAATGGGCCATGGTCTACAGCGACGACTTCTGGGTCGACCGGCAGGCTGCCCTGACCGAGCGCTTCAACGCCTGGGCCAGCCAGTAGGCGGCGGTTGGCGGCAGGCGGCGGGAAAGGCCGGGGCCGTTCGGCCGGGGCGAGCCTGTGATCCAAGGGGCGTCTCGCCGACCGGGCCCTCGGCGTCAGTCGAGCGTGGCGGCGATGTCGACCGCGGCCTCCTCGAGATCGGCCCTGATCGCCGCCCTGACGGCTGCCGGGTCACGGGTGCGAAGGCCGTCCAGGACCCGGCGATGCGCCGGCAGGGGATGGGGTGCCGGCCCCTCCATCAGCCGGCGGAGCGGTGCGTGCAGCAGGGGACCGACCTGCAACCAGGTGGCCTCGATCATGGCGACCAGGGTCGGCATGGCCGATGCGGCGTAGAGCGTGAAATGGAACTCGCGGTTCAGCGCCAGGGCCTCGCTCGCCACACCGCAGGCCTCGGTCGCCGCGTTGGCCGCCTCCATCCGCGCGATCAGGGCGTCATCCACATGCGCCACCGCCTCCTCGGCGGCGAGCCCCTCGAGCGCCACCCGAATGCGGGTGATCTCGCGAAACCGCTCGGCATCAATGCGCGGCAGCGCCACCGACCGATTGGGCAAGAGAACCAGCACATGCTCGGCGACCAGCCGGTTCAGGGCCTGGCGCACCGGCATCAGGCTGATGCCGAAGGCGGCGGCGAGCCCGCGGATGGTCATGGTCGAGCCGGGCTCGATCGCACCGGACATGATCGCCCGTCGCAGCTCCTGGTAGACCTCGTCGTTGAGCGTGGCACGTTGCAGCCGCTGGACCGGGAACGAGCCGGCCGGCTGGCCCCCGGTGTCCGCCATCGGACGTGTCGTCCTCTCGTGGGCCAAGCTTCTCTCCCGTTGAACCGGCGCGCGACCTCGGAGCCGTGATGTAACATGGCCAGTGATCACATGCCACGCCATGAGCCGAAGCCCATCGGGCGGGCCTTCGCCAGCGAGCGGCGTCGCGAGCTCCGGCACCGCTTCTTCCTGCTCCTGCCCCTGCTGCTCCTCGTGCTGGTGACCTTCACCGGGCCGATCCTGCTCTTCCTCTGGCGCGCGGTCGACAACACCATTGTGCCGGCGACGCTGCCGCGCACCGTGACGCTGATCGTGGACTGGGACAGGGACGGCGTGCCGCCTGAGCCAGTCTTCGCGGCCCTGGCCCATGATCTCCGCGACGCCCGGGAGGGCGGCCGGGCGGCCCTCCTCGGCAAGCGCCTCAACGCCGCCCGCGTCGGCTATCGCAGCCTCGTCCTGAAGACCGCCAACAAGCTGCCCGAAGAGCCGGAAGGGACGTGGCGGGACACGCTCGTCGCCATCGACGGCAAGTGGGGCGAGCCCGCCTGGTGGACGGCGCTCCGCAACGAATCGGGCGCCCTGACCCCATCGAACCTGCTCGCCACCGTCGACCTGCAGCTCGACGACGAGGGCCACGTCGCGGCGGTTCCGCCCGAAATGGCGCTCTACCGGGCGCTGCTCGTGCGGACCTTCGTCATCGCCTTCCAGGTCACCGCCCTCTGCCTGCTCCTGGGCTACCCGACCGCCGCCGTGCTCTCGGTCCTGCCCCGGCGCACGGCCAATCTCCTCCTGATCGCGGTGCTGCTGCCGTTCTGGACCTCGCTTCTGGTCCGGACCACCGCCTGGGTGATCCTCCTGCAGGGCAACGGCCCGATCAACGGACTCCTCCAGGCGCTCGGCCTGATCGCCGAGCCGCTCCAGCTCATCTTCAACCGCAGCGGCACGCTGACCGCCATGGTGCATGTGCAGCTGCCCTTCATGATCCTGCCGCTCTACGCGGTCATGCGGACCATCCCGCCCGAGCAGGTGCGCGCCGCCCTCTCGCTTGGCGCCGCACCCCGGATCGCCTTCCTGCGCGTCTGGCTGCCGCAGACGCTGCCCGGCGTCGGCGCCGGTGCGCTGATCGTCTTCATCATGTCGCTCGGCTACTACATCACGCCGGCCCTGGTCGGCGGGCCGGGCGACCAGATGCTGAGCTGGTTCGTCACCTACCAGCTCAACGAGGCCGGCAACTGGGGCATGGCGGCCGCCCTCGGCAGCCTCCTCCTCCTGGCGACGCTGCTCGCCGTGGCGGTGCTCGGCCGGCTGCTCGCCGCGACGCGCCTGGTCGGCCACTGATGGCGACCCTGCGCCGCCGTCTCGAGGAACGCGGCTGGCATTGGCTGGGCCATGTGATAACGGGCCTCGTGCTGGTCTTCCTCATGGTCCCCATCCTCGTCGTCGTGCCGATGTCGTTCACCGCCGGCTCGCAGCTCGTCTTCCCGATGCCGGGCTGGTCCACCCAATGGTATGTCGAGGTGCTGAACAGCCAGGCCTGGCGGGACGCCGCCGGCAACAGCCTCTTCATCGGCTGCTTCGCCACGCTGCTCGCGCTCGCCGTCGGCGTGCCGGCCGCCCTCGGCCTCGTCGGCGCCAGCTTTCGGGGCAAGCGCCTGATCATGATGCTGGTGCTGTCGCCGATGATCGTGCCGATCGTGATCACCGCGGTCGCCGTCTACTTCTTCTTCGTCCAGATCGGCCTCGTCGGCACCTATCCGGGGCTGATCCTGGCCCACGCCATGCTGGGCGCTCCCTTCGTCGTCATCACCGTCGCCGCCGCCCTCGAGAACTTCGATCCCTGCCTGATGCGCGCCGCCGCCGGGCTCGGCGCCTCGCCGCTCACCGCCTTTCGCCGTGTCATGCTGCCCCTGATCCTGCCCGGCGTCGCCACGGGCGGACTCTTCGCCTTCGCCACCAGCTTCGACGAGATCGTCGTCGCCCTCTTCCTCGCCGCCCCCGACCAGCGCACGCTGCCGCGCCAGATCTTCTCCGGAGTGCGCGAATATGTCAGCCCGGCGATCGCCGCCGTGGCTGTCCTCCTGCTGATCCTCTCGACGACCCTCCTCGCCACCGTCGAGCATCTCCGCCGCCGAGGCGCCCGGCTGCGCGGCACGGCGCCCTAGCCCGGCATCAATCCAGCCTGAAGCCGCGCCGGCGCACGAAGGCACCGAAATCGGCGCGCTGCGGCTCCGCGTATTGCCGGGCCTTGTCCTCCAGCCAGCCGTACTCGCTGGCCCGGCCGAAGCCGCCCTCGCCGCGCTGCCGGGCATACGGTTGCAGCTCGCGGCGCCGGGCGTCGTAGGCGCGCATCTCCTCCTCCGAATCGGCCTCCGACCAGCGGTTCTCGTGCACCGTGACCGCGAGCGGCAGGCGCGGCGAGATCGTGCCGGTCCCGGCCGGATAGCCGAGCGCCAGCCCGGCCACGGGAAAGACGTGATCCGGCAGGCCGAGCAGGCTCGAGACCTCCTCCGGCCGGTCGCGCAAGCCGCTGATCGGGCAGGCGCCGAGCCCGACGGCCTCGGCCGCGAGGACCAGCGTCGCCAGCACGATCGCCCCGTCCACGGCGGCGTTGAAGAAAGCGTCCAGGTGGTCGTTGGCGAAGGCATGGCCGCGCATCGCGTGGATCTGCCGCTGCCGCCGGTTGTTGCCGCAGACCACGAGCAGCGCCGGCGCTTCGGCGACCCAGGCCTGGGCCGGCACGGTCGCCGCCAGGGCCGCGCGCAGCGCCGGATCGGTGGCGATCACGACATCCGCCTGCTGCAGGTCGCTCTTGGAGGGCGCGCACAAGGCGAGCGCCGCGAGGCCGCGCAACAGCGCCGGCTCGACCGGCCGGGGCGCGAAGGCGCGGCAGGAGGCCCGCCCGGCGAGCGCCCTCGCCAGCGGCGTCTCGGCGACCTCGGGCGCCAAGGCAGGCGCCTCGCCGAAGCGGTGGGCCAGAAGCTCCTCGACCGTCCTCTCGGGCATGGCCCCTACCCCCGCCAGGACTCGCGCATCCGGGCGACGATGACATAGAGGGCGAGCGCGGTCAGCGCCCAGAAGGTCCAGGTGATCGGGCCGCGCACGAAGATCGCGGGCGCACCGCCGGACATCAGCATCGCCTGGCGAAAGCTGTCCTCGAGCAAAGGCCCGAGGATGAAGCCGATCAAGAGCGGTGCCGCCGGGATGCCGAGCACCCGCATCAGATAGCCGAGCCAGCCCATGGCGAACATCACCGCCACGTCGAAGATGGTGTTGTTGACCGCGTAGGTGCCGAAGACGCAGAGCACGAGGACGGACGGAGCGAGCAGCGATTTCGGCACGTCGGCGACGAAGCGAAAGGCCCGGATCGCGACCGAGCCGATGATGAGCAGCAAAAGCGAGCTCAAGATCAGGCCCATGAAGAGCGCGTAGACGATGTCGGCGTTGGTGACGAAGAGCATCGGCCCGGGCTGCAGCCCGTGGATCATGAAGGCGCCGATGATGATCGCGGTGATGACGTCGCCCGGTATGCCGAGCGAGAGCAGCGGGATCAGCGTCGCCCCGCACACACCATTGTTGCCGGCCTCCGATGCCGCCACCCCCTCGATCTCGCCCTTGCCGAAATTGGCCCGGTTGGGCGAGCTGCGCTGCGCCTCAGCATAGGAGAGAAAGGCGGCCGGCGCCCCGCCGATGCCGGGAATGGCGCCGAGGAACACGCCGATCAGGCTGCCCCGGATGATCGTCTTGAAGCAGCGCCGGACGTCGCCGAGGGTCGCCCAGCGGCCGCCGACCTGGCGGGCCGTCAGGTGCTCCTCCTTGGGCTTGAAGACGAAGTCGATGATCTCGGGCAGCGCGAAGAGGCCGATCAGCACGGCGATGAAGTTCAGCCCGCCCATGAGGTTGGGATCGCCGAAGCTGAAGCGGTCGGTGCCGTAGACCAGATCGAGGCCGATCGTGGCGAGCAGCAGGCCGGCCGCGGCGCCGATCAGCCCCTTGACCAGGCTGTCGCCGGAGACGCCGGCGATGATGGTGAGCGAGAACAGGATGAGCGTGAAGAACTCGGGCGGGCCGAAGCTCAAGGCGAAGGAGGCGAGCCAGCCGGCGAGCAGGATCAGGCTCAGGTTGGAGATGAGGTCGGCGATGCACGACGCGTAGAGCGCCATGCCGAGCGCCCTTCCGGCCTCGCCCTTCTCGGCCATCGGATAGCCGTCGAGCACCGTGGCCGACGAGGCCGGCGTGCCGGGCGTCTTGATCAAAATCGCCGGGATCGAGCCGCCGAAGATGCCGCCCTTGTAGACGCCGAGCAGCAGGAGAATGCCGTAGATCGGCGGCAGCGCGAAGGTGAAGGGCAGCGTCAGCGCCACCGCCATGGTCGCCGAGAGCCCCGGAATGGCGCCGGCGACGACGCCGACCAGCACGCCCAGGGCGAGGTAGAGGATGCTCTCCCAGTGGGCCACCAGGGCGAAGCCGGCGGCCAGGTTGTCGGCGAGGCTCAAGGCAGCCTCACGAACAGGCCCTGGGGGATCGGCACCAGCGCCACATGCGCGAAGAAGGCGTAGAGCGCCAGCGGCAGGAGGATGGCGAGAACGATGGCCGCCACACGATGCGTCATGCCGATCAGCAGCATGACGACGCCGAACGCGATCATCGACGACCAGACGAGGCCGAGCGTCGTCGCGAAGGCGCAGAAGACGACCGAGCCCGCCGCCAGCACGGCGAGCCGGGCGAGGCCCGGGCGAGAGGGTGCGGTGGCCGCCTCGACCTCATGCGGAAGGCTCCGGCCGCGCCACGCCTGCAAGGCGAGGACGAGGCCCAGGAACGCCATGACCCAGGCCAGGATGGTCGGCCAGAAGGCCGGCGACAGCACGAGAATCCGCACGTTGCGGGGCGACACCACGCCCTCTGGCACACCGACCAGCGCCAGGGCCGAGCCGAGGGCCAGGACGCCGATGCCAGTCCAGAAGTCGGTGCGGGCTGCGATCAAGGGACCGTCCGTTCAGGCGACAGGCGAAAGGGCGGCGCCGGGTCTCGGCCGGCGCCGCCGCCCCGGATCTATTCGATCCGCATGCCGAGCTCGTCGACGAGCTCGCGGAAGACCCGGTACTGCTCGTTGATGAAGGCGACCGACTCCTCGGGCGACATCAGATCGACGATCGAGCCGAAGCGGTCCATGGTCTCGAGAAAGCCCGGATCCTGGACCGCCTCCTCGAGCCAGCCGCGCCAGGCTTCGACGACCTCATCCGGCAGCCCGGCGGGCCCGGCGATGCCCGACCAGCCGACCACGCTCTCGAGCTCGGGATGGCCGAGCTCGGCCGCGGTCGGCGCGTCGAAGCCGGCCACCGGCTCGGCCGTGGTCACCATGAGCGGCCTAAGCTGGCCGTTGGCGACGAAGCTCGAAAGGGCCGAGGAGTTGGTGCAGATGAAGTCGGCCGTGCCGGCGAGCACCGCGGTCGCCCCCTCGCCGCCGCTCTTCATCGGCAGATGGATGGCCGATTCGACCGGGTTCTCGACGCCGAAGGCGCGCAAGGACATGGCCGCGGCGATGTGCAGGAAGGAGCCGACGCCGGCCGAGCTGTAGGAGATCGTGCCCGGATTCGCGTTCACCCGCGCCGCCAGCGTCTCCATGCTGTCGATGTCCGAATCGGCGGCGACGGCGCAGACGGCCGGGTTGATCTCGTAGACGCCGATGAAGTCGAAATCGTCGAGCTTGTAGGGCAGCGTGTCCTTCATCGCCGGGTTGACGGTGAGCGAGCCGACCCGTGCCACCGCCATGGTGTAGCCGTCGGGCTCGGCGTTGGCGACCGAGGCGGTGCCCGTGGCGCCGCCGGCGCCGGCCCGGTTCACCGGCAGGATCGGCTGCGGCACCTTGGGCCCGAGCGCTGTCGCCAGCGCCCGGCCGGAGAGATCGGTGGCGCCGCCGGGCGCGTAGGCGATGATGAGCTGGATGGGCTGCTCGGGATAGGCGGCGAGCGCCGGAGCGCTCAGGGTCACCGCACTGGCGAGCGCCAGCCCCAGGGTGATCTTCGACATGGATTAGCCTCCTTGCTTTCCTTGATTGGTAGCCGACCGCGATGGCAGGCTACAAGAGCTCGTCCCGGCGATCGTCGGTCTCGCCGTAGCGCCGCAGCGCCGGCGGCTTCAGCCCGGCATAGAGCGCCTCGATGCCCTTGTTGACGAGCTCGCCATGCCGCTCGAAGAGCGAGTTGCCGGCCGTGTCGCTGTCGACCAGGAACGGTCCGAAATTCTCCACCCGGAAGAACCACATGGCCTGGGCGATGCCGAGCTCCTCGAGCCAGTGCACCGATTCCACCGCCTTCACGCCCCGCCCGAGCAGCGCACCCGTGCCGTAGCCGACCGTGCTGAGATAGATGGCGCCTCTGGGGGCGAGCACCTCCTTGTAGTCCCGGGCCGCCATGCCGCCCTTGCCGATGATGATCTTGGTGCCGGTCAGATCGAGCCAGTCGGCCAGATACTTGGAGAAGCGGAAGGAGGCGGTCGCCGTCACCCCGCCGATCTTGTAGCCGCCCTGGTCGTCCGATGCCGCCGCCGGCGAGCAGTGGAAATTGACGTTGCTGACCTTGGCCAAGTCGGCCACCGGCAGCTCCTCCCGCTCGACCACGATCTTCTGGTAGACGCCTTCCCGGGCGGTATAGACCACGCCATCCAGATAGACCACGTTGCCGGGCTCGAGCTCGGCAATCGCCTCCGCTGTCGCCGGCAGGCTCAGCCGGTGCTGTCGAAGCTCGCCTCGCTCCTCGGCCATCCGATCGTCTCCCGACGCATGTAGGGGGTGAACCACTGGGGGTCGGTGCGGTAGGTCGTCCGCCCGTCGGCGTGAATCCGCGCCGTCGCCCGCCGCGAGCTCAGGCAGAAGGTGTGCACGCTGACGGGCATGCCGCCCGTATGGGTGTAGCCGACCTCGACATGGCAATCGACCACCATCGACGAGCCGACGAAGCCCATGGCCCCCATGCCGATCCGGTTGCCGAGCTCCTTGAGCTCCTGCTCGAGATCGGCGATTTTTGGGTCCGGGTTCCTGTCGCCCACCACCCGCAGGCAGGCCGCCTGCTTGCCGAGCGTCATGCAGACGTCCTTCGAGCCGCCCACCCCGACGCCGACGATGGCCGGCTGGCAGGCGAGGCCGCGCTTGCCGAAGGCGATCAGCGTGTCGAGCAGGAAGCGCTTGATGCCGTCGATGCCGTCGCCCGGAAAGAGCATCCGGTAGTCGGTGCCGAAGAGCCCCCCCTTGTGGACCGTGGTCACGTCGATCCAGTCGGCGTCCGGCTCGAAGCTCCATTCGATCTCGGGCGCGTTGATGCCCACATTGTTGTTGTGCTCGGTCCGCCACAAGGGATGCACCCGGTTGGGGCGAAGCGGCACGTCGTGCGTCGCCCGGGCCGTCGCCGACCTGAGCGCCTCCTCGACGCCGCAGAAGCCGCCCTGGACGCTGGCCTCGTTGCCGACCTTGACGAAGTAGCGGGGCAGGCCCGTGTCGGCGCACATCGGCCGCCGGTCCTCGGTCGCCACCTCCCAGTTCTCGACCATCGACTTCAAAACGAAGCTCGAGAGATCGCCAGTCTCGAGGTCGATCATGCCCTTGACGCCCGAAAGGTAGTCCTCCGGGATGTCGATCGCCGCCTTCTTCATGATCTCGTAGGCGGCAGCCTCGACCTTTCCATGCTCGATCATGCGATGCTCCCAACGGCAGCCTGCGCCGGCGGTGCGCCGACCGCACCCTCGATCAGGCTCTGGCCCGGCTCGACGATGTCGAAGGCGACCGGCGCCGTGTCCAGCCGAAGCGCGTCGCCGACCCGGCGAATGCGCGTGTAGGCCGAGGTCTCGAGCACCCCGGTTTCGGGGAAATCCTCGCGGAAATGCGCCCCCCGGCTGTCGTCCCGGGCCAGCGCCGCCTTGGCGATGACGTCGGAGAGATCGAGCAGGCTCTCGAGATTGAGCCAGTCGTGCCAGGTCAGGTTGAAGCGCCGGTCGCCGTCGGCGACACCCTGCGCCAGAAGCTCGGCCCTGGCCGCGACGATCCCGGCGATCCCGCGGCTGATTCCGCCGGCATCGCGGATGACCCCCACATCGTCCCACATCGTCTGCGCCAGCCGGTCGCGCAAGCCGGCGAGATCGCCCGGTGACCGGCTGAACGGCCGCTCGGCCCGGCCGATTCCGGCGTCGATGGCGCTCCTCGCCGGATCGCGCCACACCCCCTCGCGACCGACGAAGGCCGCCATGCTGTCGCCGGCGATGCCGCCATAGACGGTCGAGTTGGCGACCCCGTTGCCGCCCAAACGATTGGCGCCGTGCACGCCGCCGCAATCCTCGCCGGCGGCGAAGAGTGCTGGCACCGCCGTCGAGCCGTCGATGTCGAACTCGACGCCGCCCATCATGTAGTGGGCGGTCGGCACCACCTCGACCAGCCCGCCGGCGAGGTCGAAGCCGCAATCGGCGCAGCGCTTGACCATGCCGGGGAACATCCTGGCCACCTTCTCGGCCCCCAGATGGCCCATCGAGATGTAGACCCCGCCCATCGGCGTTGTCCGCCCGGCGCGCATCTCGGCATAGATGCCGCGACTGACCACGTCCCTTGTGGCCCGCTCGCCGGCCGGGTCGTGACGGGCGAGGAAGCGCTCCTTGTCGCCATTGAGGATATGCCCCCCGGCCCCGCGCAGGCCCTCCTCGAGCACCGTGCCGGTCATGCGGGTATGCGGCCCGCCGAGCAGCCCGGTCGGATGGAACTGCACCATCTCCATGTCGCGGAGCGAGAGGCCGAGGCGCAGCGCCATGGCGAGGCCGTCGCAGGTCTTGTCGCCGGACGGGGTGTGGTAGAGATACATGGTCGGCCCGGCGCCGGTGGCGAGCAGCACCGCCTTGGCCTGGACGAAATGGTAGAGGCCGGTGCGGATGTCGATCAGCAGCACCCCGGCGAGGCCCGAGCCGTCGGCCGCCGGGATCAGCTCGATCGCCCGATGCTCCTCGAGCCGCCGCACGGCCCGCGAGCGCACCTGCTCCATCAACCTATTGATGATCTCGATGCCGGTGAGATCGCCCTTGTGCGCGGTCCGGTCGAAGCTCTGCCCGGCGAAGGCCTTCTGGTGCAGGGTGCCATCCGGGTTGCGGTCGAAGAAGCAGCCGATCTCGTTCTCGAGCTCGCGCACCCGCTCCACCGCCCCTGTGCACAGCCGCCAGGCGAGGTCCTGGCGCGGCAGCCACTTGCCGCCGACGATGGTGTCCATGAAATGCCGCTCGATGCTGTCCTCCGCGGCCAGCGCCACGTTGTAGCCACCCTGGACCATCCGCGTGCAGCCGCTCTTGCCGAGCAGCCCCTTCACCGCAATCACGATATCGAGCGCCGGGTCGGCCTTGGCCGCATGCAGCGCCGCGAAGAGCCCGGCCCCGCCCGAACCCAGGATCAGGATGTCACAGCGGCTCTGCTCGATGTGCATCAGACCACGCTCACGGCGAAGACGAGCCCGACCAGCGCCGTGGCGCCGAGCCCGGCATAGAGCAGCCGCAGCCGCAGCCCGTCCACCGCCGGCCGGGCCAGAAGCTCGATCGCCAGCACGCGCAGGCCGAAGGCGAGATGCAGCGCCAGCGCGATCACGAGGCCGCCTTCCGCGAGCTTGACCAAGGGCAGCTCGGCGATCCGCAGCGAGGCATCCAGCGCCTCGGCACCGCCCAGCGCCCGGCCCAGCATGAGAAAATGCAAGGGTAGGAAGGCCGCGAGCGCCAGGCCCGAGAGCCGGTGCCCCATGGCCGCCCACCAGCCCGGACCCCGCCTCAAGGCCCGGCCCCGACGACGGCCACGACCGCCCTGAGGCCCAGCAGCAGAAGGACGAGCCCGAACGCGATCATCAGCCAATCGATCGGCCGCCGGCCGATTCCGGTCCATTCGCGCAGCACGTTGCGCAGGCCGATCGGCGCATGGATCGCCGCCATAGCCACGAACGTGCCGTAGAACAGGGCCCAGACCACGCTGCCCCGCGTGCGGCCGAGGATCTCGGCCGCCGTCAGGCCGCCCTCGACCGCATAGAGGATGACCGCCAGGTGGACGAGCACGAGCGGCGCCATGACCAGCGCCGTCAGCCGCTGCAGCGCGAAGAGCCGGGCCTCGCTCACGACTCCGAGCCCTTGAGCAGCGCCAGCAGGCCGGCCCGCTTGAGCCCGGCGATGCTGGCGGTCGGGCTGATCCCGACAGGGCATCTCTCGGTGCAGGCGCCATGGCTGTGGCAGGCATGGCAGCCGCCCTGCTGGAGCGTGCTCTCGAGCACGGCCCCCCGGTCGGCGACCCGGCTGTCGTTGAAGAGTGTCCAGGCCCGGTTGAGGGCCGCCGGCCCCAGATAATGCGGGTCCCAGGCGACCACGTCACAGGCGGCGTAGCAGACGGCGCAGTTGATGCACTGGATGCCGGCATCGACCTCGCGGCGTGCCGGGCTCGCCGGATCGACCAGAGCCGGCGGGTCCTCGCGGCTGGCCGTGCCCGCGAAGGTCCCGACCCTGGCCCACTTCTCGAGGAAGCCGTCCATGTCGCAGGCGAGATCCTTCACCCGCTTCATGTTGCGCAAGGGCTCGATGGTCAGCCGCCCCTCGGGTGCGACTCGCTTGACATGGGTGCGGCAGGTCCAGCGCGGCGTGCCGTTGATGGTCATGGCACAGGAGCCGCAGACGCCGACCCGGCAGGAGAAGCGATAGGCGAGCGTGGGCTCGAAGCGCCGCTGCACCTCGGTCACCACATCGAGCACCGTCTGGTTCTCGCGCGCCGGCACGGCATAGGCGGCGAACGATCCCTCGTCGCCGCCCCGCCAGATCCTTACCTCGAGCGCGCTGTCGCCCAAGCGCCGGCACCTCCACCCCCGTGTCACCCGGAAACACTAGCCGAAGGGCGGCGCGGGCCACAAGGGCACAAGCGGGATTGCGTTCCGCGGCGGGATGAGCGACAGGGATCGCTCAGCAACTCTCGATAACAAATCGCGGACTCTCGAGGAACCTCAGATGTCACAGAACGATGCACACGGGAATTTCTTGCTGAGATTCATCTTCCGAGGCCGGCTGGTAACCCAGATCATCGTCGGCCTCGTCGCCGGCATCGTCCTCGCCGCCGTCTGGCCCGAGGGCGCCATGGCGGTGGCCCTGCTCGGCGATTTCTTCGTCCGCGCCCTGATCGCCGTGGCACCGATCCTGGTCTTCGTCCTGGTCTGCGCCGCCATCACCGATCACAAGAAGGAGAACCAGGCACGGCTCGGCCCGGTGGTGACGCTCTACATCGTCGGCACGTTCCTCGCGGCCCTGCTCGCCGTTGTGGCGACCTTCATGTTCCCCGTCACCATCCACCTGGACATCAGCCCCGAAAGCATGACGCCGCCCGGCAGCCTCAGCGAGGTCCTGGCGAACATCCTGCTCAAGATCGTCGACAACCCGGTCAAGGCGCTCGCCGAGGCCAACTATATCGGCATCCTCGCCTGGGCGATCGGCCTCGGCCTGATCTTCCGCCACGCCGGCGACACCACCAAGAGCCTCATGGTGGATCTGGCGGACGCCATCACCAAGATCGTCAAGACCGTCATCCGCCTGGCGCCCATCGGCATCTTCGGCATCGTCGCCTCGACCATCGCCGAGACCGGCTTCGAGACGCTCGCGGGCTATGCCAACCTGCTGGCGCTGCTGCTCGGCTGCATGCTTGCCATGGCGCTGCTCGTCAATCCGCTCCTGGTCTTTCTCGCCATGCGGCGGAACCCCTACCCGCTCGTCTTCACCTGCCTCAAGGAATCGGGCATAACCGCCTTCTTCATGCGCAGCTCCGCCGCCAACATCCCGGTCAACATGGAGCTCTGCCGGCGCATGAACCTGGACGAGGAGACCTACCCGGTCACCATCCCGATTGGCGCCACGGTCAACATGGCCGGCGCCGCTATCACCATCACGGTGATGACGCTGACCGCGGTGAACACGCTGGGCATCGACGTGAGCTTCCCCATGGCCCTGCTCTTGAGCATCGTCGCCGCCGTCAGCGCCGCGGGCGCCTCCGGCGTGGCAGGCGGCTCGCTGCTGCTGATCCCGCTGGCCTGCAGCCTGTTCGGCATCGACAACGAGACGGCCATGCAGGTGGTGAGCGTCGGCTTCATCATCGGTGTCTTGCAGGATTCGGCCGAGACCGCGCTCAACTCGTCCACGGATGTGCTGTTCACCGCCGCCGGCTCCTACAAGCAGGGCGACCCCTACCCGCGCAAGCTGCCGCGCGAAGCGGTGCCCGTGTAGCCCGCTTGTCCCCGCCGAGGCCCGCTGCTAGCACCCTCGGCAGGGGAGGAACGCATGCGGCTGACGGACATCGAGCAGGCCATGGCGCGGCGCGAGCAGGGTGCCCCCCGGCAATGGGCGATGAAGCACATGCTGCAGGTCGGCCGGGCCTTCGACGCGGCCGATCTCGTCGAGGTGCGCCAGGCCCACATCATGGCCGACACCGAGAGCCTGGGCGAGGCGGGCGTCGCCTTTCTCGAAGGCCTCGCCGCCGCCCCCACCGCCGAGCGGCGGGTCAGGGTCCCGACCATCACCGACCCGCGCGGCATCGACTTCGCCCACTACCGGAAGCTCGGCCAGACCGACGCCATGGCCGCGCTCGAGCGCCGCGCCATCGACGCCTTCGAGGCCCTCGGCATCCTGATGACCGACACCTGCATCAACTACCAGACCATCATGCCGCCCGTGGCCGGCGAGCATCAGGCCTACGGCGACACCGGCGTGGTCATCTATGCCAACAGCGTGCTCGGCGCGCGGTCGAACTTCGAGGGCGGCCCCTCCGCCCTGGCCGCCGCCCTGACCGGCCGCACCCCGCGCTACGGCCTGCATCTGGACGAGAACCGCCGCGGGACCCACCGCTTCGCCGTGCGCTCCAGGCCCAAAGACCTCGCCGAATGGGGTGCGCTCGGCGCCCTCGTCGGCCGCGCCGCCGGCTCCTACTGGGCCGTGCCGGTGATCGAGGGCATCGACGCTGCACCCGGCTCGGACGCGCTCAAGCACATGGGTGCGGCCATGGCGAGCTACGGCTCGATCCCGCTCTTCCACCTCGTCGGCATCACCCCCGAGGCCCTCACGCTCGACGCGGTCTGCGACCCGGCCTCGCTGCCGGCCCGGGAGATCGGCGCGGGCGACCTTCAGGGCTTCTTCGGCGAATATGGCGGCGCCGGCGAGAAGGTCGATGTCGTGGTCTTCGCCGCCCCGCAGCTCTCGCTCTTCGAGCTGCAGCAGGTGGCCGACCTCCTCGACGGCCGCCGCATCCACGAAAAGACGGCGCTGCTGGTCGCCACCTCGCCCGGCGTCGCCGCCGATGCCGACCGCATGTGCCTGACCGAGCGCATCGAGGCGTCGGGTGCCCTCGTGCTGCGCGGCATGTGCTTCTACCAGAGCTACGCCCGCGAGATGGCCGAGGCCAATGGCTGGCGCCGCCTGCTGACCAACTCGGCGAAGCTGGTCAACATCCTGGGCGGCTACGGCTACGCCCCGTCGCTGATGAGCATGGAAGCCTGCGTCGACGCGGCCGTATCGGGGCGCACGCCATGAGCGCCCCCCGCCTGCTCCGCTGCCATGTCGGCGTCGGCCCCGTCGCCTCGGGCGAGGCCCTCGTCACCGACGACAATTTCTCGGCCCGCTACGACCTCGACCGCATCCGGGGCATCTTCTCCCGGCCGCGGCACAGGCTCTTCGGCCAGAGCTATGTCGGCAAGGTGCTGGTCGTGAACACCGCCAAGGGCGGCGTCGCCTCGGCCTGGATGCTGCACGAGATGGCGGCCCGCGGCATGGCACCCGTGGCCATCCTCTTCAACCGCTTCAACCCGATCCTGGCGCAGGGTGCGGCCCTCGCCGACATGGCGATCTGCGACCGCTTCGAGGAGGGCGACATCACCACCCTCATCAAGACGGGCGAGCGGGTGAAGGTGGAGCCCGAAGCCGGCCGCGTCACCGTCGGCTGAGCCAGAAGGAGCGCCGACGATGGCGACGACACCGCCCTGGACCATGGGCATGGACAATGGCGCGCTGCGCGAGCCGATCGATCCGGCACGGCTCGGCACGGCCGAGCTGGAGCCCACCGGCGACTTCGAGGCGGGCTCCTTCCAGAGCTTCACCCTGACCTACACGGCCGGCCGCTACGGCATCGACGATTCGGGCTCGCTCCGCATCTGCTTCCGCTTCGCCTCGGACCAGAGCAACCCGCAATCCAACGATTCCAAGGCACCGGGCTACACCACCATCGAGGCCTCCAACGGCGCCGTGCTCGAGACCCGCTTCGACCCCAAGGGCAATATCCGCCCCTGGGACCGGACCTTGTGGATCAAGGTGGTCAAGGGCTATCTCGAGCCCGGCGACCGCATCACCATCCGCTTCGGCGACCGAAGAGGTGGCTCGCCCGGCCTGCGCCTCCAGACCTTCTGCGAGGACAGCTTCGAGTTCCGCGTGCTCGCCGACCCGATCGCCACCTTCAACTTCCAGACCCTGCCGGTCCAGCCTGTGATCCGAATTGTCCCTGGCCCGCCTGCCCGCTACGTCGCCGTGATTCCGACACTGAGAGCCGTCGGCCAGACGTTCTCCCTCAAGATCAAGGGCGAGGACCGCTGGGGCAACCCGTCCGACCGCTGCGACGAGACGCTCGCCGTCGCAGTCTTCGGGCCGATCGCCGGGGCACCGACAGAGGTGACCCTGAAACCCGGGCAGCGGGCGATCGAGGTCGAAGGCCTCACCGGCACGGCCGAAGGCGAGGGCCATGTCATGCTCACCGACAGCGCCGGCAAATGCTGGCGCAGCAACCCGATCCGCCTCGAGACCGTTCCGGCCTTCCTGCACTATTGGGGCGACCTGCACGGCCAATCCGAGGAGACCATCGGCAACAACAGCGCCGACGCCTATTTCCGCTTCGCCCGCGACCTCGCCTTCGTCGATGCCTGCGGCCACCAGGGCAACGACTTCCAGATCACGAAAGGCTTCTGGGCCGAGCTCAACCGGATCACCGCCAGCTTCGACGAGCCCGGCCGCTTCGTGGCGCTCCCCGGCTACGAATGGTCCGGCAACACCGCCTTGGGTGGCGACCGCAACGTCTACTTCCCCGAGGAGGGCCGCACGATCCGCCGCTCCTCGCACGCGCTGATCGAGGACCGAAGCGACCTCGAGACCGACTGCACCACCGCGGCCGAGCTCTTCGCGGCGTTCGCTCGCGCCGGCGAATGGGACGTGGTCGGCTTCGCCCATTGCGGCGGCCGCTACGCCGACATCATTCAGGCGCATGACGGCCGCTTCGAGAAATCGGTCGAGGTGCATTCCTCCTGGGGCACCTTCGAATGGCTGGTCCACGACGCCTTCGACGCCGGCTACCGGGTCGGCATCGTCGCCAATTCCGACGGCCACAAGGG
>CAYMTA010000037.1:0-41722 GCA_964393275.1 uncultured Geminicoccaceae bacterium | reverse complement strand
CCTGGTCGATCGCGCGGCAGGAGCGCGATCCGGATTTCTTCCCGCGCCTCGCCCGGCAGCAGCGCCCCGAATATCTCTGGATCGGCTGCGCCGACAGCCGGGTGCCGGCCAACGAGATCGTCGGGCTCGATCCGGGCGAGCTCTTCGTCCACCGCAACGTCGCCAATCTGGCGCCGCCCTCCGACATCAATTTCCTCTCCGTCCTCTCCTTCGCCGTCGCCGTGCTCAAGGTGCGGCACGTCATCGTCTGCGGCCATTACGGCTGCGGCGGCGTCCGCGCGACGCTGCTCGACGAGCGCAACGGCGTTGTCGAACACTGGCTCGAGCCGGTGCGCCGCACCTATCTGCGGAATGCAGAACGGATCGACGGGATCGGCAATCTGGAGGACCGGATCAACGCGCTCTGCGAGCTCAACGTCCAGGACCGGGTCCAGGACGTGGCGGCCACGACCATCATCCGCGACGCCTGGGCGCAGGGCCAGCAGCTGGCCATCCACGGCTGGATCTACGGCCTCGCCGACGGGCTCCTGCGCAATCTCGACGTGACCCTGACCGGGCCCGCGTAGACTCAGAGCACCGGCAGCGGCGACACGCCGAAGAGCGCTGGATGAACGAGGAGCACGGCCGCCCAGATCAGGACGGCGAGCGCCAGCCGGCCGGGTGGAAAGACCTGGCCGAGCGCCGGCAGGGGTGCGCCGCCCGGCAGGAAGGCCGTCCTCGCGGCGAGCGCCTGCCAGCGCCGCTCGCCCCAGAGGCGCCGATGGCGCCGGTCGAGCAGCACCATGCCGAGGCCGGCCAGAACGCCGAGGCCGCCGAAGAGGACGACGTGGGCGAGATCGCCGTTCGGCACGATGTGCGCCGCGGCCCAGAGCGCCATGGCGAGCAGCAGCGGGTGGCGGGTGAGCGCCGTGATGCCGGGCCGCTCGGGATCGAAGGCGAGCCCACCGCTGCCGCCGAGCGAGAAGGGATTGGCCACGCCCGTGCCGCACACGGCGAGGAGGAGAGCCAGCGGCATCACCAGGTTGGGGACCCAGAGCTGCCAGGGCGCCTGGCTCCAGAGCGCCACGTAGGGTGCGCGCCCGGCAGCGGTCAGCAGCCAGTAGAGCAGCAGGAGCGAGATCAGGGAGTAGAGCACCAGGTAGCCCCGCTCGCCGAGCGGGCCGGTCAGCCGGGCACGGATGCCGGTGCGTGGCGGGATGGCATGGGCGGCGAGGAAGATCAGGATCGCCAGGCCATATTCCGTCCAGCCCGTCATGATGCCTCGGCCTCGAGCGATGCCGGCGCTGGTGCCGGCGCTGGTGGCCAGGCGCAATCGGCGATGGCCACCTTGTCGAGCTCGGCGAGGAAGGCTTCCCGGGCGCGTGTCAGATGGCTCTTGAGCCGGCAGCCCGGCGTCAAGGAGCAGGTGCCGCCATCGGCGCGAAAGCACTCGACCAGGGCGTGGCGCCCCTCGAGCTGGCGAACGACGGCGCCAACGGTGATGGCGGTGGCCGGGCGGGCGAGGCGAAAGCCGCCGCCGGCGCCCCGGGCGGTGCTGACATAGCCGGCCGCGGCCAGCGCCCGCACCACCTTGGTCAGATGGTGGCGCGAGACGGCGAGCTCGCCCGCCAGAGCCTCGGTGGTCACCACGCGCTCCGGCGAGCCGGCGAGCCGCATCAGGACCCGCAGGCCGAAATCGGTGAACGCAGTGAGACGCATCGCCGCTCCGCCCCAAATCGGCATTGAAAATACCGTTTAAAGGAAGTGGAGTGCCATCCGCAATCCCGAGCAGCGATTCAGGAAGACCGCATGAGTGCCACCACTGCCCAGCGAATCCGCGCCTATGAGGGGCCGGCGTTGCTCGGCCTGGGCTTTCGCCCGTTCTTCCTCGCCGCCGGCCTGTGGTCGGCCCTGGCGATGCTGCTCTGGATCCTGCTGCTGACCGGCGGCATCGACCTGCCGATCGCGCTCCAGCCCGTCGACTGGCACGTCCATTCCCTGCTCTACGGCTTCGTTCCGGCCACCGTCACGGGCTTCCTTTTGACCGCCGTGCCGAACTGGACCGGCCGGCTGCCGGTCACCGGCACGCCGCTCCTCTGCCTCGCCCTCCTCTGGCTCGCCGGGCGCCTCGCCGTGCTCTTCGGCGGCGCTCTCGGCCCGCTTTTGAGCGCGCTCGTCGATCTCGCGTTCCTGGCGGCGGTCTTCGCCGTCATTCTCCGCGAGCTCCTGGCCGGCCGCAACAAGCGCAACCTGCCGGTGCTCGCGCTGGTCGGCCTGCTCCTCGTCGGCAACGCGCTCTTCCATCTCGAGGCCGCCCGGACCGGTGGCGCCTACTACGGCACCAGGCTCGGCATCATGGCGATCATGATGCTGATCATGCTGATCGGCGGGCGCATCATCCCGAGCTTCACCCGCAACTGGCTGGTCAAGCGCGGCCCCGGCCGGCTGCCGGCCCCGTTCGGGCGTTTCGACCAGGCCTGCCTCGCCGTCGCCGGCACGGCTTTCGCGCTCTGGGTGGCGGCACCGGAGCTTGCGGTCACGGCCTGGCTCGCCGGGCTCGCCGGTGCTCTGCACCTCGTCCGCCTCGGCCGCTGGGCCGGCGAGCGGACCGCGGCCGAGCCCCTGGTCCTCGTCCTGCACGCCGGCTACGCCTTCGTGCCGCTGGGCTTCCTTCTGGTCCTGATGACCCACCTCCTGCCCGCGGCCATCCTGCCGGTGGCGGCGATCCATGCCTGGCTCGCGGGCGGGGTCGGGCTCATGACGCTCGCCGTCATGACCCGGGCCAGCCTCGGCCATTCCGGCCGGGCGCTGACCGCCGACGTGCCGACGACCCTCGTCTACGGCGCCGTCCTCGTGGCGGTCACGGCGCGCATTCTGGCCGGCACGACGCTCGACCTGCCCGGCCTCCTGCATCTGGCGGCGACCGCCTGGATCCTGGCCTTCGCCGGCTTCGCCGTCGTCTACTGGCCGGTCCTGACCCGGGCCGCCACCAAGGTGAGGCCCGCGTCGCCGGCTCCAGGAAGACCCGGTTGATCCTCCGGCTGCCGTCGGGCTGCTGCCGCGTCTGATGGCCGGCGGTGTCCGCGCCTGGGCCCCCGTCCCTTCGAGCCGGGGGCACCCCGCCCTTCGTCAATCCCCGCTGGTGATCTGGCCCGGGGCCGTGACCGTTCGCGATGGAGCCGGCGCCTCCAGGGGTGCCGGTGGCGGTCCCGGCGCCCGCAGCACGAGGAAAGCCAGGCCGGCGGCCGCCGCCAGCGCCACGACGGTGGTGGTCGCCGTGGCGATCAGGAGCGGGCGCCATCGGGCGAACACCGCGACGAGCACGGCGGCCAGCATGGCGGCGGCGGCGGCGAGAAGGCCGTAGCCGACCACCTCGGCGGGCCCCGCGAGACCGGCGCCCGGCGCCACCAGGAACCGTGCGCCGACCACGGCGCCGGCGACGAAGGCGGAGAGCCCGCCACCGATGGCGAGGAGCGCGCCGAGCAGCAGGCGCCGGGGCAGCCCGACCGGGGCCGCGGGCGGCCGCTCGCTCATTCGCCCGGGCCGCGCTCGGCCGATGTTGCGATGCCCGGCGGGGGCCTGACCAGGATCTGGCTGGCGACGGTGAGCGCCACGAGGGCGAGGCCGAGCGCGTCCGTCCAGAGGCCGGGCTTGATCAAGACGACGGCGGCGGCCAGGAGGAGACCGCGCTCCCAGAGCCGGGCCGGGCCGAGGAAGAAGTGCTGGTGCAGGGCGCCGGCGAGGCAGGTGACGCCGATGGTGGCGGTGACCGCGGTGAGCGCGATCTGGTGCCACTCGCCGATCAAGAGCAGCGATGGGCCGAAGACGAACATGAAGGGGATGATGTAGCCGGTGAGCCCGAGCTTGATCGCCGCCCAGGAGCTTTCCATGAGCCCGGCGCGGCTGATCGCGTTGGCGGCGTAGACGGCCATGGCGACCGGCGGGGTGATGGCCGAGAGCACGGCGAAATAGAGGACGAAGAGATGCGCCGCCTCGACCTGGACGCCGAGCCGGACCAGGGCCGGGACGAGCAGCGCCACCTGGACGATGTAGGCCGGCGTGGTCGGCAGCCCCATGCCGAGCACGATGCCGGCGGCCATGGTGAGCACCAGCGCCGGCAGAAGCATGTCCTGGGACAGCGCCAGCACGATATTGGTGAAGGCGAGGCCGAGGCCGGTGAGCGTGATGGTGCCGATGACGATGCCGGCGCAGGCGCAGGCCAGTGCCACGACGATGGTGTTGCGGGCGCCGGCCTCGAGCGCTTCGACCAGGACCCTCGGGGTGAAGGTGCGCCGCGTGCCGGCCCGAAGCCAGGTGGTCGGCACCACCGAGAGGATGCCGCAGAGCGCGGCATAGGCGGCGCTGTAGCCCACCAGCAGCACGCCGATGATGACGGCGAGCGGCAGGAAGAGGTGGCCGCGCTCGACCAGCACCTCCTTCAGGCGTGGCAGGTCGGCGCGCGGCAGGCCGACGAGGCCGGTGCGGCGTGCCTCGAAATGCACCGCCATGAAGACCGCGACGTAGTAGAGCAGTGCCGGCAGCAGGGCGAAGGCCGCCACGGTGAGGTAGCTGGTGCCCAAGAACTCGGCCATGACGAAGGCGGCGGCCCCCATGATCGGCGGCATGAGCTGGCCGCCGGTCGAGGCCACGGCCTCGACCGCCCCGGCGAAGGCCGGCCGGTAGCCGGAGCGCTGCATCAGCGGGATGGTGAACGTGCCCGTGGTCATGACGTTGGCGACGGCGCTGCCGGAGACCGTGCCGAAGAGCGAGCTCGTGATGATCGCCACCTTGGCCGGGCCGCCCGAGGTGTGGCCGGCCAGGGCCAGCGCGAAGTCCATGAAGAGCTGGCCCGCGCCCGAGCGCTCGACGAAGGCGCCGAAGAGGATGAAGAGCATTACGTAGGTGGCGGAGACGTAGATCGGGATGCCGAAGATGCCTTCGGTCGTCAAATAGAGCTGGTCGAGCATGATGCCGACCGACTGGTTGCCCCAGGTCAGGCCGTAGAGCAGGAAGAGGGCCGCCGTGACCGCCAGCGCCCAGCCGGTGGCGCGCCGGGTGGCTTCCATGACGAGGAGGATGAGGGCGATGCCGAAGACGTAATCCCAGAAAAGGGGATCGTCGACATAGTACATCCGGTTGACGATGTAGCTCAGGTTCCAGGTGGGATAGAGGGCCGCCGCGACCGCCATGACGAGCAGGGCGAGGTCGACCAGGCCCGGTTGCCCGGCCGTGCCGCGCCAGCCGGGCATGGCGAGGAAGGCCAGCGCCAGGACGAAGGCGAGGTGCAGGCCGCGCATGACATAGGCGTCGGGCGGCCCGACGAAGGCGACATAGAGGTGGAAGACCGACATCGCCACGGCGATGACGGTGATCGACCAGCGGGTGCTCCGCGCCGACAGCCGCATGCGGCCCCCTCTCCCGCTCAGGCTGACCCTCCGCTGCGGACGGCCCGCGGCGTCAGAGCGCTCCGTGCTCCTGGTAGAAGCGGGTGGCGCCCTCGTGCATCGGCACGCCGGTGTCGGAGGCCATCACCTCGAGGGTGGTGCCGTCCATGGCCTTGACGATCGAGACGAGGTCCGCCTTGTCCGCCACCATGCCGTCGAGGATCTTGTAGACGATGTCCGGGTCGAGATCGCAGCGGGCGATGACGTGGGTCGCATAGCCGATCACGTCCACGTCCTCGTCCTGGCCGGGATAGCTGCCGGCCGGGATGGTCAGCTTCGCGTAGCCGGGGTTGAGCTCGCGCATGGCGGCGAACGTGTCGTCGGAGAGCTCGATGAGCCGGATGTCGCGGGCCGATGCGAGGTCCATGACGGCCGATGCCGGCACCATCGTGCCGAGCATGAAGAGCTGGGCGTTGTTGTCCTTCATCAGGGACACGGCGTCGGTGTAGGAGACGAAGCTCACCTGGCCCATGTCGTCATAGGAGAGGCCCAGCACATCGAGGAGCTGCGCGCCGATCGCCTCGGCGGTGTTGCCCTTGGGCTGGACGGCGATCGACTTGCCCTTGACGTCCGCCATCGTCTCGATGCCGGAATCGGCGTTGGCGACGATCTGGAAGTATTGCGGGTAGAGGGTCGCGATGTTGCAGACGTTCTCGGCCGGGGCCTCGAAGGGCGGGCGCCCGTTGACGCCGTCGACGGTCGAGATGGAATTGGCGAAGCCGAGGTCGGCCTTGCCCTGGGCCACGCCAAGGACATTGGCGATGCCGGCGCCGGGCAGGACCTGCACGTTGATGCCGCTCTTGCCGGCGATGTTGGCGATCGCACCGCCGAGCGGATACCAGGAGCCGCCCTGCGGCCCGGTCATCAGCTTGATCTGCTGCGCCTCGGCTGTGGTCGCGGCGGCGGTGGCGAGACCCAGGCCGAGGGCCAGAATCGCCCATGAACGTTGCATCGTCATCGTTTCCTCCCTGATCGACTGCGCGCCGGGCGCGCCTTTCGGTTCATGCCAGTGTGCCGGACGAGACGGCTGGCGCAAGCTTCAATTGCCCAGTCGCTGCCGGTGCCAGGCGATGTGGTCGGCCATGAAGCTCAGCATGAAGTAGTAGGAATGGTCGTAGTCGGGCTGCCGGCGGAGCTCGAGCGGGATGCCGGCCGAGGCACAGGCGGCCTCGAGCAGCTCGGGCTTGAGCTGCTCCTCGAGGAAGTTGTCGCCGAGGCCCTGGTCGACCAGGATCTCGGCGACCTTGGCACCGTCCTCGATCAGCGCGGTCGCATCGTGGGCGCGCCACTTTGCCCGATCGGGGCCGAGATAGCCGGTGAGCGCCTTCTCGCCCCAGGGGCAGCGCATGGGCGACGAGATGGGGGCGAAGGCCGAGACGGAGCGATAGAGCTCGGGATTCTTCAAGGCCAGGATCAGGGCACCGTGACCGCCCATCGAATGGCCGGAAATGCCCTGCCGCTTGGGATCGATGGGCAGCTCGGCCGCGACCAGCGCCTGCAGCTCCTTGGTGACGTAGCTCGCCATGCGGTAGTTGGCGGCCCAGGGCTCGACCGTCGCGTCGACATAGAAGCCGGCGCCCGAGCCGAAATCGTAGGCGTCGTGCTCGCCCGGCAGGTCGAGGCCGCGCGGGCTCGTGTCGGGGCAGACGACGATGAGGCCGGCGGTCGCCGCCGGCCCCTGGAAGCACGCCTTGGTGGTGGCGTTCTCCCAGGTGCAGGTCAGGCCCGAGAGCCACCAGAGGACAGGGCAGCGCCGGCCGTTCTCGGCCGCCGGCGGCAGGTAGACCGAGAACTCCATGTCGGTGCCGGTGGTGGCCGACGCGTGCCGATAGACCGTCTGGACGCCGCCGTGGCAGCGATGGGCCGCAATCGTTTCGATGGCCATGTCAGTACACCACCACGCCGCGGATCGACTTGCCCTCGTGCATCAGATCGAACCCCTTGTTGATGTCGCCCAGAGGCATGTGGTGGGTGATCAGGTCGTCAATGTTGATCTTCTTCTCCATGTACCAGTCGACGATCTTCGGCACGTCGGTCCGGCCCCGAGCGCCGCCGAAGGCGGTGCCGCGCCATGAGCGGCCGGTGACCAGCTGGAAGGGGCGGGTCGAGATCTCCTGGCCGGCGCCGGCGACGCCGATGATGATGCTCTCGCCCCAGCCCTTGTGGCAGCATTCGAGCGCCTGGCGCATGACCTTGACGTTGCCGATGCACTCGAAGCTGTAGTCGGCGCCGCCCTTGGTCAGCTCGACCAGGTGAGCGACCACGTCCTTGTCGCCCAGGTCCTTCGGGTTGACGAAATGGGTCATGCCGAACTTGCGGGCGACCGCCTCGCGGGCGGGGTTGAGATCGACGCCGACGATCATGTCGGCGCCGACGAGGCGGGCGCCCTGGATGACGTTGAGGCCGATGCCGCCCAGGCCGAAGACCACGACGTTCGAGCCGGGCTCGACCTTGGCCGTGTTGATCACCGCCCCGATGCCGGTCGTCACGCCGCAGCCGATGTAGCAGATCTTGTCGAAGGGCGCGTCCTTGCGGACCTTGGCGACGGCGATCTCGGGCAGGACCGTGAAGTTCGCGAAGGTCGAGCAGCCCATGTAGTGGTGGATGACATCCTTGCCGATGCGGAAGCGCGAGGTGCCGTCGGGCATCAGGCCCTGGCCCTGGGTGGTGCGGATCGCCTGGCAGAGATTGGTCTTGGGGTTGAGGCAATACTCGCACTGCCGGCATTCCGGGGTGTAGAGCGGGATGACGTGGTCGCCCGGTGCGACCGAGGTGACGCCGGCGCCGACCTCGCGCACGACGCCGGCCCCCTCGTGGCCGAGAATGCTCGGGAAGATGCCCTCCGGATCGCCGCCCGAGCGGGTGAACTCGTCGGTGTGGCAGAGGCCGGTCGCCATGATCTCGACCAGGACCTCGCCGGGCTTCGGGCCCTCGAGCTCGACCGTCGTCACCTCGAGCGGCTTGCCCGCCGCGAACGCCACTGCTGCCTTGACCTGCATCGGATCGTCTCCCCTCGTTGATTCCGCCAGCTCCTTGATAGCCGCTGGCGACGATTCAGGCCAGAGCCCCTTGGCGCTTGTCAATCGGGAGGGCTCGGCGGCCCTGCTCGAGCGGGAAGGGTGGGGTACGATCGACGATCTAGGATTTATACCCTATCTCCCTTCGCCATGCAAGCCCGCTCCGGGTTCGTTCGGCAATCCGGCCATGTCGCCGGCGGCATGGCCCCTAAATAACCCGCAGATGGCCGAAAATTCTTCTTCTTCAAAAGCTTGCACCCTCTTGGGTTCGTTCGCTCCGGCTTGGGTTCGATCGTCCTTTTGGCGGGTTCGCTCGTTCGTTTGGCGGGTTCGCTCGTTCATTCGGTGGGTTCGATCGTCGACTGCTGTTGCGTCCGGCGCAACAACCCGGGGCGATTGTTGCATCCGATGCAACAACCCGAGCGGAAATGTTGCGCCCGATGCAACAACCCAAGCCGAAATGATGCATCGGATGCAACAACCCGAGCGAGATGATGCACCGGATGCAACACGGGAGCGGCGCATTTGGGATACCCGTCAGGCCGGTCCCCCGGTATCGTGGCCGGATCATGACCAAGAAGAGGAACCGCCCATGTCGAGCCCCTGGACCTCGCGACTGGCGCTCGCCGCCTGTCTCGCCGCCGCCGCGACCGTCGCCCAGGCCGAGGTGACCGTCCTCGGCTGGCCGGGGGGACCGGAGGAGACGGCGCTCAGGGCGGCCGCGGAGGCGTACAACGCCAGGGCGGAGGTGGCCGACGCGGACAAGGTGGAGCTGATCTTCTTCAACCGCGACGGGTTCTGGGACAAGCTGCAGGCCGACCTCGCCGCCGGCTCGACGGCGTTCGACGCCAACCTGATCGCCACCTACTCGATCGGCCGCTACGCGCCCTACATGGAGCCGGTGACGCTCTCGGACGAGGCGGCGCGGGTCTACGGCGACGCGGTGCTCTCGACCATGCAGTTCGATGGCCAGCAGTACGGCGTGCCGACCGACCTCTCGCTGCATTTCCTCTACTACCGCAAGGACCTGATCGACGCCCTCCTCGCCGACGAGGCGGCCAAGGCGACCTATGCGGAGATCAGCGAGCAGCATCTGGGCCGGGCGCTGAGCCCGAAGGAGCCGGACGAGTGGACCTGGGACGATTTCGCCGCCACGGCGCTCTATTTCTCGCAGGCCGTCAATCCCGACAGCCCGACCCGCTACGGCACCGTGCTGCAGATGAAGAACCTGCTCTTCAACATCATGGTCTGGCAGTCGATCCCGCGCAGCTACGGCGGCAACTGGATGGATGACGCCGGCAACGTCACGGTCGACAGCGACGCCTATCGCCAGGGCCTCGAGCTCTACAAGATGCTGGCCGATGCCGGTGCGACGCCGCGCGACAGCCTGAGCTACGAGTACGCGGAGGCGAACGCCGCCTTCGCCTCGGGGCAGGTGGCGGCGATGGTCCAGTGGAATGCCGCGGCCGGCGAGCTGACCAACCCGGAGACGGCCCCGGCCGTGGCCGAGGTGACCGAGACGATCGCACCGCCGGCGGGCCCGGACGGCCGCTTCACCCATATCCACGGGCTCGGGTTCGGGCTGAACAAGGCGGCCCCGAACAAGGCGGGGGCGGCCAGGTTCATCGCCTGGCTCTCGAGCGAGGAAGGCGCCCTGGTCTATGGCCGAAACCAGGGCTCGCCGGCGCTGACGCCGGAGGTGGTGGCGGCGATCGCCGAGGAGCGTCCCGATCTGGTGAAGCTCGGCGTCTTCGCCAACGACTACGGCTTCGTCATGAACGGCGGCACCTCGGCCAATGCGCTCGCCATCTACGAGCTGCAGGCGAGCGAGTTCACCGCCTACTGGGCCGGCCAGAAGAGCCTCGACGACGCGCTGGCCGCGGTCGCGGCGGGGATGACCGACTATCTGCGCTGAGCGCCCGGCGAGCGCGGGGCCATGACCGGGCAGGCGACGACAGGGCGGGAGAGGCGGCTCGGCTGGGCCGTCTTCCTCGCGCCCATGGTGCTGTTCCTCCTGCTCTTCCTCGGATTTCCGACGGTCGTCGATCTGGTCTACAGCGTGTCGAACGTCGGCTTCGAGAACCTGCGCTCGCCGGAGATCGCCGGCTTCGGCAACTACGTGGCGGTGCTGGGCGAGCCGTCCTTCTGGCGGGCGGCCTGGTTCTCGCTGCGCTTCGCCCTGCTCACGGCCTTCGTCGAGTGCGCCCTCGGCCTCGGGCTCGCGATCTTCCTCGCACCGCTGCTCGCCAGCCACAACCGGCTCATGGCCGTCCTCCTGCTGCCGATCATGGTGGCCCCGGCCCTGGTCGGGCTGATGTATCGCCTCGTCTTGCACGAGTTCGCCGGGCCGGTGCCGCATTATCTCTGGCGCTGGTTCGGCACGAGCCCGGCCTTCCTCTCGGGCGGCAACGCGTTCTGGACGCTCGCGGTGGTCGAGATCCTGCAATGGACGCCGTTCGCGCTGCTGCTCTTGACCGTCGCCTACCGGGCCATCCCGGTCGAGGTGCGCGAGGCGGCGGCGCTCGACGGCGCGTTCGGCCTGCGCCTCCTCTGGTCGGTCGAGCTGCCGATCATGCTGCCGACCATCGCCATCGTGCTGGTGATCCGCTTCATCGACGGGGCGCGGGTCTTCGACAACATCTACACGCTGACCGGCAGCGGCCCGGGCGGCAGCACCGCCTCGCTCTCGATCTGGATCTACGAGACCTTCTTCAAGCGCGGCGCCATCGGCGAGGCGGTGGCGGCCTCGGTGCTGCTGTTCATCACCTCGTTCGCGCTCCTCGCCTGGCTGAACCAGATGGCGCGCCGGCGGGAGGCGGCACGGCGATGATCACCATCGTGCGCTGGCTGGTGCTGGTCGTCGCCGGCCTCGCCATGAACCTGCCGGTGGTCGTCACCCTGGTCACCTCGTTCAAGGGGCCGCGCGAGGTGGCGAGCAACCCGGGCCTCTGGATCGAGAGCCCGACGCTCGACAACTACCGCGAGATCTTCCGGGTCTCGGACCGGCTCGACATCTGGGCCTATCTCACCAACAGCCTCGCGGTCTCGCTCTTCGGCACGGCGCTCGCCATCGTCCTGGCGCTGCCGGCGGCCTACGCCATCGCCCGGAGCGACCTCGGCCGGCGCACGCTCCTGCCGCTCGTCGTCAACCTCAGGGCCGTGCCGCTCATCATCTTCGCCATTCCGCTCTACATGATGTTCCAGTGGGCCGGGCTGCTCGACACGCGGCTCGGCCTCGGCCTCGTCTTGACCATCGTCAACCTGCCGATCGCGCTCGTGCTCCTGGTCAACGCCATCGGCGAGCTGCCGATCGAGCTCGACGAGGCGGCGATGATCGACGGCGCCGGGCGGCTTCGCATCCTGCTCCTGGTCGTCGCCCCGCTGGTCCGCCCTGCCCTGGTCACCACCTTCATCTTCGGCTTCATCACCGCCTGGAACGAGTTCCTCTTCGGCCTGATGCTGACCACGCGCGACGCGGTGCCGATCACCGTCGGCGCCTCCTTCTTCTTCGCCACGGCCGGCGGCGGCATCCAGTGGGGCGTGGCCGCCGCCGTCATGATCACGGCGGCGCTGCCGCCGATGCTGCTCGGGCTCCTCACCTACCGGGCGCTTTCGGGCAGCCTCGCGGGCGCGGTCAAGGGCTAGGCGCCCGCATCCTGGCGGCAGGCTCGGCCGAGGCGAGCGGGGTGGCGGGCATCGCCGCCCATGCCGTGCGGCTTAATTTGTCCTGACCCCTTTTTGTTTTCGCCTCGTCATCGAAACTGGACAGGCTGCGCAAAGCCTAGCACCATGGCGGCAAGCTCGGCCGAGGCGAGCGGGGGTGGCGGGTAGCGCCGCCCAAGCAAAGCGAAAGGAATCAGGGATGGGTGAGTTGCGCGATCTGGCGTTCTCGATGCTCAAGCGGCGCGGGCTGCTCGGGATGGGTGCGGCGGCCGGTGGTGCCGCGGGGCTGGCCGCGGGTGTCGCGGGTCTCGTGGCGCCCAGGGCGGCGCAGGCCCAGCCGGTCGATCCGTCCAGCTCCAAGCTGCATCAGGTGCTCGACCGCGGCCATCTGATCGTCGGCACCGGCAGCACCAACCCGCCCTGGCATTTCGAGGACGAGACCGGGACGCTGGTCGGCATGGACATCGACATGGCGCATCTGATCGCCAAGGGCCTGTTCGACGATCCGACCAAGGTCGAGTTCGTGCTGCAGAGCTCGGACGCGCGCATCCCGAGCCTGATCACCGACCAGGTCGACGTGATCTGCCAGTGGATGACGGTGACCCCGGGCCGGGCGCAGCAGTGCGCCTTCACCGTGCCCTATTACCGCGAGGGCATCGGCCTGCTCGTCATGGCCGATGGCGCGAAGTACACGACCTTCGAGGACCTGCTCGCCGCCGGCGCCGAGGCGCGGGTCGGGGCCATGCAGAACGTCTTCATCGAGGACTGGATCCATGCCGGGCTGCCCGAGGCGACGGTCGACCAGTTCGACAGCCCGGATTCGACGCTGCAGGCGCTGAACGCGCGGCGGGTCGACGCCTACCAGGCCGACCAGTCGGCGATCCGCTGGCTGATGCAGACCACGCCCGGCCGCTATCTCGACCTCGGCCGCGGCTGGATGCCCAACTCCTACGCCTCGGCCGTCCGCCAGGGCGACACGATCTGGCTGAACTGGGTCAACACGGTCTATCGGGAAGCGATGCTGGGCGTCGACTTCGACATCATGAAGGCGTCGTACAAGAAGTGGTTCGGCATCGACCTGCCGACCCCGACCGTCGGCTTCCCGCAAGAATTCTCCTGATCCCTCGACCGAGGCCCGGCCAGGCTCCCGGCACCGATGATCAGCTACAACTTCAATTGGGCCGTGATCTGGCGCAATTGGGATGCGTTCCTCGGTGGCCTGGCGCTCGGGCTGGGCCTCGCCGTCGTTTCCCTTCTGATCGGCACGATCATCGGCCTCGCCTTGGCCTATGCCAGGCTCTCGCCGAGCCCCTGGCTGTCGAAGCCGGCCTGGGTCTATGTCGAGTTCTTCCGCAACACGCCGCTCCTGCTGCTCATCTTCTTCGTCTATTTCGGCCTGCCCGAGATCGGCATCTACAACCTGGACAAGATCGAGTCCTTCATCCTGACCCTCTCGGCCTACGCGGCGGCCTACATGTGCGAGGTCTTCCGCGCCGGGCTCGCCTCCATGCCGCGCGCCTATGGCGAGGCGGCCAAGGCGATCGGGCTGCGCCCGTGGCAGCGGCAGCGCCATGTCGTGCTGCCGGTGATGTTCCGCATCACCCTGCCGGCGGTCTCCAACAACCTGATCTCGCTCTTCAAGGACACCTCGCTCGCCGCCGCCATCGCCGTGCCGGAGCTGACCTTCACCGCCCGGCAGATCAACGCCAACACCTACCGGGTGATCGAGTGCTGGCTCACCGCCAGCGCCCTCTATCTGGCGACCGCCTACGTGATCGCGATAGCGCTTAGGCAGGTCGAGAAGCGCTACGCGGTGGTGCGCTGACCATGGACGGGCGCTGACATGGACCCGGACTGCAGCACCTTCCTCTGCCAGGCCTGGACGGCGCGCTGGTCGCTGCTCGAGGGGCTCATGGTCACGATCTCGAGCTCGATCATGACCATCGTCATCGGCACGGTCCTGGGCTTCGTCGTCGGCCTGATCCTGACCTATGGCATGCTGCCGCTCAGGCTGCTCGCGCGGCTCTATGTCGACGTGATGCGCGGCATTCCGGTGCTGGTCCTGATCCTCTTCACCTATTACGGGCTCGCCATCCTGAAGATCGGGGTCAAGCCCTACTGGGCCGGGGTGATCGCCCTCTCGCTCTTCTGCGTCTCGCATGTGGCGGAGAACGTGCGTGGTGCGGTGCAGTCGATCCCGGTCGGCCAGCACGAGGCGGGCATGGCGATCGGCATGCGCTTCGGCCAGCGGCTGCGCTGGATCATCCTGCCGCAGGCGGTGCGCCGGGCCCTGCCGCCCTGGGTCAACACGGCGCTCGAGATCGTCAAGGGCACGACGCTGCTCTCGGTGATCGGCGTGGTCGAGCTGCTGCTCGCCAGCCAGCAGGCGATCGCCCGCAACTACATGATCCTGCAGTTCTACATGGCGGCGACCATCGTCTACATCATCATCAATTTCTCCATCGCCCAGGCGGCGGCGGCGCTGGAGCGGCGCTACAGCTATCTGCGCTACTGAACCTGCTCGACGGAGTGACCGATGGCCCTCTTGAGCGCCCGCGACATCCACAAGAAGTACGACGAGACGGAGGTCCTGAAGGGCATCGACCTCGACATCGAGCAGAGCGAGGTGGTGGCGCTGATCGGCGCTTCGGGCTCGGGCAAGACGACGTTCCTGCGCTGCATCAACCTGCTCGAGGAGTATCATCGGGGGCGGATCGAGCTCGACGGCGAATCGATCGGCTATGCCACGAACGGCCGGCGCCGCAAGCTCGGCGAGCGGCAGGTCTCGGCCCAGCGGGCGCGGATCGGCATGGTCTTCCAGAGCTTCAACCTCTTTCCGCACATGACGGCCGAGGCCAACGTCATGCTGGGCCTGACCAAGGTGCGCGGCATGGCCGAGGCCGAGGCCAGGGAGCGGGCCCACCACTGGCTCGACCGGGTCGGCCTCGACGACCGGCGGCGGCACTACCCCTACCAGCTCTCCGGCGGCCAGCAGCAGCGTGTCGCGATCGCCCGCGCCGTCGCCATGGAGCCGAGGCTGATGCTGTTCGACGAGGTCACCTCGGCGCTCGATCCGGAGCTGGTCGCCGAGGTGCTGGCGGTGATGCAGGACCTGGCGAAGAGCGGCATGACCATGGTGGTGGTCAGCCACGAGATGCTGTTCGTGCGCGATGTGGCGACGCGCGTGATCTTCATGGATGGCGGCCAGATCGCCCAGTCGGGCACGCCCGACGAGGTCCTGCACAACCCCGAGACCGAGCGGCTGCGGAGCTTCCTCGGGCGGTTTCACGGCCTCTTCGGCACCGTCTGAGCGGCGGCCGGATCGGCGAGGTCGGCGAGTCCCGGCTGTTGACAATATTGACAGCCTGGCCGATATTACGGGTATGTTTGTCCAGACCGCGCCGCGAATAGTTCTTTCGACGAGGTTCTGTCCCATCAAGGGACACTGACCCCCGGCCGGCCGAGTCGCGCCCCGGTCGCGGGGTCTTGGTGATCGTCGCCAAACACCGGATCGAGCCTCCCCTCGCGCGACAAGCACCATCCACCCATATATACCAGATGATCTGGCGCCGGCCGTGGCGGCGAGCACTTGTCCCGGTCGAGTTTTTCATGGAGGTCGACGAGATGACCACTGACAAGAAAAGAACATCCAAGCCCGCCATCACGCTCTCGCAGTCGGACTACGACAGCCTGACCGGCATGGCCGCGAGCACGAAAAGCGAGGTCGCCGAGCAGCTGTTCGAGGAGCTCGAGCGGGCCCGGGTCGTGCCCGACGGCAAGCTGCGCCAGGGCGTCGTGCGGATGGGCTCGACGCTGCGCTTCTCGACCGACAGCGGCGAGGCCCGCGAGGTGACGCTGGTCTTCCCGGGCGAGGCCGACATCGCCGCCGGCAAGGTCTCGGTCCTGACCCCGATCGGCGCGGCCCTGATCGGCCTCGCCGCCGGGCAGTCGATCGACTGGATCACCCGTGACGGGCGCACCCGCCGGCTGACGATCGAGAGCGTCCTGGACGACCGGCCGGCGCCGGCTGGCGCGCCGGCCGAATCGACGGTGGCGGCGGCCCAGCCGGCGCCCTGACCAAGGCAGGCTCCGGGCTCGGCCGGGCCAGCGGCCGGCTCAGATCACGCCCAGGGCGCGCATCGCCTCGGCGACCCTGACGAAGCCCGCGATGTTGGCGCCCAGGACGTAGTTGCCCGGGGCGCCGAACTCGTCGGCGGTGGCGGCGCAGGTGTCGTGGATGTGGCGCATGATGCTGGCGAGGCGCTTCTCGGTCTGCTCGAAGGTCCAGCTGTCGCGGGACGCGTTCTGCTGCATCTCGAGCGCCGAGGTGGCGACGCCGCCGGCGTTGGCGGCCTTGCCCGGGGCGAACAGCACGTCCGCCTCCTGGAAGACCCGGACGGCCTCGGGGGTGGACGGCATGTTGGCCCCCTCGCCGACCGCGATCACACCATTCGCGACCAGCCGCCGCGCGTCCTTGCCGGTCAGCTCGTTCTGGGTGGCCGACGGCATGGCGACCTCGCAGGGCACGTCCCAGATCGAGCCGCCCTCGATGTAGCGCGCCCCGCCTCCCCGGCGATCGGCATAGGCGCTGATCCGCTCGCGCCGGACCTCCTTGAGCTCCTTCAGCAGGTCGAGATCGATGCCGCTCTCGTCGACGACGTAGCCATTGCTGTCGGAGCAGGCGATGACCCGCCCGCCATGGGAGCGGATCTTCTCGGTCGTGTAGATGGCGACATTGCCCGAGCCCGAGACGACGCAGCGCTTGCCGTCGAAGGAGGTGCCCCTGGTGGCCAGCATGGCCTCGACGAAGTAGGTGGCACCGTAGCCGGTCGCCTCGGTGCGGGCCCGCGAGCCGCCATAGGCCAGGCCCTTGCCGGTCAGCACGGCCGCCTCGTAGCGATTGGTCAGCCGCTTGTACTGGCCGAACATGTAGCCGATCTCGCGGGCGCCGACGCCGATATCGCCGGCCGGGACGTCGGTGTACTCGCCGAGATGGCGCGACAGCTCGGTCATGAAGGACTGGCAGAAGCGCATGACCTCGCCATCCGACCGGCCGCGCGGGTTGAAGTCCGACCCGCCCTTGCCGCCGCCAATGGGCAGGCCCGTGAGCGCGTTCTTGAAGGTCTGCTCGAAGCCTAAGAACTTGACGATGCCGAGATTGACCGACGGGTGGAAGCGCAGGCCGCCCTTGTAGGGGCCGAGGGCGGAGTTGAACTGCACGCGAAAGCCGCGGTTGATGCAGACATGGCCCCGGTCGTCGACCCAGGGCACGCGGAAGATGACCTGCCGCTCGGGCTCGCAGATCCGCTCGATCAGCGCGTCGTCGGTGTAGTCCGGCCGCTTGGCCACCACCCGTCCCAGGCTTTCCAGAACCTCGCGGACCGCCTGGATGAATTCCTCCTCGCCCGTATTGCGGCGCACGACCTCGGCCATGATCGCCTCGAGCTTCTCGTCCATTTTCGTCAAGTGATCTCTCCGATCGAATCAAGCGATCGCCCGCAAGGCAGCCGACCGGCACCCGAATAGACTGAAACCCGGCGGAAATGAAGGCTGCGGCGAGCGCATTCGCGGCGGGTTTTGACGGCGCGCGCTCGCGGGCTAGTGTCCGTCGATCTCGACCTTGATGAAGGGACCGCCGCTTGGAACGCCGCCTCACCACCATCCTCGCCGCTGATCTGGTCGGCTATTCGCGGCTGATGGCGGCGGACGAGGAGGGCGTCATCCGGCGCCTGCGGGCGGCGCGGGCGGAGGTGGTGGACCCGGCCTTGGCCGAGGCCGGCGGGCGGATCGTCAAGACCATGGGCGACGGGCTTCTGGTCGAGCTCGCCTCGCCGGTGGCGGCGGTGCGGGCGGCGCTGGCGGTGCAGCGGGCGATGGCGGCGCGCGAGTCCGGACCGGAGGACCAGCGGCTCGCCTTTCGCATCGGTGTCAATCTCGGCGACATCGTGATCGACGGCGACGACATCCTGGGCGACGGGGTCAACGTCGCGGCAAGGCTCGAGACCCTGGCGCCGCCGGGCGGGCTCTGCATCTCGCGGGCCGTGCAGGAGCAGGTGCGCGGCAAGCTCGATGCGGTGCTGACGCCGCTCGGGCCGCAGGCGGTCAAGAACCTGCCGGAGCCGGTCGAGGTCTGGCGGGTCGAGGTCGAGGGCGTCGCGGCGGCCAGCCCGATCAAGGCGGGTGTCAAGCCCTCGATCGCCGTGCTGCCTTTCGACAACATGTCGCGCGACGCGGACCAGGATTTTCTGGCGGACGGCATCGTCGAGGACGTGATCACGGAGCTTTCGCGCTTTCGCGACCTCACGGTGATCGCGCGCAATTCCAGCTTCAGCTTTCGCGGCACGGCCACCGACGTGCGCAAGATCGCGCAGGAGCTGGGTGTTCGCTACGTGGTCGAGGGCTCGGTGCGGCGTGCCGGCGACCGTTTGCGGCTGACGGCGCAGCTCATCGATGCCGCCGACGGCAGCCATGTCTGGGCCGATCGCTGGGACCGGACGATGGCGGACCTGTTCGACCTGCAGGACGAGCTGACCCGGGCGATCGTGACGGCCGTGGCGCCGGAGATCAGCGCGCATGAGCGCACGCTGGCGCGGCGCAAGCCGACGGAGAGCCTGACCGCCTGGGAGCTGACCCAGCGGGCCCATGCCGAGTACCTGCGCTACTCGCCCGAGTCGATCTTCCGGACCAAAGAGCTGGCAGAACGCGCCATCGCCGCCGATCCCGGCAACGTGCCGGCCCATACCCTGCTCGCCCGGGTGCATGCGACGGACGCTTTCTCGGGCCGTTCCCAGGATGCCGGGGCCAGCCTCCGCCTCGCCCATGATGCCGCCAGTCGGGCCATCGATCTCGACAG
Organism: uncultured Geminicoccaceae bacterium; assembly: GCA_964393275.1. Lineage (GTDB taxonomy): Bacteria > Pseudomonadota > Alphaproteobacteria > Geminicoccales > Geminicoccaceae > SLRI01. Next base: position 22,766 of record CAYMTA010000037.1, on the reverse strand, counting down.
CCGGAGCGAGGCAGCGTTTGGGGCCATGGGCTTCGTGCTGGCCGCTCAGGGCCGCATGCACGAGGCGCTCGAGGCCCTGGAGCGGGCGCGCTCGCTCAATCCCAACAATGCCGACGTCATCCACATGGGTGCCTATGTCCGGCTGCAACCGGCGATCGCCGAGCCAAAAAGGGCCCTCGAGGACGCGCGCCTGGCCCTGCGTCTGAGCCCGACCGATCCCTTCGCCTGGGCGCGCCGCACGGTCGCGGGCGAGGCCCTGCTGCAGTTGGGCGAGCACGAGGCGGCGCTGGCCGAGCTCGAGCCTGCGCGCACGGCGCCCAATGCCGACTGGAAGCCCTGCATCGTCGCAGTGGTGGCCGCCCTCGCGCTCGGCCGGCGCTCGCTTGCGGAAGAAATGCTGGCCGAAGCCCGGGGGCGGCGTTCCGACCTTAGCCTGGCCATTGTCCGGCGCGCCCAGCCGTGGCTCTTCACCCTGCCGGCGCTCGTCCCGCACGCGGCACGGCTGGCCGAGCTGGGCCTGCCGCAGGAATAGGCCGCCGGTCAGGCCGTGGCTGGTGCCGTGAGCTGGTCGAGGATGGCGCCGAAGCGCTCGACGCCCTGGGCACCGGAGACGAGGTGGCGGCGCTCGAAGATGACCGCCGGGACGCCCTGGATGCCCTGGTCCACCCAGAAGCGCTCTTCCTGGCGCACGGCCTCGGCGAAGCGGGCATCCTCGAGCACGGCCAGCGCCTCGGCGCGATCGAGGCCGACGCCGGCTGCCGTGTCGGCGAGGATCGCCGGATCGGCGATGTTCTGTCGCCGGGTGAAGAAGGCGGCGAAGAGCGCCATTTGCAGCTCGTGCTGGCGGCCTTCGGTCGCTGCCCAGTGGAGGAGCTGGTGGGCCCTGAAGGTGTTGTACGTCCGCATGTCGTCGGTGTAGGCGAAGGTGAAGCCGAGCTCGGCGCCGAGGCGGGTCAGCCGCGCGCGGGACGCGTTCGACGCCTCGACCGTGGAGCCGTACTTGGCCGCCAGATGCTCGCGCAGGTTCTGGCCTTCCTCGGGCATTTGCGGGTTGAGCTCGAACGGCTGCCAATGGATCTCGGCCTCGAGCTTGCGCGCGCCGAGCGCCTGCTCGAGCTGGCGGTAGCCGATGATGCACCAGGGGCAGACGACGTCGGAGACGATGTCGATGCGCATGGCTGCTTCTCCCGTTGCGGCCTCGTCAGGTGGCGCTCGCGAGCCGCTCGCGGCAGATCCGCAGCACCTCGGCTGCCTCGCGCCGCCACCAGTTTGCGGCCGAGAAGATCTCGACCTCTGTCGGTCCAAGATAGCCCGCCGCCTCGACCTTGCCACGGATGAGGCGGATATCGATGACGCCGTCGCCCATCATGCCGCGGTCGAGGAGAAGGTCGGTGGTGGGCACGAGCCAGTCGCAGACGTGGAAGCCCATGATGCGCCGGCCGCGGCCGGCGCGGGCGATTCCGGCCGCGAGGTCGGGGTCCCACCAGGTGTGGTAGACGTCGACGACGACGCCGAGCCAGGGGTCCGCCCCCGGCTCCGGGTCGAGGCTGTCGCAGAGGTCGAGGGCCTGGGCCAGGGTGTTGAGGCAGGAGCGGTCGCCGGCATACATGGGGTGCAGCGGCTCGAGGGCGATCCTGACGCCGGCCTCGCGGCCGTGCTCGAGCAGGAGCGCCGTGCCGTCCCTGACCTGCGCCCGGGCGGCCTCGAGGTCCTTCGAGCCCGGGGCGACGCCGCCGACCACCATGACGAAGCTTCGGGCACACAGGGTCGCGGCGTCGCCGATGGCGCGGCGGTTGTCCTCGACATTGGCCCGGAAGGCCTCTGGCGTCGTCGCCGGGAGATAGGTGCTGCGGCAATAGCCGGGCAGGGTCAGCCCGGCATCGCGGATGCGGCGGGCGATGGCTGCCACGTCGTGGCCCTCGACGTCGCGGCGCCAGGGGCTGATGGCGCCAAAGCCGGCCCGGGCCACCTCGTCGATGACGGCTTCGATCGGCTCGCGATGCCCCAGGGTCGCTGTGTTCAGGCAGGCGAGACGACCGTCGGCGAGGTTGCGGAGCTCAGGCATCGACGCCGTGGAGGTCGAGGAGCTGGCGCATGCGGCGGATGGCGAGGCTCGGGTCGCGAAGCAGGCCGGCCTGGTCGGCGAGGCGGAAGATGCCGGCGAAGTAGGGCAAGGGGCGCATCGACTGCTGGCCGCCGAGCATGGTGAAGTGGTCCTGGTGGCCGTTGAGCCAGGCCATGAAGACGATACCGGTCTTGTAGAAGCGGGTCGGGCTCCTGAAGATCAGGCGCGAGAGCGGGACGGTGGGTGCGAGGATGCGGTCGTAGGTCGCCTCGTCGCCCTGGGCCAGGGCCACGAGGGCATGGCAGGCGGCGGGTGCGATGACGTCGAGGATGCCGAGCAGCGCGTCGCTGTGGCCCTGCCAGTCGCCCTTGATCGTGGTCGGGTAGGCGAAATCGTCGCCCGTGTACATGCGCACGCCTTCCGGCAGGCGGTGGCGCATCAGGATTTCCTTCTGCGCGTCGAGCAGCGAGACCTTGATGCCGTCGACGTGAGCGACGTTGTCGGCGATCACGGCGAGGCAGGTCTCGACCGTGCGCGCGAAGTCGTGACCGCCCCAGTAGCCTTTGAGGGCCGGATCGAACATCTCGCCGAGCCAGTGGATGATGGCCGGCTCCTGGGCGTGGGCCAGGACCTTGGCGTAGACGCGGGCGTAGTCGTCGGGCCCCTTGGCGATCCGGGCGAGGGCGCGGGATGCCATGACGATAACCCGGCCGCCCAGGCCCTGGACGGCGTCCATCTGGGCGAGATAGGCGTCGATCACGTCGTCGAGCGAGCGCGCCTCGGCCGGGTCGAGCTGGTCGGTGCCGCAGCCGGAGAAGACGAGGGCACCCTTGTGCCGGCTGGCGTTCTCGACCGAGCGGCGGATCAGCTCGAGCGCCGTCGGCCAGTCGAGGCCCATGCCGCGCTGGGCCGTGTCCATGGCCTCGGCCACGGCGAGCCCGTGAGCGAAGAGGTGGTCGCGATAGGCGATGGTGCGGTCCCAGTCGACTTCCCCGCCGAGGGAGGGCTCGATGGCGCTCAGCGGGTCGCTGACGACGTGCGCCGCGGCCATGGCGACGCGGTTGAAGACGGGGTCCGCGGGTGGCGGCGGCAGCGTCTCGCCCTGCAGCGTGTAGGGCTCGATCGTGCCGGTCTCGGTCGGCAGGCGCAGGGTGGTCATGGGCGTTCCTTCTCCGCTTCCGGCTCCGCCGGGGGGCGGATTCCCCGCCCAGGCGGCCCCGAGCATAGCGGCTGCCGCCACAAAGCTGAACAGCGCCGCTCGACCGGGACGAACCCGGCTAGCGCCAGCCGTCGGTCAGCGTGCCGAGAAAGACGACGATGTCGTCGATCTCGGCGTCGTTCAGGGCGGGGCGGCCGCCCGGCTCGCCGCCGAAGGGCGGGTCCATGTTGATGTTTTGCCAGTACCGCATCGGCAGGTCGTCGAACCTGTCGATGCTGCCGTCGGCCCGCGTCGGGAACCAGCGCGCGGGGTCGGTGTCGCGGGTGGCGTAGAAGGCGACCGCATCCCGGAGATCGTGAAAGATGCCGTTGTGGAAGAAGGTGCGCCGGGTCGCCACGTTGCGCAGCGTGGGCGTGCGGAAGAGGCCGCAATACTCTGCCCGATCGGTGAAGTCCGTGCGCAGCGGCCCGCAGAGGCCGAGATCGTGATAGGCGGGATCGGCATTGGCCAGGATCTCGCTGTTGCGCGGCAGGCCAAGCGCTATCTGCCCGTAGTCGCTGAACTGCGGCGCCGAGCCGTCGCCCCCCGGCTCGCTGAAATGGCAGGACGCGCAATTGCCCTTGTCGGGAGCCTGGAAGAGCTCCAGCCCTCGGGCCTCGGCCGGCGTCAGCTCGGCCTCTCCGGCGAGATAGGCGTCGTACTTGCTGGAGTAGGGATAGAAGACCTGCCACGCCTGCTCGTACACCTCGAACGCCTTGAGCATCCCTTCGAAGACGCGATCGGGATCGCCCAGCGCAGCCTCGCCGTAGATGGCCGCCAGCGCCGGCCCGTAGCCGGCGGCGAGCGCGTTCCGGGCCGCCTCCTTCGGGCTGCCGTTCGCCATCTCGAAGGCGGAGAGCAGCGGGATGCGCGCCTGCTCGTGCCCGGAATCCACGCGGCCGTCCCAGGTCAGCCCGCCGGTCGGGCCGTTGTCGATGCTTTCGTCCGCCTCGTCCTCGGATTCGAAGAAGTGCTCGGTGAACTGCGGCACGGCCTGCAGATAGCGGATGGACGGGACCGCCCGCACGCCCGGCTGGCGCATGTCGCCGCCGCCCAGCTGCACGGCGAAGGCGTTCGGCGGGCCGAAGGCGTGCTCGGGGCTGTGGCACGAGACGCAGGCGAGCTTGCCCGATTGCGAGAGGCGCGGGTCCTGGAACATCGCCTCGCCCAGGGCCGAGAGCGCCCTCACCTGTGCCCGCACCTCGGCGCGGCTCATCGGCTCGGCGGCAAGCGGCCCGGCGACCGCCATGAGCAGGACGGACAGGGCGGCGGTGGGCGGCACTGGCATGACGGCTCCCCCTCATGCGTCGGGGCGCTCGTCCGGCGCCCTTCTGGCATGATGAACATTCAACTAGACCTTGCTGCAAGACCCATGCAAGCGTAATGATTTTGGTTGGCTGTCGCTTGCTCGCGACCCGCCAGGGGGAGAAGGCCTCGGCCAAAAAGACCAATCAAAAGAGGGGGATAGTCGTCGTGCCACGAATGCATTTCGCCACTTCCACCGCGCTGGCGCTGCTGGGAGCAACCTCGGGCGGCTGGCTCGCCGCTCAGGCGCAGGCCGCCGGGTCCGGCATCGACCAGATCCAGAACGTGGTGGTCATCTTCGCCGAGAACCGGTCCTTCGATAATCTCTACGGCCATTTTCCCGGCGCCAACGGCATCGACCAGGCCACCGCCGAGAATCTCCAGCAGCTCGACCGCGACAGCTCGGTCCTGCCGGAGCTGCCACCGATCTGGGACGGCCTGACCGTGAAGGGTGTCGAGCCGCCCGTGACCCAGGCGGAGACCGAGCACCTGCCCAACGGGGTCTTCCGGGTCGACGATCCGGCCGGCTTCAACGTGCCGCTCTCGACCGCCACCCACGACCTCGTGCATCGCTTCTACCAGAACCAGATGCAGATCAACGGCGGCAAGAACAACATGTTCGTCGCCTGGGGCGATTCCGGCGCCATGCCGATGTCGACCTGGGACGGGTCGGGCACGGAGATGTGGAAGGTCGCGCAGAAGTACACGCTCGCCGACAACTTCTTCATGGGCGGGTTCGGCGGCTCCTTCTTCAACCATCAGTGGCTGATCTGCGCCTGCGCCCCCCACTATGCCGACGCCGACACCAGCCCGGCGAAGCCGACCATCGCCGCGGTCGAGCCGGACGGCGTGACCCTCACGCTCGCCCCGAATTCGCCGCATTCGGCGCTCGAGGGCATCCCGAAATACGTCAGCGACGGCAACCTCACGCCGGACTTCTACGCGGTCAACACCATGCAGCCGCCCTACCAGCCGAGCCACAACGAGCCGGCGGCGGGCGGCGACCCCGCCTATGCCGACCCCATGCAGCCGACGACGCTGCCGCCGCAGACCGAGCCCACGATCGGCGACCTGCTCAGCCTGAAGGGGGTGAGCTGGGCCTGGTACGGCGGCGCCTTCCAGTACACGCTGGAGAACGGCAACAGCAAGCCGGTGCCGAACTTCCAGTACCATCACCAGCCGCTCAACTACTATGCCAGCTTCGCGCCGGGCACGGCGGCTCGCGCCGCGCATCTGCTCGACGGCGGGCTCGGCGGTGCCAGCTTCATCAAGGTGATCGACGACGGCAAGCTGCCGCAGGTGGCGTTCTACAAGCCGCAGGGCAACCTGAACCAGCACTCCGGCTACGCCGACATCACGGCGGGCGACAAGCACATCGCCGACGTGATCAGGCACCTCGAAGAGAGCCCGCAATGGGATCACATGCTGGTCGTCGTCACCTACGACGAGAACGGCGGCCTCTGGGATCACGTGGCACCACCCAAGGGCGACCGGTGGGGGCCGGGCACGCGCATTCCCGCGATCATCGTCTCGCCCTTCGCCAAGAAGGGCTTCGTCGACCACGCGCCCAACGACACCACCTCGATCCTGCGCTTCATCACCAATCGCTTCGAGCTGCCCAAGCTGCACGGCATCGTCGTGCGTGACGAGGCCATCGCGGCGAACGGCGGGCAGGCGCTGGGCGACCTGACCGAGGCGCTCGATCTGCCCCAGGGCTGACGCCGCTCCGGGCCCGGGCGGTTCGCCTCGCGCGGCGCGCGGGCGCGGACCGCCCGGATCAGGCGCCGTTCTTGAGCAGGTCGCGAGCGATGATGCCGCGCTGGATCTGGTTGGTGCCTTCGTAGATCTGGGTGATCTTGGCGTCGCGGTAGAGCCGCTCGACCTCGAATCCCCGGATGTAGCCGCTGCCGCCGAAGATCTGCACCGCATCGGCGCTGCGCGCCACCGCCGTGTCGCTGGCGAAGCACTTGGCGATCGAGCAGGCGCGGCTGGCGGGCTCGCCGGCGTCGAGCAGCATGGCGGCGCGGTGGGTCAGCGCCCGGGCGGCGGCGATGTCCTTGGCCATGTCGGCGAGCAGGAACTGCACACCCTGGAAGTCGGCGATCGGCTGGCCGAACTGGCGGCGCTCGGGGACGTAGCCGAGGGCGGCCTCGAGCCCGGCCTGGGCGATGCCGACGGCGAGCGCGGCGATGCCGATGCGGCCCTTGTCCAGCGCCGACATCATGATGTGGAAGCCCCTGCCCTGCTGGCCGAGGAGGGCGTCGGCGGGCAGCTCGACGCCGTCGAAGGTCAAGGCTCCGACGGGCGAGGCGCGCTGGCCCATCTTGTGCTCCCTGGGGCCGCGGCTGACGCCCGGGCCGTGCAGGTCGACGATGAAGATCGACATGCCGCGGTGGCCGGCCGCAGGGTCGGTGCGGGCGAGGACGAAGCCGAGGTCGGCGACGGTGGCATTGTGGATCCAGAGCTTGCCGCCATCGAGCCGCCAGCCGTCGGTGGTGCGCGTCGCGGTCGTGGTGACGCCCGAGACGTCGGAGCCGGCGCCCGCCTCGGTGATGCAGTAGGCGACCTTCTTCTCGAAGCCGAGGACGAGCGGCAGGTGGCGCGCCTGCTGGTCTTCCGTGCCGTGGACGGCGAGCAGCGTGCCGATCAGCTCGACCAGGCCGCACTGGTCGGCGACCGAGGCGTAGCCGCGCGACAGCTCCTCCATGACGATGGCATAGGCGAGCGCGTCCATGCCGACCCCGCCGAGATGCTCGGGCACGCTGACGCCGAAGAGGCCGAGGGCGGCCATCCGGCGGTAGAGATCGTCGGGGAAGGCCTCGGTCTCGTCGAGCGCCGCCGCGCGCGGCCGCACCGCCTCGTCGGCGAAGCGCCGGGCGGCGTCCTGGATCTGCGCGTAGTCCTCGGGTGCGTGGCGCGGCAGCAGGACGGGCGGCATGGCGTTTCCCCGGCGGTTCATGTGGCCGGACGGTTGCTTTTTGGGCGAGCCGCTGTCAAGGCCGGCGCTGCTCGATGATGCCCCCTACCGCGAGCTGTTTCCACAGGCCAGGAACCCGCAGGCTGTCATGAGGCTCACCCGCGCCCGCATCGGCACGATCGCCCGTGTCGTCGGCATCAATCTTCTGGTTCTCGGCGCCCTGCTTCTGCTAGCGGAGGTCGGGGCAACCTTTTACCTGGACAGCCAGCGGGGGCCCTGGAGCTTTCAGATCGATCCGGTGACCGGGCACGCGCATGAAGCCGGGGATTATCGGCTGAGCGCCAATGCTGCCGAGGGGGTGGGGAGCTCCAGGCATTTCATCCTGAAGCGCTATGCGGGCGGGAGCGGCGGCGCGGGCGAGAGCGACGGCGAGGTGCTTCGGCTGCTGGCCCTGGGCGGCTCGACGACCGATCCGCTCGGTGAGCAGTTCAGCGGCGTCGACGGCACCTGGGTCGACCATCTCGGCGCCCTGCTGGGTGCCGGTTCGATGACGGTCGAGATCGCCAATGCCGGGGTCGCCGGCTTCTCCAGCGCCCAGGAGCTGCTCAAGCTGGTATCGGTCCTGTCGTTTCACCACCCGGACATCGTCATCAGCCTCAACGGCATCAACGAGATCTATTTCGAGCAGAACAGGCTGCTGGCCGACGACGACAATATCCTGGTCTCGGACATCTTCTTGAACAATGTCGTCCGCGGGCGCGACTCGCTCATCCGGCACGACGGCACGACCTTCGTGCCGTGCAGCTATCGATTGTGCTTCGACAGCCGCCTCTATTTCCTGGTCTACCGGACGATCAAGGACCTGCGGTTGGGCCACTCGCACAAGGATGCCATCCGCGCGTCCCGGGACCGCTCCCTGGATGCCGAGACCGAGGCCCGGCTGGACCGCGCGGCGCGCATCTGGAGCCGGAATGTCGACATGATGCACGGCGTCGCCAGGGTCGGCGGCGCCCGCTACCTGGTCTTCCTGCAGCCGACCATGGGCCTCGGCCGCAGCCGCGCCGAAGTGGAGGCGGCCGCGGCGCGGGAGCCAGGGAACACCAGGCTGCAGGAGCTCGTCACGCCACTTCTGGACGCCGACTACCTCGAGCGGACCAACTACCTCTATCGGCGGTTGTCGGCCGCCTGCGCCATGAAGGATTTCTGCGTCGACATCAGCACGGAGGCGCATTTGCCGTTCGATCCGTCCGTCTATGCCGATCCACGACATCCGAGCAGCGAGGGCAACCGGCGCATCGCCGAGCTGGTGGCGGAGCGGATCCTCGCCCTCGATCCCCGCGCCTCGGGCGCGCAACAGGCGCAGGATGATCTCGATGTCGAAGGCGAGGCGGGATTCCAGGGCCGCTGAGGTCATCGGGTCGCGCTCGCAGAGAACGGCGCCGGTGTGGCGGTTGGTGACGTGGCGGCAGCCGATCGCGGCGATGGTGATGTCGGGCTGGACTGGGAGCCGCGGCGCAAGCAGGCGTGTCGCTGGCGCGCACGCCCTCGTTGGATTAGCCTCGTGGCATAATGAACCCGAAGGGCGCCGCCATGTCGCCGGAGCCGAGCGAGCGAGCCGTCGAGCCGGTGTTCGTCGACGAGACGATCGCGCTGACACGGATCGAGGCGATCGTCTCGAATGCGCGGGCCACGTGGCTGGTGCTGATCGGCTTTCTCGCCTTCATCACCATGACGCTGCTCAGCGTGCGCGACCTCGACTTCTTCTCCGCCACGGCGGTGACCTCGCTGCCGATCGTCAATATCGCCATTCCGACCACGGTCTTCTTCTGGACGGCGGCCTGGCTGGCGGCGGTGCTGCACACCTATTTTCACCTCTTCCTGCTCAAGCTCTGGGATGCGCTGGCCGAGGCACCGCCCGAAATCGGCAAGCCCGATGAGGTCAGGCTGAAGCTCGGCGAGCGGGTGTTTCCCTGGCTTGTCAACGACTGGGCGCTGCGCCTGCGGCCCGACCGAGCGGCCGATGAACCGGCTCGCCGATATCGTCACCACACTACGTGAGTTGAACCAATTGACTGGATCAGGTGTACGGCCGCTCCGCATCCAAACGGACTGATGCTGCGCTTTGCCCGAGCGGATGCGGAGTGTCGGAAATGTACCTCCGGGTTCCAAAGAACGGAATGCCGATAGCCCCGGTTTGCCAGAATCCCCTTGGCTGCACAGATTGCCGCGTGATATGAACTTTCCAGTGAACCCGTGGTTTCGCCGGGCAAACTAAGGTTTGTCGGTATAGATCGACTATCGAGGTATGCGTTCCCATGGCTCACGACAAGTCAATCATTGAACCTCAACTTAAGCAAGGCAAGCTTCTTTTTTGGAGCACAATGATCTTTATCGTCATCGTCGTGCTTTCTGGAATTCTGTTTCCGAACGGATTGTACAGCGTTGGCATCGGAACGATGACCTATCTGACGGATACCTTTGGTTGGATATACATAGCGGGGTCGTTTCTTTTTGTGGCTACCATGTTGTTTCTTTCCATGAGTAAATATGGAAATATTCGCCTTGGGGCAGATGACGATAAACCAGAATTCAGCACATTTTCGTGGCTGGCTATGTTATTTTCCGCCGGCATGGGCACGGTAATGCTTTATTGGGGCGTCGCCGAGCCCGTCTATCATTATATGAATCCATTGATAACAACAGGGATTTCTCCGCAAACTCCGGATGCAGCGGAGTTCGCCATGAAGCAGGCCTTCATTCATCAGGGCATACAGGCTTGGTCAGCATTTTCGGTAATCGGACTTGCGGTCGGTTATCTCGTGTATCGGAAAAACGAGAGCGGGCTCATCAGCAACATCCTTCTGCCGTGGGGTAGAGGCAAGGCTAATGGGAGCATGGGAAAGGTCGTCAATCTGATCTGCGTGTTCGGCGCGGTCGCCGGGATTTCCACCTCGCTTGGGCAGTCGGGTCTCTCAATAAGTACAAGCTTTCTTATCTATTTGGCTTCGCAGACACCAATACAACTAAATTTATTGTAGTTGGTATAATAACAGGTTTGACAATATTGTGTACCACAACAGGTCTTGAGGGTGGAATCAAGATTCTATCGGATATCAATGTCTATCTACTTTTAGCTATCATTATTTTGGTTGGAATTGTAGGACCCACCACTACTCTTCTCAATGTATATTTTGATACTATCGGAAATTATCTTAATGACTTCTTTGCTGATGCTCTTAAGTTACCCACTTTCGCCGCTGCGGACGAGGGGCCTTGGATAACCAGCTGGCCAATCTACTATTATGCGTGGGCTATTGCGTGGTCGCCATTTGTCGGACCCTTCATTGCACACGTCTCCAAAGGGCGAACAGTCCGCGAGTTCGTTCTCGGCTCGATGATCGTGCCGTGCGTCGGCATATTCCTCTGGGTGGCATTCTTTGGAACTATTGGAATTCAGTCATCCCCCGAAGCTCTTACGGCTGCGGCAGCGTCCTCTAAAGCGGCGACCTTCATTGTATTGGAAGAAATCCCTCTAGGGACACTTCTTTCCATAGGGGTTGTATTCGCGCTTTTCACCTGCTTTATCACGTCTCTGAACAGTTCCACTTATACATTAAGTAGCATGAGTGAGGAAGGGATATCAAATCCATCAAATAAGATGAAAATTTGTTGGGCTATAGCTCAATCGGCAATGGCTTTAACCCTCATGCTCGGCAGCTCAACCGGCATTGAGCTGTTGCAGAGTATTAGTTTGATTTTTGCACTTCCTCTTATGTTCGTGCTTTTTATTTGTATTGTAAGTACATTTAAGATGCTACATGCGGAGTTCGAGAATGATAAATCATCATTTCCAGAATAGTATTTCCATGCGCCGCCAGAAATCATCGAGCATCGGACTTAAAATCTTCCCTCGATTTCGGGGCCGGAAGTCCATACTATGATTTCCGCCAAGGTGTGCCAACGCAACAAACCAAACAAATGAGGTCGCGATGTCCGTTTTCGCTCATTCCCGCGAAACCAATAGAATTGAGCCTGCCTTCCGTGTGCGTCCCGATCGACCTCTCGCCCTGTTGAAGAAATGTCCGGTGCATGGCGTGACGCCGATGCTGACGCTCGCTGGATTGGCGGACGAACTGGGAGTGGGTTGGATCGTGGCGAAGGACGAGTCCGCACGAATGCGTCTTGGCAGTTTCAAGGCTTTGGGCGGCGCCTATGCAGTTGCTCAGATGATCTGTGACGCCGCCGGGGTCGACGATCCGACAAAGTCTCCAGATATCGCAGCGGGTATGGTCTTCGTGACCGCCAGCGCCGGGAATCACGGCCTATCAGTCGCAGCTGGGGCGCGGATATTCGGTGCGAAGGCCGTCATCGTACTGCCCGCCACTGCTCCCGAGGCGTTCGCCGAGCGTATCCGCGCAGCAGGCGCGCAGGTGATTGCGGGCGGCAGCTATGATGAAAGCGTTGCTGATGCAATCCGGTTGGCGGAAGAGAACGCCTGGATCCACCTTTCAGACGGATCGTGGCCCGGCTATATCGGGCCGCCAGCGCTTGTCATGGAAGGCTACAGCGTATTGGCGGAAGAGTGCCGCGCTCACTTCGAAGAACGGGGCGAATGGCCGACTCACGTGTTCATCCAAGCAGGTGTTGGCGGCATTGCTGCGGCGGTCGCGGCGCATGTGCGTGAGAAGTGGGCGGTCCAGCCGCAGGTTGTCGTAGTCGAGCCTGACCGCGCGCCCTGTCTGCAGAACAGCGCGAAGGCAGGAAAACTCGTTCCGGGATCGGGGCCGGTTTCAAACATGGGCCGGCTCGATTGCAAGAATGCCTCGATGATCGCGTTTGAAGCTCTTCGTCACGACGCGGACGTGTTCATGACCATCTCCGATGAAGCCGCGGCACAGGCCGTTACCATTCTCGAACGGCACGATATCGCGACGACACCAAGCGGTGCCGCCGGTCTGGCGGGGCTGATCGCGCTCGAACCGGGCGCCGATAGCCGCTCCATGATCGTCGTGTCGGAAGGTCCCGAACATGGATGAAGCGCTGCGTGCCGCTCCCCTACAAGATCGGTTGGTGGTCGAGCGTCAGCAACCAACCGGCTTGGTCGGTTGGTTGCTGAGCTGTCAGATCACCGGCAGTTCGGGTGCGGCGCGAGTGGTCAGAAGCTGTGCGCCGGCCGCCGTCACCACGATGTCCTCCTCGTGCACCATGATGCGGCCGTCCCGGTAGGAGAGTGAAGGCTCCAGCGTCAGCGTCATGTTCTCTTCGATCACCGTGTTGTCAAACGCCGCGTGGGATGGCCATTCGGTCAGCTGCATTCCCAATCCGTGTCCCAGCCGTCCCACATCGCCGCCTGTCGCGTCCATCTCGGCGATTATCCGATGCATCGCGTCGAACAGATCACGGCAGGTCGCTCCCGGCCGCGCTGCCGCAATTCCGGCCTCGGTTGCGCGCCATAATACCTCATAAGCCCGCCGAGATAGATCGTCGGCGTGGCCGATGGCCCAGTTGCGATCAAAGTCGCAAAAATACCCGTCAAACCTGCCGCCTGTATCCATCATGAGGATGTCACCCGCCTGTAGCGGCCGTGATGATGGTGGTGAAATCACATCGAAGTAGCCACCCTGATCCGCACCTCCAACCAGATAAGGCACGTCATCCGCGCCTTGCGCCAGAAACTCGCGACGGAAAGCGCGAAAGGTCTCGACTAGCGGCTGACCCTCACGCGCGAGTTCCGGCACTTTGGCGAAAGTCTTAGATCCGATGGCGCAGATGTGGCCGAGCTTGGCGATCTCTACCTCCGATTTGACCATGCGCAGCTTGCGCATCAGGTCCGTCGCATCTGTGACGCGCAAGCTGGGCAATCCGGCCATCAGCCGTTCGTAATCGCCCAACGGCATCCGAAGCGCCGTTTCAGGGCCTTTCATTATTCCGATGGCCTCTCCAGAAGCAGCCAGAGGCGCGAGAAGATCGTGCAGCAGACTGATGCCGTCATCATCAGGGCATGGTGCGGCCCAAGTGCGGATATCGTCAATCCACGTCAGCCGCATCAGCGCGGCTCCGATCTCGGGAATGATGGCGACAGGTTTTCCAGTCGCCGGGACGAACATGAACCACGGCCGCGTCGGACTTTGCCAAAACAAGGTTTGAAAGCCGCTGAAATAGCGAAGCTCCGGCTCGCTGGTCAGCAGCATACCCGCAAGCGACTGCCCTGACATCAGCTTTTGCGCCCGTTTCAGCCGTGCCTCGTATTCGCTCACTTCGAATCCTCGAGCGGGTGGTTCGCGCATAGGCCAGTCCTTCCGGAGCGTGACACGAGATTTAGGACGCATGATGGCCAACTGCACGCAGACTGGCAAGCTGGCCTGTCGGCTCACCGTCAACACCCTGGCTCTCGCCCATGAACGCGGCTGCGAGTGAACCGCCTTGGGTTTCCCGGAGGCTCCTTCTTGTGAGAAAGGGGTCGTCATGGAAAAGCAACGGAACACGGGTAAATTTCCCGATGAGGTTCGCGAGCGGGCGGTGCGTCTGGTTCGTGAGAGCGCGGGTAGCCATGCCTCGCAGTGGGCGGCGCTGGTGTCGGTGTCAGGCAAGATCGGCTGCACGGCCGAGACGCTCCGACGCTGGGTCCGGGATGCGGAGATCGACTCGGGCGTGCGCCCTGGCGTGACGACGGACACGGCCGCTCGGGTGAAGGAACTCGAGCGCGAGGTTCGCGAGCTCAAGCAGGCCAACGAGATCCTGAAGAAGGCCAGCGCGTATTTCGCCCAGCCGCCGCCAGGAGGCCGGCGGCTCCATCACCGAAGGTGCCGAGGTCAGCAGACCTCGGGGGGGCGGAGCTCGACCGCCCATGGCGGAAATGATCGGCTTCATTGACGATCACCGGGAAAAGCATGGGGTCGAGCCGATGTGCAGGGTTCTGAACATCGCCCCCTCCACCTGGCATGCGCATGCCGCGCGCCAGGTTCGGCCCGACCTGCGGTCGAAACGGGCGAAGGCGGACGAGCAGCTATGCGCGGCGATCCTGCGGGTCCATGCTGAGAGCTTCGGGGTCTATGGCGCCCGCAAGGTCTGGCGGCAGCTTCTGCGGGAGCGCTTCGAGGTCGGCCGCGACCGAGTGGCGCGACTGATGCACCGGATCGTGGTGGGGGGACGGCGCTGCAGAGGGAAAAGCTCCGATGTGACCGTTACCTGAGAGCCTTCTCCACGGCCTCGCGAATCAGGCGCTGGTAGGGGATGCCGTGTTCCGCGGCGCGCGCCTTGATTGCCTCGAACAAGCGTTCCGGCATGCGGAGGTTGACCTGCCGCGTCTTCTTCTCGAGCTCGAACGTCATCGGCTCGAATTGTGAGAGGTCGTATTTCTAGAGATCAGCCGTTTCGACGAAACGCTCGGCTTCCTCGTCGGTGTCGAAGCGCGGGAACGGTATGGGCAAGCATTGGCGGCGCGGAGAATCAGAACTTGCCGTGGCGGAGATAGGCCTCGCGCGGGTCGACGCCTTCGAGGATGGCTTTCCTGACCTGGTTCTCGGCGGCGATGGCGGTCTCGGCGGCGTCGAGGACGGGCTCGATCCTGTCCTTCGGGATGACGACGATGCCGTCGCGGTCGGCGAGGACGTAGTCGCCGGGCCGGATGTCGACATCGCCGATGCGGATCGGCACCTCGAAGCCCGAGGGGCGCCAGTAGGCGACGATGTCCCTCGGCGTGTAGTGGGTGAAGCAGACGGGGAAGCCGATCTTCAGGATGAAGTCGACGTCGCGGCAGGCGGCGTCGACGATGTAGCCCTTGACCCCTCGATATTGCAGCGTCTCGGCCGAGAGCTCGCCCATCATCGCGGTGACGCGGTTGTTGGCCTCGCAGACGACGACGTGGCCGGGCCTGGCCTCGGCGAGGAGGCCGGTCCATTCGAGCAGCGTGGTGTGGGCATCGGCGGTCTCGTCGACCTTGCCCTTCACGGTGAAGATCGGGCCGGCGAGCTTGCGGTCGGGGAAGAGCGGGCGGATCTCGGGCGGCAGGACGAAATTCTTCAGCCCCATGGCCCGCATCACGTCGTGGATGACGCCGGTGTAGCAGGCTTCGAGGCGTTGGGTCGGGCTCTTGGCGGTCGGGCTCGGGGCGGTCGGGCTCATGGCTTTTTCCGCTCAGTCTGGCGATGGCGTGGCGTAGAGGGTCTTGCCGCCAACCCTGATCTCGACGTCGACGAGGTAGTCCCTGATGCCCTGGGGATCGATGGCGACGCCGAGGCCGGGGGCGTCGGGCACGTGGATCAGACCATCGGCGTCGGGCTGGATGCGGGTGGCGCAGAAGGCCTTGGCGACGGGCTTGGTGTGCACCGGGTATTCGCAGATGTGGTGCGCCTCGAGCCCGGCGAAGGGCTGCAGCGAGGCCGAGAGGGCTAGGTTCGAGGTGAAGGTGTGGTTGACGTAGGTGATGCCGCGCGCCACCGCGTGCTCGGCCACCGCCTTGGCCGGGCCGATGCCGCCGATCCGGCCGCAGTCGATCTGGACATAGCCGACCTTGCCGTAGTCGATGGTGTGGCGCGCCATGAAGAGGTTGTGCGCGGCCTCGCCGCCGGCGAGCCGCACCTTGGTGCTCCGGGCGCCGATCGCGGCGTAGGCCTCGTAGGCCATGCCGGCGACGGGCTCCTCGTACCAGGTGGCGTTCACCGCCTCGAGCGCCGGCAGGCGGGCCGCGGCCGCCTCGACGTCCTCGCCGAAGATGGCGCCGGCATCGACGAGCAGGATGCCGTCGGGTCCGAGACCCTCGCGGGCGGCATGGAGGTGGTCGACATCATCCTGCAGCGTGCCCCGGCCGAAGGGACCCCAGCCGCATTTGACCGCGTGAAAGCCGGACGCGAGCTGCGCCCGGCAAATGTCGCGCGTCGCTTGCGGGGTGTCGCCCCAGAGCTGCGAGGCGTAGGGGGTCTTCGGATGCGCCCGATCGTAGCCGAGCAGCCGCCAGACCGGCTCGCCCCGTGCCTTGCCGATCAGGTCCCAGAGCGCCATCTCGACGCCCGACCAGGTGTGCGGCGCCTGCAGGAGATCCATGCTGTCCCAGGCGATGGCCCGGGCCATGCGCGCGATGTCGGCCGGCGTCTCGACCTTTTGGCCCAGGACCGAAGCCGCGACCGGCTTGCAGGCGCCGTGCGATTTCGGGCAGACGAAGGCCGCGATCGACGGCAAGGGCGAGGCCTCGCACTCGCCCCAGCCGGTGAGCCCGCCGGCCGAAACCCGGACCAGCAGCGCATCCTGGCTGCCGTCGCCGGCATCGGTGACCTCCGGCATGGCGAGGTAGAAGAGGTCGACGGCTTCGATGCGCATTTTTCCGGCTCTCAATCCTTGCTGACCTGGACGACCGCATCCGGGCGCTGCTTGATGTCCGGCAGGAGCTCGGTGCCGAGGCCGGGGCCTTCCATGGGCAGGATGTGGCCCTTCTCCATGCGCGGCAGCTCGGTCACCAGCTCCTTGTACCAGCCGGTGTAGAAGGCGCGCACGCTTTCCTGGATCAGGGCGTTCGGGGCGTTGAGGGAGAGGTGGCAGGAGGCGGTGTAGACGATGGGGCCGGTGCAGTCGTGCGGGGCGACCGGGAGCTGGTGGGCCTCGGCCATGGTGGCGATCTTCTTCGCCTCGGAGAGGCCGCCGCACCAGGCGAGGTCGAGCATGACGACGCCGACGGCACGCTTCGCCATGAGCTCTCGGAACATCGGCCGGGTGGCGATGGTCTCGCTCGCGGTGATCGGCACCCGGGTCGACGACGCCAGCTCGGCCAGGGCGTCGAAATTGTTCATCTTGATCGGGTCCTCGTACCAGAAGGGCTGGTAGGGCTCGAGGGCGGCCAGGATGCGCTTGGCGGCCGGCAGGTTCCACAAGGAGTGCAGCTCGACCATGATGTCCATGCCGTCGCCGACGGCATCGCGGATCTTCGCGAACGGCTCGAGCGCCGTCCTCAGCTCCTGCGGGCTGATGTAGCTGCCGTCGGTGCGCTCGGCGGCGAAGTCGAAGGGCCAGATCTTCATGCCGGTGATTTGCTCCTCCTGGAGCGACAGGGCGAGATCGCCGGCGGAATTGAGAAAGGCGTCGAGGTCCTCGTAGGGTCCCTGGCGAGCGTCGAGGCCCCAGTTCTGGGTCATCTGGCCCTTGGTGCCGCGCACGTAGCGGTAGCCGGCGCAGGTGTTGTAGGTGCGGATCCTGGGCCGCGACAGGCCGCCCAGGAGCTGGTGGACGGGCTGGTCCGTGGCCTTGCCCCAGATGTCCCAAAGGGCGATGTCGACGGCCGAGGCGCCGCGCAGCTCGGCGCCGCTGCCGGCGAAGCCCAGGTAGTAGTCGTGGATCAGGGTGCGCGAGTGGCGGTCGATGGTCAGCGGGTCCTTGCCGATCAGCCTGGGTGCCGCCGTCTCGTGGAGGTAGGCGATCACCGCCCTGGGGCCGAAGAAGGTCTCGCCGAGCCCGACCAGGCCCTCGTCGGTGTGGACCTGGACCCAGCACAGGTTGGGGAACTCCTCGAGCCAGATGGTCTCGAGGGCGGTGATCTTCATGGCGGCGTTCCTCTGGTGGTCGGCTCGGATCAGGCGGCGGGCGCCTGGCCGAAATAGCCCTTCTTCAGGCCGCGCTGGTTCTCGTAGATCGAGCCCGCGTGCTTCGCTTCCGGCAGGGGCAGGCGGACCGGCACGGCGGTGCAGCGCGGCACCACCGGGTCGTTCGGGCCGCAGAGCAGGAGCGCCTGCCAGTCGGCCCAGCTCTTCGGCTGCTGCGCGCCGACCAGCGGCCAGGCATCGGCGGCCCGGTACTGGAAGAGCAGGAGGCGGCGCATCTTGTCGGAGGTGTTGAGCGCCGAGCCGTGGATGGTCCTGGCATGGTGGATCGAGATGCTGCCGGCGGGACCGACGCAGGGCCGGGCGGCGGCGAAATCGACGTCCGCCGTCTCCGGGTCGATGGCGCCGCAGAACGTGCCGTCGGCGTGATGCTCGTGGATCGGCCCCTTGTGGCTGCCGGGCACGCAGAGCAGCGGGCCGTTCTCGATGGCGCAGTCGTCCATCATCACCCCGACCGCGGCGAGGTCGTCATTGGTGTGCGGGTAGAAGGCCCAGTCCTGGTGCCATTCGACCGCGGCGCCGTAGCCGGCGGCCTTCATGTTGAGCTTGGAGGTGTCGAAGCGCAGCGCCGGGTGGACGAGGTCCTGGAGGATGGCGAGGATCGCCGGGTGCCGCGCGATCCTGGCGTAGGTGTCGTGCTGGAGGTGCGGTGTCTTGATCCGGCGCACGCGGGGCTCGGCGGCGCTGTGGCTCGGCTCGAGGTCGTAGACCTCGTCGTGGGCCTGGACGAAGCGCGCCCTGGCGACGAAGTCGTCGGTGACGGCGCGCAGCGCGTCGACCTCGCTCCTCGACAGGACGTTCTCGACGACGATGAAGCCGTCCTCGCGATAGGCCTCGATCTGACCGGCGCTCAAGTGCATGGTCCGCTCCCCTGGAAGACCGGGATTTTGGCCGGAGCGTGACGGGGGCGCACGGCAACGTCAACAGCGAATGCCGGCGGCGTTCCCCGAGCGACGCGCGGCAGCCGAGGCGCACCCGCGCCGGGCGATTGAGGTTGACGGTCTCGCGGGCTTCATGCCAAGCGTTGCGCCAGGGCGCCAGAGGGCGGCACTCGACAATGCGGGAGGCAAAACGATGAAGCGGTGGAGCATGGCCCTGTTCCTGGGCACGGCAGCGATGGTGGCGCTGCAGGCATATCCCAGTGCCGCGGAGGACGTCTGGAAGGTGCAGACGTCGATGACCGCGGGCGAGAGCTACTACCAGAACATCGAGAAGTTCTGGCTGCCCAAGCTCGAGGCGATGACGGGTGGCCGGCTGACCATCGAGCTGACGCCGGTGGGCTCGGTCGTGCCGTACAACGAGACCATGGACGCCATCGCCCTGGGCGTCCTGCAGGGCGACATCACCTCGACCTCCTACTTCACCGGCCGCAGCAAGGCCTTCTCGGTCATGGGCGACCTCATCGCCGGCTATGATCGGCCCGAGCAGATAGCGGCCTTCTGCTACCATGGCGGCGGCCGCGAGCTCCTGCAGGAGCTGTTCGACCAGTTCACGGACAGCCAGGTCAAGGTCATCGGCTGCGGCACCCCGGCGCGCGAGGCCTTCGTCTCGCGCGTGCCGATCCACGGCGTCGCCGATCTCGAGGGCAAGAAGGTCCGCTCACCGGAAGGTCTGGCGGCGGAGGTCTTCAAGCGCGCCGGTGCCGCACCGGTCGGCCTGCCGGCGGCCGAGACCTACACCAGCGTCGACAAGGGTGTGGTCGACGCGGCCGACTTCAGCTCGTACACGATGAACGACAGCCTGGGCTTCCAGCAGATCGCCAAGTACCCGATCTATCCCGGCATCCACTCGATGCCGATCATCCAGTTCACCGTGAACAAGGCGGCCTATGACGCGCTCGACGAGGATCTGCAGGTGATCCTCGACGTCTGGTACCAGGCGATGATCAACGATCTCCGCCTGCTGAACGACATCAGCGACCAGGAGCTGGTCGCCCGCGACCGCGCCGATCCGAGCATCGAGGTCGTCGACTGGCCGCAGGAGGAGCGCGACAAGTTCCGCGCGATCGCCCAGCAGGCCTGGGCCGAGTACGTCGCCGGCGATCCGCTCGCCGAGAAGGCGCTCGAGGCCAATGTCGACTTCATGAAGCGGGTCGGGCTGCTTCCAGCCGACTGATCGGACCGGGTCGGCGGCGGGGGTCACGCCACTCCCGCCGCCGGCTCGCCGCCGGCACCTTTCAGCCGACACTCGGGGGAGGCCGCCCTTGCAGGCGATCGAGAGCTTCAATCTCTGGCTCGGCAAGCAGGTCGCCTGGCTCTATCTCGGCGCCGTCGTCATCACCTTCTACGAGGTAGTGGCGCGCTACGTCTTCAATGCGCCCACGACCTGGGCGTTCGAGATCACGATCTTCCTCTGCGCCGCGGGCTACATGCTGTCCGGCCCCAATGTGACCGCGGAAGACAAGCACATCGCGATCACCAGCCTGGTCGAGATCTCGGGGCCGAGGCGGCGCTGGTGGATGCGGCTGGTCTCGCTCGTCGTCGGCCTCTTCGGCATGGCGGGGCTGGTCTATGGCAGCTGGACGTCGGGCCTGCGCGCCTTCACCATCTGGGAGCGCACCGGCAGCGCCTACAACTCGCCCACCCCGGCCCTGATCAAGCCGATCATCACGATCGCCGGCATCCTCGTCCTGCTGCAGCTCGCCCTGCAGCTCGTCCGCCATTTCAGGGCGGTTCGCGGCTCCTGAGAGCGCTTCCTCCAGCCTGACGGAGCCCGGCCTTGGGCATCGAGACCATCACCATCCTGATCGTCGCCGTCATGCTCGGCTTCATGCTGCTCGGGGTGCCGCTCGCCTGGACGACCATGGCGCTGGCCGTCGGCTGCACGCTGCTCTGGCTCGGGCCCGTGGGCCTGCCGCTGGTCGCCAGCCGGGTCTACGGCTTCATCAACGAGTACGTCCTGGTCGCGGTGCCGCTCTTCGTCTTCATGGCCTGCGTGCTGGAGCGATCCGGGGTCGCGCACGACCTCTACGACGCCATGCGCGTCTTCGCCGGCCGGCTGCCGGGCGGGGTGGCGGTGCAGACGACCCTGGTCGCCATCGTCATGGCGGCGATGACCGGCATCATCGGCGGCGAGATCGTGCTGCTCGGCCTGATCGCCCTGCCGCAGATGCTGCGCCTCGGCTACGACCAGAAGCTGGCCATCGGCACGATCTGCGCCGGCGGCTCGCTCGGCACGATGCTGCCGCCGTCGATCGTGCTGATCGTCTACGGCCTCACCGCCGGCGTCTCGATCGGCGACCTCTTCATGGGCGGCGTCCTGCCGGGCCTGCTACTCGGCGGGTTCTACATCACCTACATCATCATCCGCGCCGTGCTGAATCCGGCGCTCGCACCGCAACTGCCGGCGGACCAGATCGACATTCCGCTGACCGAGAAGCTCAGGCTCCTGAAGGGCCTGATCCTGCCGATCCTGATCATCTTCTGGGTCCTGGGCTCGATCTATGGCGGCATCGCCAGCGTCACCGAGGCGGCCGGCGTCGGCGCCGTGGCGGCGCTCGTTGCCGCCGCGGTGCGCGGCGAGTTCAGCTTTGCCCTCCTCTGGGAGGCGATGCAGCGGACGATGGCGACCGTCGGCATCATCATCTGGCTGACGCTCGGTGCGAATGCCTTCATCGGCATCTACAACATCATGGGCGGCACCCGCTATCTCTCGGGTGCCATCGCCGGGCTGCCGCTCGAGCCGTGGCAGATCATCCTCGTGATGATGTTCATCCTCTTCGTGCTCGGCATGGTGCTCGACTGGATCGGCATCACGCTCCTGACCATGCCGATCTTCGTGCCGGTGATCATCAATCTCGGCTACGACCCGGTCTGGTTCGGCATTCTCTTCTGCATGAACATGCAGTGCAGCTTCCTGACCCCGCCCTTCGGCCCGGCGGCGTTCTACCTGAAATCGGTGGCGCCGCCGCACATCCAGCTGCAGACCATCTTCGTCGCCGTGCTGCCGTTCATCGGCATGCAGATCGTGGCCCTCATCTTCCTGCTGGTCTTTCCGCAGCTGGCACTCTGGCTGCCCAGCCTCATGCGCGGATGATCCGTCCATGATCACCGCCCCATGATCACCGCCCCATGATCACCGATTGCCACGTCAATATCTGGAACGACGACCACGTCCTGCCGCATTACCGGACGCAGCTCGCCCGGGTGCGGGAGAAGGCGGTGCCCGACAAGGCGGACGCGGAAACGCTGATCCGCGCCATGGCGCCGGTCGACCGGGCGATCATCTTCACGCTGGGCTACGCCGAGAGCCTCGGCATCGATGGCGACGACGCCGTGACCGCCGATGCGGTCCGGCGCTATCCGGAGAAGTTCACCGGCTTCGCCTATGTCGATCCGCGCCGGCCGGACTGCCTCGAGCGGCTCGGGCACGCGGTCGAGAAGCTGGGTCTCGTCGGCGTCAAATACGGACCGATCTACAACGGCGTGCCGCTCGACGACCCCAGGCTCGAGCCGATCTTCGCCTATTGCGAGAAGAACGACCTGCCGATCACCATGCACATGGGCACGACCTACACGCGCCTTTACGCCGCCGAGCTCGGCCGGCCGCTGGCGGTCGAGGCGGTGGCGCTCCGCCACCCTGACCTCAAGCTGGTGATGGCGCACATGGGCCATCCCTGGTTCGAGGAATGCATCGCCGTCATCAGGAAGCAGCCCAACGTCTACGCCGAGATCTCGGCGATCTACTACCGGCGCT
>CAYMTA010000036.1:40696-43209 GCA_964393275.1 uncultured Geminicoccaceae bacterium | reverse complement strand
CTGCCGTCCGCCGGTCTTCGTTAGGCCTTCACGCCCGGATTGCCATGACCCTGCCACCGAAGCCCCCCTCGATGCAGCTCGCCCGGCGCCGGAGCGGAAGGGCGGCGGGCAGCCGCGGTTGCGCCGGCCGGAGCGCGGCCAGGTGGTGCTGCGCGCGGTGAGCCTGGAGGAGCTGGCTGCGGCGGATCACCGTGTGCGCCAGGTGTGGGCGTTTTGAGACGCCTCGTCATCCTGACCCCATTTTGCGGCGATCCGGCATCGACCGCGAAGAGAAGCGCGTGACCCGCAGGAACGAGCCGAACCGAGCGTGGGAGAAAAGCGAAACGGAGCAGCTTGACACCAGCGACCCCAATCAGAGAAGGCTCTCAGGCCTTGATGGCGCGGGTGTCCGCCCAGACGCAGCGCCAGCGGGTGATCGTCACCCTGGGGTGGGTCTCCAGCCATTCGGCCAGCCGCGGCTGGGCTTGCATCATGCAGGCGGTCAGCCCAAGCTCTGGGAGGTAGGCGAGGCTCTGCTCCTCGCAGACATCCGGTGCCATCTTGAGGCAGACGATGAAGGTGAGCTCGATCAGCATGGGGCCACTCCCGAAGGCGCCACGGTGGCTCTTCCCGCTCGGGATCGGGGAGCATCGACGCGGCTGCGCCGCATGCTCCCCCGCCGGATCGGCCACCTCGGGGACGCAGGGCGCCCAAAACCTTTCATCAGGACCTTCCGTTCCTAGGCGCTCGTCGCGGGTTCCGCAATGGCGGCCGATCGGCCGAATCACGGAAGCTCTCGCGAGCACGAGCGACCCGCGGCGAACGGACGAGCAAAGGAGCAAGCGATGCGCGTGATGACCCGAACTGGACTGCTGGCGGTGCTCGTCCTCCTGGCCGGGACCGGGGTCGGCCTCGCGGCGCGGCTCGACGATCCGGATTGGCCCTGCATCCAGCGCCGGGTGCCGGAGCTCGCGATCGGCCAGATGTGGCCGGGTCCGATGCCGGCGGAGGACGCCGCCGCCGATCCGGAGATCAGGGCCCTGGCGCGACGCCTGGCACCGCGCCGGTTGGCCGTCGACGACATCCCCGCCGCCGTCGAGACCCCGCTGCGCGCGGTGGCGCCCGAGGCGCGGCCGGCCTGGCTCGCCGGGCTGTTCGCCGCGATCCTCCACCAGATCAACGCCGAGCGCGACGACCTGATCGCCGGCATCGGCCGCTACGCGGCACGGCAGCGGTCGATGGCCGAGGCGATCGACGTGCTGGAGAGCGATCTCGCGAAGCTCGAGGCGGCGCCCGAGGGCGAGCGGAACATGGACCGCATCGAGGAGCTGCGCGACCAGCTCGCCTGGGAGACGCGGATCTTCAAGGAGCGCGGCCAGTCGCTCACCTATGTCTGCGAGACACCCGTGCTGCTGGAGAAGCGCGCCTTCGCCATCGGCCGCGAGCTCGCCACGCTGATGTGACGCCCTACTCCCATTCCAGCTCGCGATAGACCGCGGTCGCGTTGCGGGCGTTGAACGCGTCGAACAGCAGCCAGTCGTCGCGCAGGTCGGCGCCGAGGTGCTGCGTGGCCGCGCCGAGGCTCTCGCCCTCCGCCAGCGCCTCGCGGGTCTCGGCGACCAGCGCCTCGAGATAGGCGCCGACCGCCGCCGCCCCCTCCGGCCAGGCCAGCGTCGCCGCCCCGTGCCCCGGGACGATCCGTGCCGCAGGCCGCGCGGCCAAGTGGTCGAGCAGGTCGATCCACCCCAGCGCCGAGCCGTCCACCACGGGGGTGTGGCGGTCGAAGACCAGATCGCCCAGCCACCAGGTCGAGGTCGCCGTGTCGAGCGCCGAGAGGTCGTTGTCGGTGTGCGCCGTGGGCCAGGCCTCCAGCACGAGCTGCCGTCCGCCGAGGTCGAGCGTCCGGCTGCTCTCCACGGTCGCGCCGGGCAGCACGATCCGGCTGGCCAGGCCCGCCTCGGGACCGACCTCGCGCGCCAGCGCCGCGGCGTAGCTCTCGGCACGGTTGGCGAGGGCCGCCGGGAGCCGGGCATGGCCGATCACCGTGGCGCCGGCCTCCTCGAGGACCTCGGCGCCGAAGACGTGGTCGGGATGCATGTGGGTCAGCACCAGCCAGCGGATCGGCAGGTCGGTACGGGCGCGGATCGCGGCGTAGAGCGCCTCGCCGACCGCCCGCGTGCCGCCGGCGTCGATCGCCGCCACGGCCTCGCTGCCGACGACGAAGCCGATATTGGCGATGTCGCCGCCGTTCGCCGCATCCGCCAGCGCCAGCCGGCCCTGATGCACGAAGACCCCGGGCGCGACCTCGGCCACCTCCAGAGGCGTCACCGCCTGATCCAGGGGCGCGCAGCGCGCCTCCGCGAGAACGAGCCCCGGCCGCTCCGCCACCCAGTCCGCCGCCCGCGCCTCGACGCAGGGACCGGCGCCCGGCAGCACATGCGTGGCGCAGACCGCCGGCTGGGCGGCGAGGCAGATCTGGACGACGAGCTCGATCACGTTCTTGTCCTTTCGCCCAATGTCGAATACCGCATGCT
>CAYMTA010000036.1:0-40596 GCA_964393275.1 uncultured Geminicoccaceae bacterium | reverse complement strand
ACGACGAGCTCGATCACGTTCTTGTCCTTTCGCCCAATGTCGAATACCGCATGCTGGATTTGTCGCTTAGGAGCCTGTCCGACAAATGGCCACGGCCTGCATCACCCCAGGGCAAGCGAGGGCAAGGAGCGGCGGCGAAGGCGATGCCGGAGCATCGTCGAGCCGGCGCGACGCCGCCCTCGCTTGCCCTGGGGTGACCCGAAGGGCGCGCCATCCCTGGCTCTGGGCCACGTCGACCGACCCTGACGATGGCCCAGCATCGCGGCGGGCCGGTCTCCTCGCCCAGAGCCAGGGATGGCGTGTGCAGGTCATGGCCATTTGTCGGACAGGCTCCTAAGATGAGCGTCCACCCGTCGAGGAGGGGTCGATGATGTTGCGAACGCTCTTGCTTGCCGGCTTCACCGCTCTGGCCGCCTTGCCGGTCCGCGCGGACGAGCAGCCGAGCCCGATGCAGCCGAGCGAGACCTGGAACGAGATCAGCTACAACGTGATCGGCGATGCCGAGGTCCGGGACGGCAGCGGCCTCTACACGCTCGAGGCACCGTTTCGGGCCGAGGATGCCGCCACCGTGCCCGTGCACATCACCCAGGCGCCGGGCGCCCCCGACGTGCGGCGGCTGTTCCTGGTGGTCGACGAGAACCCGGCCCCGGTCGCGGCCGAGTTCACCTTCGGGCCGGCCATGAGCCCGCTCGACCTCGAGGCGCGGGTGCGAGTCGACGCGTATTCGAACGTGCGCGCCATCGTCGAGGCCGAGGACGGCGCCCTCTACATGACCGGCCGGTTCGTGCGCGCCTCGGGCGGCTGCTCCGCACCCGCCGCCAAGGACGCGATCGCCGCCCTCGAGGCGCTCGGACAGATGAAGATCCGCTGGTACGACGCCGCCGCCGCGCCCGCCGGGCCCCAGCTGGCCGACCGGCGCGAGGCGCAGGTGATGCTGCGCCATCCGAACTATTCCGGCATGCAGCGCGATCAGGTCAGCCTCCTCTACATTCCGGCGCGCTTCGTCGACACGATGGAGGTGCGGCAGGGCGACGAGCTCCTGTTCGCGATGACCGGCGGGATCTCGATCAGCGAGGACCCGACCTTCCGCTTCGCCTACACCGACACCGGCGCCGGCGATCTCTCGGTGGTCGCCACCGACACCGACGGCACGGTCTTCAAGGGCACGTTCCCGCCGACGATGTGAGCCCGATCCGCGCTCAAAAGCAGCGGATGTCGCCTTCGGCCTGCGCCCGCCGCAGCTTGCGCACCGCCTCATTCGCCATCGGCGCCGTGCGCATCATGCCGACCCGCTCGCCCGTCGCCAGCCGGAGCGAGAGCACCGTCTCGGCGGTGACGTAGTCCTTGTAGGGCAGGATCGAGGCGACCACGTCGACGGCGCAGGAGCAGCGGCGCAGCGTCTCCCGGTTCTGCCCGTTCACGGCCATGCAGGCGAACACGTAATCCGCCCGCGTCTCGGTCGGGTAGTCGTTGGCGCAGTCCGCCGCATTCTGGGCCACTGCCGGGCCGACGAGGGCCACGGCGGCTGCCGCGGCCAGCAGAAGGTAGCGCATCTCGATCTCCCTCCAGGCATTCGAGAACGATGGTTCGCAAAGCGTCGGTGCCGGCGCGGCCTCATGCCTGCGGCACCTTCGCGTCGTCGCTGGCGCGGATGCGCAGGATCCGCGTCGCCAGCCGCTCGGCCTCGGCGGCCGAATGGGTGACGAAGAGGGTGGCCGGCCGCGTCTGCGCGATCAGCCGCTCGGTCAGCGCCAGCATCTCGGCGACCAGGGGCCCGTCGAGCGAGACGAACGGCTCGTCGAGCAGGAGCAGCTCCGGCCGGGTGACGAAGGCGCGGGTGAGCGACAGCCGGCGCTGCTGCCCGAGCGAGAGCTGGCCCGGAAAGAGGCCGCCCATGCCCTGCAGCCCGACCGCGGCGAGCGCCGCCAGGGCGGCCGCGTCGTCGACGCCGGTCACCACGGTCAGGTTGCGCAGCGCGGTGCGCCAGGGCAGCAGCGTCGGCTCCTGCGGGACGATCGCCACCCGCTCCGGCCGCACGACCGTGCCGTCGAAATCCGGGTCGATCCCGGCGACGATGCGCAGAAGCGTCGACTTGCCGGCGCCGGAGGGCCCGACCACCGCCAGGGTCTCGCCGGCATCCACGTCGAAGACCAGGTTCGAGAG
This sequence comes from uncultured Geminicoccaceae bacterium, assembly GCA_964393275.1. Classification (GTDB taxonomy): domain Bacteria; phylum Pseudomonadota; class Alphaproteobacteria; order Geminicoccales; family Geminicoccaceae; genus SLRI01. The sequence goes on along the minus strand of CAYMTA010000036.1, from coordinate 38,433 downwards.
CACCGTCCTCGGGCCGAACGCCTTCCTTCGGATGGCGACCTCGAGCGTGCTCAAGCGGTCCTCCACGCCCGGGCGCGGGCCTCGAACGGCTGGAGCAGCAGGGCCTCGATCGCCAGCATCACCACGATGAAGGCCAGGGCATAGACCAGCACCATGGTCACGTCGAAGAGCTGGAAATAGAGATGGATCTTGAAGCCGATGCCGCTCGAGCGGCCGAGGAACTCGACCACCAGCACGATCTTCCAGATGAGCGCGATGCCCGACCGCGCCGCCGCCGCGATGTGCGGGGCGAGCTGCGGCACCACGATATGCCGCAGCCGGGCCCAGGCCCCCATGCGGAAGACCTTCGCCACGGCGTCGAGGGACGGGTCCATGGCCCGGGCACCCTCGCGCAGCATCACGGTCACGGTCGGAATCTTGTTGATCGCCACCGCCGCCACCGCCGCCACCTCGTTCAGCCCGATCCACAGGTAGCAGAGCACGATGACGACGAGCGCCGGCAGGTTCAGGAAGACCACGAGCCAGGGATCGAGCCAGCGATCGACCGTCGGCCGCCGCCCCATGAGCAGCCCGAGCGCCACGCCGATCGACATCGCCAGCACGAAGGCGGCGACCACCCGCAGGAGCGTCGCCTGCAGCTGGAACAGGAGATCGCCATCCACCGCCACGGTCCAGATGCGCGGCAGCACCACCGCCGGTCCGGGCAGCACCCGGGGATCGCCGTTCAGCGCAGCGGCTACGGCCCAGCATGCCACGAGCCCGAGAATCGAGAGCGCGCGAACCAACGCGGCCGACAACCCCCTGGGCTCCCGCCGGATCGGCTCAGCTCGGGGCCTGCCAGAAGACGCCTTCGGGCAGGGTCGTCGCCTCGCCGACGAGATCGGCGCCGCCGAGCCTGGCGAAGAGCGCCAGAAGCTCGCCCGCCGCCGCCTCGTCGACCGGCCCCTCGGGCGGGATGCCGGCGCGCCAGCCGGCACGCAGCGCCTCGAACTCGGCGTCGTTGGCGGCGTTCATCATCGGCCGGAGCCGGTCCCATTGCGCATCGTCCGTGGCCAGCAGGTCCTTGGCGTCGCGGGACGCCCGGGCGAAGCCCGCGACCGCGTCCGGGTGCTCGGCGACCGCCCTGCCGTCGACCGCGTAGCCGAGCAGCGGCAGGTCCGGATCGAGCCCGAGCGCCTGCATGGCCTCGGCGACGCTGATCAGGTGGCGCATGCCGGCGGCTTCCTGCTTGGCCATGAAGTTCCAGAAATTGACCACCGCGGCGACCTCGCCGTCGAGGCCGGCCTTGAAGATGAGGGGCGGCGCGCCGAAGACCTGGGTCGTCTCGGCGGCGAGGTCGAACCCGTCCTGGAGGGCCAGCGCCTGGAGGATGATCCAGCTCTTGTCGAGCGGCCCGCCGGCGATGCCGATCTGCTCGCCCTTCAGGTCGGCCAGGCTCTCGGCGTCGCTGTCGGCCGGCACCATGGCGCCGCCGACGGCGGTCGAATAGGGGATCAGCGTCATGTCGTGGCCGGCGGCGCGCTGGCGGGCCACCCAGATCCAGTCGGTGACGATCATGTCCGCTGCGCCGCCCTGGAAGGCGATCTCCGCGGCCTGCTTGCCCGCCACCTCCATGACGTCGAGCGTGAAGCCGTTGGCGCGATCGAAGCCGTTGTCCACGATCGTCTGGATCTCCCAGTTGACCGTGCCGGAGGCCTGCACCGCGATCCTGATGGTCGGCGGATCGTCCTGGGCCGAGGCAACCGTGGCCAGCCCCAGCACGATTGCCGCCGCAACGCCCATTCGTAGCATCCGCCATCCTCCCGTTCCCGGTTTGGGCGCGAGAATAGGCAACATCGACCCTGCGCGGTAGGGGAACTTTGGTCCAAGGCCGGCGAGGCGGCGTCATTGGGCTCGCCGTCGTCCCTCGATGGGAGTGGCGGCGAAGAGGTTCCCTGCTAGAATGGGCGGGCAAACCGGGGAAGCTGGCGGAGGAAGCTGGGATGCCCGAGCCACCCGGCGGAGCGGTGATCGGGCGGAGCCGGCGCGGCCGTGTGCCGCTCGCGCTGATCGTCGATGACCATCCGCTGTTCTGCGAGGCGCTGTCGATGACCCTGCGCGCGGCGCTCGACGTCGAGCGGGTGGAGACCGCGGCGTCGCTGGCGGGCGGCCTGGAGCGGCTGGCACGCAAGCCGGCGCCCGACGTGATCCTGCTCGATCTCAGGCTGCCCGACGTCAACGGGCTCGATGGCCTGATCCGGCTGCGGAAGACCGCGGCCGGGGTGCCGATCATCGTGGTCTCCTCGCTCTCCGAGGACCGGGTCATCGCCTCCGCCATCCAAGCGGGCGCCTCGGGCTTCATCCCCAAGCACAGCCAGCGCGCCGTCTTCGTCCAGGCCTTCGACCAGATCTGGGCGGGCGGCGTCTATGTCCCCGAAGGCTTCGTGCCCCCCGGCGAGCACGACGGCGCGGTGGACGAGAGCGACGCCCTGGAGCGTCTCGCCCAGCTGACCCAGCAGCAGGCGCGCATCCTGCAGCTGGTCTGCGAAGGCAAGCTCAACAAGCAGATCGCCTTCGACCTCGAGATCGCCGAGACCACCGTCAAGGCGCACCTGACCGCGATTCTGCGCAAGCTCAACGTCCAGAGCCGCACCCAGGCCGTGCTGATCGCCCAGAACGCCCGCTTCGCCGCCATCTTGCAGTCGGAGAGCGGGCTCCCGTAAGATCGTCCCGCCACGGAGGGAGGGGCCACGCTAAAAGCAGGCGCCACGTCGCCCACCGTCGAGACGGCGGCCAGGGGCTCGATCGAGACCGCGCATGCGCCGGCGGAAACGCCGCGGCGGGCGCTCGAGAGCCTGTGGCGCAAGTGCGGGACCGGACACTACAGCCTCGTTGTCCTGTTCATGCCCACCGCCGCCGATCTCGGCGCCGTCGCCCGCGCCGCCGCCCGGATCTTTCCCGGCGTCGCCGTCGTCGGCTGCACCACCGCGGGCGAGATCTCCAGCGACGGCTACACCGAGAACGAGATCGTCGCCCTGGGCTTCCGCGCCTCCCGATTCGAGGTCCGCACCGAGCTGATCGGGGATCTCCAGGCCCTCGTGCCCATGCGCATCGCCGAGCGCGCGGTGCGGCTGCGCGCCGAGCTCGCCGAGGCCCGCCCGGACTGGTCCAGCGAGTTCGCCTTCCTGATGATCGACGGGCTGTCGTGCCGGGAGGACCAGCTCGTGGCAGCGCTTCGCCTCGGCCTCGGCGGGGTGCCGCTGTTCGGCGGCTCGGCCGGCGACGGGCTCGATTTCCGCCGCACGCTGGTGCTTGCCGATGGCGCGCTGCACCCGGACGCGGCGGTCCTGACCCTGGTCCGCAGCCGCTGCCCGGTCCGGGTCTTCAAGATCGATCACCTGATCCCGAGCGACGTGCGGATGGTCGTCACCGACGCCGACCCGAAACGGCGGCTGGTGCGCGAGATCAATGCCGCCCCCGCGGCGCGCGAGTACGCCCGCCTGGTCGGCAAGGATCCCGACCAGCTTTCGCCCTTCACCTTCGCCGCGCACCCCGTCGTGGTCCGGATCGGCGGCCAGCACCACGTGCGGGCGATCCAGAAGGTGGAGGAAAACGGCGACCTGCGCTTCTTCTCGGCGATCGACGAGGGCCTGGTCCTGACCCTCGCCGAGGCGGGCGACATCGCCGGCCACCTCGAGAACGCGCTTCTTGACCTCTCCCGGGACCGGGCGCCGGAGGCGATCATCGGCTGCGACTGCATCCTGCGCCGGCTCGAGGCCGAGCAGATGCAGAGCCTGCGGGCGATGTCGCACATCCTGTCCCGCCACAAGGTCGTCGGCTTCTCCACCTACGGCGAGCAGTTCAACTCGGTGCACGTCAGCCAGACCCTGACCGGGGTGGCGATCTATCCGCCGACCGCGGCGGGCGGCGAAGGGGCCGGCCCGTGACCCACGCGCTGATCGATCCGGCCGACCCGCCCGAGCTGCGGACGGCCAAGCTCTTGAAGGTGACCGAGGCGCTCATGGCCCGGGTCGAGCGCGCCACCGATGACAGCGGCGAGGCCTATGCCCACTTCCAGCGCGCCATCCTGCTCGAGGAGCAGGTGCGCGACCGCACCCGTGACCTGGAGCAGACGCTCGATCTGCTCAACCGCTCGAACCTGCGGCTCAGCCAGGCCATGCACGCGGCCGAGCGCGCCCGCGCCGACCTCTACGACGCGCTCGAGGCGGTCCGCGAGGGGTTCGCGCTCTTCGATGCGGACGACCTCCTGGTGATGTGCAACGACCGCTTCGGCACGGCCCTTCCCGACATCGCCACGCATCTCCAACCGGGGCTCGCGTTCGTCGCCTACGCCAAGCTCTGCGCCCGCAGCCGGCATCTGGTGCTGCCGGACGGAACGACCCCTTGGGCCTGGCTGCGGCAGCGGCTGCGGGACCATCGCAAGCAGTCGGTGAACTTCAATGTCGCCATCGCCGGCGGCCGCTGGATCCAGGTGAGCGAGCAGCGCACGCCCGGCAACGGCACGGCGATCATGCAGACCGACATCACCGGCCTGATCCTGATGGAGCGGCAGGAGCGCGACAAGCTCCTCGACAAGCAGGCGCAGCTGATCCGCGCCACCCTCGACCATATCGACCAGGGCATCTGCATCTTCGACGCGCAGGCCCGGCTGGTCGGCTGGAACAGCCGGCTGCGGGCGCTGCTCTCGCCGCCCATCCAGGTGATGCGCGTCGGCACCGGCTTCGCGATGCTGGTCGAGCATTTCCGCCACGCGCTGATGTTCAGGGATGCGGCCGGCCCGGAGCGGCTGGTGCAATGGGTCGCGCAGGGCGAGAGCCGCCCGCCGCTGATGCTCGACCTGCGCACCCGCGACGGGCTGTTCCTGCACGTCTTCGGCCAGGAAATGCCGGACCGCGGGTTCGTCATCAGCTTCTCCGATGTCACCGCCGAGCGCACCGCCGCAGCCGCGCTGCAGGCGGCCAACGCGTGCCTGGAGCAGCGGGTGGCCGAGCGCACGCTGGCGCTCGAGGACGCGCTGAAGGAGGCCGAGCGGGCGAACGCCACGAAGTCGCGCTTCGTGGCCGCGGCGAGCCACGACCTGCTGCAGCCGCTGAGCGCCGCCAAGCTGTTTCTTGCCGCCGCCGAGAACGCCGACGGCGTCGGCGGACAGATCGCCACGCTCCGCCAGGTCCGCAGCGCCTTCGAGAGCGTCGAGAGCATCCTGGGCGCGCTGCTCGACATCTCGCGCCTCGATTCCGGCCATGCCTCCGTCAACATCTCGACCTTCCCGCTCGAGCGGCTGCTGGAACGGCTGGGCCAGGAGTTCCGCGAGATCGCCCGGGGCAAGGGCCTCGACCTGCGGATGGTGCCGACCAGCGTCCTCGTGCGCAGCGACACCTCCTACCTGCGGCGCATCGTGCAGAACCTGCTCGCGAACGCGGTGCGCTACACCCGCCGCGGCAAGATCCTGCTCGGTGTGCGGCGCGTCCGGGGCGCCGCGCGGATCGAGGTCTGGGACACCGGCCCCGGCATCCCGGAGGACGCGCGCGAGATGATCTTTCGCGAGTTCCAGCGGCTCGACGCGCCGCGGCACTCCGATGACGGCATGGGCCTCGGCCTCACCATCGTCGAGCGCGCCTGCGTGCTGCTCGGGCATCCGCTCGAGCTGGTCTCCATCCCCGGCCGTGGCACCGGGTTCCGGATCGAGGTGCCCCGGGTCGACGCCGCCGGCCCGCCGCCGCCGGACCAGGCGCGCACGATCGAGGCCGCCTCGGCGAGAACGACGGGGCTGATCGCCCTGGTCATCGAGAATGACGAGGCGGTCCGCCTCGGGATGTCGACCCTGCTCGAGGCCTGGGGTGTGGGCGTGCTCGACGTGGCGGACGGTGACGCGGCGCTGGCGCTGCTGGAGGACATCGGGATCGCGCCCGACATGATCCTCGCCGACTTCCAGCTCGAAGGGCATGCCGATGGCATCCGCGCCATCACCGAGATCCGCAGGCGCCACGGACCCATGCCGGCGTTCCTGATCACGGCTGATCGCAGCGCCGCTGTCGCCGATCTGTGCGAGGAGCGGCGCATCCCGATTCTGGGCAAGCCGGTCGAGCCGTCACGTCTGCGGGCGATCCTGGCGGGGATCACGCCGGGAAGCGCCGCCGCCGATGGTGGGCTCGCCAGTGTCGAGGCCGGAACGGCGCTCGCCAGGGTCGAGCCCGGGCGCTGACCATGCGCCGGCGCGCGAACGGTTCAAGGGCAAGAGTGCGATCCATCTGGCTCGGGTCTGCGGGGGGCGGAAGCGCAATTTCGTCGGCCAGCACTTCTGGGCGCGCGGGTATTTCGTCAGCACGGTCGGTCGCGACGAGGCGGTGATTCGCGATTACTCCGGCGAACCGCCGGGGCACGGACCCCTATGCCCGGTGGTGTGGGAGGGGGAGCCGCAAGGCTTCTCCCTATCCCGATTTGCAAGGGACAGTGTCAGCTCGCCGATCTTGGCGTGCAGCATCTTCACATCGACGGTCGGCGCGGCCGCTACGCCAGTGGGCGCCGATCCGAATACACCGACAGCCCCCTCGAGCAGCCGCGAGCGCCACTGCGTGATCTGGCTGAGGTGCACGTCAAGCTGCTGAGCCAGTTCCGCCAGCGTCTTCAAAAAAAAGCCTCATCGCTCCGCCACCAGAGCGACAGATTTGCAGGCTCCGAGGCGGGCCGTCATACGACCTTTTGCCAATGTCCCCTCTCGGCGCCACACGCCTACAATCGGCTCTCGAGCATCGACAAACGCGAGCGTCGATCGGCTTCGGCCGCGCCCCTTGACGAGCCCCCGGGGCGGCAGGGCCGGATGTGGAGCGGGGCTCGCATCGAGGGAGGAGAACCAACATGAAGCGGCTTTTGCCGGGCATCGCGATCCTGATGGCGTCGGCCGCCGTTCCAGCGCTCGCCGCCGACGATCTGCAGCAGCTGATCGACGATCCGGCCAACTGGGCGATCCAGACCGGCGATTACGCCAACACCCGCTATTCCACCCTCGATCAGATCAACAAGGACAATGTCGGCGATCTGCGGGTGGCATGGACCTTCTCGACTGGTGTCCTGCGCGGCCACGAGGGCTCGCCCCTCGTGATCGGCGACATGATGTACGTCCACACGCCGTTCCCGAACAACGTCTACGCGCTGGATCTGTCGCAGGACGGCAAGATGGTCTGGAAGTACGAGCCCAGGCAGGATCCCAGCGTCATTCCGGTCATGTGCTGCGATACCGTCTATCGCGGGCTCGCCTACGACAACGGCAAGCTCTTCCTGCACCAGGCCGACACCACGGTCGTTGCCCTCGACGCCAAGACCGGCGAGGTCCTGTGGAGCAAGGTCAACGGCGACCCGTCGAAGGGCGAGACCAACACCGCCACCGTCCTGCCGGTCAAGGGCAAGATCATCGTCGGCATCTCGGGCGGCGAGTTCGGGGTCCGGGGCAGCGTGACGGCCTACGACCAGGAGACGGGTGATCAGGTCTGGCGTGCCTACTCGACCGGTCCCGACGACGAGATGCTGGTCGATCCCGAAAAGACCATGGTCCTCGGCAAGCCGATCGGCAAAGACTCGTCGCTGAACAGCTGGGAAGGCGACCAGTGGAAGCTCGGCGGCGGCACCACCTGGGGCTGGTACAGCTACGACCCCGACCTCGATCTCTTCTATTACGGCACCGGCAACCCCTCGACCTGGAACGCGACGCAGCGTCCGGGCGACAACAAGTGGTCGATGACGATCTTCGCCCGCGATCCGGACGACGGCATGGCCAAGTGGGCCTACCAGATGACGCCGCACGACGAGTGGGACTATGACGGCGTCAACGAGAACATCCTGGTCGACCAGGAGATCGACGGCCAGATGCGCAAGCTGCTCGTGCATTTCGACCGCAACGGGATCGGCTACACGCTCGATCGCGCGACCGGCGAGCTGCTGGTGGCCGAGAAGTTCGATCCGACGGTGAACTGGACGACGGGTGTCGACATGGACCCGAGCTCCCCGACCTACGGGCGTCCGACCGTCGTTCCGGAGTTCTCCACGACGGCCCAGGGCGAGGACTTCAACTACCAGGGCATCTGTCCGGCCGCGCTCGGCACCAAGGACATGCAGCCGGCAGCCTTCTCGCCCAAGACCGGTCTCTTCTACGTGCCGACCAACCACGTCTGCATGGACTATGAGCCGTTCCGGGTGAGCTACACCGCCGGCCAGCCCTATGTCGGCGCCACGCTCTCCATGTACCCGGCGCCCGACAGCCATGGCGGCATGGGCAACTTCATCGCCTGGGACGCCACCAAGGGCGAGATCGTGTGGTCCAAGCCCGAGCTGTTCTCGGTCTGGTCCGGAGCGCTTGCGACCGCCGGCGACGTCGTCTTCTACGGCACGCTCGAAGGCTATCTCAAGGCGGTCGACTCGAAGACGGGCGAGGAGCTCTACAGCTTCAAGACCCCGTCCGGCATCATCGGCAACGTGATGACCTACGAGCGCAACGGCAAGCAGTATGTCGGCATCCTCTCGGGCGTCGGCGGCTGGGCCGGCATCGGCCTCGCGGCCGGTCTGACCAATCCGACCGAGGGTCTGGGCGCCGTCGGCGGCTATGCGGCGCTCGCCGACTACACCAATCTCGGCGGACAGCTCACCGTGTTCGAGCTGCCCGACAGCAACTGATCCGTCCTGCGTCCACGGCTCGAACGGGATCGGGCGGGGCACGCCGGTGCCTCGCCCTTTCTCTTGTCGCCGGTGCACATCTCGGGGAATGCAACCATGAAGCGTGCGTGTCGATGGCTGGGCGCCTTGGCCCTTCTGGCGTCAGCCGGCGGAATCGCCTGGGCCGACAACATCACGGCCGACCATGAGGTGGACGGCAAATGGTTCACCGCCGACGACATTCCGACCTTCAAGGTCCAGGACGACGGAACGGTCGACTGGTACACGTTCTCCGGCTTTCGCCGCTATAATTCCGAATGCCACGTCTGCCACGGTCCCGACGGCCAGGGCTCGAGCTTCGGCCCGAAGCTTGCCGACTCCGTGATGGCGATGGACTACTACGATTTCGTCGACATCGTGGTGAACGGCAAGCAGGCAGGCGATTTCGTGATGCCCAGCTTCGGCGACAACCGAAACGTCATGTGCTACCTCGATGACATCTACATCTATCTCAAGGCGATGGGCGCCGGCGCCATCCCCCGCGGTCGGCCGGCCAAGCGCGCCGACAAGCCGGAGAGCTTCACCGAGGCGGAAAATGCGTGCATGGGCTAGCCTCCTCGCCGCGGCCGCGGCCGTTATGGCGCTCGCCGCTCCTGCGCGGGCGCAGCTCCCGGATCTCGTGTCGCCCACGCTCTTTCGGGTCTGCGCCGATCCGGCGAATCTGCCCTTCTCCGACGAGGCCGGCGAAGGCTTCGAGAACAAGATCGCCGAGCTCTTCGCGGAGCGTCTCGGACGCGAGCTGCAATACACGTGGTACCCGATGTCCACGGGCTTCGTCCGCCGCACGCTCATGGCCAATCTCTGCGACGTGATCCCGGGCTACGCGCAGGGCGATGAGCTGGTCCTCAACACCAACCACTACTACACTTCCATCTACGTTTTGATCGTGCCCGCGCAGGGCGATCTCGCGGACGTCACCACGCTCGCCGACCCGCGCCTCGTGGGCCGGCGCATCGGCGTCGTGGCGGGCACCCCGCCGGCGAGCCATCTGGCGCGGCACGGCCTGCTCAAGACGGTGGTCGGCTACCACCTCGTGGTCGATACCCGCTTCGAGCACCCCAATGTCGACATGATCGCCGACCTGCTCGCGGGCAAGCTGGACGCGGCCGTATTCTGGGGACCGGCCGGCGGGCCGCTCGCCAAGGCCGAGGGTGACGCGCTGGTCGTGACGCCCCTGCTCCATGAACAGGGGCCGCCCAATCTCTTCTATCGCATCACCATGGGCGTGCGGCCGGGCGAGGACGTCTGGAAGCGCCAGTTGAACTCGCTGATCCGCGAGCTGCAGCCGGAGATCGACGCCATCCTCCGGGCCTATGGCGTGCCGCTCCTGAACGACGAGGGAACGGCGCTCAAGGAGGTCGAGACGCCATGATCGGCGCCGTCGCCGGGGCGCTCCTGGCGAGCCTGGCGCTCGCGGCACCCGTGGCGGCCGGTGGCGAGGTGCCGGAGCCGACGGGCTATCGCGGCGAGCCCTACCGGGCGCCGGTGCCGGCAACGCTCGCGGGTGGCGAGGTGATCGACGACGCCGAGGCGCATGCGCTCTGGGAATCGCATGCTGCCGTCTTCATCGACGCGCTGCCCCACACGCCGCGGCCGGCGGGCCTGCCGGAAGGCACGATCTGGCACGAGAAGCCGCATCTCTCGATCCCGGGCGCCCTTTGGCTGCCCGACACCGGCTACGAGGCCCTTGCTCCGGAAACCCTGGCCTACCTGCTCCACGGGCTCGAGACCGCCACCGCCGGGGAGTTGGATGCGCCCCTCGTCTTCTTCTGCAAGGCCGATTGCTGGATGTCGTGGAACGCCGCGAAGCGGGCGATCGAGAACGGCTACAGCCGGGTGATGTGGTATCCGAAGGGCGTCGACGGCTGGGCCGAGGCGGGCTGGCCGCTGGAGCCGGTGGAACCGGCTACTTCTTGAAGATGCCGTGCTCGAGGATATAGCGCATCGCCCGAAGCCAGGCCTCGTCGGTGTTGCCGCGCAGGTCGACGGAGAAGGCACGCACCACCTGCCCCGTCTCGGCATCGCGCACCACCACGTTCATCGACTGGATCAGGTTCGAGACCTTCTGCACCTCCGACACGACCGCATAGTCGGCGCCGAGCGTTGCCGCCATGCGCACCTCGCAGCCGTTGCAGTCGGCGGGGTTGCGGATGCGCGCCAGCTTCTCCGCGACCGGCGCCAGATCCAGAAGGGTCAGCCCGTGCGCCTCGAGCGCGGCCGCCAGCTCGTCCTGGATCAGGACGACGCGGGCGGTCTCGTCGGCCCGCGGGCCGTTGATCTCGCCTTCGATCGAGGTGTCGAGATAGGTGACGCCGAAGAAGGCCGCCGTGCGGCCCTGCCAGGGATCCGCCGCCGCGGCAGCGCCGCCGCAGCCCAGGATCAGAGCGACAAGGAGAAGAGCCCAACGCATCGGCGCTGGTTAGTCGCTGGCCAGCCGAAAGGCAACCGAGACAAAAGGCGGAGTTGCCGAACCCGGAGGACTGCTCTTTGATCGGAACGGGATGGAGCCGTCGAAGGCGGAAAGGGAGGAGATGTCCTGTGGCTGGACGCGCGTTCGTGCTGGCAGCAGCTCTTCTGGTCGGGGCAGGCATTGCCGGGCCGCTTCGGGCACAGGATGCGCAAACGATTGCCGCCGCCGTGCTGCGGATCGACATTCATCCGCGCCCCCTGCCGATCTCGCGGCTCGATCTGCCGCCCGATGACCTGGGCTTCGCTGGCGGCCGGCTCGCCACCGCCGACAACAACACCACCGGCAGCTTCATGGGTCAGCATTTCGCCACCGCCGAGGTCGCGGCACCCCCGGAGGAGGCCCTGCAGGCGCTCGGGACCCTGATCGCCGATGGCGCCCGGTTCGTCGTCACCATGGCCGACGCCGACACCACGCTGGCGCTGGCGGACGCGGCCGGGGGGGACGTGCTGATCCTGAACGCCACGGCACCCGACGATCGGCTGCGCGGAGTGGATTGCCGGGCGAACCTGCTGCACCTCGCCCCGAGCCGGGCGATGCTCACCGACGCCCTGGCGCAGTTCCTGATGACCAAGCGCTGGGACGACTGGTTCCTCATCGAGGGGTCGCACCCGGCGGACACCGAGCTCGCCGAGAGCTACAAGCGCGCCGCCACCAAGTTCGGCGCCCGGATCGTCGAGGACCGCGTCTTCGAGGACACCGGTGGCGCCCGCCGCACCGATTCGGGCTACATCCAGATCCAGTCGCAGATACCGGTCTTCACCCAGAGGGCGCCCGAGCACGACGTGGTGCTGGCCGCCGACGAGAGCGACGTCTTCGCCTCGCATCTGCCCTACCACACCTGGGACCCGCGCCCGGTGGTGGGATCGGCCGGGCTCACCCCCACCACCTGGCATCCGGCGAGCGAGGCCTGGGGCGGAACCCAGCTCCAGACCCGCTTCGAGGCCTTGGCGCAGCGGTACATGCGGCCGGAGGACTACAATGTCTGGATGGCGCTGCGCGCCATCGGCGAGGCCGCGACCCGCACCGCCTCGACCGATCCGGCGGTGCTGCGGGACTACGTCTTGGGGCCGGGCTTCACGCTCGCGGTCTTCAAGGGCCAGCCGGTCACGTTTCGGGACTGGAACGGCCAGCTTCGCCAGCCGATCCTGCTCGCGGCCGACAACGTGGTGGTGTCGGCCTCGCCGCAGGACGAGTACGTCCACCAGTTCTCGCCGCTCGACACCCTCGGCATCGACCGGCCCGAATCCGAATGCCGGCGCTGACCCGGGAAGGATGACCATGCGACAGCTCCTCGCCACCCTGCTCCTCGCCGCCAGCGCCGGCCCGGCCGCGGCCTACACGGCCTATGTCAGCAACGAGCGCGGCAACTCGATCACCATCATCGACACCGACACGATGGAGGTGGTCGCCGAGGTGCCGGCCGGCCAGCGCCCGCGCGGCATCAACCTCAGCCCCGACGGCAAGTCGCTCTACGTCCTCGCCTCGGACGACGACCATGTCCAGGTCATGGACACGGCCACGCGGCAGTTCACCCACAACCTGCCGTCCGGACCGGACCCGGAGCTCGGCGTCCTGCACCCTTCGGGCAATCCGCTCTACGTCGCCAACGAGGACGACAACCTGGTGACCGCGATCGACGTCGACGCGCACACCATCGTCACGGAGATCCCGGTCGGCATCGAGCCGGAGGGCATGGGCATGAGCCCCGACGGCAAGATCCTGGTCAACACCTCCGAGACCACCAACATGGCGCATTTCATCGACACCGAGACCCACAAGATCTTCGCCAACATCCTGGTCGACCAGCGCCCGCGCTTCGCCGAGTTCACCCGGGACGGCAAGCTCCTCTACGTCTCGGCCGAGATCGGCGGCACGGTCAGCGTCATTGACGTGGCGAAGCTCGAGATCGTCCACAAGATCGAGTTCGAGGTGCCGGGCGTGCCCCACGAGGCGCTGCAGCCGGTCGGCATCCGCGTCACCCGCGACGGCAAGAAGGTGTTCGTGGCGCTGGGCCCGGCCAACCGCGTGGCCCTCGTCGACGGCGAGACCTGGGAGGTCCTGGACTACCTCCTCGTCGGCCAGCGGGTCTGGCAGCTCGCCTTCACCCCGGACGAGAAGTACCTCTACACCACCAACGGCATCTCGAACGACGTCTCGGTGATCGACGTGCCAGCCAACGAGGTCGTCAAGTCGATTCAGGTCGGCGAGCAGCCCTGGGGTGTCGCCATCTCGCCCGATTGACCGCCGGGTAGCGCCTAGACAAACATGAGGGAGCAGGAAAATGAAGCGGACGATGATCCTGGCGGCCATGATGATGGCCGCGACCGTGGCGATCGCCTGGGCTGACGATGACGACGACGAGGCGCCGGCTGCCGCCGCATCGGCTGCCGTTGGCGGGCGAACGCTCACGCTCGGCTTCGCCGGCCTCATGGACCGCGCCAACCGGACCGACCTCGAGCCGATCGAGCTGACGGCCGGCGCCATGCACAGCGCCAGTCCCTACAGCCTCCAGTCCGGCGGCTACTACCGGATCGACATCACCTCGGACGGCACCCAGGAGATCGCCATCGAGGGGCCGGGGCTGTTTCGCAACGTCTGGATCAACGAGGTGGTGATCAACGATCTCGAGGTGCGGCCTCTCGGGCTCGATTCGATCGAGTTCGACGACGAGGGCACCGTCTCCATGTCCTTCGTCGCCATCACGCCGGGCCAGTACGATATCCGCATCCGCGGCACGACCGGCGAGACCCAGCGCGCCCATTTCACCATCCAGTGACGCCGGTCCTCGAGGTCAGCGGCGTCAGCCACGCCTTCGGCAGGCTGAAGGCCCTGGACGACGTCTCGCTGACCGTCGAGGAGGGCGCCTTCGTGGCGCTGCTCGGGGTCAACGGTGCCGGCAAGACGACCCTCTTCTCGCTCGTCACCCGCCTCTACGACAACGTGTCGGGCCACATCGTGGTCTGCGGCCGCGATCTGCGCAGCCATCCCGGCCCGGCGCTGGCGGCGATGGGGGTCGTCTTCCAGAGCCGCGCGCTCGACGCCGATCTGAGCGTCGCCCAGAACCTCGCCTACCACGCCGCCCTGCACGGGCTGCCGAGGTCCTTGGCCCGCAACCGCGCCCGCGAGGTCCTGGCCCAGGTGGAGCTCGGCGAGCTGAGCCGCAACCGCGTCTCCCGCCTCTCCGGCGGCCAGCAGCGCCGGGCCGAGATCGCCCGGGCGCTGCTGCACCAGCCGAGCCTTTTGCTGCTCGACGAGCCGACGGTCGGCCTCGACGTGCGGTCGCGCGCCGAGGTGGTGCGCGCCGTGCGGGCCCTCGCCGCCGATGCCGGCGTCGGGGTGCTCTGGGCCACGCATCTCCTCGACGAGATCGAGCCGGCCGATCAGGTGGTCGTCCTGCACAAGGGGAGGGTGCTGGCGACCGGCCGGGCCGAGCATCTGGCCAAGGGGCGCGGCCTCGCCGAGACCTTTCTCGAGATGACCGGCCTCGGTCCTGTCGGGATGGAGCCCCCGGGCCCGCCATGAGCCTGAGCGACCTCGGCTGGCGCGGGCACCGGCGCGCCTTCACCGGCATCGTCTGGCGCGAGGGCCTGCGCTTTCTGCGCCAGCGCGAACGCTTCCTCGCGGCCCTGGTGCGGCCGCTCGTCTGGCTCTTCATCTTCGCCGCCGGCTTTCGGGCGGTGCTCGGCCTCTCCATCACCCCGCCCTACCAGACCTACGTGCTCTACGAGGTCTACGTGGTGCCAGGGCTCGTGGCGATGATCCAGCTCTTCAACGGCCTGCAGTCGTCGCTCTCCATGGTCTACGACCGCGAGACCGGCGCCATGCGCACCTTGCTGGTCAGCCCGTTCCCGCGCTGGTTCCTCCTGACCTCGAAGCTCCTTGCCGGTGTCTCGGTCTCGATCCTCCAGGCCTACGCCTTTCTCGCCATCGCCTATGCCTGGGGCATCCGCCCGCCGGCCCTGGGCTATCTGACGGTGCTGCCGGCGCTGATCCTCTCCGGCATGATGCTCGGCGCCATCGGCCTCTTCCTCTCCTCGGCGATCCGCCAGCTCGAGAACTTCGCCGGGGTCATGAACTTCGTGATCTTCCCGATGTTCTTCGCCTCCTCGGCCCTCTACCCGCTGTGGCGTTTGCGCGAATCGAGCCCGCTTCTGCACGACATCGCCGCCTTCAACCCCTTCACCCACGCCGTCGAGCTGATCCGTTTCGCGCTCTATCACCAGGTCGACTGGCTGTCGCTCGCGGTCGTGGTCGGCTGTGGCGCCGGCTTCCTCGGTGCCGCGATCTACGCCTACGACCCGTCGAAGGGCCTGATCGGCCGGCGCGGCGGCCCGAACCGCTGACACGGGGCCTCCCGCGGCCGGCCGGCTTCGACTTTGGCTTTCGTGCGCCAGCCTTGATGCATAATCCGGGCTGGGTCGCCATCTTGTGACGGGCACAGCCGTCGACCACAAGATGAGCCGTCCCGTGCTCGGCAATGGCGGAGTGTCCGGACAAAAGGTCGACTGCTCGGGATCGCTCGTCGGCCGTTTCCGGAGCTTGCGGCGAAGCATGCACTTCGGCAGTCTCTGCAGGCCGAAGCAGCCGGACGCCGTGCCGGTCGGGCTGCCGACGCTTGCGGCAGGTGAAGGTCACCCGAGAGCAGTGCTGCGGGATGATGCCCGAACGTCAGCTTGATCTTTTCGCAGGAAGCGGCATGGACCGCGAAGGATTGGCGACGGCAGCACCATCGGCGCCAACGGCGGTCGTTGCCGCCGACCTCGCCGACCAGGCGCTGGTGGCGATGATCCCGATGGCAGGGCTGAAGGAAACGCCCGCTCTCGCTGCCGAGGCCGGACGGCGTCGGCTGCCGGAGGCCGTTCCAGCCCTGCAAGCCCTTTGCCGGCGCTTCAGCGGGTTCGGCCGCGAGCGTGCGGTGCCCGAGCAATGGGCGGCGCTGGAGGCGCTGGCAGCGATCGGCGGCACGGCCGCGGCGCATGCCATCACTGCGATGATCGTCGAGCGCGTCGTCGAGGGCCCCAACCGTGCCCTTGCGGTCGCTGTCGCGGCCAGGCTGGGTGCGCGGTTGCCGCAGACGACACTGCACGAGCTTATGGACGATCCGGACGCCGGCTTGCGAGCGGCCGCCTGCGCCTGCGCAGGGCAGCAGCTGGCGCTCGCTCCACGGCTTCACGAGCTCGCCCGCGACGAGGTCGGCGAGGTGCGCTCCGCTGCTGCCTGCGCGCTCGGCCGCATGGGGCGGAGGGAAGCGCTGCCGACGCTCACCCGTCTTCTGCGCGAGGAGCCATCCGCCGCGGTCATCGATGCCGTGGCGGCCATCGCCGACGAGGATTGTGTCATTCTCCTCGGCCGGATCGCCCGGACCCGGCCGGAGCTTCTTGAGCTGGTGCGGGACAATTTGGCGGCGATCGGTCATCCGCGCGCCCGCCAGCTTCTCCAGAGCCTGTCGACGGGCCGGATCGACTAGCCGCGCGCCGATGGCGAGCGAGGATTTGCGCGCGGTGGGCTTTCGGAACTACCCTCGATCGGCATCACCAGAGTGGCGAGAATGAACGATCTTTTCGACGCGCTCGGGTCAGGAGACCCGCAGGCCGGCGGCGGCGGGCCGGATGGGGATCGGCCGGGCCAGTCGATCCGCGTCTTCGACATCACCGTCCAGGCCGTCCGGAATGCGCGATGGCAGGATCTCTTCCAGGGCTTCGACCGGCTGCAGGCGCTGACCTTCTCGGCGAGCGTGCCGGCGATCCTCGACGTTGCTGCGCTCTTCGACGACGTCGAGATCACGTTCGGCTCGGAGCGCGTGCTCTCGCGCGAGCTCGCTGCCCTCGAGCAGGCGACGACGGCGACCGGCTACCGCTTCGTCGACGCGCTCGCCGACCAGAAGGCGTTCATCGAGCGCTGCGTGCGGCCGGCGTTGTCGGAACGCGGCGCGCATCTGCTCGAGCGCATTCAGGACGGCAGCCTGCGCTTTCGCATGCTGCGTGAGGCGCCCTCGCACGCCAAGCTCTACCTCCTGGCCGGGGACGGTCGCTTTCGCGCCATATCCGGCTCTGCCAATCTCAGCCTGCAGGCCTTCTCCGGCAGTCAAGGCGAGACCTTCCTCGTCGCCGACGGCGAGGCCGCCTATCGCCATTTTCTCGATTTCTACACGATGAACGACGCTCGTGCCGATCCGGTCACCGCCGATCTGCTGGTCGTCGCCAGCGACGGTGGCGCCGCGCCCGCGCTCGACATTCCGGCGTCGCCGGTGCCGCTCGAGCGGGTGCCGTGCTTTCGCTTCCTCGAGGCCAAGGGCGTGATCGTCGAGACGCCACGTCCGCCGGTCATGCCCGAGCTTTCCGCCTCGGCGCTCCGTGAGGCCGGGGCCTTGGGCGCGGAGCTGCAGCAGCTCACGCTCGACAAGAACAAGAGCGGGGCAACGGTGATCAGCGCCAAAGGCTTCGCCCGCGCCTACCGCGCCCACACGGCGCAGCCGATCACCGAGAAGACCGACCGTGTGCCGGAAGCCCGGATCGTTCTCGAGAGCGGCATTGTCACCCTGGACGGGCGCCCCTGGCACCGGCTGGGCGCGCCGGTGCCGTGGCCCGAGGTCCAGGCCGACGCGGCCCTGCTGGCGCAGTATTTCGCCGGCTTCGGTCAGTTCTACGGCGATGCGGCGGGCCTGCAGCGGAGCTACTGGGCGCTGCTCGCCTGGCTCTACGCCGCACCTGTGGCGCCGATCCTGCGGAGCGCCGCCCTCCGCCACGACGGCTCGCCCCTGGCCTATCCGGTGCACGCGGTGCTCTACGGCCGGTCGGACGGCGGCAAGACCATGTTCTCGCGGGTCATCAGCCGCTCGATGTTCGGCCTCGAGCAGATGGTGCGCGGCAAGGACTTCACCACCCAGCGGGCGCTCGGCCTGCGCGAAAGGCTCGGTGCCATCCCGCTGATCATCGACGACGTCAATCGGGACCGCTTCGGCCAATATGTCCCGGACCTCGTCAAGTTCGACCATGACAGCGGCTCGAGCTATGCGCCCATCCTGATCAGCACCAATCGCGACGTCACCGCGGTCACGCCGGACCTCAGGAAGCGCATGGTGGTCTGCCACATCGACGGCGCCCGGCCGCGCGCCATGTCCGAATCACCGGCCAGGGCAGCGCTCGCCGGCATCGGCACCTCCCTCTATCGGACCTATCTCGATCGCCTCGTGCCGCAGCTCGGCGGGCTGATGGAAGCGCTCGCCCGGGATCCCCACCACCCACCCGATCTGCTCAGGGTTTCCTCGACCGCGCTTGCCGAGCTGCTCGCCAATGCCTTGGGCGAGGCGCCAGAATGGGCCCGGCCGGTGGCCCAGGACGAGATCGAGCGCCTGAAGGACAAGCCGCTGCTCGATCAATTGGCCGAGATCCTGTCACAGAGCAGCGAGCGGGTGCGCATCAACCGGGCCAGCGGCGATCTGGTCGTCGATTTCGCCGGCGATCATCATCAGGCGGCGCGTTTCGAGAAGCTGGTGCCGGCACAGGCGCTGAAGGGCCGTTTCGCCGATGCGGTCAAGCTCGACCTCGACGCGCTCGAGCGCGATTTCGGCTTTGCGCCCAGCCACAGCTCCGGCCGCGGCTTCGCCAGGTCCATCCTCCGTCTGTTCCGTCTCTGACGTCGAGCCGCTCGTGGCCTAGGCGAAGGAGAGCTGCACCTTCACGGCCTTGCTGCGGTCGCCGGCGAGCTCGAAGGCTGCCGTCGCGTCCGCGATGGGGAACTCGCCGGTCAGGATCGGCGTCGGGTCGATGCGGCCCTCGTCGATCAGCCGGACGGCCTCGGCGAACTCGGGGTGGAAGCGATGCGTGCCGACGAGCTCGATCTCCTTGGAGACGAGCAGGTTGAGCGGCACCGCCACGTCGCCGGTGACACCCACCTGGACGATCCGGCCCATGGGCCGCGTCGTCTCGATCGCGGTGCGGATCGCCGGGCCGGCGGCGGAGCACTCGAAGGTGACGTCGAAATATCCCTTGTCGGCCCTGAATTCGTCCATCGCCTTGGCCTCGCGCTGGAGATTGACCGCGCGCGTGGCGCCCATGGCCGTGGCGGCGGCGAGCGTGGCGTCGTGCAGGTCGGTGACGACGATCTCGGCAGCCCCACCCGTGGCCGCGGCGGCGACGCAGAGGCTGCCGATGGGGCCGGCTCCCGTGACCAGCACGCGCCGGCCCGCGAGGTCGCCGGCCCGGTTGCGGGCGTGCAGGCAGACGGCGAGCGGCTCGGCGCAGGCAGCCTTGGCGAGGCTCGTGCCGGCGCCCACCGGCACGCATTGCGCGGCCTCGACGACGATCCGCTCGCGGAACAGGCCCTGCTCATGCGGGAAGCGCATGGCCGAGCCCCGAAAGCGCATCTGCAGGCAGTGCTGGAACTTCCGCTCCCGGCAGTAGCTGCACTGGCCGCACGGCCGGCTGGGGTTGACCGCCACCTTCGTGCCGAGGGCGAGCTCGACGCCGGGGCCGACCGCCTCGATGGTGCCGGCGGCCTCGTGGCCGAGGATGATCGGCTCCTTCACCCGGATCGGGCCGAAGCCGCCGTGCTGGTAGTAGTGCAGGTCCGAGCCGCAGATGCCGCCGGCACCCATGCGCAGGCGCACCTCGCCCGGGCCGGGTGCGGCGACCTCGTCGGTCTCGATGCGGATGTCGCCTTGACCATGGAGACGGCAGACGCGGGTTTGCATGGGTTGGCCTTTCCTAGGGCATGAGGACGGAGGGCAGCCAGGTCGCGATCGGCGGCACGTAGGAGACCAGCATCAGAACCAGGATGTTGGTCAGGAGGAACGGCGTGATCGCGACGATGACCGGGGTCAGCGGCAGCTTGGCGATGTTGGCGCAGATGAAGAGGCAAACGCCCACCGGCGGCGTGGTCAGGCCGATCATCAGGTTGAGCACGGCGAAGGTGGCGAAGTGCAGCGGATCGATGCCGACGCTCTGCGCCAGGGTCAGCAGCGGGACGAAGAGGATGATCAGGGCCGCGATCGTCTCCATGAACATGCCGACGAAGAGCAGCAGCAGGTTGATCAGGAGGATCACCAGGTACTTGTTCTCGGTGATGGAGAGCACGGCACTGGCGATCATCTGCGGAATGCGCTCGGAGACGAGGATCCAGCCGAAGACATTGGCGAAGCCGACGAGGGCCAGGATCGCGGCCGAGGAGATGGCGCTGTCGATGAAGATCTTGGGCACCAGCCTGATCGGCAGCTCGCGGTAGACCAGGAGGCCGACGGCGAGGGCGTAGACGCTGGCGACGATGGCGGTCTCGGTGGGCGTGGCGAGGCCGGTGAGCAGGCCGCCGATGATCAGGGCCGTCATCGCGATCGCCCAGAAGGCGCCCATGAACGACCGACCGAGCTCGCCGAAGCCGGCCCAGGCCTGGCGCGGGAAATCGCGCCGCACGGCGATGATGTAGCAGGTCACCATCATGGCGAGGCCCATGAGGATGCCCGGCACGGCGCCCGCCATGAACATCTTGCCGACCGAGATGCCGGAGAGGGCGCCCACGATGATCATCGGCACCGAGGGCGGGATGATCGGCCCGACGGTGGATGACGCGGCAGTGATGGCGGCGGAGAAATCAGCGGGATAGCCGGCCTTCTTCATGCCGGGGATCATCATCCCGCCGATCGAGGCGGCATCCGCGACGGCGGTGCCCGAGATGCCGCCGAAGAGCATCGAGCCCGCGACATTGGTCAGCCCCAGGCCGCCGCGCATCCAGCCGACCAGCGCGTTGGCGAAGCGGATGATGCGCTCGGTGATCCCGCCCGAGTTCATGAGGTTGCCGGCGAGGATGAAGCCCGGGATGCAGAGCAGGACGAAGACGTCCATGCCGGCATACATCTTTTGCGGGATCGAGACGAGCGGAATGCCCTCGAACAGGAGATAGGCGGCCGAGGCGAGGCCGAGCGTGACGGCCACCGGCACGCCGATGACCAGGCCCAGGATGAAGACGCCGATCAGGATGGTGAGTCCCATGGTCAGTTCTCCTCCGCCTGCATCGGCCGGCCATCGCTGGCGCCGGACAGCATGCGGATCACGCGGAGTGAAGCGAAGACGAGGAGCGACAGGAGCAGGACCAGAATGCTGGCGTGGACGAAATCCATCCGCCAGCCGAGCGCCGGCGAGGTCTGCATGACGCCGATCGAGGTGTAGCGCCAGGCCGGCCAGAGCAGGATGGCGCAGAGGAGCGCCGTCGCCGCTGCCGAGACCAGGCGCAGGAGCCAGGGCAGCCGCCCGGGCAGCGCCTCGCAGACGAGGTCGACATTGACCAGGTCGCCCGAGCGGAAGGACAGGCCCGCGCCGAACGCGGCGAGATAGAGCAGCGCGAAGCGGGTCAGCTCCTCGGTCCAGACCGGCGAGGAATGGAACACCGAGCGACCCAGAACCTGGACCAGCACGGCGACACAGAGCACCAGGAAGGCGATGCCGACCGCCGCCCGCGCCACGCCCATGACGATACCCATCGAGCCCTTGTCACGCATGGGGTCCCCCATCGTTCGACGCCATCGCAAAAGTTCGAAGACGGCGGCGCCACGGGCTGCGTGGCGCCGCGCTTGTCGATCGGGTGGTCAGTCGGCGAAGAGCTGCTCGACCACCGGCCGGATCTCCTCGTTGACATTGGCGAGCACGGCGTCCTTGGCCTTGGCGGCGAAGGCGGCGCGGTCGACCTCGACGAACTCCATGCCGGCGGCCTCGAGGTCGGCGACCAGCTGCTTCTCGTCGGCGAGGAAGAGCTCGCGCTCGTAGGCCTGCGTCCGCCGGCCGGCCTCGAGCACCGCTTCCTGGTCCTCGGGCGAGAGGTTGTTGAACGACAGCTCGGAGATGGTCAGATAGATCCAGGAACGGACATGCTCGGTCAGGTTGACGTAGCGCTGCACCTCGGCGAAGCTCGCCGACTTGATCAGCGCCAGCGGGTTCTCCTGCGCCTCGATCGTGCCGTTCTGCAGCGAGGTGAAGACCTCGGAGAACGCCATCGGCGTCGGCTGGGCACCGAGCGCGCTCCAGACGTCGACGAAGAGCGGCACGTTCGGCACGCGCATCTTCAGGCCGTTCAGATCGTCGGGGCTCTTGATCGGGCGGTTTGAGGTCAAATCGCGCGGGCCGCGGGCGAAATAGGCGATGGGGCGGATCTGCGCCCTCTCGACGATCTGCGCCTCGATCTGGTCGCCGATCTCGCCGCCGGCGACGCTGTCCATGTCCTCGAGCGAGCTGTAGGCATAGGGCACGGCCAGCAGCGCCGCCATCGGCGCCCAGTTCTGCAGGCTCTCGCCGGTGATGGTCATGTCGGCGGTGCCGAGCTGCATGCCGTTGATCAGGTCCAATTCCTTGCCGAGCGACTCGTTCGGGAAGACCTGGACCTCGATCCGGCCGTCGGTCAGCGCGGCAACCTCCTCGCCGAACTTGAGCGCGGCCTTGTGCCAGATGTTGTCCTCGTTGGCGAGATGACCGAGCTTGAGCGTCACATCGGCAGCCAGGCTGGTGTTGGCCATGAAGACGCCGAGCATGGCGGCGAGCAACGTTGCCCGGCGCGTTCCTGCGAGCCGCATGGAAGTTCCTCCGCATATCTGATGTTGTAGGTGCGAGGCTGGTCGCGGCATCGAGCGCTTCGCGTTCATTCGTCGACCTCCTCACCGCGACGACGGTTCGTCGCTTGAAAGAGCGTCTAGTCGGAACTTCCATACTAGTCAACCGAAAAAAAATCTGCTACGCCACCCATCGTGAATGCGCGGAGGAGGAGGAAGCGAATGCGACAGACATGGCGGTGGTTCGGCCCCAAGGACCTGGTCTCGATCGACGACATGCTGCAGGCGGGCGTCGAAGGCGTGGTCTCGGCCCTGCACCATGTTCCGACCGGTGCCGTGTGGGGGCCGGCCGAGATCGAGAAGCGGCAGGCGGCGATCGGCCGCCGGCGTGACGGCACGCCCTCGGGCCTCGAATGGGAGGTGGTCGAGAGCCTGCCGGTCTCCGAGGACATCAAGAAGCAGAAGGGCGATTGGCGCGCCCATCTAGCCAATTACGGCGAGAGCCTGCGCCACCTGGCCGCCGCCGGCATCGAGGTGGTCTGCTACAACTTCATGCCGGTGCTCGACTGGACCCGCACGGACCTCACCTACCGGGTCGCGCATGGCGGCACCTGCATGCGCTTCGACCTCGTCGACTTCGCCGCCTTCGATCTCTTCATCCTGGAGCGGCATGGCGCGGCGGAGGACTATCCCCAGGCGGTGCGGGAGGCCGCGGCCGAACGTTTCGCCGGCATGGACGACGGCCAGAAGCAGCAGCTCACCGGCAATATCGCCTTCGGCCTGCCGGGTGCCGCCGAGACCATGACGCTCGACGACCTGCGCCGGCACCTGGCCGAGTACGGTGCCATCTCGGCCGAGACGCTGCGCTCGCACTTCACGGCCTTCCTCGAGGCGGTCGTGCCGGTCGCCGAGGACGTCGGGATCCGGCTCTGCTGCCACCCCGACGACCCACCGTTCCCGCTTCTGGGCCTGCCCCGGATCATGTCGACCGAAACCGACTACGCGGCGATCATGCAGGCGGTCGACAGCCCTGCCAACGGCATCACGCTCTGCTCGGGCTCGCTCGGCGCCCGGCCGGACAACGACCTGCCCGGCATGATGGAGCGCCTGGGCGACCGGGTGCATTTCCTCCACCTGCGCAACGTCGCCCGCGAGAGCGACCAGGTGCAGGGCTCCTTCTACGAGGCCGAGCATCTGGCCGGGGCCACCGACATGGTGGCGCTGCTCGCCGCCATCATCGCCGAGGAGCGCCGCCGCAAGGCCGCCGGCCGCCCGGACCACGCGATCCCCATGCGGCCCGACCACGGCCAGGACATCCTCGACGATCTCGGCCGCCGGGCGCAGCCCGGCTACCCGTCGATCGGCCGCCTCAAGGGCCTGGCCGAGCTGCGCGGCGTCATGACGGCGCTCACCCATCCGCGCTGGGGCATGGCGTCTTGACCAGCCGGCTGAGCCTGGCGTCGCTGGGCAGGGTCCCGGCGACGGCCCGCCGGCCGGGCTACGACCCGGCCGGAGCGGGCTCCGGCATCGTCCATCTCGGCGTCGGCGCCTTTCATCGCGCCCACCAGGCCGTCTGCACCGACGACGCCCTGGCCGCGGCGGGCGGCGACTGGCGCATCCTGGGCGTCAGCCCGCGCAGCACCGACATCGCCGACGCGCTGAACCCGCAGGACGGGCTCTACACGCTCCTGATACGAGGCTCCGAAGGCACCCAGGCCCGGGTGATCGGCAGCATCGACCGGGTGATCGCGGCGGCACGCGAGCCGGGTGCCGCGCTCGCGGCGATGAGCGATCCGGCGACGCGGATCGTCAGCCTGACGGTGACCGAGAAGGCCTACGGTATCGATCGTGCCGCCGGCGGCATCCAGCCCGATCATCCCGCGATCGCCCCCGACCTGCTCTTGCCGCGGGCGCCGAAGGGCGCCATCGGGCTCCTGGTCGAGGCGCTGCGCCGGCGCCGCCAGCAGGGGCTCGACCCGTTCACCGTGCTCTGCTGCGACAACCTGCCGGAGAACGGTGCCCTCCTGCGGGCGGGCGTGCTCGACTTCGCCGGCCGGACCGATCCGGCCCTGGCCCGGTGGATCGAGGCCGGGGTGGCCTTCCCCTCGACCATGGTGGACCGCATCACGCCGGCCGCGACCGCCGCCACGCTCGCCGATGCCGCCCGGCTGATCGGCTGCGAGGACCAGGCCGCCATCGAGACCGAGCCCTTCAGCCAGTGGGTCATCGAGGACCGGTTCACGGCGGGCCGGCCGGCCTGGGAGGCGGGCGGGGCGATCTTCGTCGACGATGTCGCGGCCTACGAGCGGATGAAGCTGCGGATGCTGAACGGCACCCACTCGATGCTCGCCTATGCCGGCTTCCTCGTCGGCCACCGCTATGTGCGCGACGTCATGGCCGACCCGGTGCTGGCCCGCCTCGTCCGGCGCCAGCTCGCCGCCGCCGCCGCAACCTTGCCGCCGCTCGCCGGCATCGATCTCGACGGCTATGCCGCGGCCCTTTGCCAGCGCTTCGCCAACCCGGCGATCGGCCACGAGACCCGGCAGATCGCCACGGACGGCACCGAGAAGCTGCCGCAGCGCGTCATGGCGCCGGCGCTCGAGCTCAGCCGGCGGGGTGGCGACCTGCGCCCCTTCGCCTTCGCCGCCGCCGCCTGGATGCGCTACTGCGTCGGCCGGACCGATGCCGGCGAGACGTATGCGCTCCGCGATCCGCGCGAGGACGAGATCCGTGCGGCCGTGGCGAGCGGCGGCACGCCCGCCGAGATCGCCAGGGCCCTGCACGGGCTGAAGGGCCTCTTTCCGGCCGAGCTCGTCGCCGACACCGCCTGGACGGGTGCCGTCGAATCGATCCTGGCCCGCATGCTCGAGCAGGGTGTCACCACCGCCCTCGCCGAGGAGGCGGCCGGCTCAGCCTGACGGGCGTCGCTCAGTCGAGGAAGAGATCCGGGTTCGCCTCGGCGATCCGTGGCAGCGACGTCAGCATCTCGCCGAGATGCGCCCGCATGGCGCGTTCCGCCGCGTCCGGATCCTTGGCCTCGATCGCCTCGGTGATCGTCCGGTGCTGGCGGATCAGGACGTCGGTCGGGGTCGCCGCCTGAAACGAGAGGAAGCGCACCCGGTCCATCTGCGCCCGCAGGGTCTCGAGCAGCTTCCAGGCGCTCTCGCAGCCGATGCTGTCAGCGATGGCGCGGTGGAACTCCTCGTCCTGGCGCAGGAACTCGACCGGGTCGTCCGCCGCCTGGGCCGCTTCCTGTCGCTCGATGATCCGGCGCAGGAGGGCGGTCGTGCCGGGTGCTGCAGCCTCGGCCGCCTTGCGGGCGAACGCCGCCTCGATGGCTTCCCGGATGAACCGGGCGTTCTCCACCTCGCGGCGCGAGATCAGCTGGACGAACGTGCCGCGCTGCGGCCGGATCTCCACCAGCCCCGCCTCGGCCAGCTTGATGAACGCCTCCCGCACCGGCTGCCGCGACACGCCGAATTGCCGCGCCAGCTCGGTCTCGGACAGCAGGTTGCCGGGCCGCAGCTTGAGCTGGATGATGGCCTCGCGCAGCAGGTCATAGACCCTGCTGCTCATGCTGCCCTGGCGGAAGCTCGCCACCGCGGCGACAGCATCCTGCGAGAACGCCAGCTCCATTCCAAATCCCTTGCAATTCGAGTGTGGTGAAGGATGCCGCTCTGCATACTACCATTCAACGCCCTCCGCAATCCGCTCCGGTCGGCACGTGCCAGTCGGCAGCAGCGGAGCAAGATTCTAGGAATCACCGAACAGCCCTGATTGGGCGTGTCAGCCCAAGCAGAGCTCTACTGCGTCTCGACGACCTCGAGGGAGAGCCTGCCGCGACTGGTGGCGAGGGTGGTGTTCCAGGAGGGGCTGGTGAAGTTCAGCCGCAGCAGCAACCAGTCGCCGACGGTGACCGACAGGGCGGCGGTGAGGGTGGCGAAGTCGTTGTTGGAGAACCCGGAGGTGCCCTGACGAAAGGCGGCGGCCGCAGGCGCCGTTCTTCTCGAAGCTGAGGAAGACGCCGCCGGCCACGGTGCTGGCCGGCAGCGCCACCCAGCCCTGGAGGCGGAGCCTAGTGATACCGGCAAGGATGGCGGGGCGAGCGGCAGGGGCAGGTGATGCGCGGCTACCTCGCGTATCACGGCGTGCCGACCAATGCGCGGGAGATCACGTCCTTCCACCACTTCGTCGTGTGGCACTGGCGGCGCGCGCTGTCGCCCCAGAACCAATGCGTTCGGGTCCCGGGAAAGCGCCCGCGACAGGGCGGATCGGCCAGGACTTCGTGCAGCCGTTTCGGCGTCTCGCCGCCCGAGAGGCACACGGCGAAGGCTCCTTGCTTCGCCAAGGCGCGCTCGAGCAGCCCGGCGGCGACGTGCTCTGCCATGGCCCGAGGGTTGGCGAGCACCTCGAGCGTTGCCTCGGAAGCGGCCGTCATTCTTCCTCACCGTCGGCCGTCTTGGTCGTTTTCGGTGGCGGGGTCCCGTCCGGCCGGGCATCGGCCTGCCGCTGCTCGAGTTGCAGGACGATCTCGTGGACGATCTCGGCGGGTCGCCCGCTCACATCGACGACGATCGGATCCTCGTCAGGCGCCGGCTC
This sequence comes from uncultured Geminicoccaceae bacterium, assembly GCA_964393275.1. Classification (GTDB taxonomy): domain Bacteria; phylum Pseudomonadota; class Alphaproteobacteria; order Geminicoccales; family Geminicoccaceae; genus SLRI01. The sequence continues at coordinate 11,131 of CAYMTA010000036.1, read as the reverse complement.
CTGCAGGTCCGCGAACTGGCTGTCGAGCAGTGCCACCGGCATGAAATGCTCATGTCGGGCGGCCATGCGCCGGTGGATGAGGTCATATGACCCCTTGAGGTAGGCGAGCGTCACGTCCGAGCGGTTGCCTATGATGATATCGCGATAGGACCGCTTGAGCGCCGAGCACGTCAGCACCCCGGATTCGCCGCGGGCGCGCCAGCCGTCGAGCTCGGCCGCGATCTTGTTCAGCCAGGGGGTGCGGTCGGCGTCGGTCAGCGGCTCGCCGCGGCTCATTTTCTCGACGTTGGCGGCCGGATGCAGATCGTCCCCTTCCTGAAATTGGCAGCCGAGCGCCGCGGCGAGCAGGACCGCGACGGTCGTCTTGCCGGAGCCGGAGACGCCCATCACCACGACGATGACCGGGTTCGTGACGGCATGGGCGAGTGCCGGAGACCACGCGCGCACGGCTCCGCTTCTATCGGTCATCGTCGTCGCTCCTTCCTGCTGCGCCGAGAACGAGCTTCTCCATCGCCTTGGCGAAACCCTCGTCGGCAAAGCTGTCGGTCACCGCGCTCGCCTGCGCCTTCACCTCGTCGCTCGCATTTCCCATGGCGATGGAAAAGCCGCTCTTGCGGAACATCAGCACGTCGTTCGGCATGTCGCCGACGGTGGCGATCTCCTCGCTCGGGATGCCCAGGAATTTCGACAGGGTGGCGACCACCGTGCCCTTGTTCGCCCGCGGATGGGTCACATCGAGATAGTAGGGCTGCGAGCGCGCGGCGCTCGCCTTTTCGCCCAGTTCCTCCTGCGCTTTCCTCTCGCCAGACGCGACGCGATCGAGATCATCGGAAATGCCGACGATCTTCACCGCGTGCGCGAGGTGCTCCTCGGTGAACTTCGCCACGACCCTGGCGTCGAACTTCACCGTCCAGGTCTCGCGGGCGACATGCGGTGCGTCCGGATCGCGGATCAGCCATTCATCCGCGGTGTAGACCCATGCATCCAGCCCCTGGTCGAGGATGAGATCGACGGTTTGCCTGGCCGCAGCCGGCTCAAGCGTATGGCTCTCGATGACGGACATGTCCGGATGGACGAAGACACCGCCATTGAACCCGGCAATCGGCGTTCTCAGAGCGAGGGGGGTGACCAGCATCGCCATGCCGCGCGGCGGCCTGCCGCTGGTGATCGCAAACGCGATGCCCTGGGCGTCGAGCGCCTGCACCGCCTTGGTCGCGCGCGCCGTCAGCACCTTTTCCGAAGTGAGGAGTGAGCCGTCGACGTCGGCGAGCACAAGCGAGATTTTCGATTTTGGCCGCCCGGGCGTCGTCATGTGCGGCCCGCCGCTTGCGTTGTGGTTGCCGGAGTTGCACCCGAGCGAGGGCCGCCGAGCACAAAGCGCTCGACCGCGGCGGCGAAACCATCCTTTCCATTGCTGGTTGTCACGCAGTCGGCGGCCTGCCGGACGTGGGCGCTGGCGTTGCCCATCGCGATGCTGAGGCCGGCGCGCTCGAACATCGCGACGTCGTTGGCGCCGTCGCCGACGACCGCGACCTCGGCGAGCGGCACGCCGAGGAGCGCCGCGATCCGGGTCAGGGCGCAGCCCTTGTTGGCGAACGGATGGGTGATGTCGAGATAATAGGGCTGCGACCGCGCCACCGTCGCCTCGTTGGTCAAGATGGGCCGAATCTCGCGCTCGCATCGCGCGAGCTGCTCGACATCGCCGCTGACGCCGACGATCTTGGCGGCATTGTCGAGGAAGGGCTCGAGGTCGGCGACGACCCTCGGCTCGAACCGCACCGTGCACTTCTCCAGCCCGACATGGGCCTCGTCGGCGCGCCGCAGCAGCCAGTCCTCTCCCGCGAAAACCCAGACCTCCACGCCCCTCTCGTCGAGCAGGGCGACCGTGCGCCGGGCGACATCCGGGGCAAGCGGATGCGCGGCCAGCACGGAGAGATCGGGCCCGGCAATCACCCCACCGTTGAAACCCGCCATCGGCGCGGTGATGCGGAGCGTCTCGACCAGGTCGCGCAAGCCCCGCGGCGGCCGGCTGCTGGCGACCGTGAAGGCGACGCCGGCGGCATGCAGCTCCGCCACCGCCGCTCGCGAGCGTGCGGTCAGCGTTTTGTCATCGGTCACCAGGGTCCCGTCGACATCCGAGACTACGGCCGAGATCTTCATCTCGTGCCGCCTCCGCCCGATGCGGGCGGCTCTTCGTCCTCGTCGATCGGGCGCCACGCGCCACCGTGGTCCGCCAGCAGCTCGTCCGCCTCGCTCGGACCCGAGCTGCCCGCGGGATAGATCGGCAGCGCGATCCGGCTCTTGCGGCCCCAGGCATCGAGCACCGGCTGCACGATCCGCCAGGTCTGCTCGACCATGTCGGCGCGCATGAACAGTGTCGGATCGCCATTCATGACATCGTGGATCAGCGTCTCGTAGCCGACGTTCGCTTCCTTGGCGAACCAGTCATCGTAGCGAAAATCCATCTTCACCGCCGCCAGGTCCATCGCCGGTCCGGGGCGCTTGACCTCGAACTGGAGGGATATCCCCTCGTCCGGCGCAATGCGCAGCACCAGCCAGTTGGGCCGCAGGGCCTCGACAGGCGTGTTCTGGAACGCCGCGTACGGCGCCTGCTTGAACCGGATCGCGATTTCCGTCTTGCGGTTTCCCATCCGCTTGCCGGTGCGCAGAAAGAAGGGAACGCCGGCCCAGCGCCAGTTGTCGATCTCGACCCGGAGCGCGGCGTAGGTCTCGATTTGCGAATCGGGTGCCACGTCCGGTTCCTGGCGATAGGCGCAGACGGATTTGCCGGCCAGCGTGCCCTCGCCGTACTGGCTGCGCACGGCGTCGGCGGGATTGACGGCGGGCATCGCCGCGAACACCTCGAATTTCTTGTTGCGCACCTCGGCCGGGCTGAAGCCGGTCGGCGCTTCCATCGCCACCATCGAGAGCAGCGTGAACAGATGGTTGGGCACCATGTCGCGCAAGGCGCCGGTCACCTCGTAGAACTTGCCGCGCTTCTCGACGCCAATGGTCTCGGCCGCCGTGATCTGGACGTGATCGATGCGGTCTCGATTCCAGATCGGCTCGAACCAGCCATTGGCGAAGCGGAACGCCATGATGCTCTGGACGGTGTCCTTGCCGAGGAAATGATCGATGCGGAAGATCTGATCCTCGTGCAGCGTCCGCAGGATTCGCGCGTTCAGCTCGCGCGCCGAATCGAGACTGTGGCCGAACGGCTTCTCGATGACCACTCGCCGCCAGAATTTCGGCTTGCCGCTGTCGTCCGCCTGCTGGTCGGCCAGCTTCGCCTTGCCGAGCCCATCCACCACCGTCCCGAACAACCGATCGGCGATCGCGAAATAGAAGAGGACGTTGCCCTGCGTGCCGCAGGTCTGGTCGGCGTGGTCGATGGCCTGGCACAGCTCTTGGTAGACGTCGGGCTTGGTCAGGTCGCCACGAATGTAGGAGACGTTCCGTGCGAGCCGCTGCCAGGCCGCCTCGTCGATGCTGTCGGCCGCGAACTCGCTCGCGGCGTTGCCGACGAAGCCCTCCAGCGTCTCGTGGAGCTTCCGGCACCAGCTTTCCGCCGTCTCCTCGTCGAACGCGACGCCGATGATCGCGAATTTCTCGGGCAGCAGGTTGGTCCGCGAAAGATTGTAGAGCGCCGGCATCACCAGACGCCTGGTCAGATCGCCGCTCGCGCCGAAGATGACCATGACGCACGGATCGGGGCGCCTGGCCTCACGTCGCGGCGGGCATTCGACCAGCCGCATCGTCTGCCGCACGTCAGCCGCCTGAATGTTGCGGGGCATGGCGCTATTCGGCCGCGTCAGGCGCCGACGGCTCGGGATCGGTCGGCTCCTGGCCCTCGACATGGCCACCGAACCCGAAGCGCATGGCCGACAGCATCTTCTCGCCGAAGGTGTGCTTCCGGCGCGAGCGGAACCGAGCATAGAGCGCGGAGGAAAGGACGTCGGCCGACACCGCTTCCTCGATCGCCGCCTCGATGGTCCATCGGCCTTCACCGGAATCCTGGACGTAGCCGGAGAACCTGTCGAGTTGCGGATCCTTCGCCAGCGCCTCGGCGCCGAGGTCCAGGAGCCATGACGAGATGACGCTGCCGCGCCGCCAGACCTCGGCGATATCGGCCAGGTTCAGCGTGAAGCGTTCGTCTTCGGGCAAGTCCTCGGAATCCTTGTTGCGCAGGATGTCGAAGCCCTCCGCATAGGCTTGCATCAGGCCGTACTCGATGCCGTTGTGCACCATCTTCACGAAGTGCCCGGCGCCGGTCGGGCCGGCGTGGATATAGCCGCGCTCGGCGCGCGCATCGCCTTTCCGATCCGGGGTGCGCGGAATCTCTCCCAATCCCGGTGCGAGGGCAGCGAAGACCGGATCGAGCCGGTCGACCACCTCCTGCTCGCCGCCGATCATCAGGCAATACCCGCGATCGAGACCCCACACACCGCCCGACGTGCCGCAATCGACGTAATGAATGCGCTTGCCGGCAAGCTGCCTGGCGCGGCGGATGTCGTCCTTGTAGTAGGAATTCCCGCCATCGATGATGATATCGTCCGCCTCCAGCAGGCTGCCGAGCTGCTCGGCCGTTTCTTCCGTGATCCGCCCCGCCGGCAACATGAGCCAGACGGCGCGCGGCTTCTCCAGCGCCTCGACCAGCTCCTCGAGCGATGCCGCCGCGGTCGCGCCCTCCTTCGCCATGGCCGCGCGCGATTCGGCATTCACGTCGAAGACGACGCACGCATGCCCCGCCTTCATCAGCCGGCGGCCTATATTGCCGCCCATGCGGCCGAGTCCGATGATGCCGATCTGCATGCCCTCGCTCCTTGGTACGTCAACCTACTCGGTCGCCTCGTCCACCGCCCGGGCGAGCTCCCGCAATCCGGCGTCGACCTCCTTGAGATGAACGCGCAAGGCCCGCCGGTCGCGCTCGACCAGCACGGCGAGGTCACCCCGCGCCTGCGCCGCCTTGACCACGCCGAAGCTGTAGGCGTGGCCGGGCACATCGAGATCGGCCGGATCGTCGCACGTGACTTGCAGGAAAACGCCCGAGTTCGGTCCGCCCTTGTAGGCTTGTCCGGTCGAATGCTGGAAACGCGGCCCGAAGCCCAGGCACGTGGCGGCCCGCGTGCGGTCGCGAAGGCGGGTGCGGATCGTGGTCAGGACTTGCGTATGCGCCGCGTTGCGCTCGATATAGGCGAGGAGGGCGACGTAATCGCCGAATTTTCCGCCCGCCCGCACGCGGCCGAAATGGCTCCGCAGATAACCCGAAAGCGTCTTGTGCCGACCGAGCTCGGCCACGGTGCCCGGCTCGGCATAAAGGGCAATGCCGTTCTCATGGAAGAACGGCTCCTCTTTCGGCAGGCTGCGCGATTTCTCGAAAGCCTCGGTCAGTGCCTGCGTCTTGACCTTGCTCGCCTCGACGTCCGGCTGGTTGAAGGGATCGATGCCGATGATGGCGCCGGCGACGGCTGTTGCGATCTCCCAGCGATAGAACTCCTGGCCGATATGCCAGATGTCCCGCACGCTGATCCGCACGACCGGATGGCCTTCGCGCTCCAGCGCCGCCACCGCTTCGCGCTGCGCCGGATCGTGATGCCCTTCCAGCTCGACGTAAGCGAAAAACCGGTCACTGCCGTAGCGCCCGGGCGCGGCGAGCGGCTCGTCGGCGACCGGAATGAGGCCGCGCCCCTCTTTGCCCGTGCTCTCGGCGAGCAGCTGCTCCAGCCAGGCGCCGAGATCGGCGATCGGTGGGGACGCTATGATCGTCACCTTGTCCCGGCCGAAACGGGTGGCCGCGACGCCCATCGCGACGCCGAGCTGCACCCCCGGGTTTTCCGCGGGCGGCACGTCCAGGGCGCAAGCCCGCTGCATCGAGGACGCCCGCCTCAGCAGGCGCCCGATATCAAGACCCATGGCGGCGGCGGGCACGAGGCCGAACTTCGACAGCACCGAGTATCGACCGCCGATCGACGGCACCCCGTGGAAAATGTCGGCAAAGCCGAGCTCCCTGGCGCGCTTCTCCAGCGACGAGCCGGGATCGGTCACGGCGACGAAATGCTCGCCGGCCTCTTCCTCGCCGCACAAGGCCGCGACACGGTCGTAAAAATAGGCGAGGAAGATGTTCGGCTCGAGCGTGCTGCCGGACTTGGAGGAGACGATGAACAGCGTCTTGTCGAGGTCGACCGCCTGCTCGATTGCCTTGATTTGCGCCGGGTCGGTGCTGTCCAGCATCTGAAACCTGGGCCACCCGGCTTGCCGTCCGAACGTCGTGCCGAACACCTCGGGGCCGAGGCTGGAGCCGCCCATCCCGAGCAGCACGACATCGGTCGTTCCGGCCTGTCTTACCTTGTCCGCGAAGCCCGTCAGCCGATCGATATCCTCGAGCTCTTCACCAACGACGTTCAGCCACCCCAGCCATTTGCCTTCGTCCTTGCCGGTCCATAGCGCGTTGTCGCCGGCCCACAGCCGCCGAATGCGTCCCTCGGCCCGCCAGGCTTCCATTTCCGCGTCGATAGCAGCCTGCATCTCGGACGAGCCGGGGGCGATTCTCTGCCGCGCCTCATCGCCATCGATCAGGTTGCGGCGGCGCTGCGCAAGGGAAGCGAACAGCTTGTCGAACGAGTCGGCGAATTTCTGCACGCCGTCCCTGACCAGCTCTTCCGTGATCTCCTGCAGGGAAATGCCATGGTCCTCCAGATCGGCCAGAAGAGCCCGCGCGCCGGTCACATTCTGCTCGATCGCATCCGGCGTCAGCTGACCGTGCTCGCGAAAGGCGTCCATGGTCGCCGGCGGTATGGTGTTGACCGTGTCGCGTCCGATCAACGCCTCGACATAGAGCGTGTCCTCATAGGCAGGATTTTTCGTGCTGGTGGACGCCCAGAGCAAACGTTGCGTTCTGGCGCCGGCATCCGCCAAGGCCTGCCAGCGCGGACCGGAGAACAGCTCCTGATAGCGCGCATAGGCGATCTTCGCGTTGGCGATGGCGACCTTGCCCTGCAGGCGGCGCGCCACCGTCTTGTCGTCCAGCTTGTCGAGCCGCCGGTCGGCCGCCACGTCGATGCGGCTCACGAAAAAGCTCGCGACGCTGCCGACCCTGGCCAGATCGCCGGCCGCTCGCTGCAGGCTCTCCAGCCCTGAAATGTAGGCCTCGACCACCTGCTCGTAGACCGGCACCGCAAAGAGCAGGGTGATGTTGATATTGAGGCCGCGGCCGATCAGGTCACGGATCGCCGGAATGCCGGCCGGGGTGGCCGGCACTTTCACCATCAGGTTGGGACGGTCCACCGCTTGCCACAACCGGGTGGCTTCCTCGATGGTCGCATCGGTGTCGTTGGCGAGATAAGGCGAGCACTCGAGGCTGATGTAGCCGTCGCGGCCCTGCGTCTGATCGTAAACGGGCCGCAGCACGTCGGCCGCGGCGCGAATATCGGCGATCGCCAGATGCTCATAGATTTCGGCAACGCCATGGTCGCCTTGAGCGAGGAACTGCTCCAGAGCCGCCTTGTATTCGTCGCTTTCCGCAATGGCTTTCTCGAAGATCGAGGGATTGGACGTAACGCCCTTCAAGCCGTCGCGCTCGATCAGCGTGCGCAACTCGCCCTTCTCGATCAGACTACGCTTCAAATAGTCGAGCCAAGGCGACTGACCGCAGCTTTCGAGCTCCTTCAGCGGATTCATTCTCTCTGTCCTCCAGACTTCGCAATCTGCTCCTTGGCTGCGGCGACGACGTCTTCCACTGTGAGGCCGAACTTCGCCATCACGTCCTTGAGCGGCGCCGACGCCCCGAAACCGTGCATGCCGATCCTGGCGCCATTCGCGCCGACGTAGCGATCCCAACCCATCACCGACGCGGCCTCGACCGAGACGCGCGCCGCGACGGCCGGCGGCAGAACGCTGTCGCGATAGGCCTGGTCCTGCTGCTCGAACAGCTCCCACGACGGCATGCTGACCACGCGCGACCGGACGCCGTCCTTCGCCAACGTCTCATGAGCCTCGACGCAAAGCGCCACCTCGCTGCCCGTGCCGATCAGAATGACGCTGGGCGCCTCGTCCGAGGCATCGGCCATCACATAGGCGCCGCGCGCGGCGCCGGCAGCCGGAGCGTAGCGGGTGCGGTCGAAGGTCGGCAATGCTTGCCGGCTCAGCACGAGGCAGGCGGGCCGGTCCTTCAAGCCGATGATGACACGCCACGCCTCGACCACCTCGTTGGCGTCGGCCGGCCGCAAGGTGATGAGACCCGGAATGCTGCGCAGCGCGATGAGCTGCTCGACCGGTTGGTGCGTCGGGCCGTCCTGTCCGAGGCCGATCGAATCGTGCGTGAGCACGGTGATGGTCGGCAGCCCCATCAAGGCGCCCAGGCGGAGAGCCGGCTTCATGTAGTCGGAAAAGATCAGGAAGGTCGCGCCGTAGGCGCGCAGCTTCGACAAGGTCAGCCCGTTGACCGCCGCCTCCATCGCGTGCTCGCGAATGCCGAAGTGCAGATTGCGACCGCCGTAGTTGCCCGGTTCGAAATCTCCGGCGCTGTCGAAGGACAGATCCGTCTTGGTCGAGGGTGCGAGATCGGCAGCCCCACCGACCAGCCACGGATAATGCGGTGCTATGGCGTTCAGGACCTGGCCGGAAGCGCTGCGACTGGCGAGCCCCTTCGGGTCGGCCGGAAAGCTCGGCAGGTCCTGGTCCCAGCCATCGGGAAGGCTGCCTTCTTGCATGCGCTCGAGCCGCTTTGCCAGATCGGGGTATTCGGCCCGGTACTTCTCCATGCGCGCTGACCAGGCCGCCCGCAGCTCGTGGCCACGCCGGCCGATGCCGTCACGGAAATGCTCGCGCACGCCGTCCGGCACGAGGAACCTCGCGTCCTCCGGCCAGCCATAGCTTCGCTTGGCCAAGCGAATCTCGTCCTCGCCGAGCGGCTCGCCGTGCGCAGCGGCGGTATCCTGCTTGTGCGGCGCGCCATAGCCGATGTGACTCCGGACGATGATCATGGTCGGCGCGTCACCATCGCGGAACGTTTCGATCGCCTGCGCGAGACGGCCGGTATCGTTGGCGTCATCGACGCGGGTCACGCTCCAGCCATAGGCGCGAAACCGCGCCTCGATATCGTCGCCGAAGGCGAGATCGGTGTCCCCTTCGATGGTTATGCGGTTGTCATCGTAAATCCAGCACAAGTTGCCGAGCCTCAGATGGCCGGCGAGCGATGCCGCTTCGCTGCTCACACCCTCCATCATGTCGCCGTCGCTGCACATCGCATAGACGTCGTGGTCGAAGATCACGAGGTCCGAACGATTGAACTGCTTCGCCAGCCAACGTTGCGCCATGGCCATGCCGACGCTGGTGGCACAGCCTTGCCCGAGCGGTCCGGTCGTCGTCTCGACGCCCGTCGTCAGATGATATTCGGGATGCCCCGGACAACGGCTGTCGAGTTGACGGAAATGCTTGATGTCCTCGAGCGTGACCGCGAGCGCGCCGGGATGTCCCGCCGGCAATTCGGATGCCTTCACACCGGCCAGATGCAGAATGGAATAGAGCAGCATCGAGGCGTGTCCATTGGACAGCACGAAGCGGTCTCGATCGGGCCAGGCCGCGTCCTCGGGATCGAAGCGCAGGAACTTCTGCCATAGCGTGTAGATCACCGGCGCAAGCGCCATCGGTGTGCCGGGATGGCCGGAGTTGGCCTGCTGGACGGCATCCATCGACAACGTGCGGATGGTGTTGATGCAGATCTCGGCGATCGAACGGTTGTCGGTCGAGGCCGGGTTCTCCCGGATAGGCTCGGCTTTCGATCTCATCGACCCAGTCCCTGCTTTTGGTTGGACCCCTGGCGCCCGATCCCGCCGCCAAGCCGCGATGCGCCATCCGACTTGGTGATTCCCACGATTCTGGCAGCTTTATGCGCCGGCGTCCTGATCTTCTTCCGATGCGAGTCGATCCAATGCCATGCATGCCGCGAAACTGATGACGGGCGACAAGGCAAGCAGCGCCATACCGAAAAACCTGTTGCGGATCGTCGCAAACCCCCTTCCTGCCGCAGAGACTGGCGGGTGATGGATTATCGGCCGTTCGGTGCCTACGTTAACATGCCCACATCGGTAACGCCCGCCGTGGGGGCTATGCTTGAATTTGGTGGATGAGGGCTGAGGTGGCGTATCCTCGGCGGCGAAGGAGGTCTACAAGGCGCGCGCCGCTCGAGCGAATTCCTAAAAGGTGGAACCAATTCAGGGATTCTCAACCTCTGGCAGATGCAATTCAAGCTGCCGGCTGGATGAGGAGGCCAGCCATGGATGCCACGTCCCTCTTCGAACGACCTGTGCCTGAAAATTGCCCTGACGGTGGGTTCCGGCACGTCGTGCCGGCAGGCTGCCGGGCTGCTCGAGGTCAGCGTCAGCTTCGGCATCAAGCTGATGCAGCGGGTGCGGGCGACCGGTGACGTGGCGCCGGCGCAGCTTGGCGGCTACAAGGTCTCGCCGCTGGCGGCGCACGAGGCGGATCTGCGCCGCTGGGCGGTGATCGTGTCCCGAGAGGCCGGCGGGTCGACGGCGTCGCGCCGCCCTCGGCGGCCTCCTGGCCGCCGTCATTCCATGAATCGGATGATTGGCCTGCTGGCCAATCATGGACACTGGAAGACGACCACCTTCATCGCCGCCCTCAGGCATGACCGGATCACCGCGCCCTGCGTCTTCGACGGGCCGATCGATGGCGCTTCCTTCAAAGCCCCTCCGCCGCCTCCTGGCGGCGTCCGTTCCATGAATCGGATCATCCGCCTCCTGACGGATGATGGACAGAGCAGGCGCTGGCACCGACGCTGCAGCCCGGCGACATTGTCATCCTCGACAATCTCGGCAGCCACAAGGTCGCCGGCGTCAGGCAGGCAATCGAGGCCCGTGGCGCAACACTCGTCTATTTGCCGCCCTACAGCCCCGACCTCAATCCGATCGAGCAGGTCTTCGCCAAGCTCAAGCATCTCCTGCGCAAGGCCTCGGCGCGAACAGTCGAAGCCCTGCACGATGCCATCGCTCGGCTCCTCCACGAGTTCTGGTCCAAGGAGTGCCAAAACTACATTACAAACTCGGGCTATTCCACCCATGCCTATCCGCTTGACGCATACACCTACTAGGGATAGGTTGTGTGTGTGAAG
>CAYMTA010000035.1:0-43259 GCA_964393275.1 uncultured Geminicoccaceae bacterium | reverse complement strand
CCGCTGCCAAGCTCACCTCCGGTTGGCTTACGATCGGCGCCGGCTTTGTCGCCGACGGTCGATCGTAAGCCAATGAAATGCCCCATAAACTTCTCGGACAGGCTCTAAGGAGCAACGGACATGGAGCCGACGATCTATCTCTTCTTCGAGGGCAACTGCCTCGAGGCGATGACCCGCTATGCGGAGGTCCTGGGCGGCGAGGTCGTCCAGGTCTTCCGCAATGCCGACGCACCCGATGCGGCGAGCCGCATGCCGGGCGGCGACGATCTGGTCATGAACATGAGCATCCGGCTCGGCCATGCGACGGTGATGGCGTCGGACGCGCCGGGCGAGATGTATCGGAAGCCACAGGGCTTTCGGGTCTCGATCGCGCCCGGCTCGCTCGCCGAGTTCGACCGCATCCAAGAAGCGCTCGCCAGGGATGCGAGCGCCGTCGAGATGGCGCCCGGCGAGACCTTCTGGGCGGAGCGCTTCGCCATGTTCACCGACCGCTACGGCACGCCCTGGATGCTCAACTACGAGGGTGCGAAGGCGCAGAGCTGAGGCAGCACAGGGCTGAGGGAGAATGGCCATGACCGAGCTCGTCACCTGCTTGTGGTTCGACCACGGCGAGGCACGCAAGGCGGCGGAATTCTACGCCGCCACCTTTCCCGACAGCCATGTCGGCCGGGTCAACGCGGCTCCCGGCGATTTTCCCGGCGGGCGGGAGGGCGCGGAGCTGACCGTCGAGCTCACCGTGCTGGGGCGGCGGTTCGTCGGCCTGAACGGCGGACCGAGCTTCAAGGCCAACGAGGCGGTGAGCTTCATGGTCGTCACCGAGAGCCAGGAAGAGACCGACCGCTATTGGGACGCGGTCGTCGGCAATGGGGGTGCCGAGAGCGCCTGCGGCTGGTGCAAGGACCGCTGGGGCTTCTCCTGGCAGATCACGCCGAGGCGGCTGCTGGATCTGACGACGAGCGCCGACCGCGAGGAGGCCAAGCGCGCCTTCGAGGCGATGATGACGATGGGGAAGATCGACATCGCGGCGCTCGAGGCCGCGGCAAAAGCGACCTGAAGGAGGACCGACATGGCCTATATCGACGGCTTCGTGATCGCGGTGCCGACCGCCAACCGGCAGAAGTTCATCGATCACGCGAACAAGGCGAACAGCGTCTTCATGGAGCTCGGCGCCAGTCGCATCCTCGAATGCTGGGGCGACGACGTGCCGAAGGGCGAGACCACGGACTTCCGCATGGCGGTCAAGGCGAAGGCGGACGAGACGGTCGTCTTCTCCTGGATCGAGTGGCCCGACAAGGCGACCCGGGATGCTGCCATGGCCCGCATGGGCGAGCTGATGAAAACCGACGACCGGATGAACCCCGAAAAGAACCCGATGCCGTTCGACGGCAAGCGGATGATCTTCGGCGGCTTCGAGCCGGTGGTGGAGCTCTGAGCCAGGGCGGCGGTGGAGCCAGCGCCGGCCGACTATAGGTGCCGTCCTTGAACTGTGTTAGGCCATGGAGCTGTCAGTCAGGGGCGGCAGGTGATGGGCGTGGCGGCAGAGTTGTCGGACGCGGTCGGTCGTCGGGAGGCGACCGAGGTCGTCGTTTTCTTCCTGGTTCCGGACTTCTCGATGATCGCCTTCGCCAGCGCCATCGAGCCCCTGCGCATCGCCAACCGGCTCTCCGGCAAGAGGCTCTACGACTGGCCGCTGGTGTCCAGGGACGGGCAGGCGGTGCGCGCCAGCAACGGTGTCGCGGTCGAGGTCGATCTCGCCATGGGCGATGTCGCGTTCGACGGCGGCGCCGCTGGCGGCCGGGGCCTGCCGACGATCTGCGTCGCCTCCGGCCTGCACGGCGAGCGCTACGCCGACCGGGAGGTCTTCGCCTGGCTGCGGCGGATGGACCGGCACGGGGCCGTCATCGGGGCGCTCTGCACCGGGGCGCACATCCTCGCCAAGGCCGGGCTGATCACCGACCACCGCTGCACCATCCACTGGGAGAACCTGCCGGGCTTCGTCGAGGCCTTCCCGGACATCGACGTCGCCGCCGACCTCTACGAGATCGACCGCAACCGCTTCACCTGCTCGGGCGGCACGGCACCGCTCGATCTCATGCTGAGCCGGATCGCCGAGGCGCACGGCGAGGAGCTCGCCACCAAGGTCAGCGAGCAGTGCCTGCTCGATCGCATCCGCGGCCCGCACGATCGCCAGCGCATGCCGATCCGGATGCGGCTCGGCGTGCATCACCCCAAGCTCATCAACGCCATCGAGCTGATGGAGGCGAATATCGAGGAGCCGCTGCCGCAGGAGCAGCTCGCCCACTATATCGGCCTCTCGCGCCGGCAGCTCGAGCGGCTGTTCCGCCGCCACATGGGGCGCACGCCGGCGCAGTACTATCTCGAGCTCAGGCTCGAGCGGGCGAGGCACCTGCTCTACCAGACCGACCTGCCGATCATGAGCATCGCCTGCGCCTGCGGCTTCGTCTCGGCCTCCCACTTCTCCACCTGCTACCGGCAGATGTTCGGCCGGACACCCCGGGCCGAGCGCAACGTCGCGGCCTGAGACCAACGTTCGGTTGTAGCCGCCGCTACAGCCACGAGCCTCTTTCGCATCGCATGATGACCGGCGATTGAGACTGTCAGGCCCGAGAACGATCATGCGTCACACCGAAACGCCTCCCGAATACGCCGACTCCCTGCATCCCCTGGTGCTCGACGCGCTGCTGCCGGCCGCGGCCTCGAGCGGCATCCTGGCCGCCGTGGCCTTTCTGGTGCTCGCCTTCCTTTGAGCCGGCGCATCAGGTGCCACGTTTCCCCAGGCCCCGCAGGGCATCGAGCCATTCTTGGCGCTTGGCGTCGCCAACCGCCTCGACCATGCCGAACAGGCACGTCCTGACCGGCCCGATGCCACAGAACTTCAGCACGTTGCGCTTGAAGCTCTTCAGGCTGTGCGCCCCGAACCAGAACCGGTAGGCGAGAGCGGGCATGCCCATCGTCACGATCACCCGCGCGGATCGGCCGCGAAGGCGTTTCTCGGCGCCGCCGGCCTGCCGATAGGCGAAGGCGAAGTCGGGCCGCAGCGTCTGCTCGAGAAAGCCCTTGAAGAGCGCCGGCATCGTGCCGAGCCAGAGCGGATAGAGAACGACGAGATGCTCGGCCCAGGCGATCACGGCCTGCGCCTCGACCAGGCCGGCGGGCAGCGGCCCGCGCTCGAACTCGTGCTGATTGCGGAGCAGGGGAAAATCGAGCCTGGCCACGTCGATCCGCCGCACCTCATGGCCGCCGGCCCGGGCACCCTCGGCATAGGCGTCGGCCATGGCATGGAGCAGATGGCACGGGGCCGGGTCCGGATGGCCCTGAATGATGGCGATGCGGCGCATGGGCCCGGATGCTAGCGAGGCGGTGCGGCCGGGCCTTGATGCAGATCAGCCGGCCAAGCGCATCAGGCCTTGACGCCGGCGCCCTGGAGCGGCTCGGCTTTCGGATCGAGCGGCCAGCGCGGTCTCGCCCTGGCGTCGAGACCGTCGGTCAGGCCGAGCGCCAGCCGCTCGATCCCGGCCCAGGCGACCATCACGCCATTGTCGCCGCAGAGCGCCTGCGGCGGCACCACGAGCTCGGCGCCGTGGTCCGCCGCGAGCTGGCGCAGCCGGCCCTGGATGTGGCGATTGGCGGCGACCCCGCCGGCGACCACGAGCCGGCTCGCGGCCGGGGTGCCGGCCAAGCGCCGGAGCGCTCGCCCGGCGCGGTCGGCGAGGCAGTCGGCGACGGCCGCCTCGAAGCTGGCGCAGAGGTCGGCGATGAAGGAGGAATCGACCTCCTCGGCGGCGAGGATCGTCTGGCGGACCGCCGTCTTCAGCCCCGAGAACGAGAAATTGCAGTGATCCTGGCCGTGCAGCGGCCGCGGCAGGCGGAATCGCCCGGGATCGCCGCCGCGGGCCGCCCGCTCGACCAGCGGGCCGCCCGGATGGCCGAGCCCCAGCATCTTCGCGACCTTGTCGAAGGCCTCGCCGACGGCGTCGTCGATCGTGCTGCCGAGCCGCGTGTAGCGGCCCACGCCGTCCACGAGCTGGAGCTGGCAGTGGCCGCCGGAGACCAGGAGGAGGGTGTAGGGAAAAGCGAGGGCGTGGGTCAGCCGCGCGGTCAAAGCGTGCGCCTCGAGGTGGTTGACGGCGACCAGCTTCAGGTTGGCTGCGAGGCAGATCGCCTTGGCGGTGACCACGCCGACCATCAGCCCGCCGATCAGGCCGGGACCGGCGGTGACCGCCACCGCGTCGAGGTCCGAAAAGTCCATCGCCGCCTCGGCCATCGTCCGCTCGATCAGCCGGTCGAGCCATAGGAGGTGGGCCCGGGCGGCGATCTCCGGCACCACGCCGCCATAGAGCGCGTGCTCGTCCTCCTGGCTGAACAGCGCCTGGGCACGCACCCGCCGGTCGCCATCGACGATGGCGACGCCGGTTTCGTCACAGGATGTCTCGATGCCGAGGACGATCGACACTGGCGACAACGCTCCGGTCTGCTAGGTGAGGTTCAAGACGCAGATCGCTAGCTGGTGATGGATGGAATGGACAGGCGCCGCAAGCTGAAGATCGGGACACGCGGCTCGCCGCTCGCCTTGATTCAGGCCGAGCTGACGCGCACGGCGCTGGCCGGGGCCGAGCCGGCGACGCTCGCCGTGCCGCTCGAGGCGACCGAGATCTCGGTCATCCGGACCACCGGCGATCACGTACTCGACCGGCCGCTCGCCGAGATCGGCGGCAAGGGCCTGTTCACCAAGGAGATCGAGGAGGCGCTCCTCGACGGGCGGATCGACCTCGCCGTCCATTCGATGAAGGACATGGCGACCCGGCTGCCGGATGGCCTCGTCATCGGCGCCATGCTGCCGCGCGAGGACCCGCGCGATGCCCTCATCCTCGGGCCGGAGCTCGCCCGGAGCTGCCGCGGCATCGCCGATCTGCCGAGGGGTGCGCGGATCGGCACGGCCTCGCTCCGGCGGATGGCGCAGCTCAAGGCGGCGCGGCCCGACCTCGTCGTCGATGCCCTGCGCGGCTCGGTCGGCACCCGGCTCGGCCGGATAGAGAAGGGCGATTTCGCGGGCACGCTCCTGGCGCTCGCCGGGCTCAAGCGTCTCGGCATGACCGACCGGGCCAGCGTCGTCCTCGGCATCGACGAGATGCTGCCGGCGATGGCGCAGGGTGCGATCGGCCTCGAATGCCGGGCGGACGACGCCTGGCTGCTGGAGCGGCTCGCCGCCATCGGCTGCCGGGCGACGGCTGCCTGCGTCGATGCGGAACGGGCCGCGCTCGCCGCCCTCGACGGCTCCTGCCGCACGCCCATCGCCGGCCTCGCCGGGCTCGACGGCACGAAGCTGCTGCTCAGGGTCCTGATCGCCCGGCCCGATGGCAGCCTGGTGCATCGCGAGACCGGCGAGGCCCACATCGCCGACGGGGTCGCCCTTGGCGAGGCGCTGGGCCACCGGCTGCGGGACAAAGGCGGCCCCGGCTTCTTCGGGGCTTGAGGCGGGCCGATGCGTGTCCTGGTCACCCGGCCCGAGCCACAGGCCACGCGGACGGCAGCGCTGCTCGCCGGGCGTGGCCATCGGACGCACACAGCGCCGCTCGCTTCGATCGAGACGCTCGACGTCGCCCTGCCGGCGGCGGCGGTGGTGGATGTCATTCTGCTCACCAGCGCCAACGCCGTCCCCGCCCTCCATCCCTACCTTCATCTTCCGGTTTACGCCGTGGGTGACGCCACCGCGGCCGCCGCCCGCGCCGCGGGTGCGGGAAAGGTGATCTCGGCCGACGGCGACTGGGTGCGGCTCGCCGCCGTGCTCGCCGGGCCAGAGGGTCCACCGGCCGGCTCGCGGCTCCTGCACCTCTCCGGCACCGTCATCGGCGGCGATCTCGCCGGCGTGACGCACGCCGCCGGCTTCGCCTACCGGAGGCAGGCCGTCTACACCGTCCACCCGGCGCAATGGCTGGCGGCGGACGTCCTCGACCTCCTCGGCGAAGGCGGGCTCGACGCGGTCCTTTTCCTCTCGCCCCTGCATGCGGCGATCTGGTGCCGGCTGGTCGGCCGGGCGGCGGTCGAGGTGCTGTTGTTCGGGGCTCGGGCGATTTGCCTGAGCGATGCGGTGGCCCGGCCCTTGCGGCAATTGCCCTGGCTTTCGGTCGAGGCGGCGACCGCGCCGACCCTGCCTGCGCTGATCGACTGCCTTGAAGCACGGGGGTGAAGATGGTAGCCCATGCGCGAAAGCTGGTCGTCGGCGAGCCTGGGCCCATGGAGCGGGCCATCGGCCGTGCCGGCGCATGCGCGTCGCTATCAGACACCTGGGGAGAGCATCGCCGATGTCGCGAGGACGATCGCGCAACCCGTCTGGAGGACAGCCGAAGGCACCGGATCCGCGGCGGGACCAGCCGGTGAGGCCGTCCGATCCGCAGCCGGCGACGACACCCCCGGGCGCGACGGGGTCGGGCGAGCCCCTGCCCTCGCCCACGCCGCCCACGCCCATGCCGGCCCCACCCCTGTCGCCGAAGGGACCCACGATACCCGAAGCGCCAGCCAGCACCCCGAATTCTCCCGTGCCGCCTGCCGACAAGCCCGTGACGCCTGCCGACAAGGATGCGGCGGCGGCGGGCCGCCCCGGCTTCGACGGCAGCCAGAAGCGCGACGATGCGACCGAGCCCCTTGCCGCCGGGAAGCCCGATGACAAGCCGCGCGGCGGCCCCGTTCCACCGACCGGTCCGGCTTCGGGCGGCACGAGCGGCAAGCCGGAGCGCGCGGCCGTCGCGGCTCCTCCGCCGGCATCCGGCACATCCCGACCTCCGCCACCCAGCGGCAGCACGCCGAAATCGCCACCGCCGGCGCCGCCATCCCCACCGCCCGCCAGGAGCGGCGGCGGCTATGGTGCCGGGATCGTCGGCGGGGTCCTGGGCGGGATCATCGGTGCCCTGCTGGTGGGCATCGGCCTGCCCTTGGTGCTGGGTCCGCCACCTTTGGCACCCGAGGCCGCGCAGCGTGTCGCGACCCTGGAGACGAGCGCCGCAGGGCTGGAGCAGCGACTTGCGGCGGCGGCCGAGCAGATCTCGGCGGCCGACACGCAGCTCGCCGCGCTCAGCGAGCTGTCGTCGAAGCTGGACAGCACGGTGGAGAGCGCCGTCGCCGCGGCGGTCGAGCGCATTCCCTCGAAGGATGGCGCCGCCATCGCCGCCGTCGGCGATCGGCTGGACGCGATCTCGACCAAGGTCGACGGGCTGGAGGCGGCCGCCGCGGCCGCGGTCGATCCTGCCCCCATGCTGGCCGCCCAGGCGCAGCGGCTGGAGGCTCTGCAGGCGGCGCTGACCAGCCTGGACAACCGGCTGGTGAGCGAGGCGCAGCGTCTCGATGCCGCGCGCGCGGAGACGGCGAAGACGCTCGAGGCTTCGATCGGCGATGCCGGAGTCAAGATCGAGGCGGCGCGCCAGGCCGCGCAGGACGAGCTCGAGGCGGCGCGGACAGCGCTGGCCGACGACATCGCCGCCGTCCGTTCCGACCTGGAGACCGTCCGGGCGGACGTGACCTCGCTCGAGAAATCGGTCGGCGACATGCAGCTCGTCCGCAATCGCGCGGCGGCGGCGGCGCTTCTGGCGCGCGATATCGACCGCTCGATCGCCACGGGCCAGCCCTTCGCCGATTCGCTGAAGCGCCTCGCCGCCATGGGGACCGGCAACAGCGAGATCGAGGCCACCCTCGAGGCGCTCGAGCCGGCGGCCGCCACGGGCGTGCCGACGATCGACGAGCTGCGGCAGGGGCTGGTCGAGCTCGACACGCGGCGGGAGCCGGCGCCGATCGCCGGCTCCGAATGGCTCGGCCGCACCGTCGGCAACATCACCGGCCTCGTCGAGGTCCGCGAGCGTGACGCCGACGCCACCTCCGCCACGGGCGTGCTCGGCGAGGCGGACGCCGCCTTGCGCCAGGGTGATCTCGAGGCGGCGATGGCCCAGGTCGAGAAGGCCAAGACGATGCCGGATGGCCCCGATCCCGCGGCCATCGACGCCTGGCTGGCCAAGGCGCAGGCCCGGGCCACCGCCACGGCCGCGCTGGCGCAGCTCGACGCGCAAATCCGCGAACTGCTCACCGCAACGGTCAACTGACGCCGACGCGGCGCCGAGGTTCATCCGATCATGCTCAGGCTCATCGTCTTTCTCATCGTCGCCGCCGTTCTGGCCTGGGTCGCCGTCTGGCTGGCCAACAGCCCAGGCGAGGTGGTGCTCCGCTGGCAGGCGACCGATACCGTCCTGCCGGTCGGCATCGCGGTCGCCGTCGTCGCCGCCATCGCGGCCGCCGCGATCGTCGTCTACGAGGTCTGGCGCTGGCTCGCGCACCTGCCACGCCGCGTGCGGGCGAACCGTCAGCACAAGCGGCAGATCCGCGGCTACCAGGAGCTCAGCCACGGCCTGATCGCCGCCGCGGCCGGCGACGTCTCGGGGGCGCGCGCGCACACAAGGCAGGCCGAGAGGCTGCTGCACGCCAATGCCGCGACCCTGCTGCTCTCGGCCCAGACGGCCCAGCTCGAGGGCAAGGAGGACGTCGCCCAGCTCAAGTTCACCCAGATGCTGAAGCGTCCCCAGACCGAGTTCCTGGGGATCCGCGGCCTGCTCGCCGACGCGGTCAAGCGGGGCGACCAGGAGGAGGCGCTGGCGCTGGCGCGGCGGGCCTACGAGCGCAGCCCCAACACCTCCTGGGTGCTGACCACCTATTTCGACCTGCTGACGCGCTCCGGCAAATGGCGCGATGCCCTGGCGCTGGTCAACGATCTGGCGCGCGAGAAGCTGGTGAGCGGCCCCGAGGCGACCCGCCGCCGGGCCCTGATGAATCACATGCTGGCGGTCGAGGCGGTCGAGGAGAAGCGCTACGCCGAGGCCCTGGCGCAGGCCCGAAGAGCAGCCGGGCTCGCCCCAGCCTTCGCGCCGGCGGCGGCCACCGCGGCCCAGGCCGCGAAGGGCCTGGGCAAGCAGCGCCTCGCCCGGCGGCTGATCGAGGACTGCTGGAAGCTGGAGCCGCACCCGGACCTCGCCACCACCTACGCGGCGCTGGTCCCCGACGAGACGGCGGTCGAGCGCCTGCGCCGCTTCGGCCGGCTCGAATCGCTCGTGCCGAATCATCTGGCGACCCAGCTCGTCATGGCCGAGCTGGCCATGAATGCCCGGCAGTGGGATACGGCCAAGCGGCATCTCGACAAGGCGCTCGCCCTGCAGCCGACCGCCGGCGCCTACCGCCTCTATGCCGAGTACGAGCGTGCATCGGGCGGCGGCGATGCCAAGGCGCGCGATTGGCTCGCCAAGGCGGCCGACGCCCCCGCCGACAAGGTCTGGGTCTGCGAGGACACCGGCGAGGTGCTGGCCGAGTGGCAGCTCTTCGGCCCCTCCGGCCGCTTCGACTCGGTGCATTGGGACAGCCCGCCCAAGGTGGCGCCGATGATCCGCGACCATCGCCCGGCGGTGGTCCTGCTGCACGACCAGCGCCCGGCCGGCGAGCCCGCCGAGCCGGCGGCCGAGGCCGGCGAGACCGGCAAGGGCCAGGAGCCCGACGCCCCGAAGACCGGTCCAGCCGCGCAGGGACTGAAAGGACCGCCGCCGATGGAGGCCACGGTGAAGGCCGCGGGCAGCGTCGGCTGACCGCCTTTTCCCTTGCCCCGGGCGAGCCCGCCGGGCTATCTCCCACCGCACGCCGCAGTAGCTCAGCTGGTAGAGCACATCATTCGTAATGATGGGGTCGGGGGTTCGAGTCCCTCCTGCGGCACCATCTCAAGAGCACCGTCGAGCTTTCCCAGCGCCACGCATCCCGTCCCGCGGGCGGCGCCGAGGATGAGCCGATGGCAGGCGCTCAGGCGACCAGCCGTGCGTCGAAGCCGGCTTCGGTCGAGCTCATGAGGGCCTTCTTGCCGCGCAGGCGGGTCTGCAGATAGACGTCGTGGCGCCAGAGGGTGCGCACGTGCTGCAGGGTCTTCTCGGCGCTGGTCATGTCGAGATCGCGGCCGTCGTGCTCGTGCCGCAGCATCAGGGCCCGCCGCCCGGCGTGATCGGCGTCGATCACCGTGATCACCGGCAGGCCGGCGGTGCCGACCTGCGCCAGAAGCTTCGCCTTGACCTCCTCCCAGTGCGCCTCGTCCGAGACCCGGTCGACCACGAGGTGCTCGCCCCGGGGCTTGTAGGAGAAGAGATCGAGCTCGCGCATCAGCTCCGGCGTCAGGAAGCGGCGCAGGAAGGCGATGTCGCGGTCGCTCTCGCGCACGTCGAAGAGCTTGGCGCGGCCGGCGTCCGAGCCCTCGCCGCCGAAGCGCCGCTCGATGTCGTGCCAGACGACGAAGCCCAGATGGTAGGGGTTGAGGCTGCCGGGATGCGGGCAGATCACCTGGTTGTGGCGGACCATGAACTCGAGGTGGATCGCCTGGGGCAGGTCGAGGGCGGACATGATCTTGTGGTGCCAGTAGCTGGCCCAGCCCTCGTTCATGATCTTGGTCTCGATCTGCGGGATGAAGTAGCGCGCCTCCTCGTCGACGATGGTCAGCAGGTCCACCTCCCAGGCGGCGAGGTCGGGCGCGTGGTCGCGGATGAACAAGAGCAGGTTCAGGTCCGGCTCGAGCGGCACCCGGCTGAGATCGGGCGCCGGCCGCTCGATCCGCGAGACCAGATGGGCGAAGGCGTCCCGCGGCCCGGCCGCCGCCTCGTGCAGCCGATCGGCCTGCTCGCTTCGGCTCAGCTGGCGGATCGCCGGGTTGCGTGACCGGTTCATCGAGAGCGCGTGCGCGGCATCGAGGAGACGCTCGACGGCATCCGTGCCGATCGACGGGTCCTCGAGATAGCGGCGCACACGATCCGCCCGCGACTTGAAGGAGCTGATGGTCTCGCCGGCCCGGGTGGCGCTCTTGAAGGTGAAGTTGTTCTTGAAGAAGTCGTTGTGCCCGTAGACGTGGGCGATGGTCAGCACCTGCAGGCAGAGCGAGTTGTCGCGCATCAGATAGGCGAGGCAGGGATCGGAGTTGATCACCATCTCGTAGGGCAGGCCCTGGACGCCATACGAGTACATGGTCTTGAGCTGCTCGAAGCTCTTGCCGTAGCTCCAGTGCGGGTAATGCGACGGCATGCCGTGATAGGCCATGTAGCCGAGCATGGCGTCCTGGTCGCAGACCTCGAATTCCTGCTCGTACACGTCGAGGCCGAACGCCTGGACCTTCTCGCGGATGCGCCCGTCCCACTCCTCGAGCTGGCGCAGGCTCCATTCGGTCATGGGCGGCGCCCGCCCGCTTGCTGGTGGAGGATCAGCCGCATCGCCGCTAGGCCTCGTCCTTGATCCGGTCCCGGGACATGAAGGCCTTGAAGGCGGGCCAGATGTCCTCGCGCCGCTCGATCAGCACGGACTGGAAGTTCTCGGCTTCCAGCTTCTTGAACCGGTCGATCATCGAGCTTTCGTAGTAGTGGGAGCCCATCGGCTTGATCTCGCCATAGCCGAAGAGGTTGCAGGTGTCGCAGAGCTCGCGCGCCGCCTTGAGCGCCAGGGCATTGTCGGACTCGAAGTTGTCGCCGTCGGAGCAATGGAAGGCGTAGATGTTCCAGTGCGCCGGGTGGAAGCGGTCCCGGACGATCTCCAGGGCCTTGGTGTAGCCGGAGGAGATCAGCGTGCCGCCGCTCTCGCCCTTGTGGAAGAACTCGTCCTCGTCGACCTCCCTGGCCTTGGTATGGTGGCCGATGAAGACGAGCTGGGTATTCTGGTACCTGGTGCGGACGAACTGGTAGAGGAGGAAGAAGAAGCTGCGGGCCAGGTACTTCTTCAGCCGGTCCATCGAGCCCGAGGTGTCCATGATGCAGATCACGACGGCGTTGGATTCCTCGCGGGTGTCGACCCGCAGGCGGCGATAGGTGAGATCGCCCCGGCGGAACGGGAAGCGCTCTGGAGGTGCTTCGGTGTCGGCCTCGGTCCGCAGGGTGTCGGTGTTGCCGGTGGCGATCTGCCGCTTCAGCCGCTCCTTGACCGTGCGCTTGCGGTCGAGATGGGCGCGGACCCCCTGCTTCCTGTAGCCGAGCCGCTTGGCCACGCGCTCCGAGAGCGCCTCCTTCAGGATCTTCCGCTCGAGGTCCGGCAGCTCCAGATCCTCGAACATGATGTCGACCAGCTCGTCGAGCGTGATCTCGGTCTCGTAGATGTCGGTTCCGGGATCGTTGCCGCCCGGACCCGGGCCCTGGCCCTGGCCGGGCTTCTGCCCCGCCTTGCCGACGACCTGGCCGGGCTCGGTGCCGCCGTCGCCGGCCCCGACCCCGCCCTCGTTGTCGCCGAACACGAACCGGTATTCCTTGATGCCCCTGATCGGCACCTTGACCACCCGGTCGCGGTCGCGGCCGATGATGCTCTCCTCGGCGATGATGTCGGCGATGTTGTCGCGGATGGAGCGGCGCAGCTTGTCACGGTGCCGCTTGCGATCGCCGGCGCTGCGGTCCGAGCGATGCGCATCGCCTTCGGCGTAGGGGCGGAATACGGTCATCTGCTACAAGGTGGCCCCCGTGCTGCTCCTGCTCAATCCTTCCAGAGGTGATTGGCGGCGTATTTGAGGATGGTGTCGATGCTCGCCTCGGTATAGCCTTGGCCGATCAGGTTCTCGACCATCGCATCGTATTTCTGCCGCTGCTCCTCGTCCCTGGTGCGCGCCTTGGTGATGATCCGGCTGATGTCGCGGACCGAGCTCATCAGCTTCTTCTCGATCGCCTCCTTCAGGGGCTCGTAGGATTCGTAGTCGATCCGCTCGCCGCGCCGGGTCGCCGCCCAGAGATAGGCGATGACCTCCTGGCGGAAGCCGTCGGCCGCCGGGCCGATGATCGCGATCTGCTCCTCGATCGACTTGAGGAAGCCCTCGTCCGGCTGCATCTCGTCCTTGGTCGCCGAATCCTTGACCTTGGTCTTGGTGACGTAGGCCTCGGCGTGGTCGAGGTAGTTCTGGAAGAGCGTCTCCGCCTGGCCCTTGAACGAGAACACGAAGGCCTTGGTGATGTCCTTCTCGAGCAGCTCGAGATAGGCCTTGTGCAGCGTGTCCTGCAGGAACTCGAGATAGTGCTTGCGGGTGTCGTCGGCGATGTCGGCCTCCTTGACCATGCCGATCAGCGCCTCGCGCACATTGATGGGGTGGATCGAGTCCTCGTTCTGCGCCAGCGCCGAATCGAGCGCCTTCATGATGAACCGGGTCGAGACGCCGAAGAGGCCCTCGCGCCTGGTGTCGTCGCGCAGCTCGCGCACCGTCAGCTTCTTCGGCCGGCCCTTCTCCAGCACCTCCTCGCCGTTGTAGATCTTGAGCTTGGTCATGAGATCGCACTTCGCCGACGGCTCCAACCGCGAGAGGATCGCGAACATCGACGCGATCTCGAGCGTGTGCGGGGCGATGATCGCCTCGAACTTCGAGCGCCCGAGGAACTTCTTGTAGATCTTCACCTCCTCGCTGAGCCGGAGGTTGTAGGGCACCTTGATCACGACGATCCGGTCGAGGATCGCCTCGTTGGTGTGGTCGGCCTTGAACTTCTGCCACTCGGCCTCGTTGGAGTGGGCGACGATGCAGGTGTCGACATAGACCGTGCCGTGCCGGCCGGGTGCCGGCACCATCTTCTCCTGCGTCGCGGTGATCATGGTGTGGAGATACTCGGTCTCGTTCTTGAAGACCTCGATGAACTCGACGAGCCCGCGATTGCCGACGTTGAAGGCGCCGGAGAGCTCGAGCACGCGGGGATCGCCCTCCGAGTAGCGATCGAGCTTCGAGATGTCCTCCGAGCCGATCAGGACCGAGGTGTCCTGGTTGTTGGGATCGACCGGCGGGACGACGCCGACGCCGCGCCGGGCACGGATCGAGAAGCTCATGGTGCGGACCGGCATCCTCTCGTATTCGCCCTTGAACTCGGTCATCAGGCGGTGCCGGGTGATGGGATCGATGTCGCCCTCGATCTTGACGCCCAGCATCTCCTCGAACGCCGGGCGCAGATGGCGCGGCACGAGGCAGAGCGGGTTGCTGTAGTTGGGCGAGCCGTCGATCACGTAGATCGGGTCGAGCTCCTCGAGGCCCCGCTTCAGACGCTCCATCAGGCTGCTCTTGCCCGAGCCCACGGGGCCCATGAAGTACAGCACCTGGCGCGCTTCCTCGCCGCCCATCGCGGCGGCGTGGAAGTAGCGGACGATCTTCTCGAGCGTCCGCTCCATGCCGAAGAACTCGTCCTTGAAGAAATCGTAGACCTTGACCGGCTCGTCGCCGAAGACGCGCTTGGCCCGGGGATCCGCCTCGAAGTCGAGGTCGGCGACGCCCTTGTGGGCGATCATGTGGTAGACGCGGCGATGGGCGAGGTCGGCGAGCTCGGGCTGCGCCTTCACCAGCTCGAGATAATCCAGAAGGGTGCCCTGCCATTCATGGCGCTGACGTTCGATCCGGTCGCTTTCGATCAGAGAGGCAAAATCGATCCTACCAGCCTGCATCCACACCACCCCTTGCCGGTTGCACGTTGTCTCGCCCTCCCCCTCGCGAGCTTCGACTGCATCTGGATCGTAACACAACGGGCTCGCGAATAAAATTAAACTTCTTCATTATCTTTCATGAGCATCCCACCACTGCAGCGGCGCAAATACCCGAAAGATCACGCCAAATCGATTATTGCACACAGCGCGCCATTGCACGCGATCGACAGGCCCGTCGCGAGCGGCGCCAACGCGCCGGCACGCGGCCGATGGACCCAGGACATACCGGAGTTTAGGGATCGCGCGGACCTCGTCAATAGGCCCACGCATTTCAATCTAAAGTTTTTTTAAGTTGATACATAATCGCGCCGAACGTGCAGCATGGCGAACCGCGTGGGGCCGGCCTCGACCGGCTCCATCGGGGCGCGGGCCATCGCCCTCGCTCAGCCGGCTTCGGCCAGGCGACCGGCAGCGTTCTGCAGATCCTGCAGATGGAACCACTCGGGATCGCCCGGCTGCACGTACTGGCGCGCGCGGCGCAGATAGAGCTCGACGTCCTCGGGCCGGCGCAGCAGCACGGCGTTCTCGGCGAGCGCCAGCGAGGCGCGCCCCGGATGGCCGAGCCGCCCCTCGGCGACACCGAGAAAACGCCACGCGAAGGCATTCTCCGGCTCGACCCGCACCACCTCGCGCAGGAGGGCGGCCGCCTCGCCGACCGAGTCCGGATTCGGCTCCTCGAGCAGGGCCCGGGCCAGGCCGAAGCGGATCAGCGCCGAATCCGCGCGCCCGGCCAGAGCGACACGGTACGGCTCCACCGCCTCGGCAACCCGGCCGCTCTCGAACAGCACCTGGCCGCGCAGCTCGTGGAGATAGGGATCGTCGGGACGCTCGCTGATCAGGCCATCGACCAGCTCCAGCGCCCGATCGGTCTCGCCGCGCCGAAAGAGAGCCACGGCGCGGGCGTAGCGCTCGTTCGAGGTGTCGCCGCTGTTGCGCTGGATCACCTCGACGGGATCGAGCAGGAAGCCCTCGAGCTTGGCCCGGACGCGGGCGTGCTCCGCCTCGAGGTCGGGCGGATAGGTGCGCCCCGCATAAGGCGAGCGGGCGGCCTCGTTGTCGACGAAGGCGATGCGGTCGCGGGTCAGGGGATGGGTGCGGAGATAGGAGGGCCCCTCCGCGCTGATCCGCAGGTTCTGGTTCTCCAGGATGCGGAAGAACTCCGCGAGGCCCGTCGGTGGCAGGTCCTCGGCCGCGAGGTAGCGGATCGCGGCCTGATCGGCGGCCTGCTCCTGGCCCCTGCTGAACTTCAGGAGGTTGCGCTCGGCGACGGTAGCACCACCGGCGATGATCGCGGTGCCGACCTGGGGGGCGCCCGCGACCATCGCCGCGGCGCCGAGCAGGGCGCCGATGATCGACTCGGTCTGCGCCTGGCTCATGGCGTCCCGGGACCGCGACAGATGCCCGCCGGCGATGTGCCCGGTCTCATGGGCGATCACGCCGGCGAGCTGGTCGGGGGTCTCGGTCCGCAGGATCAGCCCGGTGTGGATGAAGAGATTCTGGCCACCGGCGACGAACGCGTTCAGCGTCGGGTCGTTGATCATGTAGATGCGGACGCTTTCCGGATCGAGCCCGGCGGCCAGGAAGATCGGCTCGGCGATGCGCCGCAGCTCCGCCTCGACCTCGGCGTCACGGATCAGGCCCTGCGCCAGCAGCGGACGCGCCGTGGCGCCGAGCAGCAGCAGAACCAGCACCAGGATCGCGCGCCACGCTCTCACCATTGTCCTCCATCGCTCGCCGGCGCCGCGGATCACGCCGGGAGCACCTCCAGGAGCCTAGACGATCGACCATGAAGATGGGGTGAAGATTCACCGACTCCAATGGCCGCCCGACCGGCTCCCTAGCGCACCCACCGGCTCCACCAGCCTTGCCGGGCCGGCTGGGGCTCCGCCGTCTCCTCGACCAGCGCCATCTCGCGCTCCGCCTGGGCAGGCGGCTCGGGCGCCGCCGGGGCGGGCTCGGGGGCCGCCTCGGGCACCGGCTCGGGCGCCGGCTCCGGCCCCTGCTCGACAGCCGCCTCGGCCGCGGCTGCCTCGACCGGAGCTGGCTCGGGTGCCACCGGCTCGACCACCTCGGCCATCCGCGGCTCGGGCGCCGGCTCGAGGGCCGGCTCGGGCGTCGCCGCGACGAGCTCGAGCGCCGCAGGCTCGGCAGCGGCCGGAGCGGACGCGGTATCGTCGCTTTCGAGCGGCGCGCGCGGCGTCTCCGGCGCGCCTTCCGCCGAGGATGCCTCCTCGACCGGGCGACGGACGCGCCGCCGCCGTCTCGGCTTCTTCGCCTCCACGGGCGGCTCGCCCTCGCCGGCCTCGTCGGCCACCACCGCTTCGTCGTGGCTCGGCGCGGCATCGCTCGCCACGACCGGGGCGGCGTCGTCCGCCGGAGCCTCCGCCACGGTCGTCGCCTCGTCGGGCGAGCGCTGGTCCGCCTCGTCGGCCGATCCTTCGTCGGTCCCGTTCCCCGGCGTCGCCGCGGATCGGGCGGCCGCATCGCCACTGGCCTCGTCCGGCCGCCGCCGCCGCCGCCGGCGACGACGCCGGCGCTTGCTGCCGTCCTCGTCCTCCTCGGTCGCCGCCGCACCGCGATCGCCCGGCCGGGTGGTCTCCGCCACGCTCTCGTCGGCCTCGCTCGCCTCGGCTTCCTCGCCTGCGTCGTCCTCCTCGGCCTCGGCCATCTCGACCGGCGCCGTCACCACCGCCGGTCGCGGCGGCACGACCTCATCGGCCGCCCGACGCTGCAGGATCTCGACCGAATGATGGCCGGCGGTCAGCTCCGGATCGACGACGACCTCGACCCGCATGGCGTAGCGCTGCTCGACCCGCACGAGGCCGTCACGCTTCTGGTTGAGCAGATAGAGCGCGACCTCGTTCGGCAGGGTCAGCCGCAGCACCTTGGCCTCGCCGCGGATGCCGGCCTCCTCGGCCACCCTGAGCACCTGCAGCGCGCAGGACTCGGTCGAGCGCACGGATCCCAGGCCCTGGCAGGTCGGGCAGACCCTGGAGCTGAGCTCCTGCAGGCTCGGCCGCAGGCGCTGGCGCGACAGCTCGAGCAGCCCGAACATGCTGATCTTGCCGAGCTGGATGCGGGCCCGGTCGATCTTCAGGGCGTCCTTGACCCGGCGCTCGACCGCGCGCTGGTGGCGCATCTCGCCCATGTCGATGAAATCGATCACCACGAGGCCGGCCAGATCGCGCAGGCGGAGCTGGCGGGCGATCTCGTCCGCGGCCTCGAGATTGGTCTTGACCGCGGTCTCGTCGATATGCCGCTCGCGGGTCGACTTGCCCGAGTTCACGTCGATCGCGATCAGCGCCTCGGTGGCGTGCATCACGATCGAGCCGCCGGAGGGGAGCTGCACGATCGGGCTGTGCATCGCGTCGAGCTGATCCTCGACCTTGAACTTGAAGAAGAGCGGCAGCTCCTCCTTGTAGAGCTTCACGTGGCGGGCGCGGGACGGCATCATCATGGTCATCAGGCGCTTGGCGGTCTTGTGCGCCTCCTCGCCCTCGACCAGCACCTCGTCGATGTCGCGGCTGTAGAGATCGCGCATGGCCCGCTTGACCAGATCGCCTTCCTCGTAGATCAGGGCCGGGGCCACGCTCTTCAGCGTGGTGTCGCGGATGTCGCTCCAGAGGCGCATCAGGTAGTCGTAGTCGCGCTTGATCTCGGTTCGGCTGCGCTGCTGTCCGGCGGTGCGGACGATCAGGCCCATGCCCTGCGGCACGTCGAGCTCGGCGACGATCGCCTTGAGCTTGCTGCGATCCTCGGAGCTGCTGATCTTGCGGCTGATGCCGCCGCCGCGCGCCGTGTTCGGCATCAAGACGCAGTAGCGGCCGGCCAGCGACATGTAGGTGGTGAGCGCCGCCCCTTTGTTGCCACGCTCCTCCTTGACCACCTGCACCAGCATGATCTGGCGCCGCTTGACCACCTCCTGGATCTTGTAGGAGCGCAGCAGCCGGGCCCGGCGGCGGGCCTGCTCGCTCATGACCTCGGCGGTTTCCTCGTCCGAGTCCTCGCGGACCCGGATCGGCCGCTCGACATCCTCGGCGCCGTCGCCGTTGGCGTCGCCGTCGGCGCCGTTGTCCTCGGACGTCTCGCCGCGCTGCTTGCGGCTGCGCCCGTTGCGACCGTTGCCGTTCTGGGAGTCGGCCTCGGCACTCTCCCGCTCGAGCTTGGCCAAAAGCTCGCGATCGGCTTGCGGGATCTGGAAGTAGTCGGGATGGATCTCGCTGAAGGCGAGAAAGCCGTGCCGGTTGCCACCGTACTCGACGAAGGCCGCCTGCAGCGACGGCTCGACCCGGGTCACCTTGGCGAGATAGATGTTGCCCTTGAGCTGCTTCTTGGTCGAGGATTCGAAATCGAAGTCAACGAGGTGCTGGTCCTGCAGGACGACGACCCGGGTCTCTTCCGGGTGGGTCGCATCGATGAGCATGCGTTTGGTCATTGAAGGGAGTCTCCCGCCCGAAATCGCGGCCGGCGCCGAGGCTGCGGCGACAAATCGGGCGTCTGATGGCGCACCACCGCGTCGACGCGGAGGGCGTGCTGGTTGTGAGGCGACGCGCCCTGACCGTCGCGCGACATGCCGAAGCAGGGCGGACGGCCGACGCGCGTCGGGCCATGGCAATCTCGAGTTTCGATGCGACAATCGCGTCGCTGCCGGCGGGTCGGCCACCATCGCTGGCGGCCTCCTGGTCGGACGCCGGCTGCGGCTCCGATCCGGCGGGCATGCCGCCGGTCGATCCCGCGATGCCGTTGAGAAGGCTCGACAGGCGAGCGGGCAATGCCTCGCGGACAACCGCCGAAGCAGCCGGCATGGCCACTCGACTCGTCCCTGTCATTGCCCTACTCGTACCATGGGCGCGACTATAATAACTGTCCCTGGCGACTACAATGCGATAATCAACCCACGAGATGGAGTAGCGACGGGTTGCGAATGCACCAGATACGGGTCCATGCGGCGGTCTGCCGGGCGGCGGTGCTGCCGCTGGCGGCGATGCTCGCCCTGCTCGCCACGGTCCTCGTGCTGTTCCCCGGCCGGGCGCTGGCAGCGGACATGCCCGAGGTGGTGGGCGTGCGCTTCGGCATCAACGAGCAGGTCACGCGCGTCGTCCTCGACCTGGATGGGCCGGTCCGCTTCAAGGCCATGGTGCTCGCCGACCCGCCGCGGCTCGTCGTCGACCTCGACGAGGTGCGCTGGCGCGTGCGCGACCATCCCCAGAACCGCCCGCGCGGCCTCGCCCAGAGCGTCACCTATGGCCGGCTCGGGCCGGAACGGTCGCGGCTCGTGGTCGACGTCAGCCGCCCCTTCCGCATCGTCCGCCAGGAGCGGCTGGCCCCATCGGGCGAGGTTCGCCACCATCGTCTCGTGATCGACATCGCCGCCTTGCCGGCACCTTCGGCACCCGCCGTGGTCGCGGCGGCGCCGGCGGCCCGGGCAACGGCTCGGCCGGCCGCCAGCCCGCCCCGCTTCGCCCCGCCACGACCCCGCCCCGTGCTGCACGCCGCCGCGCCGGTCGACGTCGACGTCGGGGCCCTTCCGGCCCCGCCGGCCGAGCGCCCCGTCGAGATCGCCGCCGCGGCGACACCCGCAGCGCCGCTGCTGCCCGCCGATCCGCCCCTGCGCCGCCGGGTCGTCGTCATCGACGCCGGGCATGGCGGCGTCGATCCGGGCACGATCGGCATCAACGGCGTGCCCGAGAAGGTGATCACCCGGCAGATCGCCCACCGCCTGGCGACGCTGATCGAGGGCACCGGCCGCTACGACGTGGTGCTGACCCGCCGGGACGACGAGTTCGTCGCGCTTCGCGATCGCATCGAGCGGGCGCATCGGGCCAATGCGGCGCTCTTCATCTCCATCCACGCCGACAGCCTCTCGGACGCCGGCCTAAGGGGTGCCTCGGTCTACACCCTCTCCGACACGGCCTCGGACAAGGAGGCGGCGCATCTGGCGGCCAAGGAGAACAAGGCCGACATCATCGCCGGCACCGACCTTTCGGTGCATGACGAGGTGGTGGCGGGCATCCTGATCGACCTGGCGCAGCGCGACACGAACAACAAGTCCATCGAGTTCGCCGACGTGCTCACGGCCGAGCTCGGCGAGGTCACCAGGCTGCTGCGCAACACCCGCCGTTTCGCCGGCTTCGTCGTGCTCAAATCGCCCGACACGCCGTCGGTGCTGCTCGAGCTCGGCTATCTTTCCAACCCGACCGATGCCGCCAATCTCGCCGATGCGGCCTATCAGGAACGGCTCGCGGCGGCGACGCTGCGGGCCATCGACCGCTATTTCGGGGTGGTGCATGCGCGCAGTTGAAGGCACCCATTGGCGATCGGCCCCGCTTTGACCATTTGATGGGGCGAGAGGCATGTCGCTGGTGGACGTGGGCGGGCTCCTGGCTGTAGGTCCGGGCCGCGGGCCGGCGTTCGACCTGCCCGGGTTCCACTTCTCGCCGATCGGCGCCGACTAGAGAGGGAATGAGCGTCTTGCGTTGGCTCGTCAAAGCCTTGGCCTGGCTCGGCGTCACCGCCGCGGTCTGGCTGGTCGTCGCCGGGGCGGGCGTCGCCTACATCGTGCACCGCTATGCCGCGGACCTGCCGGATTTCGCCCGCCTCGCCGACTACCAGCCGCCGACCGTCACCCGCATCCATGCGGCCGATGGCCGGCTGCTCGCGGAGTACGCGCACGAGAAGCGGGTCTTCGTGCCGGTCGATGCCATTCCGGCCATGGTCAAGCAGGCCTTCATCTCGGCCGAGGACAAGAGCTTCTACGAGCATTTCGGCATCGACCCCGTGGGCATCGCCCGGGCGGCGATCGACAATTTCAAGGCGCTCGGCACCGGCCAGCGGCCGCAGGGTGCGTCGACCATCACCCAGCAGGTCGCGAAGAACTTCCTTTTGACCAACGAGGTCTCGCTCGAGCGCAAGATCAAGGAGGCCATCCTGGCGCTCCGGATCGAGCAGGCCTTCACGAAGGACCGCATCCTCGAGCTCTATCTGAACGAGATCTTCCTCGGCCGCCGCTCCTACGGCGTGGCGGCGGCGGCGCTCAGCTATTTCGACAAGGCGCTCGACGAGCTGACCCTGGCCGAGGCCGCCTTCCTCGCGGCGCTGCCGAAAGCACCCTCGACCTACGACCCCGACCGCGCCCCCGAGCTCGCCCGGGGCCGACGCGACTACGTGCTCGACCGGATGCTCGCCGATGGCGCCATCACGCAGGCGGACCACGATGCCGCCGTCGCCGAGCCCCTGGTCACCCGCAGCCGCGACAGCATCGACTATGCCAGGGCGGACTTCTTCACCGAGGATGTCCGCCGCCAGCTCGTTCAAGAGTTCGGCGAGGACGGCTTCTACCAGGGCGGGCTTTCGGTCCGGACCACGGTCGATCCCGAGTTGCAGGGGCTCGCGGATGCGGCCCTGCGCCGGGGGCTCGCGACCTATGACCGCGAGCGCCAGGGCTGGCGGGGACCGCTCGGCTCGCTCGATCTGGCGGCGGCCGCGGACTGGCCGGCGGCGGTCGCCTCTTTCGATCCGGGCTTCGAGATCGCTCCCTGGCGGGTCGCCCTGGTGCGCGAGGCGAGCCGGGGCTCGGCCGCGATCGGCTTCGCCGACGGCAGCACCGCGTCCCTGGCGCTCGCCGATGTGCGCTGGGCGACGCCGGAGACGGGTCCGGGCGAGTTCGGGCCGCCGGTCGAGGCGGTGACCGATGTCCTCGCACCCGGCGACCTGATCGCCGTCGAGTGGGTCGAGGATGGCGAGGCGGGCGGCAAGTGGGCGCTCCGCCAGCGGCCGTCGGTCGAGGGTGCGCTCGTGGCGCTCGATCCGCATACCGGCCGCGTGCTGGCGATGAGCGGCGGCTTCAGCTTTCGCCAGAGCCAGTTCAACCGCGCGACCCAGGCCTACCGGCAGCCCGGCTCGGCGTTCAAGCCGTTCGTCTATCTGGCCGCCCTGGAGAACGGCTTCACGCCCGCCAGCATCATCCTCGACGCCCCCCTGGTGATCGACCAGGGTCCTGGCCTGCCGGTCTGGAAGCCCGAGAACTATAGCGATAACTTCTACGGGCCGAGCACGCTTCGGGTCGGTGTCGAGAAGTCGCGCAACCTGATGACCGTGCGCCTCGCCCGCGAGATCGGCATGGACAAGGTGGTCGATGTCGCCCGCCGCTTCGGCATCGACCGCGGCCTCGGCACCAATCTCGCGGCCTCGCTCGGCGCCAACGAGGTGGACCTGATGAGCCTGACCGAAGCCTATGCGATGCTGGTCAATGGCGGGCGCGAGATCGAGGGCCGGCTGGTCGAGCGCATCCAGGACCGCTTCGGCCGCACGGTGATGCGGCGCGACGAGCGGCCCTGTCCGGATTGCCAGAAGCTCGCCTGGGACGGCGAGCCGCCGCCGGTCCTGCCCGACACGCGGCCCGTGGTGGAGGACGCGCCGCGAGCCTACCAGATGGTCAGCATTCTCGAGGGCGTGGTGCAGCGCGGCACCGGCGAGGCGGCGAAGCGGATCGGCAAGCCGCTCGGCGGCAAGACCGGCACGACCAACGATTCCCGCGATGCCTGGTTCATCGGCTTCTCGCCGGATCTCGTGGTCGGCGTCTATGTCGGCTTCGACCAGCCGCGCAATCTCGGCCGCAAGACGACCGGGGCCAGCGTCGCCCTGCCGATCTGGATCGACTTCATGGCGGCCGCGCTCGAGGATGCGCCGGCGACGCCTTTCCGCACGCCGCCCGGCATCAGGGTCGTGCGGATCGATGCCGATACCGGGCTCCTGCCCGGGCCCGGCACCACCAAGGTGATCGCCGAGGCGTTCCTGCCGGGCACCGAGCCCACCGCGCGAACAACGGGGGCGCTCACCGCCGCGGGCGCGGACGCCACGGGAGGGGCGCTGCCCAGCCTGCCGCGCACGAGCGGTGGCGGCAGCGCCGGCGGCCTCTACTGACCCGACCCTCCCTTTCCTTTTCGCCATCGACCGGAAGCGAGATTTGCCATGCGTGCCGAGATCATCAATCTGAACGACGCCGTCGAGCAGGGCCTGGTCCTGCTGCGGAGGCATCTTTGACTGGGACAATGCCCTGCGCCGCCGGGACGAGCTGGACAGCCTGAGCGAGGACCCCAACCTCTGGAACGACGCCGAGAAGGCGCAGGCCCTGATGCGCGAGCGCCAGCATCTGGCCGACGCCATCGACGCCCAGCTCGCCATGGAGCAGGCGCGGGCCGATGGGCTCGAGCTCGCCGAGCTCGCCGAGGCGGAAGGTGACGGCGCCACGCTCGATTCGATCGAGGCGGAGCTGCGCGGCATCAAGGCGCGGATCGACAAGCTGGCGCTCGAGAGCCTCCTCTCCGGCGAGGCCGACGGCAACAACGCCTTCGTCCAGGTCCAGGCCGGGGCAGGCGGCACCGAGAGCCAGGACTGGGCGGAGATGCTGCTGCGCATGTATCTGCGCTGGGCCGAGGCGCACGGCTACAAGATCGAGTGGATCGAGGAGAACGGCGGCGAGGAGGCCGGCATCAAGTCGGCGACCATCAAGGTCCTGGGCGCCAACGCCTATGGCTGGCTGAAGACCGAATCGGGCGTCCACCGCCTCGTGCGCATCTCGCCCTATGACAGCGCCGCGCGCCGCCACACCAGCTTCGCCAGCGTGTGGATCAGCCCAGAGGTGGACGATTCGATCGAGATCGAGATCAACGACAAGGACCTCAAGGTCGACACCTATCGGGCCTCGGGTGCCGGCGGCCAGCACGTCAACCGGACCGATTCCGCCGTCCGCCTCACGCACCTCCCGACCGGGATCGTCGCCGCCTGCCAGAACGACCGCAGCCAGCACAAGAACCGGGCGACGGCCATGAACATGCTCAAGGCCAAGCTCTACGACCTCGAGCTGCAGAAGCGCCGCGCCGCCCAGGACGCCACCGAGGCGACCAAGTCCGATATCGGCTTCGGCCACCAGATCCGCTCCTACGTCCTCCACCCCTACAAGATGGTGAAGGACCTGAGGACCGGCACCGAGAGCCCCAACCCGACCGCCGTGCTCGACGGCGACCTCGACCCCTTCCTCGAAGCCTCCCTCGCCCAGGGGGCGGGCCACAACCGGGTCGAGGAGGCGACGTAGAGGAAGAAGGATGCGAGGAGGCACGGCCTCCTCGCGCTCCACCGGGACCTTGGCGGTGGGGCGAGGCTGGGGGCTGTGAGGCTGCTCGACCTGATGCCAACGAGATTGGCTCGGCCAGCACGGCCCCTCACCCCTCCGCCAGCGCCGCCCAGGCCGCGTCGGGGGCCTTGTCGATGATCCGCAGGAGGGCGCGGGCGGGGCCGCGGGGCGTCCTCTTGCCTTGCTCCCAGTTGCGCAGCGTCTCGACCGGGACGTTGAGGCGTCGGGCGAAGGCGGGCTGGCTGAGGCCGGAGCGCTGGCGCAGGTGGCGGACGTGGGCGGCGACGGCCTCGCGGGCCTCGGCCTCGTCGGCTGCCGCCTGACGCGCCAGCTCCGCCTCGTCGGTGGCGTCGATCCTGGTCCAGTCGATGGTGCCGGCGGCAGGGCTCGTGGTGCCGTCCGGGCCGATCAAGGTGACGCGGTCACGGTCGAGGCGAGCGCGGGTCGTAGCGTTGCTGCTCACGGCTGTTGGCCTTTCGGGCGGCGTGCAGCCGGGGGGCTTCATGGGAGCAAATCCGGCGGCCAGCCTTGCGCGGCGTGGAGGATGGCCAGGGTCGACGTGGCGCAGGGCGCGCCGGGTGTAGCGGATGCGCACCCGCGCGGATCAGCGGCGACCGAAGGCGGCTTCGACTTCGGCCGCGGTGGCGAAGTCGCCGGCTTCGGCCTCCTTCAAGCCCGCTTCGATCTCGGCGGTCTGCCAGGCCTGAAGATCGAGCCAGGCGGCGATGGCTTCGTCGATGAGCGTGGCGCGGTCGCGGCCTCGAGCCTCGGCAACGCGATCCAGCTCGGCCTTGCGGTCCGCTGCGAGGGTGATGGTCAGGGCTTCCCTGGGCATTGGCTGATCCAGCGCTGCTCGAGAGCGGCAGGATAGCGCCGCCACGCGCTGCTGTCAGCCGACTGTCGCCGTCAAAAAAAGGCAGCTGCCCCCTCGGCACAAAAGAGCGGAGGAGTCCAGAGGATGATCATCATCCTTTGGCCTTCGTCCCTTGCCGTCACCCTCCCTCGGCGACGAGGAATTCGATGCGGCGGTTGCGGCTGCGGTTCCAGGGGGTGTCGTTGGGGGCGACGGGGCGGGCTTCGCCGTAGCCCTTGGCCTGCAGGCGGGTGGGCGGGACGCCGTGGCTGGCGAGGTAGTCGGTGACCGAGTGGGCACGGGCTTCGGAGAGGGTCTGGTTCAGGTCGTCCGGGCCGTTCGAGTCGGTGTGGCCGGCGACCTCGATGGCGAGGTCGGGGCAGCGCTGGACGATGGCGATGACGCTGTCGAGGAGCGGGAAGCTGTCGTCGTCGAGCTGGGCGCTGCCGCTGGCGAAGTAGATGGCGCCGGTGCGCGAGATGATCTCGAAGCGGCCGGCGCATTCCTCGGCGGAGAAGTCGCCCGTGGTCTCGACGGCGGTGGCGGCGCCGGTCTCCGCGGCGACGGCGTTTTGCGTCGGGGCCTCGGCCAGGACGGCGGGCGGCGTGGCGTCGTTGCGGCGGAAGACGAAGTCGAAGGTGACCGAGCCCGAGGGGATGACCGAGACCGAGGCCGCCTCCTCGAGCTTCCTCAGCCCGTCGGTGAGGTCGAAGAGGTCGGTCGCGATCGAGATCGGCCGGCTGGAGGCGACCGAGACGAGCTGGTCGGTGAGGAGGGTCACCACGACCTCGGTCTCGAGCTCCTTGCTGAGGCCGTGCAGGTCGAGCTCGAACGGCATCGGGAGGGTCAGCCGCCGGCGGTGCTCGAGGTCGCCGAGCATGGCGGGATCGAGATGCACGGTGACGACGGCTTCGGGGAACTTGAAGGTCTCGAAGAAGAGAAAGCGCATGCGGACATTGCGCAGGTCGACGCCGGTGTCGATGCTGTTGAGCTGGATGTTGACGGTGGCCAGGCCATCCGGGGCGATGGCCCCCTCGAAGCTGGCGAAGCTGCTCGATTCGACCTTGGTCTGGTTCTTCACCGACTGGACATTGAGCTTGGAGAGCTCGGGCGCCAGCGTCCAGCCGAGGGCGAAGGGCCCATCCTGGGCGGCGATCCCGGCGCCGGGCAGGAGGAGCAGGGCCAGGAGGAGGCGGGCGGCTGGGCGGCGAGCCCACGAGGCGATGGCAGCTACCACGGCAGACATCATCCGCTCCCCTCCTCGGCGTCCCTTCAAGGGTGACTTCGCCAATAGAGGTCGCACGCTCGTCCCGGTCGCGCAAGTCGTCGGAGGCTCTTGATTTCGAGGCGGCGCTGGCGATAGCTTGGGGCATGCAAGGGGTGGCCTCGAGATCGAACGCGAGAGTTTTGCTCGTGTCTGCCGTTCTGGCGCTGGTCATGCTGGCCGGCATGTCGGCGGTCATGCCGGCGCGGGCCGAGCAGCGCATCGCGCTGGTGATCGGCAACGCGGCCTACGAGATCAACCCGGCCCTGGACAACCCGGCGCACGATGCGCGGCTGATGACGGAGACGCTGGGCTCGCTCGGGTTCGAGGTGATCCAGCTCATCGATGCCGACCAGGAGACGATGAAGAGCGCCATCGCCAATTTCGGCCGCAGCCTGCGGGCGGGGGGGCCGGACACGGTCGGGCTCTTCTACTATGCCGGGCACGCCGTCCAGTCGGACGGCAGCAACTACCTGATCCCGATCCGCAGCACGATCCGCGACGCGGCGGATCTCGACCTCGTCGCGGTCGAGGGGCGCTGGGTGCTGCGGCAGATGGAATCGGCGCGCAACATCACCAATATCGTCATTCTCGACGCCTGCCGGGACAACCCGTTCGCCGACGCGGGGGCGGTCGAGCAGGGCCTGGCGCGCATGGATGCGCCGACCGGGACGTTCATCTCCTATGCCACGGCACCCGGCAAGGTGGCGTTCGACGGCGCGGGCATGAACAGCCCGTTCACCACCGCCCTCGCCCGCGCCATGACCGAGCCCGGCCTGCCGATCGAGCAAATGTTCAAGGAGGTGCGGGTGGCGGTCCTGGAGGCGACGGGCGGAGCGCAGACGCCCTGGGACAGCTCGTCGCTCGTGCGCGACTTCACCTTTCGCCCGGTCGAGGCCCCGAGCGCGCAGGAGATTGCCGAGCGGCGACTGTGGGAGGAGGTCAGCGCGTCGCGCGATCCGGTGCAGCTCGTGCTCTTCCTGCGCAGCTATCCCAGGAGCCCGTTCGCCGAGCAGGCGCGGAGCCTCGTGAACGAAGCGCTGCTCGCCACGCCGGCGGAGGCACCTGCTCCAAGCCCTGCCGGCGAAGGGACGGCCGCCGACACGACCCCGACACCCCAGGCGGAGGTCGAGGTTGCCGCGGTGCCGAGCGCTCTCGGCTTCAGCCTGCCCCTGGTCAGTGACGACCCGCAGATCGCCGGCAAGTCGATCGAGCAGATCATCAAGGGATCGCCGAAATTCACGCCGGTCGAGGGTCTCGACGACGCGGTCTGGAAGGGCCAGACCTGCAGCACCTGCCACCAGTGGACAAAGGCGGCGCTCTGCGACCAGGGCAAGTTCTATGTCAAGGAGGGCGAGGCGCGCACGCAGTCGAAGCAGCATCCGCTCGGCGGCGCCTTCAAGCTCGCCCTCTTCCGCTGGGCCCAGGCGGACTGCCCCTGAGGGGGCGCTCGGTCACCGTGACAAGGCTCTAGCCGGCCCGCCTGCCCTGGTCGGCCCGAACGAGCGCCAGCCAGGCCGCGATGACAGCAACGCCGAAGCGTTCGGCGCGATCCTGGTGGCGGATGATCTCGGCGCCGAGCCGGACACCGATGGCCGGGTTGTTGCTGGCGATGGCGCGGAGCGCCGCCCAGCGCCGGATGATCCCGGCCGTGGCCCCCGGGTGGAAGCGCAGACCGTAGACCCTGCGCCCGGCACGAAAGGCCTGGGGCCGGCCGCGCCCGCAGCGGGCGAGGATGGCGACCTCTTCCGGCAGGTCGATGGCGTCGTCGTGCCACTCCATGAACGGCAGGCCGCTGCCCAGGGCGCGCAGGACGGGGTCGGCTTCGGTCAGGGCGGTGGGCGCGAGGTCGACATAGTTGAATTCGTGCGAGCCGCCGGCGCGCACGGCACCGCCGAGCGCCAGCGCCAGGAGCGAAGCGCCGGCATCGATGGCGAGGGTGGGCCGGTGGTGCCGGGCACGCTGCCGGAGCGCCGGCACGATCGGGCTCGTTGGGTCGAACGCGGCGGCGGCGCTGCCGAGGACGATTAGGCCCGCGGCCGAGACCAGATCGTCCGCGGCGAGCCCTTCGTGAGCTTCGAGGACCCTCGGGCGCAGGCCGGCCCCGTCCGCGACCGCCTCGATCAGCCCGGGCGGCGCTTCGGGATCGAGCCGCACGAGCAGGATGTCGGCGGGTTCGGCCACCCTCAATCGGCCAGGCGGTAGTCGATGGTCGTCACCACGCGCACCGTCTTGAAGACCTGCAGCTCCTCGCTCTGGCCCGGGGCGTTGTCGCGCGGCAGGATCTGGAAGAGGCCCTGGCTGGCGCGCTGGATGCCCTCGATGGCGCTGCCGCTGTCCTTGGCGAACTGCTCGGCGCCGGCCCGCGCATTGGCGGTGGCTTCGGCGATCATGCCGGGCTTGACGTCGTTCAGGCCGGTGAAGAGGTAGAAGGGGCCGCGCAGCCCTTCGCTGGTGAGGACGACGCCGGCCTCGACCAGCTTGCCGACATCCTGCGACAGCGCCCTGATGATGTCGACGTCGGCGAAGCGGACCATCAGGTTCTCGCCGACGATGTAGCGGCTCTCGACCGGGCCGCTGCGGTAGGCCTGCGCCAGGAGGTCGGTGACGTCGATGCCCTGCACCTCGATGGCGTCGCGCGCGATGCCGCCCGCCTCGAGAAAGGCGAGGACGGCGGCCTCGGCCCGGGCGAGCGTGGCTTGCGCGGTGCCCAGATCGTCGCTGGTCGCGACGAAGCGCATGGGCCAGAGCGCCAGATCCGCCCGAACCTCGCGCTCGGCCAGGCCCTTGACGGTCACCACGCGCTCGGCGGCCCGGCCCTGGCGAAAGCCCTCGCCGACCAGCCAGCCGGCGGCGACGAGGCCGGCGCCGATCAGGGCGGCGGCCAGGAGACGGAGGATCGGCTGGCTTCCGCCCATGGCGCGGGTCATTCCTGCAGGGCTCGAAGGTTGCGGTAGAGGTCGAGCGATTCGGGGTTGGCCAGGGCCTCGGTGTTCTTGACCTTCCGGCCGTGGACCACGTCGCGCACCGCGATCTCGCTGATCTTGCCCGAGCGGGTGCGCGGGATGTCGACGACCTGGACGATCCGGGCCGGGACGTGGCGGGGCGTGCAGTTGGCGCGGATGCGGCTTCTTATCGCCTGCTCCAGGGCGGCGTCGAGCGCGACCCCATCGGCGAGGCGGACGAACAGCACGACACGCACGTCGCCCTCCCACTCCTGGCCGATGCAGATGCTCTCCAGGACTTCCGGGATCTGCTCGACCTGGCGATAGATCTCGGCCGTGCCGATCCGCACCCCACCCGGGTTGAGCACCGCGTCCGAGCGGCCGTGGATGATGATCCCGCCCGATTCCGTGAGCTCGGCGAAGTCGCCGTGGCACCAGATGCTGGGAAAGCGGGCGAAATAGGCGTCGTGGTAGCGGCTGCCGTCCGGATCGTTCCAGAAGCTGACCGGCATGCAGGGAAAGGGCGCCGTGCAGACCAGCTCGCCCTTCTCGCCGGACACCGGCCGGCCCTCGTCGTTCCAGATCTCGACCGCCATGCCGAGGCCGCGCATCTGGATCTCGCCACGGTGCACGGGCCCCGCCGGGTTGCCGAGGACGAAGCAGGAGACGATGTCGGTGCCGCCGGAGATCGACGCGAGCTGCACGTCCGTCTTGATCGCGTCGTAGACGTAGTCGAAGCTC
This sequence comes from uncultured Geminicoccaceae bacterium, assembly GCA_964393275.1. Lineage (GTDB taxonomy): Bacteria > Pseudomonadota > Alphaproteobacteria > Geminicoccales > Geminicoccaceae > SLRI01. Next base: position 12,828 of record CAYMTA010000035.1, on the reverse strand, counting down.
TCGGGGGCCAGTGGCGAGCCGGTCGAGAGGATGGCGCGAAGGGCCCCGAGGTCGTGGGTGTCGCGCGGCCGCAGCCCCGCCTTCTTGCAGGCGTCGATATATTTGGCGCTGGTGCCGAAGACGGCGACACGCTCCTCCTCGGCCATGTCGAAGAGGGTGGCGGGCTCGGGGTGGAAGGGGGAACCGTCGAAGAGGACCAGCGTCTCCTCGACGGCGAGCCCGCCGACCAGCCAGTTCCACATCATCCAGCCGCAGGTGGTGAAGTAGAAGACGCGATCGCCGGGCCGCGTGTCGCAGTGCAGGAGGTGCTCCTTCAGGTGCTGGAGCAGCGTGCCGCCGGCGCCGTGGACGATGGCCTTCGGCTTGCCGGTCGTGCCAGAGGAATAGAGGATGTAGACCGGGTGGTCGAAGGGGAGCTGCGCGAAGTCGACGGGCGGGGCGTGGTCGTCGCGGTAGTCCGCCCAGGTGACGGCCTTGGCGATGCCCTCAAGACCGGGTGCCTTCTCGAGGAAGGGCACGACCACGGTGCGCCGGAGGCCCGGCAGGCCGGCCGCCACGTCCCGCACCTTGGCACGGATATCGAGGCGCTTGCCGGCGTAGTGGTAGCCGTCGACGGTGACGAGCACCTCGGGCTCGATCTGGCCGAAGCGGTCGAGCACGCCGGCGACGCCGAAATCGGGCGAGGCCGAGGACCAGATGGCGCCGAGCGCCGTCGTCGCCAGCATGGCGACGATCGCTTCCGGGATGTTCGGCAGATAGCCCGCGACCCGGTCGCCGATGCCGACGCCATCGGCCCGAAGCGCCGCGGCGAAGGCCCGGACCTCCGCCTGGAGGTCGGCCCACGAGAGCTCGCGGCGGGTGCCGTCCTCGCCCCGGAAGATCAGGGCCGCCGTCGCATCGTCGCGGCGGAGCAGGTTCTGGGCGAAGTTCAGCCTCGCACCCTCGAACCAGCGCGCACCCGGCATCTTGTGGGCATCGGCGAGGACGCTTTCGGCCGGGACACTGGCCCGCACGTCGCCGAGCTCCCAGAGCCCGGCCCAGAAGAGCTCGGGCTCGGCCACCGACCAGCGGCGGAGGTCCTCGACGGCGTCGGTGCCGGCGAAGCCCTGCCGCCGCGCCATCTTCATGATCGCCGTCGCCTCGGCCCGCTCGGCGCTGGGCTGCCAGAGAACGTCGCTCATGCTCTTCTCCCTCGTGCTCGGCGTCGCTTCTCCCATCAAGCGCGCCCGCCGCCGGACGGCAAGCCCCGCATGCCGGGCAGCGATCTTGCGCCTCATGCCCGCCTTGCTCTACCAGCAGCGCAACCAACCGCAGGAGCGCCAGCCCGTGATCCGCCGCACCCTTCTCGCGACCACCCTGCTCGCCCCGTTCGCTCCCCTCGCCCGCGCCCAGGCCGAGCCCTTCAAGGTCGGCTTCGTCTATGTCGGGCCGGTCGGCGATTTCGGCTGGTCCTACCAGCATGACCAGGGGCGCCAGACCATGGAGGCGCATTTCGCCGGCAGGGTCGAGACGACCTTCGTCGAGAACGTCAGCGAAGGGGCCGACGCCGAGCGGGTGATCCGCCAGCTCGCCAGCTCCGGCCACGGCATGGTGGTCAGCACGAGCTTCGGCTTCATGAATGCCACGGTCAAGGTGGCGAGGCAGTTCCCGGACGTGCTCTTCGAGCACGCGACCGGCTACCAGCGCCTGCCGAACCTCGCGACGTTCCTCTCGACCACCTACCAGGGCCGCTACGTCTCGGGCTATCTCGCCGGCAAGGTGAGCAAGACCGGCAAGATCGGCTATATCGCCTCCTTCCCGATCCCCGAGGTGATCCGCGACATCAATGCCGTGATGCTCGGCCTGCAGGAGGTGCGCGACGATGCCGAGCTGGTCGTGATCTGGGTCAACACCTGGTACGACCCGGCCAAGGAATCCGACACGGCACGGGTGATGATCGACCAGGGCGTGGATGTCATCATCCAGCACACCGACAGCCCGGCCGCCATGCAGGTCGCCGAGGAGCGCGGCATCTGGGCGGTGGGCCAGGCCTCGGACATGTCGCGCTTCGGCCCCAGGGCGCAGCTCACGGCGGTGCTCGACAACTGGACGCCCTACTACATCGAGCGGGTCCAGGCGGCGATGGATGGCACCTGGGAGAGCCAGGATCTCTGGGGCGGCATGGCCGAGAACATGATCGTCATGGGCCCGATCAACGCCGCCGTGCCGGCCGAGACCGCCGACGAGGCCTTGGCGGTCGTGGCCTCGATCACCGACGGCAGCTTCCACCCGTTCACCGGCCCGATCAGGAACCAGGCCGGCGAGGTGGCGATCCCCGAGGGCAAGATCATGTCGAACGAGGAGCTCGCCGCCATGGACTGGTATGTCGAGGGCATCGACGGCAGCGTGCCGAAATAGCATTAAGCTCAGGCGTCGAGCTCGAGGCGCAGGCACGACGAGGCGGGCGAGCGTTGCATTGTGGCGAGGTCGCGCCGGGGACGAGGAGCGTTCGCATGCTCGGCCGGGACGCTGTGGCACCGACCAGGATGGGGACCCGCGCCGAGCGACGCAGGACCAGCACGAGCCTGAGCTCGTCGTAGCCCGCCTCGAGAGTCAGCAGCGAGCGGTCCGGCACGCCCTCGCCACCCGGTCGCAGGATGTGGCCGAGCGCCAGGAGCGCCCGGTCGAGCAGCTCCTGCCGCAGACCCCAGTGCCCGGCCTGGGTGGTGAGGAACGAGGAGGCATCCTCCTCCAGCCGGGCCAGGTCGGCGGGGACGAATCGGGCGCGCCGGTGGATGCCGATGCGGCAGACGAGGTTGAGGGCGACCGCCACGACCATGCCGAGCGCCAGGCCCGAGCTGGCCAGGGGCTGCAGCGCCGCCGGCACGGCCGAGGCCAGCTCGGGCATCGTCCGATAGCTGGTGGCGGCGATGATGGCGCTGCCGACCACCAGCGCCCGACGCCGGTCGAGCACGCGCGAGCCGATGAGCTCGATGCCGTTGGCGACCATGTAGATCGCGGCGAAGGCGAGGACGCCGCCGAGCACCGTGCTCGGCATGAGCTCGACCATGACGGCGAGCTTCGGCATGCAGGCCATGGCGACGAGCCACAGGGCCAGGCTGAGCGCGATCCAGCGGCTGGTGGCGCCGGTGGCACCGGAGATGCCGACAGCGCTCGTCGCCGAGTTCTGGCCGGTGCTGCCCAGAAGGCCGGCGGCGATCGAGGCGAGCCCGTCGCCGAGGACCCCCCGCTGGAGGTTCCTGGCATCGGGCCGGCTCCAGCCGGCATCGTTCAGACGCTGCGCCGTGCTGACGGCGCCGATGGTCTTGAGCGTGGCGGCGAAGGCGGCAAGCGCGAAGGCCACGAGGAGCGTCGGCTCGAGGCTGAACGACCAGCCGAGATGGCCGAAGCCGGGCAGCGCCAGCCAGGGCTCGGCGGCAAGGCGCTGCCAGGCGTCCGGAGCGATGACACCGAGCGACGCGGCGAGCGCCACGCCCGCCGCCATGCCGATGAGCGCCGCGTAGAGGCGGATCGCGGCACCGCCGAAGACGCTGACCGCCGCCGCCACGCCAAAGGTCGCGAGGCCGACGCCGAGACAGATCCCGGGGCTGACGAGACCTGGCGAATGGACGAGCTGCTCGAGGCCGATGAAGCCGGCCTCGAGGCCGACCAGGAGAATCGTGACGCCGGCGACCTCGGGCGGAAAGAGCACGCGCAGGCGGCGCAGCGCCGAAGCGAAGAGGAGCTCGAGGCAGCCGGCGAGGATGGTCATGCCGAAGACGAGCGGCAGGCCGCCGGCGGCGGCCGCCAGCATCGAGGCCGGGAAATAGTTGACCGAGCAGAAGCCCGGGACGAGGTAGCCGCTGCCGCAGCGGCCGAGCGGAAAGGCCTGGATCAGGGACGCCACGGCGATCGCCAGCATCGCCATCGAGACGACGGTCGCAAGGGTCGCCGCATCGACCCCTGCCGCACGAGCCACGAGGACCGGAATCACCAGCGACGTGGTGACCACCGCCATGTGCTGCAGGCCGAGCAGCACCAGGGCCGCGATCGGCGGCCGCTCGTCGACCGCGTAGACGAGGCCGGCCGGCCGCGAGTGCACCGCTGGAAGGGTTGAGGATTTGCCAGCAGATGGCGGCCGAATGAAGGCGATCGGCAAATCAGGCTGTTTTCTTGTCATTGTCATGGGCCCCGCTCCCGCCAGTCGGCGAAACGAGGGGACTGCCGCCCGACTGGCCGTTCACCCTTGGGCGATTGCCACAATGCTGACTGTGCGATTTGTCACAGAAGCTGGATTTCTTCGCGCTGGAATTGAATGCGACCGGACGGAGGACGGGCCGCTCAATGCTGCAGGATATTGACCAGCCGGCCGAGGGGATCACGGACGAAGAAGCGGCGGACACCCCAGGGCTCGTCAGCGGGGCCGTAGGTGATCTCGAAGCCCATCTCTTGGGCGCGGGCGTGAACGGCGTCGACGTCGTCGACCTCGATCGAGAGGTCGGGAACGGGCGTGCCGGAGCCGCCCTCGCTGGCGACGCCGACCTGCGGCGTGGTGGCGGCCGGCGAGGCGTAGGTCTGGATCCAGCCATGGTCCATGACGAGCTCGAGGCCGAGCAGGTCGCGGTAGAACGGGCTGGCCTGCGTCGGGTCGGCGGCGGCGAGATTGGCGACGATGCGGCGGACGGTCATGACCTCTCCTCTCGGCTGCGTTCGGGGGAGCCCGGTGCCGTGGCCAGTCGGTAGTAGGTGACCGGCCGGTCCAGGCCGTGCAGCGTGGCGGTCTCCTCCCTTGGCTCGCCCGCGGCGAGCACGGCTGCGACGGCGGGATCGGCGAGGAGGGCCGCGGAGACGACGATATCGTGCCCGTGACTCTGCCCCTGGAGGCGGGCCGCGAGGTTCACCGCGGCGCCGAAATAGTCGAGGAGCCCGGCCGTGGTCACGGCGATGCACTCGCCCCGGTGCAGGCCGAGCTTGATCGTGATGGCGTTGGTCCCGTGCCTCATGTTGAAATTCCTGACGTCGCGCTGGATCGCCAGGGCCGCGCGGACCGCGTTCACCGGCTCGTCGAAGGCGGCCATCACGGCGTCGCCGATGGTCTTGACCAGAATGCCCCGATGCTCGCGCACATGGCCGGCGAAGTAGGCGAAATGGTCGCGGATCAGGCTGTAGGCGGCGCTGTCGCCGATGCTCTCGTAGAGGGCGGTCGAGCCCTTGAGATCGGAGAACATGATGGTGACCTGGCCGATGACCACGTCGTCGCCGGGCCTGAGCACCTGGGCGGGGCAGAGCTCGCGAAAGACCGGCATGGCGATGACGCGGGGACCCGTCAGGGCGTCCTGGCGCCAGTCCCGGGATTCGATCACGAGGCTGAGCGGCCGGTCGCTTTCATTGGCGAGCCGGATCTGGCCGGGCTCGGCCAGGGGGCCGGCCTCGACCGTATCGCCCCTTGCCACGACGGCGGGAAAGGCGCCGCCCGCGTGGTCGACATCGCGCTCGCCGCCGGGCTCCACCGTGCGCAGCCGATAGGCGCCGGGCTCGATCTCGAGCGGCAGGGTCAGCGTCGCGCCGGCCGCCACCTCGCGCTGGACGCGGACATGCGGGGTCGCTGCCGGGCTCATCATGCAGAAATCGCCCTCCGGCAGCTCCCGGAGCCAGCCGGCGGGCTGGAAGACGAGCTCGACATTGGCGACGAAATCGCGCTCGTAGTCGATGTTGCAGGACGGGCAATGGACACCCTTCGGCATTTCGTAGAGGCTTGCCACCTGGGCCTTGCCGATGCGGCAGCGCGGGCAGAGGATCGACCAGCGCATCGCCAGCAAGCCCGCGGCCTGGGCCGCGACGCAGAGCTCGATCAGGGCGGTCTCGGGCTCGCCCCATTCCCTGGCCAGGGCCAGGGGCCGGATGCTCCGCAGGTCGGCCCGCGTGGCCGTCGTCAGGTAGGTGGCGAGGCGCGATGCGAGGCCATGGCCGAAGGGCCCGCGCTCGATCTCGGCGAGCGCCGCCCGCAGCCGCTCCTGCCGCGCCTCCTCGAGCCGCAGCGGCTTCGGCGCGGGCTTCAGGGAGGGCTCGTCGAGCGCCGCGATGCGCCGGTCGCTGGTCGCGATCAGCCTGTCCAGGGCGCGGTCGAGCACGCCGAGACGGACGACGAGATCGCCGAGCAGGGACTCCCAGAAGGCCTCCAGAATGAAGGTGACGCGCGTGCCGCCACGGTCCTCGGCGAGGCGAACCGTCATGCCGATCGAGCGGAAGGGACCCTTGGTGTAGCGCCTGACCTGCGTGAAGGAGCTGTTCTCGACCCACTCGCCGAAGCCTTCCTCCCATTCGACCCTGAACGGCCCGAGCCGGCCCCGGCCGTGGCGCGTGACCGAGCCGTCCGGCCGGGCGGTGTCCTCTATCGTGTAGGGTGCCAGCCCCTGGGTCAGCTCGTTGCCGCGCTCGGTGTCGGCGACGACGGCCCAGATGTCGGCCGGCGGCCGGGCGTAGCGCCGCTCGAGCTCCAGGCGACGATGGCGCATGGCAGACTCTTCAGGCGGCGTGGCTGAGCTCGGCGCTGAGCTTCGGGCCCCGGGCCAGGCTCTGGTAGACCACGCAGTAGCGCTCGGTGAGCTTGAGGAGCGAATCGAGCTCCTCCCGCGATGCGTCGGTCGCAACGTCGAAGCGCAGGCGAATGGCTTCGAAGCCGACGAGGGCTTCGCGGTCGACGCCGAGCGTGCCGCGGAAATCGAGATCGCCCTCGGCGGTAACCCGGCCAGCGCGCAGCTCGATGCCGAGCGCCGTCGCCACGGCCTTCAGGGTCACGCCGGCGCAGGCGACCAGGGCCTCGAGCAGCATGTCGCCCGAGCAGAGCTCCTGGCCGCTGCCGCCGGTGGCGGGGTGGAGCCCGGCCGTCTGGATGGCACGGCCGGTCTCGACCTTGCAGGCGATGGCCTGGTCGTCGATCTCGCCCGTGGCGCGGAGCGTGATCCTGGCCGCGTCGGCATTCTCCCGGTAGCGGGCCTTCAAGGGCGCCTGGAGCGCCTTGAGCGCGGCGGCGTCGAGCATCGGCGTAACCTCCATCTGGCGGGGCGGCGGCTACCAGCCGCCGACGGCGACGTTGGCCTGGGTGCTGACCCGCTGGCGGGCGAGGCCGAGCGAGCCGTCCAGGGCATGCAGCACCCGGCGCTCGATGGCAATGAAGGCGTCGTCGAGCCGGTGGCGCGGGCGGGGCAGATCGAGGCGGATCTCCTTGAAGACGCGGCCCGGGCTCGGCTGCATCACGACGACGCGATCGGCGAGCAGAATGGCCTCCTCGACGTCGTGGGTGACCAGCAGCAGGGTCGGCCGGCTGGCCTCCCAAAGGGCGAGCAGCGCCTGCTGCAGGTCGGCCCGGGTGAAGGCGTCGAGCGCCGAGAAGGGCTCGTCCAGGAGCAGCACCTCGGGCCGGGCGACGAGGGCGCGGGCGATCGAGACGCGCTGCGCCTGGCCGCCCGAGAGCTCGCGCGGCCAGGCGCCCTCGTAGCCGGCAAGGCCGATGCGCTCGAGCGCCCGGGCGACGCGCTCCTGGCGCTCGGGCTTCGGCAGATGGGTGAGGCCGAAGCCGATATTGTGGCCGACGTCGAGCCAGGGCAGCAGACGGGGCTCCTGGAAGACGATGCCGACCGCCTCGTGCGGGGCGGTGATGACGGTCTCGCCGACCAGCACCCGGCCCGAGCTCGGCGCGTCGAGGCCGGCGGCGAGCCGCAGGAGGGTGGACTTGCCGCAGCCCGAGCCGCCGATCACCGCCACGATCTCGCCGGCGGCGAGCTCGAGCGAGAGGTGGGTCAGGGCATGGGTGCCGTTGGGGTAGACCTTGTCGACTAGCTCGAAGCGCAGCATGGCGGATGGGCTCTCAGCGGGCCGGCGCGAAGCCGTCCTTCCAGCGCAGGAAGGGGTTGGTCGCGGCCACGAGCAGCGCGTCCGAGAGCTTGCCGAGCACCGCGAAGACCAGGATGGCCGCGATGATCTGGTCCGTCTTGCCGAGCTGCTGGCCGTCGATCAAAAGATAGCCCAGCCCCTGCGAGGCGCCCATGAACTCGGCGGCGATGACGAACATCCAGCCGAGCCCGAGGCCGCCGCGCATCGCCAGGACATAGGCCGGCAGGATCGCCGGCAACAGGATGCGACGGACCAGAGCCGGGCCGGAGAGGCGGAAAGCCCGGCCGACCTCGACGATCTTGCGGTCGACCGAGAGGATCTCGCCCATCACGCCGAGATAGACCGGGAAGAAGACGCCGGCCGCGATCAGCGCCACCTTGGAGGCCTCGAAGATGCCGAGCCAGAGGATGAAGAGCGGGACCCAGGCGATCGACGGCACGGCGCGCAGGCCCTGCAGCGTCGGATCGACCAGCCGGCGCGTCAGGCCCGAATAGCCGGCCGCGGCACCGACCAGGGTCCCGGCGACGGTGCCGATCACGAAGCCGATGGCGACGCGCCAGGTGGTGATCCAGACGTGCTGCCAGAGATCGCCCTTGACGGCGAGCTCGAGGAGGGTCTGAAGGATCCGGCTCGGCGGCGGCATCAGCCGGCGCGAGACGAGGCCCAGAGCGGCCGCCACCTCCCAGACCAGGGCCAGAAGGATCGGCAGCGCCAGGCCCAGGACGAGGGGGCTGGCGAGCCGGGCGGCGAGTGTCGAGCCCGCGGCGCCACGACGCGAGGCGGGCCGGGCCAGCCCTACGGCGATGTCGGCTCTGGCCATCGGCCTCCTGCCCTTTCCGTTCAGTCCGCCAGCGCCTCGCCGAAGCGCGGATCGATCAGCTCGTCGAGCACCCCCTCGACATCGACCGAGGCGTCGATGACCCCGGCCTGCTGCAAGGCCAAGCCGGCCTCGAGGATCGACGCCCGCTGCTCCGCGCCGATCCGGCTATGGGTCAGCTCGGTCCGCTCACCAAGCTGCTTTTGCGCCACCTCGACCGGAATCCCGGCTTCCTCGGCGAGCAGGGCTGCAAGCTCGTCGGGGTGCTCGAGCGCCCAATGGCGGCCTTCCTCGTAGACCTCGAGCACGCGGGCGATGATCTCCGGATGCTCGGCCGCGAACTCCTCGCGGACATTGAGGATGCCCCAGCTGTTGGCGTCGGCGTTGCGGTAGAAGAGCCGGGCGCCCTCCTCGAGCTCGGCCGAGGCCATCATCGGATCGAGCCCGGCCCAGGCATCGACGTCGCCGCGCGACAGCGCCGCCCGGCCGTCGGCGTGCTGCAGAAGGACGAAGTTGACGTCGTCGGCGCTCAACCCGGCGCCGGCCAGGGCGCGCATCAGGAAGATGTGCGGATCGGTGCCGCGGGTGACGGCGATGCTCTTGCCCTTGAGGTCCTCGACCTTCTGGATCGGGCTGTCGGCCGTCGTCACCAGGGCGGTCCATTCGGGCTTGGAATAGACGTAGATGGACTTGATCGGGTTGCCGTTGATCCGCCCGACCAGGGCTGCCGCCCCGGCGGTCGAGCCGAACTGGATGGCGTCGGCGCTGAGGAACTCGAGCGCCTTGTTCGAGCCGTGCGACTGCACCCAGCGCACCTCGATGCCGTCCTTCTCGAACGCCTGCTCGATCAGGCCCTGGTTTTTCAGGACCAGGCTCACCGGGTTGTAGAAGGCCCAGTCGACGACCAGCTCGTCGAGCTCGGCCGCCTTGGGCTGCAGCCAGGGTTGCAGCAGCAGGGTCGCGGTGGCGGCGATGGGGAGGAGGCGGCGGGCGAACGGCGGCATGGCGTGCTTCCTATTTTCCATGTTACGACTGTGCCATTTATTTTTTACAGCCGCGAAGTGGGAGAGAGCTAGGGTTTCGACCCTCCCCTTGTCAAGCGGCGGCAGCGCGGCATGGTCGGACTTGCGGTCGCACCGGCGATGGGCGAATCTGGCTCGGCTTCAAGCGTCGAGGTGTCGAGCGCCATGTCTTCGATTCCAACCGCCGAGCTCGATCCGGCGATCCGCGATGCCTGGCACGTCTGCGCGGTCGCCGCCGAGATCGGCCCCGGCGCCACGAGCGTGCAGCGTCTCCTCGACCGGCGGCTGACCGTCGCCCGCGACGCGGCCGGCCGTCCCGTCATCCTGGATGCCGGCCGCAGCCTGCCCGCGATCGAGCGCTACGGCTTTCTCTGGACCTCGCTCGGGACACCGCCGGGCGATCTCTTTCCGCTCCCCGGCTACGGCGAGCCGGATCGCAAGAACGTGGTCACGGGCTCGGTCGGGATTCGCGTCTCCGCACCCCGGGCGGTCGAGAACTTCCTCGACATGGGGCATTTTCCCTTCGTCCATACCGGCATCCTCGGCGAGGAGCCGCACACCGAGGTCAAGGAGTACGCGGTCGAGATCGACCCGGTAACCGACGAGGTGGTGGCGACCGAATGCCAGTTCTATCAGCCGAGGGCGGCGGTCGGCTCCAGTGGCGGGGCAAGAACCGACTACGTCTATCGCGTGCCGCACCCCTATTGCGCCGTGCTCTACAAGACCAGCGCGTTCGACGCCGTGCGCATGGACATCGTCGCCCTCTTCGTCCAGCCCGTGAGCGAGGAGGAGATCATCGGCCACACCATGATGTCGATCATCGACGACCGGAGCACGGCGGCGGACGTCCGCCATTTCCAGCTCACCATCTTCGGCCAGGACAAGCCGATCCTCGAGAACCAGCGGCCGCGCCGGCTGCCGCTCGACCCGCGCGCCGAGACGCCGATCCGCGCCGACAAGTCCTCGATCATGTACCGCCGCTGGCTCACCCAAAAGGGCGTCACCTACGGCGTGATTCCGGCACCTCGATGCTGACGGAGGAGCAGCGGCGCAGCTGGCATCCGGTCGCATCGAGCGGCGACCTCGTGCCGCGCCACGTGTTCGCCGGCGAGATCCGGGGCCAGGAGCTGGCGCTCTGGCGGGCCGATGACGGCCACGTCAATGCCTGGGAGAACCGCTGCCTGCATCGCGGCGTCAGGCTGACCATCGGCGTCAATCTCGGCTCCGAGCTGATGTGCCAGTACCATGGCTGGCGCTACGCCAACCGCACGGCCGGCTGCACCTACATCCCGGCCCATCCGGCCGACGCCCCGGCGCGCACCATCTGCAACCGGGTCTACCCGGCGCTGGAGCGGCACGGCCTCGTCTGGGTGGCGCTCGAAGGCACGATAGAGGCGGCGGTGCTGCCGGAGCTGCCGGAGAACGGCCTGGCACTGCGGCCGATCCCCATCGACGTGCCGCCGGCCGAGGTCGAGGCGGCGCTCGACCAGGCCTTTCGCGGCGAGCCCGTGCGCTGGCTGGTCCAGCCGGTCGATGCCACAAGGTCGATCATCCGGGGCATCCTGGCGGAGATGCCGGCCGAGCCGCTGCCGGTGCTGCGGCGGTGGTCGGCGCGGCTCTCCCGGCTGCGCGAGCGGCTCGAGGCCCTGCCCCGGCCCCCGGTCCAGCCGATCCCGGCCGAACTGCACCGGGTCGATCCGGCGCTGGCCGGCCTGCCCGAGCCCGGCCCGACCGGCACCAGCCTGCGCGTCCGGGTGGCGCGGAAATGGCCGGTGGCGGCGGACGTTCTGGCCTTTCGCCTGGCCCCGCTCGAGGGCGAGCTGCCGGCCTTCCAGCCGGGTGCCCATATCGACGTCCAGCTCCCGAGCGGGCTGATGCGGCAGTACTCGCTGACCAACGGGCCGGACGACACGACGGGCTGGGTGATCGGCGTCAAGCGCGAGCCTTCGGGCCTGGGCGGGTCGGCCTGCCTGCACGACGTGGTGCGCGAGGGCGACGTGCTGGCGGTCTCGCCGCCGCGCAACAACTTCCCCTTGCGCCGCGACGGGCTGCTGACGCTTTTCGTCGCCGGCGGCATCGGGCTGACGCCGCTCCTCGCCATGGCGAGGACGCTGCATCTGGCGGGCCTGCCCTACCGCTTCCACGCCTTCGCCCGCTCCGCCGCGCATCTGCCGTTCGCGGCGGAGCTGGGCGGGCTCGGCCCCTCGGTCGAGCGCCATCTGGGCCTCGGCCCCGAGGCCACCCTGGCGGCGCTGGACGCGATCATCGGTCCGCAGGGCGAGAAGCACGAGCTCTATCTCTGCGGCCCGACCCCCTTCCTCGAGGCCGCCCGCGCCATCGCCGCGGCCAAGGGCTGGCCGGACGCGGCGGTGCATTTCGAGTATTTCAAGAACGAGCGCCCGCGCGACATGTCGACGGCCTTCGAGGTGGCGCTGGCCCGCTCGGCGCTGACGGTCGAGGTCCAACCGGGCCAGAGCATCGTGGAAGCGGTGGCGGCACATGGCATCCACATCCCGACATCCTGCGCGCAGGGCGCGTGCGGCACCTGCCGGGTCGGCGTGATCGAGGGGACGATCGACCACCAGGACGTGCATCTGACCGGATCCGAGAGGGCCAAGGGCGACTGCCTCATGGCCTGCGTCAGCCGGGCGGCCGGCGGCCGCCTCGTCCTCGATCTCTGAGCCGCCGATGCCGACCCTCCAATGCTGACCCTCTGGGACTACGAGCTTTCGGGAAGCTGCTACAAGGTGCGGCTGATGCTTGGCTTTCTCGGGCTCGGGCATCGGACCCGGCATGTCGACTTCCATCCCGGGCGCGAGCACAAGTCGGACGCGTTCCTCGAGCTCAATCCCTTGGGCCAGCTTCCGGTGATCGACGACGACGGCTACGTGCTCCGCGATGCCCACGCGATCCTCACCTATCTGGCCTCGGCCTATGACGGAAGCGGGCGCTGGGGCTTCGGCGGCGATGCGGCGCGGAACGGCCGGATCGCCGAATGGCTCGGCTTCGCCGCCGACCTCACGGGCTCGATCGGCGCCGCCCGGCTGCACGATGCGTTCTTCTTCGATCTCGACGCCGAAATGGCCCGGGCGAGCGGCAAGCGTCTTTTGCGCGTCC
>CAYMTA010000034.1:0-44224 GCA_964393275.1 uncultured Geminicoccaceae bacterium | reverse complement strand
GGCGGGCAGGTGCAGACCAGGTGGCGGTCGCCGTAGACGTTGTCGACGCGGGCGACGGGGGGCCAGTATTTGTCCGAGGGGTCGCCGCCCAGGGGCGTGAAGGCGGCCTCGCGGCTGTAGGGGCGGGTCCAGTCGGCCATCAGGAGGTCGGGGGTGTGGGGGGCGCGCTTCAGGGGGTTCTCGTCGCGGTCGGCCTCGCCGGTCTCGATCTGGCGGATCTCCTCGCGGATCTGGATCATGGCGTCGCAGAAGCGGTCGATCTCGGCCTTGGACTCACTTTCGGTCGGCTCGATCATCATGGTCTCGGGCACCGGCCAGGACATGGTGGGCGCGTGGAAGCCGTAGTCAACGAGGCGCTTGGCGACGTCCTCGGCGTTGATGCCGGTCTCCTGCTTCAGGTCGCGGAAGTCGATGATGCATTCGTGGGCGACGCGGCCGTTGCGGCCGGCATAGACGATGGGGAAGTGGTCCTTGAGCCGGGCCACGATGTAGTTGGCGTTGAGGATCGCCACCTCGGTGGCGTGGCGGAGCCCGGCCGCCCCCATCATGGCGATATAGGCCCAGGTGATGGGCAGGATGGAGGGCGAGCCGAAGGCGGCGGCGGAGACCGTGCCGAGGCTCTCTTTGCCGCCCTCGCCGGTGACCGGGTGGCCGGGGAGATGCGGGGCGAGGTGGGCCTTGACGCCGATCGGCCCCATGCCGGGACCGCCGCCGCCATGCGGGATGCAGAAGGTCTTGTGCAGGTTCATGTGGCTGACATCGGCGCCGATCTCGGCCACGCGGACGAGGCCGACGAGCGCGTTCAGGTTGGCGCCGTCGAGATAGACCTGGCCGCCATGGGCGTGGACCGCGGCGCAGACGTCCTTGACCCGCTCCTCGAAGACGCCGTGGGTCGAGGGGTAGGTGATCATCAGGGCGGCGAGGCGGTCCTTGTGCTGCTCGGCCTTGGCCTCGAGGTCGGCGAGATCGACGTTGCCCTGGTCGTCGCAGCCGACGACGACGACGGTCATGCCGGCCATGACGGCGCTCGCCGGGTTGGTGCCGTGCGCCGAGGAGGGGATCAGGCAGACGTCGCGGTGGCCCTGGCCCTGGGCCCGGTGGAAGGCGCGGATGGCGAGCAGGCCGGTGTACTCGCCCTGGCTGCCGGCATTCGGCTGGAGCGAGACGGCATCGAAGCCGGTGATGGTGGCGAGCCAGGCCTCGAGATCGGTGAAGAGGCTGGCATAGCCCTTGGCCTGGTCGGCCGGCGCGAAGGGGTGGAGGTCGGCGAAGCCCGTATAGCTCACCGGGATCATCTCGGCCGCCGCGTTGAGCTTCATGGTGCAGGAGCCCAAGGGGATCATCGAGCGGTCGAGGGCGAGGTCCTTGAGCTGGAGCTTGCGCAGGTAGCGCAGCATCTGGGTCTCGCTGCGATGCGCGCTGAAGACGGGGTGGGTGAGGTAGGGCGTCTGGCGGGCGAGCTTTTCGGGCAGGCCGGGCTTGGTCGCGTTCGCGGACTTGGCTGTGTGGGAGGCCTTGCCGCCGAGGAGGTCGGCGAGCCGGTCGACCTCGTCCCTGGTGACGGTCTCGTCGAGCGAGAGGGCGAGGTGGTCGGCGTCGATGGGGCGGAGGTTGAAGCCCGCCTTCAGGGCGTCGGCCACGAGCTTCTTGGCCTTGCCCGGGACGCGCAAAGTGAGCGTGTCGAAGAAGTGGCGGTTGGTGCGCTCGATGCCGGCGGCGTCGAGCCGGGCGGCGAGGTCGAGGGTCAGGTCGTGGACGCGGGTCGCGATCCGCTTCAGACCCCTCGGCCCGTGCCAGACGGCGAACATCCCGGCCATGACGGCGAGCAGGACCTGGGACGTGCAGATGTTGCTGGTCGCCCTCTCGCGGCGGATGTGCTGCTCGCGGGTCTGCAGCGCCATGCGGAGAGCCGGCTTGCCGCGGGCGTCCTGGCTGACGCCGATGATCCGGCCGGGGACCGAGCGCTTGAGGGCGTCCTTGGTGGCGAAGAAGGCGGCGTGCGGGCCGCCATAGCCCATGGGCACGCCGAAGCGCTGGGCGGATCCCAGGACGATGTCGGCTCCCCAGTGGCCGGGCGCCTCGAGCAGGCAGAGGGCGAGGAGGTCGCTCGAGACGGCGGCGATGGCACCCTGGCCATGCAGCGCCTCGACGGCGGGGCGGAGGTCGCGGATCTCGCCGGACGAGCCCGGATAGGCGAGGAGGGCGCCGTAGACGGTGCCGGCGTCGAGGTCGGTGAGCGGGTCGCCCTCGACCAGCTCGATGCCGAGCGGCTCGGCCCGGGTGCGCAGCACGGCCCTGGTCTGCGGGTGGCTGTCGGCGTCGACGAAGAAGCGGTCGCCCTTGTCCCTGGTCGAGCGATGGGCGAGCGTCATGGCCTCGGCGGCGGCGGTCGCCTCGTCGAGCAGGGAGGCGTTGGCCAGCTCCATGCCGGTGAGATCGACGACTGCCTGCTGCCAGTTGAGGAGGGCCTCGAGCCGGCCCTGGCTGACCTCGGCCTGATACGGCGTGTAGGCGGTGTACCAGCCCGGGTTCTCGAAGAGGTTGCGGAGCAGGACGGGCGGCGTGTGGGTGCCGTGATAGCCCATGCCGATGAGCGAGCGCCTGACCTGGTTGGTGGCGGCGAGGGCGGCGAGGCGGGCGAGCGCCTGATGCTCGGTGAAGGCCGGCGGCAGGTCGAGCGGGTCCGCGGTGCGGATCTTCTTGGGCACGGTCTGGTCGATCAGGTCGTCGAGCGAGGCGGCGCCGACGGTTCGCAGCATGGCCTCGATCTCGGCGGCGTCGGGGCCGACATGCCGGCGGACGAAGGGGGCAGCCACCGGGTCGACGGCGGCGGCGTTCTGGATGTCGGCCATGGAAGGGTGCTCCGCGCGGGTCAGGCGATGGTCTCGAGGAAGGCGGCGTAGGCGTCGGCGTCCATCAGGCCGTCGAGCTCGCTCTTGTCGCTGAGCTCGAGCTTGAAGAACCAGGCGGCACCCTCGGCGTCGTCGTTGACCGTGGCCGGGGTGTCCTCGATGGCGGTGTTGGCCTCGATCACCTTGCCGGAGGCGGGGGCGTAGATGTCGCTCGCCGCCTTGACGCTCTCGACCACGGCGACGTCGCCACCCTTCTGGACGGTGGCGCCGACCTTCGGCAGCTCGACGAAGACGACGTCGCCGAGCTGCTCCTGGGCGTGGTCGGTGATCCCGACCGTGGCGACGTCGCCGGTGACGTCGAGCCACTCGTGCTCCTTCGTGTAGTAGCGGGCCATGGCTTCGGGCTCCTTCAGCGCTGGTAGCGGTGGGGGACGAAGGGAAGAGACTCGACGCGGGCCGGCAGCGCCTTGCCGCGCACCTCGAGCTGGAGCGCCGTGCCGGGCGTGGCGGCCGACGCGGCGACGTAGCCGAGCGCTATCGGGCCATCGACGGTCGGGCCGAAGCCGCCGCTGGTGAGGGTGCCGATCGCCTGGCCGGCCTCGTCCTTGACGGGGGCACCCTCGCGGGCGGGGGCGCGGCCCTCCGGGCGGATGCCGACGAGGCGGCGCTTCGGGCCGTCCCTGAGCTCGGCCAGGATGCGTTCCTCGCCGGGAAAGCCGCCCTCGGCCCGGCGCCTCTTCTGGATGGTCCAGGCGAGATCGGCCTCGATCGGGCTGGTCGTCCGGTCGATGTCGTGGCCGTAGAGGCAAAGGCCGGCCTCGAGGCGGAGCGAATCGCGGGCCCCCAGGCCGGCCGGCTCGACCTCCTCGGCGGCGAGCAGGGTGCGGGCGAGCTTGAGCGCGCGGTCGGCCGGGATCGAGATCTCGAAGCCGTCCTCGCCGGTGTAGCCGAGGCGCGAGACGCGGGCGTCGAGGCCGGCGAGGCCGAGCTCGATGCTCGACATGAAGCGGAGCGCCTCGACCTCGGGGGCGAGGCGGGCGAGCACGGTCGAGGCGGCCGGGCCCTGCAGCGCCAGGAGGGCGCGGTCGGCGAGGAGCTCGATCCTCGAGCCCGGCAGATGCTGCTCGAGATGGGCAAGGTCGGAATCGCGGCCGCCGGCATTGACGACGAGGTAGAGCCCGTCATCGGTGGCGGTGACGATCAGATCGTCGATGATCCCGCCATCCTCGGTGGTGAACTGGGTGTAGCGGGCGCGGCCGGGCTTCAAGGCCTGGATGTCGGCCGGCACGAGGCTTTCGATGGCGGCCGCGGCATCGGCGCCGGGCATGCTGATCTGGCCCATGTGCGAGACGTCGAAGAGCGAGGCCTTGGTCCGCGTCCAGAGATGCTCCTTGAGGATGCCCTTCGGGTACTGGACCGGCATCGACCAGCCGGCGAAGTCGACCATGCGGGCACCGAGCTCGCGGTGCAGGGCGTCTAGCGGCGTCGTTTTCGGATCGGGCACGGGCTCTGGACCTCGGCTCGGGTGGCGCCAGCGGGACCTTCGCTGCGGGACACGGCTCTCCCGCGACGAAGCCCCCTCTGTCCAAGACCTGAGAGATTCAGACGGAAGGCCGAAACCCGCCGTCTTCCCCGTCGGTGGGATGCAGATGCATCCGCTCTCCAGAGGGCCAACTCGCTCGCGGTCCTGGTGCCTGAGAGTTTCCGGGGCGGTTGCTCCTTCGGCGCCGGCCCGGCCAATGGCCGAGACGGACTCTCCCACGGGCGATTGCAGCCGGGACGGATGGTAGCGGAGGCGGAGGCCGGGTCAAGCGGGGTGATCGGCACGCGCAACGCGGAGCGGCCATTTGCTGACGCCGAGCTTGCCATCGTGTATGCTCTGCTGGACGTCCCATGGAGTGGCCGAAGTGAAGTCCGTCAAGCAGCCGGAAGGCAAAGCGCAAGACCGGCCCGAGGCCGCAATCGAGGTCTGGCGCGAGGGTGACCGCGTGCTTATCGGCGTTGGCGTGCCGGCAGCCGAACGACAGGCCGAAGGCGCGACCACGGCAGGCCGCCGTTCCCATGCTGCCAAAGCTGGAGCGATGACGCCGGAGGAACGGCTGTTGCTGGCAATTTTTGGCAAGGGGCCAGAAGACGTCCGGCAGGATCGGCCGGAGGACGGCATCTTAACGATGAGCGAGGCCGAATGGCTGGTGGCCAATATGGTGGCGCTGCGCGCCGAAGCTGCCGAGCGGTCGCGATCCCTGGACGAGACACTCGCCTATGTCTCGGAAAGATGCCCGGCCGTCGGACGATCCTGACCCGTGGCTGGCTTCGAGACGATCCTCAAGGCTGCCGATCTGATCGCGGACGTCCGCAGGGCCTTCGCCAAGATCGAGAACCTGGAGCAGGGGCAGCGCCAGTTGGCGGATGCCGTGGCATCGCTGGATCGGCGGGTGCGGGAGGTCGAGGCGGGCCTGCGCGAGGCGCGGGCCGAGATCAAGCTCGAAGCGGTCAAGGAGACCCAGGCGATCGTCAATAGCGTGCAGGGCCAGCTCTATGGCGAATTGCGCCAGCTCGCCGTGCAGGTCGACCGGCTGGCGCCAAAGGCGGGCAAGCCCGTGCTGGATCACCGGCGGGCGGGCGGCGACGGGCCCGGAACCTGATTCAAAAAAGGGTGAAGGTGGCGAGGCGGAGGAAGTAGGTTCGGGTGCCGATCTCCTCCTCGATGTTGAGGGCGATGGCGGGGCGGGGATTGGGGGCGAGGTCGCGCCAGACGAGCTGGCGCTCGCCGCCGGCGAACTGCATCACGTGGCCGCGCTGCCAGTTGCGCGGGAACCATTCGGCGCGGGCGAGGCAGGTGTCGAGGTCGCCGGCGATGCGGTCGAACTCGTCGACCAGGAGCTCGGCCCGGCCGCCGGTGATGCGGCTGCCGCGGCAGACATATTGCGCTCCGGGGTTGCTCCGGCCGTCGATCTCGCAGGCGTAGAAGCCGTCGGGAATGGCGCTGCCCTGCCAGGCGCGCTCGCCGGCCGGTGCCGCGCGCAGGCTCGCGAAGCCGCTGGCCTCGGCGTCGACGATGCGCAGCAGCGGGCGGCAGAGGCGGTCGACGCGGGTGGCGGGATCGAGGGTCGGCGGCGGCTGCATGACCGGCGGCGGGGTCGGCGCCGGTGGCGGGGGAGGTGGTGGCGGCGGCTCGGGCTTGGCACAGGCGACGAGCAGGCCAAGAAGGGCGGCGGCGAGCGCCGTTTTGCCGCCGAGGCGCACGGCTCTCAGTCGCCCGAGGCGCGGCCGAGGCCGTCCATGCAGGTGATCGTCACCGAATGCTTGTCCGGCAGGGCGATCAGGCCGGCCTTGCGCATCAGCGTCAGGGTGCGGCTCACGGTCTCGATGGTGAGGCCGAGGAAATCGGCGATGTCGCCCCGGTTCATCGGCAGCGCCAGGGGCTCGCCCTGGGCCACACCCAGGCGCTCGGCGAGGCCGACGAGGAAGCTCGCGACGCGCTCGCGCGCGGTCTTGCGGCCGAGCAGCAGCATCTGCGCCTGGGCGGCGGCGAGCTCGTTGCTGGCGCGGCTGAGCAGGCGATGCTCGAGCTCCGGATGGTCCGCCATCAGGGCGAGGAGGCTGCCGCGCCGCATGCGGCAGGTGGTGATGCCGGTGATCGCCTCAGCGCTGTAGATGTAGCTGTCGCCGTAGGCGAGGCCGACGAGATCGCCCGGGAACATGAAGCCGGTGATCTGCCGGCGGCCGTCCGGCATCAGCTTGTAAACCTTGAGCATGCCCTCGGTGAGGGTGAAGACCTCGCGGGCCGGCTCGCCCTCCTGGATGAGCTGGGCGCCCGCCTCGACGCGCCGCGTGCCGGAGATCGCCGCCAGCTTGCCGATGGCGATGGGGGCGAGGGCGCCGCAGATGGCGAGTGGCCGAATGTCGCAATTCGCGCAGTCGACCAGAGCGCCGCAACAGTTGGTCTGCTGCCGTTCCATGATGAAGCGATCCTTCCCGCGACCGCCCGAGCCGAGAGCACCGAGCCTGCCGAGGCTTATTTACGCATTGGCGTTGATATGGGTCAATGCAGCACCTCGACACTGCGGCAAAGCTGCGGCGATGATCGCCCTCGCACCCGCTGTTCCGTCCTTCACGCTGCCGATTGGCGGCATGCCCTGGTTCTGGCGCGATCTCGAGGCGGAGCGGATCGGCGAGGTGCTGCCTCTGGTGCTGGCCGCCGATCCCGGCGGCACCGAGGCCGCCTTCTGGCTGCGGGATGCGCGCGACCGTCTGGCAGCCGCATCGAGCGGTGGCGGCGTCGTCATCGTGCAGTGCCTGGCCGGCCTGACGCTGGCCCTGTTCTTTCACAAACGCGGAACGGCGCCGGACAGCCGGCCGCGGCTGGTGGTCGACCGGCTGCGCTGGCTCGAGCTCGGCCGGCCGCATCGCTCGCTCGATGCGCTCGTGGCCAGCGTGCTGCAGACGGCGCGCCGGCGCGGCTGCGCCGACGTGCTGCTCGAGGCCGGCGCCTGCGTCGAGGAACGGGCCCGCGCGGCCCTCGACCAGCAGGTCCGCGAGGCCGGCTTCGTCGAGGAGGGCGGCGGGTGGCGGTGTCCGACCCCGGCGGCGTTCTGAAGAGATCGCCGGTCTGGGGTGCGGCCATTGACAGGGATCGGCGACCCCTCCTAATGGTGAGTGAACCAAAGTTCCGGCACGGAACGGATGTTCCGTGCCATCAGGGAACAGGGGAGGGCACGGCACCTGCTCGAGCGACAGTGGTCGGTCGAGGTCGGTGTGGCTGCCGGCCCCTGCCCGCAACAGGGAGGCCGCCATGTTCCACACCCCCAAGAATGCGCTGTTCCGGCGGGTCGGCCGCCGCAAGTTCCTGGAGCTCGGCGGCGGTGCCGCCACCGCCCTGGGCGCCGGCTCGATCGCCGTCGGCCTGAACTCGGTCATCACCCGCCGACCGGCCTACGCGCAGTCGTCCGACGCGGCCAAGTGGCGCCAGTTCGAGGGCTCGAAGCTGGTCTTCATGAGCGAGAACACGCCGCCCTCCTTCGCCATTCGTGACAATCTCCAGCCGTTCTACGACCTGACCGGCATCCAGGTGGAGATCCTCACCGACGATCTGCCTGTGGTGCAGCAGAAGCTCGGCATCGACCTGCGCAGCGGCACCGCCGATTTCCAGCTCGGCTATGTCCAGGACAAGCCGATCGGCGCGCCCTTCGCCGATTTCTTCGCCGACCTGACCCAGTTCATGGCCGACGACACCCTGCCCCAGGATCCGGACGGCTCCGGTCAGGATGCCTGGTTCGAGAACTTCCTCTATGCCTGCGGCGTCTATTACGACGAGGGCCGGATCGTCGCCTTCCCCTATGACTGCGCCGTCGCCTGCACCTTCTACCGCAAGGACCTCTTCGAGCAGCTCAGCCCCGACTTCGAGGCCGAGTACGGCTATCGGATGGAGTTCAACGCCGAGACGACCTGGAAGAACGTCCAGGATTTCGCCACCTTCTTCAAGAAGCTGCGCGAGAGCGGCCGCGAGGACGTCCCCTACGGCTATGCCCAGCACCAGGGCAGCTTCGCCTGGACGACGCAGCTCGACATCCAGCGGATGCAGTTCGCGCATGGCCGCTGGACCGATTTCGACATCGACGACAAGCTCGGCAGCCGCGAGCCCGGTCCGACGCGCTGGGGCGACGAGCAGTCGATCCTGGTCATGCAGAAGTTCAAGGATCAGGCCGACGTCAGCCATCCCGACAACCTCGCCAACGCGACGCTCGAGCTGAACACGCTCTACCAGGCCGGGCAAATCGCCATGCAGGTCCAGTATCACGAGTTCGCCGCCTCGATCGAGGACGAGACGACCAGCCGCGCGGCCGGCGGCAAGACCGGCTACGGCGTGTGCCCTCTCGGCGAGGCGGAC
This sequence comes from uncultured Geminicoccaceae bacterium, assembly GCA_964393275.1. Taxonomy (GTDB): domain Bacteria; phylum Pseudomonadota; class Alphaproteobacteria; order Geminicoccales; family Geminicoccaceae; genus SLRI01. The sequence continues at coordinate 35,482 of CAYMTA010000034.1, read as the reverse complement.
TGGATCGTCAATGGCGGCGAGGCGGTCAACGGCTGCAATTGCGGCATCGGCGGCATCGGCATCAATGCCGGGGCGTCCGAGGAGCTGCAGCGCGCCGCCTATCTCTTCGCCATCTGGTCGACCTCGAAGAACACGCAGTTCAACGTGCTCAAGGGCGTCGGCGGCACGCCGACCAGGAAGGCCGTCCTCGAGATCCCCGAGGTCCAGGCGGCGCGCCAGCGGCCGACCACCATGCCGAACGCATTGACCTTCGAGCCGGTCTACGACTACGGCATCCGCGATCCGCATTTCGTGCTGGGGCCCAAGATCCCGGAGGCCAACGAGTACCACAAGATCGTGGCGACCGAGGTGCAGCGCTGCATCGCGGGCGAGACCACGGCCGAGGAGGCCTGCGAGGAGATCCGCTCGCAGCTCGACGACCTCAACGGCGTGTGATCGATCACGTGACGGCCGGGCCGGCGGATCGATCGATCCGTCGGCCCGCTCTCGGCAGGCGGCCCGGGTGAGCGAGAACGCATGGCGGTGACGACGGCAGGGGCAGGGGGCGGACGGAGCATCGGCGGCGGCTCGCCGGCCGCGGCGCAACGCCTGCTCGAGATGCGCGAGGGTGCGCGGGTGATCAGCCAGCCGCCGGCGCGGCTGAACGCGCCGCCGTCGCGCGCCTACTATTTCTACCTGATGCTGCCGGCCATCATCGTCCTCGCCTGCATCACCCTCTACCCGTTCTTCTGGCTCGTCTGGATGAGCCTGCACGACGTCGATGTCGGGGCCGCCGGCGACAAATGGAACGACTTCGCAAACTGGACGCGGCTCGCCCGCGACCGCAAATTCAGGGAGGGCTGGTGGCTGCTGATCCAGTACAGCGCCATGTGCATGACCCTGCAGATCGGCCTCGGCGTGCTGCTCGCGGTGATCCTCAACGGCTCGCGCCACGAGAAGCTCCTGGTCACGATCTTCCTGATGCCAATGATGATGGCGCCGGTCGTGGCCGGCCTCGTCTGGTACTACCTCTACAACTCGACCTTCGGCTGGTACCACTGGCTGATGCAGAGCGCCGGGATCCTCGGCGAGCGGTCGATCCTGGGCGATACCTCGACGGCGATGCTCGGCATCGTCATCGTCGACACCTGGCAGTGGACGCCCTTGATCACGCTGATCGTCCTGGCCGGGCTCAAGCGCGTGCCGCGCGACCAGCTCGAGGCGAACATGGTGGACGGCGCCGGCGAGATCCGGAACTTCTTCCAGATCACCCTGCCCAACATCTACCCCTTCCTCCTGATCGCCATCCTCTTGCGGTTCATGGATAATTTCCGCTTCATCGACCACATCCTGGTGCTCACCGGCGGCGGCCCGGCGGACAGCACCAAGATCCTGCCGACCTATCTCTTCGACGTCAGCTTCCAGTTCTTCAAGCTCGGCCGCGGCGCCGCGATCGCCCTCACCCTGCTCGCCGTGACCATCGTGCTCGGCCTGATCCTGGTGCGGGTCTTCCAGAGCCCGACGGCGCAGACCCGGCCGGAGGACACCTGATGGCCTCGTCCGACGTCGTCCAGTACCGCTCGCCACTGCGCTCGGTGGTCAATGTCCTGATCGCCGTCTTCCTCGCGATCTACGTCGTCTGGACGGTGCTGCCGCTGCTCGTGATGTTCGTCTCGTCCTTCAAGGACCTGCTCGAGGCGTTCAAGCTGCCGACAGTCGGCGACTGGTCGGGGATCACGCTGTTCTTCGACTTCACCCCGACCGTCAAGCACTACAAAAGCCTGTTCCTCGACCACAATTTCAGCGTCTATCTGCTGAACTCGGTCATGGCGGCGGGCGGATCGGCGCTGATCTCGGTCATCCTGGGGTCGATGTGCGCCTATTCGCTCTCGCGGATCAGCTTTCGCGGCAAGCAGGATCTCTTTTTCTGGATCATCAGCACGCGCATGGCGCCGGTGGTGGCGGTGATGGTGCCGCTCTACGCCATCTTCAGAGGCGCCGGCCTCGTCGGCACGATCCCGGGCCTGATCCTGGCCTACACCACCTTCAACCTGCCGTTCGCCATCTGGATGCTGAAGGGCTTCTTCGACAACGTGCCCTATGCCATCGAGGAGGCGCAGATGTGCGACGGGGCGACGCGCTTTCGCGCCTTCCTGTCGATCCTGCCCCTGGTGGCGCCGGGGATCGGGGCGTTCCTCGTGCTCTGCATCCTGTTCGCGTGGAACGACTTCCTCTTCGCCTCGATCATCGGCTCGGGCGGGGCGAAGACCCTGCCCGTCGCCACCAAGGAGCTGGTGCAGCCGCAGAACATCCAGTGGGGCAGCATCATGGCGGCGGGCGTCGTCACCACCCTGCCGATGATGTTCCTCGGCCTTCTGATCCGCCGCTATCTCGTGGCCGGGCTCACCATGGGTGCTGTGAAAGAGTAGATCTTCGATGGCCTCTGTAACGATCGATCACGTCTGGAAGTATTACGGCAAGACCGAGGCCGTGAAGGATCTGAGCCTGAAATGCGCCGATGGCGAGTTTCTCTCGGTCCTCGGGCCATCGGGCTGCGGCAAGTCGTCGACGCTGCGGATGCTCGCCGGGCTCGAGCACATCTCGGCCGGCGACATCCGCTTCGGCGAGCGGCGGATCAACGACCTGCCGCCCAAGGATCGCGACATCGCGATGGTGTTCGAGAACTACGCGCTCTACCCGCACAAGACGGTGCGCGAGAACATCGCGAACTCGCTTCTGCTGCGCCGCACCGACCGGGCGACCATCGAGCGCAAGGTGAAGAAGGCGACGGAGCTCCTGCAGATCGGCCATCTGCTCCAGCGCAAGCCGCAGGAGCTCTCGGGCGGGCAGAAGCAGCGCGTCGCGATCGGCCGGGCGATCGTCCGCGAGCCGCAGCTCTTCCTCTTCGACGAGCCGATCGCCCATCTCGACGCCAAGCTTCGGGCGCACATGCGCGGCGAGCTCAAGATCATGCAGCGCGAGCTCGGCACCACCATGATCTACGTCACCCACGACCAGCTCGAGGCCCTGTCGATGGCCGACCGCATCGCGGTGATGCACGAGGGTGTCCTGCAGCAGTTCGGCACGCCGCAGGAAATCTACGATCACCCGGTGAACGAATGGGTGGCGGGCTTCGTCGGCGAGCCGCCGATGAATTTCGTCGACTGCCGGATCGAGGATCGGGGCGGTGACCTCTATGTCGCGCATGCGAGCTTCGCCGTGCCGGTGACCGGGGTGCAGGAGTCGATCCTGCGCGAGTCCGCCCAGCAGGCGGAGGTGCGGATGGGCATTCGCCCGGATCAGATCGGGATCCGGGCCGATGACGGCAGCCACGGGGTTCTGGCCCGGATCCTGGTCACCGAGCCCTTGGGCGGCGACATGCTGGTCGATGCCGCGGTCGGGCAGGACAAGTTCCTGGTGAAGACCAAGCCGGACTTCATGGGTCAGCGCGGCGACGCCTGCCGGCTGACCTTCGACACCGGGCGCTGGCATCTCTTCGATCGGGATACCGGGCTTGCCTATTTTTGAGCGGCGCCATGTCAGGTGCGACCACCGTGGGTAGAGTCTCTTACCGGGAGGACGTCCAATGCAGGCCCTGAGGTTTCACGCCGCCAAGGATCTCCGCCTCGACGACATCGCGGCGCCGCCGGCGCGTCCGGCCGACGACGAGGTGGTGATCCGCAACCGTTTCGTTGGCATCTGCGGCACCGATCTCCACGAGTACAGCTACGGCCCGATCTTCATTCCGACCGAGCCGCACCCTTTCAGCCACGCCAAGGCGCCGCAGGTGCTGGGGCACGAGTTCGGCGGGGTGGTCGAGGCGGTCGGCGCCGGCGTCACGTCGGTCGCGCCCGGCGACCGGGTCTCGGTGCAGCCGCTCTTGATGCCGCGGACCGGCGAGCACTATGCCGATCGCGGGCTCTTTCACCTCTCGGGCAGCCTCGCCCTCGTCGGCCTGAGCTGGGGCTGGGGTGGCATGGCCGAGCTGGCGGCCGTCAAGGAGTACAACGTCTTCAAGGTGCCCGAGGCGCTGACCGACGAGGAGGCGGCGCTGGTCGAGCCCACGGCGGTTGCCGTCTATGCCTGCGACCGCGGCCGCGTGGCGGCCGGCAACAGCGTGCTGGTGACCGGCGCCGGGCCGATCGGCGCCCTCGTGCTGCTCGCCGCCCGGGCGGCGGGTGCGGCACCGCTCTTCGTCTCGGACGTCAATGACGCGCGGCTCGACTTCGTCCGCGCGATGCTGCCGGACGTGGTCACCATCAACCCCTCACGGGAGAAGCCGGGCGAGGTCGTGCGCGCCGCCACCGACGGCCGGGCCGGCGTCGATGTGGCGATCGAATGCGTCGGCAACGAGCACGCGCTCAAGGATTGCCTCGATGCGGTGCGCAAGCAGGGTGTCATTGTCCAGACCGGCCTGCACCCGCACGAGAACCCGCTCGACTGGTTCCAGGTCACCTTCAAGGACATCGATATCCGCGGCTCCTGGTGCTACCCGACCTATCTCTGGCCCCGCGTGATGCGGCTGATCGCGTCCGGCCTCCTGCCGGCGAGGAAGATCGTGACCAGGCGGATCGGCCTCGGCGAGGCCGTGCCGGCCGGCTTCGAGGCGCTGCTCGATCCGGGCGGGACCCAGATGAAGATCCTGATCGACTTGTCGAAATGACGGGGCTGGCCTAGACATGCACGGTAGCACTGGGAGCTTGTCCGATCGCCAGCCGGACTTGCGTCAGGGACGAGGAACAAGGGGAGGCGGCCGCGTCGCGCGCGGCCTGCAAGGCGCGCTGCGCACGCCTCCTTCGCGAATTTCAGGGCATGCCAACCGGGAGGACAGACCATGCAGTTAAGTCGTGACGATCTGCTCGAGGCTTATCGGAAGATGCGGTTGATCCGCGAGTTCGAGGATGCGGTGCACGAGGAGTTCGCGGCCGGCAACATCCCCGGCTTCGTGCATCTCTATGCCGGCGAGGAGGCTTCGGGCGTGGGGGTGTGCATGCATCTCGACGACCGCGACGCCATCGCCTCGACCCATCGCGGGCACGGCCATTGCATCGCCAAGAACTGCGACGAGCGTGGCATGATGTTCGAGATCTTCGGCCGCAAGGAAGGCCTGTGCGGCGGCAAGGGCGGCTCGATGCACATCGCCGACCTGTCGAAGGGCATGATGGGGGCGAACGGCATCGTCGGCGGTGGGCCGCCCCTGATCTGCGGCGCCGCTCTCTCGGCCAAGTACCTCAAGACCGGCGGCGTGGCGGTCGCCTTCATCGGCGACGGCGCCTCGAACCAGGGCACCACCCACGAGAGCTTCAACCTCGCCAATGTCTGGAAGCTGCCGGCGATCTTCGTCGTCGAGGACAATGGCTATGCCGAGGCGACGGCGTCCAAGTGGTCGGTGGCGGGCAATCAGGTCGATCGGGCGAAGGGCTACGGCATGCCGGCCTACGAGGTCGACGGCCATGACTTCTTCGCCGTCTGGGAGGCCGCGCGCGAGGCCATCGAGCGGGCTCGCGACGGTGGCGGGCCGTCCCTGATCCACTCGCGGCTGAACCGCTACTACGGCCATTTCGAGGGTGACGCGATGAGCTACCGCGCCCCCGGCGAAGTCGAGAAGGTCCGGGCCGAGAAGGATCCGCTGATGCTGTTCCGCAACCGCGTCTCCGAGGCCGGCCTGCTCGACGGCCCGGCCATGGACGCGGTCGACAAGGCCAGCCGCGATCGGATCGCCCAGGTGCTCGCCGAGGCCAAGGCCGGTGCCCTGCCGACCGAGGCCGACCTGCTCACCGACGTCTACACCTCGGCCTATTGAGGAGCGCCAGTCATGCCGAAGAAGACTTATCGTCAAGCGATCAACGAGGCGCTCCGTCAGGAGATGGAGCGCGACAAGCGGGTCATCCTGATGGGCGAGGACATCTCGGGCGGCATGGGTGCCCCGGGTGAGCAGGATGCCTGGGGCGGGCCCCTGGGTGTCACCAAGGGGATCATGCCGATCTTCACCCGCGAGCGGGTGCTGGATACGCCGATCACCGAGAGCGCCTTCATCGGTGCCGCCGTCGGTGCCGCCGCCACCGGGCTCCGGCCCGTGGCGGAGCTGATGTTCGTGGACTTCATGGGGGTCTGCTTCGACCAGATCTTCAACCAGGCGGCCAAGTTCAAGTACATGTTCGGCGGCAAGGCGGTGACGCCCGTCACCATCCGCACCATGTACGGCGCCGGGTTCCGTGCCGCGTCGCAGCACAGCCAGTGCCTCTACCCGCTCTTCACCCACATCCCGGGGCTGAAGGTGGCCCTGCCGTCCAACGCCTACGAGGCGAAGGGGCTTCTGGCGCAGGCGATCCGCGACGACGACCCGGTGATCTTCTTCGAGCACAAGGCGATGTACGACGAGGAGGCCGAGGTGCCGGACGAGGCGTACACCATCCCGTTCGGCGAGGCGAACGTCACCCGCGAGGGCGACGACGTGACCATCATCGCCTTCGGCCGGATGGTGAACTTCGCCAACGAGGCCGCGGACAATCTCGAAAAGTCGGGCATCTCCTGCACGGTGGTCGATCCGCGCACGACCTCGCCGCTCGACCGGGACACCATCCTCGAGACCTGCGAGGAGACCGGCCGGGTCGTGGTGGTCGACGAGGCGCATCCGCGCTGCAACATGGCGACCGACATCGCCGCCATGTGCGCGCAGGAGATCTTCGGGGCGCTCAAGGCGCCGGTGAAGATGGTGACGGCACCGCACTCGCCGGTGCCGTTCTCGCCGGCGCTCGAGGATCTCTATGTGCCGAACGCCGCCAAGATCGAGGCGGCGGTGCGCGAGGTCGCCGGCAAGGGCCACTGAGCCTCTTGATCCGAGGCACGCCCGGGCGCGTCATCCGCGCCCGGGCGTTGCTGCTTCTTTAAATCGAGCAAGAACGAGGAGGGGGTGCCGTGGCCGACGCCATTCAGATGATCGTGATGCCGAAATGGGGCCTCGCCATGCAGGAAGGCATGGTGGCGAAGTGGCATGTCGCCGAGGGTGCCAGGATCGAGAAGGGCCAGGAGATCGTCGACATCGAGACGTCGAAGATCGCCAACGTGTTCGAGAGCCCGGTCAGCGGCACGTTGCGCCGGCTGGTGGTCAATGACGGCGAGACGGTGCCGGTCGCCTATCTGATCGGCGTGGTCGCCGACGAGGCCGTGTCGGACGCCGATGTCGATGCCTTCGTTGCCGACTTCAAGGCCAATTTCGTCTTCGACGCCGCCGCCGCCGGCGGGCCGGAGCCGGAGGAGGCGGACACCGCGGCCGGCCGCATCCGCTATCTCGAGATGGGCGACGGCGAGGGCGACCCGATCATCTTCATCCACGGCTATGGCGGTGATCTGAACAACTGGATGTTCAACCAGGAGGAGCTCGCGGCCGGCCACAAGACCTATGCGATCGATCTGCCCGGGCATGGCGGTTCGACCAAGGAGGTGGGCGACGCGCGGCTGCCGAGCCTGGCCAAGGCGGTGGCCGCCTTCATGGACACCAAGGGCCTCAAGAAGGCGCATCTGGTCGGTCATTCGATGGGCGGGGCCACCGCACTCCTCCTCGCGCTCGATCACCCGGACCGGGTGGCGAGCGCCACGCTGATCGCGCCGGCGGCGCTCGGCGACGAGATCAACATGGCCTACATCAACGGCTTCATCGAGGAGAAGCGGGCGAAGAAGCTCAGGCCGGTGCTCGAGCTTCTGGTCGGCGATCCGTCGCTGATCTCCAAGGAGATGGTCGAGGACGTCCTGAAGTTCAAAAGGCTGGACGGGGTCGACGCGGCGCTCAAGTCGTTGCGCGACGCGCTGATGCCGGGCGGCAAGCAGGCGGGCAGCCTGCGCGACCGGCTGGGCGAGCTGAAGGTGCCGGTGCAGGTCATCTGGGGCGAGGCCGACCAGATCCTGCCGACGAAGCACGGCGAGGGCCTGCCGTCGTCGATCAAGGTCACGAAGTTCGCCGGGGCCGGGCACATGCCGCACATGGAGAAGGCCGCCGAGGTCAACGAGCTCATCCGTGCGCAGGCGGGCTAGCGTCCTCCTGGTTCTCGGTCTGGCGGCGGCGGCGCTGGCCGCCGGCGTCGGGCCGGCCACGGCGGATGCGCTGGACGAGTGCTGGGAGCAGGCGGAGACCCGGCTCGAGCTGGGTCTTTGCCTGGAGGCCGCCGAGGTGGAGGCGGCGGGGGCGCTCGCCGCTGTCGACAAGGCGCTCGATGCGGCGGAGGCGGCGATCGACAACCGGCTCGGCCGGCACGAGGCCAGCCGGGCGCTCGAGCGCTCGCGACTGGCCTTCGAGCTCTTTCGCGACCTCGATTGCGAGCTGGTCGGGCTGCAGTCCGGCAGCGGCACCGGGGCCGGCGATTTCCGCCGGGCCTGCTGGATCGACCGCACCCGCCAGCGCACCCTCGAGCTGGAGACGCTCGTGGAGAACATGTCCGGCAATCCCGAGGCCAGCCTGCCGGAAGGCCGGATCGAGGGTGGGACGTGGCTTGCCGAGGACATCCAGTCGCGCGGCGTGATGGACTACCTGCAGACCACGCTCGAGGTCTCCGGCGGCGGCGAGGTCACCGGCACCGGCGGCTGCAACAACTATTTCGGCGAAGCCGACATCGACGGCGACCGGATCCGCTTCGGTGCCCTGGGCTCGACCCGCATGGCCTGCCCCGAGGCGGTCATGGACCAGGAGAGCCGGTACTTCGCCGCCCTCGAGCTGGTCCGCCGCTGGCGCGTCGAGCCGACCGGCCTCCTGCACCTGCTCGACGAGGATGGGGTGACGGTCGTCAGGTTCAGCCGGCAGTCTTGAGGGGGCAGGGCGTTCAGTCGGCCGCGACCAGTGCTCGAAGTCCGCTGCTGAACTGCCCGAAGCTTGGCGAGCGGTTGTGCTCGGGAACCATGACTGCCGCAACCCGGCGGGCCGTGTCGATCTTGCTGAACCGTTCATTCCTGTAGCTGGATTTGTGCAAGAGCCGAACCAGCGCTTCCCAGGCATCGGAGATATTGTCTGGTCGGCGATAGGTGGTCCGCTGGTGGAAGGTTGCGGGTACTCTCGGAAATGCTTGGCAGAGCGCTCCCGGATCGCCAATGAACCAAGCTTCCAGCTCCTCGATCACCACACGATTTACTACACGAAACGTGCCGTTCTGGTCCGGCCGGCTTTTCGTTGCCAGACCCGCAGCTGTGGCAGCACCCTCCAAACGCTGCTTCAGGGCGCGGCAATCGTCACGGTCTCGATCGAGCAGAACCAACAGTCAAATTTCATCCGTCTGCACACGATTTCTGTAACCACGAAGACGCGCAGGCAGTTTTGTCAACAATTTCGACTTGCTTCCAAAATTGATGACTTTCCAGGTCGCGCGACCACCGATGATTCTCGGGGCCAAATAGTCGAGCGCGGCCTCCATCGACGGCTCCTCGACCAGAATATCGATATGCGGCAAGTTCATGGATTGAGCGGATCGCCGTGGCTGAAATGGTTTTCGAGCCAAAGCTCGCCGAGTGTCGCACCCTCGCGGATGAAGTCGGCGATGCCGGGCATGTCGGCCACTCGCTTGACCTCGCTGTAGCCCTGCACGTTGCGGTAGATCACCCACACCTGTTCCGGCCGCAGGCGGTCGACGAAGAATGGCGAGTGGGTGGTGACGATGAGCTGGGTTCGCGCCGACGCCCTGTCGCACTCCTCCGCCAACTCCGGCAGCAGACGCGGGTGGAGGAAGTTCTCGGGCTCCTCGATGCCTATCAGCCGCGGCGGCTCCGGATCGTGGAGCTGGATGAGGTAGGCCAACATCTTGAGGGTGCCGTCAGAGGCGTAGCGGGCCAGGATCGGCTCGTCGAACGGGGCGTCCTTGAGGGTGAGCAGCAGTTGCCCGTTCTCCAGCACCTTGGCGTCGAAGGCCTCGAGCCGCGGGATCCGTCGCCGCAGGATCGTGAAGATCTGCTCGAGGCGGTCGGGGTGTCGCTCGCGCAAGTGCTGAATGACATTCGATAAGTTGTCGCCGGTCTGGGAGAGGTGCTCTTGCGGGCCGGCCTCTGTCGATCCCTTGGCTTCCGCTGCCGAGAGATAGGAAAGATGCCAGCCGACGATGAACTCGCGCAGCGCCTGGGCACGTGGATTCTCGGCGAGTTGCCCGAGGGTATTGACAGCAAGGATGTCTGGCCCGGTCAGGCGAACCTGACCACGACAGTCTCGGGCCTCGGGCGCGTCGCCGGTGATCACTTCGCCGTCACCGTTCCTGAAATCGAGAAATCGGAACGGCTTGCCGGATGTCCCGCGGCGCCATTGCATGAATTCCCGAGTGATCACCGGCCCGCGAGCGGCTTCGTCGACCGCCAGATGATAGGTGATGATCGGCGATGCCGGTTTCTCGCGATACTTGATCTCGATGGTTATTGGCCCCGCCGCGCCTCTGGTCCGCAGGTGGCGGAATCGCTGACGCTGGTCCCAGGCACGTCTCAAGCCCTCGGTGAAGCATTGCGACAGGAACGCGAAAACGTCGAATACTGTTGATTTGCCGCTGCCGTTGGGGCCGAGCAGGACAGTCAACGGTGTCAACGGCGTGAAGTCGACCTGCTTCAGTGCCCGGAAGTTGGTTACCGTCAACCGTTCGAGGCGCGGCACGTCGGGGGTTGAACGTGGTCGCTCGCTCACCTGCTCGCCATCCGATCGCTGCACACAGGTGCTGTGTGCACATGGCGTCGAGCGGTTGTCCAGCATCTATCCGCATGGTCGATCTTGCCAATCGCGCGAGAAGCATTCATGTAATTCACCTTATTGGGACTGCGGAGCAGGTGGCGGGATGCGGGCGATGGCGCCGTTTCCGGGAGCGGCGGACAGGGTGGGCGGCGGTCTTTTGACCATCGGCCGGCGGCTGCTCGATCTCCTGCTGCCGCCGCGTTGCCTCGCCTGCGGCGAGCTGGTCGATGAGCAGGGGCGGCTTTGCGCGGGATGCTGGTCATCGGTCGAGTTTCTGCTCGGTCGGGGCTGTCGGGTCTGTGGCACGAGGCTGCCGCCGGTGGCGGCGGAGGCGGCGATCTGCGGGCATTGCCTCAGCGCCACGCCGGCCTATGCGCGGGCCAGGTCGGCGCTCCGCTATGGCGGGGTGGCGCGCCAGCTCATCCTTAGGTTCAAGCATGGCGATCGGACCGACGGGGCCGCCACCTTCGCCCACTGGATGGCGCGGGCCGGGGCCGAGCTGCTCGCCGATTGCGATCTCATCGTGCCGGTGCCGCTGCATCGCTGGCGGCTCCTGCGGCGCGGCTACAACCAGTCGGCCGTCCTGGCCCTGGCGCTGGGGCGGCGGAGCCGAAAGCCGGTGCTGGTCGATGCCCTGGTCAAGCTCGAGGCGACGCCGTCGCAGCAATCGCTCGGGGCGGAGGCGCGGCGCGCCAACATGCGCAGCGGGCTCTTCGCCCTCGGCCGGCGCGGCCGGGCGGCGGTCGACGGCCGACGGGTGCTGCTGGTCGACGACGTCCTGACCACCGGCAGCACCACCGACGCCTGTGCCGGCTGCCTGATCGCCGGCGGGGCCACGGCGGTCGATGTGCTGACGCTCGCCAGGGTGGCGCACGACCCTGCCGAGCCTATATGACGCTGATGCCAAAAGTCGAAATCTACACCTCGCCCTTTTGCCCCTACTGCATCCGCGCCAAGCGCCTCCTGCAGCAGAAGGGCGTCGCCTTCGACGAGATCAACGTCCTGATGGCGGCCGGGCGGCGGCGCGAGATGATCGAGCGGGCCTCGGGACGCAGCACGGTGCCGCAGATCTTCATCGACGGCCGGGGCATCGGCGGCTGCGACGAGCTGTTCGCGCTCGACCAGGCGGGCAAGCTCGATCCGCTGCTCGAAGGCGAGGTGGCCGGATGATCCGCTACGCGCTCCGCTGTGCCGCCGGCCACGAGTTCGAGGGCTGGTTCAAGAGCAGCGCCGCCTTCGACGACGAGGCGGCGGCGCTCACCTGCCCGGTCTGCGGCGACGACCGGATCGAGAAGGCGATCATGGCGCCGGCCTTGATGCAGCGCGGCGCCTCGCCCGATCCTGCCGAGGCGGCGCCGGCTGCGGCCGGAGCGTCCCCGCAGGCGGGCGAGTTCGCGGCGCCGGCCGTGCCGCCGACGATGCCGCTCTCGCCCCGGCAGATCGAGCTCGCCAAGGCGCTCGTCGCGATGCGGCGCCTGCGGGCGCATGTCGAGGCGAGCTTCGAGAATGTCGGCAAGCGGTTCGCCGAGGAGGCGCGCAAGATTCATTACGCGGAGGCCGAGGCGCGTGACATCTTCGGTCAGGCGACGATGGACGAGGCGAGGGAGCTGCTCGAGGAAGGCATCGAGGTCCTGCCCTTGCCGGACCTGCCGAAGCTGGACGGCTGAGAGCGGGCTAGTCGACCTTGCGGCCCTTGGCGGCCCAGGCTCGTGCCGCCAACAGGATCTCGCCATCGGGGCCGGTCGGCAAGCGTCGACGCAGCGTCTCTCGCAGCCGACCGCGCGCCGCCTCGCCGAGCGACATGCAGTATTTGGGCGCCGAGCCGGTGCCGCCGAGGAAGGGCGTCCAGTAGTCGTCGAAGCTGGCGAAGGCGGTCGGGATGTCGATGGCGCGCGTCTCCACCTCGGCCAGGCCAGCGTCGGCGAGCAGCGCCGCCAGGGGACCCGGGCGGCAGTAGGGCGCCTTGACGCCGTCGTCGAACTCCCGGGCTTCGGGATCCAGGGCGGTTGCGGCGTCGAAGAAGTGCCGCATCACCTGCATGTGTCCGGCGTAGTCCCAGACATGGAGCGCCACCTGGCCGCCGCTCCTGACGACCCGGACCATCTCGCGGAGCGCCCGGGGCCGATCCGGGACGAAATTGAGGACGAGCCCGGCGACCGCGACGTCGAAGGCAGCGTCGGCAGCCGGAATCGCCTGCGCGTCGCCCGGCTCGAACGCAACCCGGGGATCATCGATCCGCGACCGGGCCGCCTCGAGAAAGGCTGCGGAGCTGTCGATGCCAAGGACCCGCGTCGGCTCGCAGAGGTCGAGCACGGCCGCGGTCAGAATTCCATTGCCGCAACCGATGTCGATCCAGCGCGCACCGGCGGGGGCGCCGACCCAGGAGGCGAAGATCGGGGCGACCAGCCGGCTCCAGCGGCCCATGTAGCGCTCGTAGGCGTCGCCGCCACCCCAGAGATTCGGCCTCGCATCCGCCATCGGGTTGCCGCCTAGTCCTTGACGGCGGCGATCATGTAGTTGACGGCGAGGTCGCGGCTGAGGACGAAATCGTCGCGGTGCGGCCGGTAGACGACGCCCTGGGTGTCGATGACGCGAAGGCCGCGCCGCCGGAGCAGGCGGGCCAGGGTGGCGGGCGGGATGAAGCGTCGCCACTGGTGCGTGCCGCGCGGCAGCCAGCCCAGGACATATTCGGCGGCGACGATGCCGAGGAGCCAGGAGCGTGCGGTGCGGTTGAGGGTGGAGAGCACCACGAGCCCGCCCGGGCGGGTGATGTCGGCGAGCTCGCAGACGAAGAGATCGGGGTCGGTGGTGTGCTCGATCACCTCCATGGCGAGCACCACGTCGAAGCGCTCGCCCGCTTCGCCGAGGGCCTCGACGTCGGTCGCCCGATAGTCGATGGCGAGCCCGGCGAGGGCGCTGTGGGCGCGCGCGATCTCGATCGAGCGCGGCGAGGGGTCGATGCCGGTGACCAGGGCGCCGAGGCGCGCCATGGGCTCGCTCAGGAGCCCGGGGCCGCAGCCGATATCGGCGAGCCGGAGCCCCTCGAGCGGCCGGAGCCCGCCGGCGCCGGCGGGGGCCAGGAGCCTCGTCGCGTGGTCGCGGACATAGGCGATGCGCAAGGGGTTGAGCTTGTGCAGGGGCCGCATCGGGCCGGCGGGATCCCAGAATTCCTCGGCCAGCGCCTCGAACTTCGCCACCTCCAGGGGGTCGAGAGCGGTGACGCTGGATGGCGGCGGATTCTTCGCCGAAACACTGCCGGTCAGTTGCTTGCCCATCGGACCCCTGCTGTCTAGAAGGTGGCGCATTCGGCGAGCCGCCCCGATCACGGCCCTTGGCGTTGCCCTGGTCGATCGGGCGCCATGCGAAGCGCCGTTCGAAGCGAGTGACATCCTTGACGCTGGTCGTGCAGAAATATGGCGGCACCTCGGTAGCCGATCTAGAGCGCATCCGCCATGTCGCAGGGCGCGTGGCCCGTGATGTCCGGGCCGGCGAGCGGATCTGCGTCGTGCTCTCGGCCATGGCCGGCGAGACCAACAAGCTGGTCGGCTGGGTCGACGGCCTCGATCCGGCCGGCTACGACCCGGCCGAGTACGATGTCGTCGTCTCCTCGGGCGAGCAGGTGACGGTCGGGCTCCTGGCGATAGCGCTCCAGTCGATCGGGATTCCTGCCCGCTCGTTCACGGGCTGGCAGGCTGGTATCCAGACCGATACGGCGCACGGCAAGGCGCGGATCACCGGCATCGACAAGGCGCCCATCCTGGCGGCGCTCGAGGCCGGCAGGGTCGCCGTCGTCGCCGGATTCCAGGGTCTCGCCCCGGGCCAGCGGCTGGCCACGCTCGGCCGGGGCGGGTCGGACACCTCGGCCGTGGCGCTGGCGGCGGCGATCGGCGCCGACCGCTGCGACATCTTCACCGACGTCGACGGGGTCTACACGAGCGACCCCCGGATCGTCACGAAGGCGAGGAAGCTCGAGCGCATCACCTACGAGGAGATGCTCGAGATGGCGTCGCTCGGGGCGAAGGTGCTGCAGACCCGCTCCGTGGCGCTCGCCATGGCGCACAAGGTCAAGGTACAGGTACTCTCCAGCTTCAGCGACGAGCCCGGCACGCTCGTCGTCGACGAGGATGACATCGTGGAACAGCAGGTCGTCAGTGGCATCGCCTACAGTCGCGACGAATCGCGCCTCACCGTGCTCGGCGTGCGCGACCGGCCGGGCGTGGCGGCGGCGGTGTTCGGGCCCTTGGCGGCCGCCGGCATCAATGTCGACATGATCGTCCAGTCGGTGAGCCGCGACGGTGTCAACGCCAACATGACCTTCACCGTGACGCACAGCGACCTCGAGCGGGCGAAGGCGGTCTTGGCCGAGCACCAGGCGGACATCGGCTTCGCCGAGATCCTCGCCGACGAGGACGTCAGCAAGGTCTCGGTGATCGGCGTCGGCATGCGCAGCCATGCCGGCATCGCCCACACCATGTTCCAGACGCTGGCCGACAGGGGCATCAACATCCAGGCGATCTCGACCTCCGAGATCAAGGTCAGCGTGCTGATCGACGAGGCCTACACCGAGCTGGCGCTGCGGGCGCTGCACACCGCCTACGGGCTCGACGGGAGCTGACCGGTGGTGGACCTGCCGCCCCATCCGAGGCTGCGCGCGCTCTGGCGGCGCGGCACCGAGCTGCTCGGCACCGAGACGGCGATCCTGGGCGGGGCGATGACCTGGGTCTCCGAGCGCCATCTGGTGGCGGCGATCGCCGAGGCCGGCGGCTTCGGGGTGCTCGCCTGCGGCTCGATGACCCCCGATCTCCTGGCAGGGGAGATCATGGCGACCCGGGCGCTCACCGGCCGGCCCTTCGGCGTCAACCTGATCGTCATGCACCCGGCCCTCGACCAACTGGTCGAGGTCTGCATGGATCTCGGAATCAGTCATGTGGTGCTGGCCGGCGGCCAGCCGCCCGGGGCTGCCATCGCCAAGATCAAGGGGGCCGGCCGCCGGCTCCTGTGCTTCGCGCCGTCGCTCGCCTTCGGCAAGCGGCTGGCGCGGTCGGGCGCTGACGGGCTGATCATCGAGGGCATGGAGGCGGGCGGGCATATCGGCGCCATCTCGACCGCGGTCCTGGCCCAGGAGATCCTGCCATTCTTGGCCGAGGTGCCGGTCTTCATCGCCGGCGGCATCGGCCATGGCGAGGGGATCGCCGCCTTCCTGCGCATGGGGGCCGCCGGCGTGCAGATGGGCACGCGCTTCGTCTGCGCCCGCGAATCGATCGCGCATCCGAATTTCAAGAAGGCGTTCATCAGGGCCGCCGCCCGGGACGCGCAGCCTTCGGTGCAGGTCGATCCGGCCTTCAAGGTCATTCCGGTCCGCGCCCTCGGCAACAGCGGCACGCGCCGCTTCGCCGAGATGCAGGTCGAGGTGATCGGCCGCTACCGGCGGGGCGAGCTGAGCCTCGAGGAGGCGTCCCTGGCGATCGAGCATTTCTGGGCCGGGGCCCTGCGCCGGGCGGTGATCGAGGGCGATGTCGAGGAAGGCTCCTTGATGGCTGGCCAGTCGGTCGGCTTCGTCAAGGCCGAGCAGCCCGTGGCGGAGATCATGGCCGAGCTGGTCGGCCAGACGGAGGCCGCCCTGGCGCGGACCGACGCGGGGCCGCTCGCGGCCGTCGGCGGCTGACCATGGCGGCCGCCCGGCGCGGCGGGGAGGGCTCGTCCGGGCGGCGCAGCGTCGAGCTGACCGGGGCCAGGCAGCTGCTGCGGCGGCTGGTCGAGGTGGTGGCCCTGCCGATCGACCCGCAGGCCCGGCTCGACCGCATCGTCTCGCTGATCGCCGCCAACCTGGTCGCCGAGGTCTGCTCGATCTATGCGCTGCGGGCCGGCGAGGTGCTCGAGCTCTTCGCCACGGAGGGCCTGGCACCCGAGGCCGTGCACCGCACCCGGATGGCGGTGGGCCAGGGCCTGGTCGGCACGATCGCCGCCTCCGGCACGCTGATCAACACCGACGACGCCCAGGGCCACGCCAATTTCCGCTTCTTCCCGGAGACCGGCGAGGATCTCTACAGCTCGTTCCTCGGCGTGCCGGTGGTGCGCACCGGCCGGGTGGTCGGCGTGCTCGTCGTGCAGAACCGGGCGCGCAAGATCTATGGCGATGACGAGGTCGAGGCCTTGCAGATCATCGCCAGCGTGCTGGCCGAGATGCTGGCCTCGGGCGATCTCGTCGATGCGGACCGCTACACCGACCTGCCCGGTCTCGGCACCGAGCAACGCCGGCTCGAGGGGCGCCGGCTGGTCGAGGGGCTGGCCATCGGCCGGGCCTGGCTGCATGCGCCCCGGATCGAGATCACGCGGCTTCTGGCCGACGATCCCCAGGCCGAGGCGGCGCGGCTCGAGGCGGCCGTGGAGAGCCTGCGGGCGTCGCTCGACCTGATGCTGGAGCGCACCGATCTCGGTGCCGGCGAGCATCGGGAGGTGCTCGAGACCTATCGCATGTTCGCCCATGACGGCGGCTGGCGCCGGCGGATGCGCGAGGCGGTCGAGACCGGCCTCACCGCCGAGGCCGCGGTCAAGCGGGTCCAGGAGGACACCAAGCTGCGCATCGGCCATGCCAGCGACCCCTATTTGCGCGAGCGGCTGCTCGACCTCGAGGATCTGGCGGAGCGGCTCCTGCGCCTGCTCGCCGGCCGCGACAGCCGGCACGAGGCGGCGCTGATGCCGCCGGGCTCGATCATCGTCGCCCGCAACCTCTCGGCCGCCGATCTCGTCGACTACGACCAGAGCAAGATCGCCGGCATCATCCTGGAGGAGGGCTCGGCGACCGCGCATGTGACCATCGTCGCCCGCGCCTTCGACGTGCCGATGCTCGGCCGCGTCAGCCGGGCCATGGCGCAGATCGAGGGCGACGACCTCCTGGTGCTCGATGGCGAGCACGACCAGGTCTTCATCCGGCCCACCGACGATGTCATCGACGCCTTCAGGGATGCGAGCCAGGCGCGCGAGGAGCGCCGGCGCCTCTTCGGCAGCCTCAAGGACCAGCCCTCGATCACCGCCGACGGCATGGCCGTGGATCTCTCGATCAATGCCGGCTTTCTCGTCGACCTGGGCGAGCTCGAGGCGACCGGTGCCGAAGGCGTCGGGCTCTACCGCACCGAGCTCGCCTTCATGTCGCGGCCCGATTTCCAGGATCCGCGCGTGCAGGCGGAGTACTACAGAGCGGTGCTCGACGGGGCCGGCGGGCGGCCGGTCTGCTTTCGCACGCTCGATATCGGCTCCGACAAGCAGCTTCCCTACTGGCGGATGCCGCAGGAGGAGAACCCGGCCATGGGCTGGCGGGCGCTGCGGCTGACGCTCGACCGGCCGGTCGTGCTGCGCCACCAGCTCCGCGCCATGCTCCTGGCCGCCGCCGGCCGGCCGCTGCTGCGCTTGATGTTTCCGATGGTGGCCGAGGTCGCCGAGCTGCGCGCCGCCCGCCGGCTCCTGGAGCTCGAGCGGTCGCGGGCGCTGGCCCAGGGCCAGCCGCTGCCGGGGCGGGTCGAGGTCGGGGCGATGATGGAGGTGCCCTCCCTCTACTGGCAATTGCCGCTGCTCCTGCGCGAGGTCGATTTTCTCTCGGTCGGCAGCAACGATCTCATGCAGTTCCTGTTCGCCTGCGACCGCAACTCGCCGGCGCTGGGCGACCGCTACGACGTGCTGTCGCCGCCCGCGCTCGGCTTCCTGCGCGGCCTCGTCGAGCATTGTCGCGAGGCCGGCGTGCCGCTTTCGGTCTGTGGCGAGATGGCCAGCCGGCCGATCGAGGCCATGGCGCTGATCGGTCTGGGCGTGCGCCGCCTGTCGCTGTCGCCGGCGCAGATCGGCCCGGTCAAGGTGATGCTGCGCTCCCTTGATGCGGGCAGGTTGAACGCCTACCTCCAAGGCTTGCTCGATCTGCCCGACCACAGCCTCAGGCGCCGCCTGCTCGCCTATGCGCACGATCACGCGGTGGCTTTGCCCGACCAGACGTTTCGTGCGATTTGAGCAGCGGCTCGGCTGAACCTTTGGGACAGTTCGGGGTTTAGCTGTGGCAGCTTGGTTTGCTATGGAGGAGCCTCCTCGGGTGCCGAGCCAGCGCTGAGCCCGCTCCGCAGTGTGCAACCTCGGGTTCGAGGCTCCGTCTCGGCCCGCCTGCTTTGGACGTTTGCCAAACCGTGTCCCGCCGCACGCCTTCCCCCGAGCCGGTCACCGATACCTCCGCCCAGCGACTTGTCGCCGTCGGTCGCCATCTGCGCGAGGCGCGCCAGCAGCGGGGCGAGGATCTCTACGACGTCGCCGACTATCTTCGGATCAAGCCCTCCTATCTCTTCGCGCTCGAGGAAGGCGATCTTTCGGCCATGCCCGGCCGCGCCTATGCCATGGGCTTCCTGCGCAGCTACGCCGATCATCTCGGGTTCGACGGCAACGAGGTCGTGAACGGGCTGCGGGTCGGGCTCAAGGCGGACGCCGAGCAGGCGCTGAACGTCCGCCAGCCGGCCCGGGAGAACCGCCTGCCGAGCCTGCCCCTGGTCATTCTGGGCCTCGCGCTCGGCGGTCTCGCCTATGGCGGCTGGTACGTGGTTCAGTCCGGTGGAGGCGACGCGCTGCAGCGGGTGCGCGCCCTGCCGGGCGAGATCGGCCAGTATGCCGCGACCCTGTTCGACGAGGTCGAGGCGCCGCCCGGGAAGGGGGAGCCGCCGGCTGCGGGCGGGACGGCAGCGTCACCACCCGCGGCAACGCCCCCGACCACCGTTGCCGCGGCATCGCCGGAGCCGCCGCGGGCAGCCCCCGAGGAGGCCCCGGTGAGCGGCGTCGTCGCCCGCAGCACGCCGGCCAACGGCCCGCTCGCCGGGCAGCCGCCGGCCCCCCTGGCGACGAGCGAGGCGTATCTCGCCGAGGCGGCCGCCGCCGAGCCGCCGGCCTCGGGGCCGCTCGCCGGCCTCGTCCTCGATGCCGAGGCGGAGCGGGCGGCGGCGGGCCGCCGGCTCGACGACGAGCCCCCCGCATCGGGCACGGTCGGCGATCTGCTGGCGGGGCTCGAGGCACCCCCGGCCGTCGGGCAGGACGGCCCGGAGCCGGCCGCCGCGACACCGCCCGACGCCGGGGCGGACGGGCGGGTGGTCCTGCTCGCCCGCGAGGCGAGCTGGATTCAGGTGCAGAGCCCGGCCCGCGACTACGTCACCAGCCGCACCCTCGAGGCGGGCGACCGCTTCGTCATTCCCGACCGCAACGATCTGGCGCTCTGGACCGGCAATGCGGGCGGCCTCGAGATCTGGGTCGACGGGCAGAATGTGGGGGCGCTCGGCAAGAGCGGGGCCGTCGTGCGCGACGTGTCGCTGGCCCCCGATTCGCTCCTCACCCGGCTGCGCTGACCGGCATGGTGGCCCTCGCCGAGGTGCGTCGCCGGCCGACGGTGGCAGTTCGGGTCGGTGGCGTCACGATCGGCGGGGGCGCGCCGGTCGTGGTCCAGTCGATGACCAACACCGACACCTCCGATCTGGATGCCACCCTGCGGCAGGTGATCGAGCTCGCCCGGGCGGGCTCGGAGATCGTCCGCGTCACGGTCAATGACGAGCCGGCGGCCCGGGCGGTGCCGGCCCTGCGCGAGCGGCTCGACCTGCTCGGCCACGGCGTCCCCCTGGTCGGCGACTTCCACTACAACGGCCACCGGCTGCTGGCGGCGGTGCCGGAGCTCGGGCGAAGCCTCGCCAAGCTGCGCATCAACCCGGGCAATGTCGGCTTCGGCGACAAGCGTGACCGGCAGTTCGAGGCGATGATCGAGGCGGCGCTCGCCGCCGACCGGCCGGTGCGGATCGGCGTCAACTGGGGCTCGCTCGACCAGGCGCTGGCGGCCCGGCTGATGGACGAGAACGCCGGCTCGCCCGTGCCCGAGAGCGCCGATTTCGTGCTGCGCGAGGCGCTCGTACGCTCGGCCCTCGAGAGTGCGGCCCATGCCGAGCGCATGGGGCTCGGCGCGGATTGCATCGTCATCTCGGCCAAGGTCAGCCGGGTGCCCGACCTGATCGCCGTCTACCGCGAGCTGGCCCGGCGCGGCCCCTACGCGCTGCATCTCGGCCTGACCGAGGCGGGCATGGGCTCGAAGGGCATCGCCGCGAGCGCCGCCGCCCTCTCCGTCCTCCTGACCGAGGGCATTGGCGACACCATCCGCTGCTCCCTGACGCCGCGGCCGGGCGAGAGCCGGACGACCGAGGTCAGGGTCTGCCAGGAGATCCTGCAGTCCCTGGGCCTGCGCAGCTTCGCGCCCGAGGTGGCCGCCTGCCCCGGTTGCGGGCGCACGACCAGCACCTTCTTCCAGGAGCTGGCGCTCAGGATCGAGACCTATCTCGCGGCGCAGATGCCGGGCTGGCAGGCCCGCTATCCCGGCGTCGAGACGCTCAAGGTGGCGGTCATGGGCTGCATCGTCAACGGCCCGGGCGAGAGCAAGCATGCCGATATCGGCATCAGCCTGCCCGGCACCGGCGAGAGCCCGGTGGCCCCGGTCTTCATCGACGGGGCGAAGGCCACGACCCTGCGCGGCGAGCATATCGCCGAGGAGTTCCAGGATCTGGTCGAGCGCTATGTCGAGAAGCGCTTCGCCCGGCCCGTCGCCTGACCCTGCTCATCCTTCCGCCAGCGGAGCTCATTGGACCATGGCCAGCATCCGGCCGGTACGCGGCATGCACGACCTCTTCGGCGAGACCATCCGCCGCCACCGCCACGTGATCGAGACCGGCAGGGCCACCGCCGAGCTCTACGGCTACGAGGAGATCGCGACGCCGATCCTCGAGCTCACCGAGGTCTTCCAGCGCACGCTGGGCGACACCTCGGACGTGGTGACCAAGGAGATGTACACCTTCGAGGACCGGGGCGGCGACCGGCTGACGCTGCGCCCCGAGAACACGGCCGGCGTCGCCCGGGCCGCGATCTCGAACGGCATGCTGCAGAGCCTGCCGCTCAAGCTCTTCTACGCCGGGCCGATGTTCCGCTACGAGCGGCCGCAGAAGGGCCGGCTTCGGCAGTTCCACCAGATCGGCGCCGAGCTGATCGGCGCGGCCGAGCCCCAGGGCGACGTCGAGGTGATCGCGCTCGGTGCCCAGATCCTGGCGGCGCTCGGGGTCGCCGACCGGGTCACGCTCGAGCTCAACACGCTGGGCGACCCGGCGAGCCGGCAGGCCTATCGGCAAGAGCTGGTGGCCTATCTCGAGGGCTTTGCCGACCGGCTTTCCCAGGACAGCCGTCTGCGCCTCGGCCGCAACCCGATGCGCATCCTCGACAGCAAGGATGCGGGCGACCGGGCGATCGTCGAGGGTGCCCCGAGGCTCGAGGATTCCCTCAACGAGATGAGCCGGGACTTCTTCCAGGCGGTCCGGGACGGGCTCGACGAGCTCGGCATCGCCTATCGGCTGAACCCGAGGCTGGTGCGCGGCCTCGACTACTACACCCATACCGCCTTCGAGTTCATCACCGACCAGCTCGGCGCCCAGGGAGCCGTGATCGCCGGTGGCCGCTATGACGGCCTGGTCGAGGAGATCGGCGGCCCGCCGACGCCGGGGGTCGGGTGGGCCGCCGGGGTCGAGCGGCTGGCGCTCCTGGCGGGAGCCGAGGTGCCCCGGCCGCGGCCGGTGGCGATCGTGCCGATCGGGGCGGCGGCCGAGCGGGCGGCGCGGCTGCTCGCGGCCGAGCTGCGGTCGGCGGGGATCGCGGTCGAGCTCGCCTTCAAGGGCAAGCCCGGCCAGCGCATGAAGCGGGCCGACAGGGCCGCCGCCCGCTTCGCGCTCTCGCTCGGCGACGACGAGCTGGCTGCGGGCGTGGTCAAGCTGCGCGATCTCGACAGTGGCGAGGAGCGGGTGCTGCAGCGGACCGACCTCGTGCGGCACCTGGGGGCCTGCCGGGGCGCTCTTGCGTGACAAATCGATGACGGACCTTTGACGATTGTGCTCGATCCGCGCTAAAGCCGGTCTTTCGAAGCGATTTTCGAGGCTCTCGATGCTGTGGAACTGACCGCCACCGGCTTCCTGATCCAGCTCATGGGCGGCATAGCGCTCCTGCTCTGGGGCGTGCGGATGGTTCGCACCGGCGTCTCGCGGGCCCTCGGCGCGTCCCTGCGCGGCTTGCTCAAGGCGGCGTCCGGCAATCGCCTGAGCGCCCTCGGGGCCGGGTTTCTCGTGACCGTGCCCCTGCAGAGCAGCACGGCGACGGCGCTGATCGTCAGCGCCTTCGCCGAGCGCAAGCTGGTGACCCTCGCCGCGGCGCTGGCGGTGATGCTCGGCGCCGATATCGGCACGGCGGTGGTGGCCCAGCTCCTCGCCATCGATCTCCACTGGCTCTCGCCCATGGCGATCATCGTCGGCTTCGGCTGCTTCACCATCGGCCCGTCGCCGCGCGTGCGGCAGCTCGGCCGGGCGCTGATCGGCGTCGGGCTGATCATGCTCGCCCTGCGCCTCGTGGTGACGTCGTCCGAGCCCCTGCGCACCTCGCCGGCTCTGGCCGTGGTGCTCGAGGCGCTCGAGGGCGACATCATCTTCACGGCGGCGCTGGCCGCGCTCCTGACCTGGCTGGCGCATTCCTCGATCGCGGTGATTCTGACGGCGGCGGGGCTGGTCGGCGCCGGCGTGGTGCCTCCCGCCATGGCGCTGGCGATCGTTCTCGGGGCGAACGCCGGGGGATCGATCGCCCCTCTGGTCGCCACCTCGGCGAGCCTGCCGCCCGGCCGGCGACCGGCGCTCGGCCATCTGATCATGCGCGCCGGCGGCGCCGTGCTCGGGCTCGTCGCGCTGCCCTGGATCGGGCCCTGGCTCCTCGCCCATCTCGGCAGCGGCACCAGCCTCGTCCTGAACCTCCACCTTGGGTTCAATGCTCTCCTGGCGATCGTGATGCTGCCGCTGGTCGGCCCCGCCGCCCGGCTGATGACCCGGCTCATGCCGGATCGCCCGAGCGCCGTCGACGATCGGCTGCAGCCCCGCCATCTCGATCCGGAGGCGCTGCAGGAGCCGAGCGTGGCGCTGGGCAATGCGGCGCGGGAGGCGCTGCGGCTCGCCGACACGGTCGAAGGGATGCTGCGGCAGACCATCGACGCCTTCGCCGCCAACGCGACGCCCGAACTGGTCAAGCGGATCGAGGCCGAGGACGACGTGGTCGACGCCCTCCACGAGGCGATCAAGCTCTATTTGACGAAGCTGAGCCAGAGCGAGCTCGAGCCCGAGGAGAGCCACCGCTGCTTCGAGATTTTGACCTTCACCACCAATTTCGAGCATATCGGCGACATCATCGATCGCAACCTGATGGAGCTCGCGACCAAGAAGCTGAAGGCCGGCGTGCGTTTCTCGGACGAGGGCCTCGCCGAGATCGAGCGTTTTCACGCCCGGATCGTCGCCAGCATGCGGATGGCGCTCAGCCTGTTCATGCGCGGCGACCTCGCCGAGGCGCGACGGCTGATCGCCGAGAAGATCGAGCTTCGGGAGATGGAAGCGGCGGTGGCCGAGAGCCATCTCTTCCGGGTCGGCCGCCGGCTGCCGCTGTCGCTCGAGACGTCGAGCCTGCATCTCGACGTGATCCGCGATCTCAAGCGCATTCATTCGCATCTGTCGGCGGTCGCTTATCCGATCCTCGAGATCGCCGGCGAGCTGCGCCCGACCCGGCTGCGCACCCCGTCGACCCCGCCGCCGCCCGAGGTCGCCGTGACGCCCGAGGCCGCCGTGACGCCGGAGGCAAATCCGGAGGCCGTGGCACGCTCGTAGGCACCGGCATTGACGCCCGGTGGATTCCGCTGAAAACCGGGCCTTTGACAGCGAATGGTGGCGAACTCCCATGACGACAAGGCAGAGCAACGGGCTCGAGCCGAAGCTCGACGCCATCCTCGCCCGGCGCGACGAGCTGGCGGCGCTGATGGCGGCGGGCGGCGGCGACTATGCCGGGCTCGGCCGCGAGCTCGCCGAGCTCGAGCCGATCGTCGCGGGCATCGAGCGTTACCGGGCGGTGCTGGCCGAGATCGAGGGTCTCGGGGAGATGCTCGACGATCCCCTGACCGAGCCCGAGATGCGCGGCCTGGCGCGGGACGAGCTCGCCGGTCTCGAGGGACGGCTGCCGCTGCTCGAGCGCGAGCTGCAGCTTCTCCTGCTGCCCCGGGACGCCGCGGACGATGCCAGCGCCATCCTCGAGATTCGCGCCGGCACCGGCGGCGACGAGGCGGCGCTCTTCGCCGGCGACCTCTGGCGGATGTACGAGCGCTACGCGCAGGCCCAGGGCTGGCGCACCGAGATCCTCAGCCTGAGCGAGACCGAGATCGGCGGGCTCAAGGACCTGGTGGCCGAGGTCCAGGGGCGGGGCGTGTTCGCCCGGCTCAAGTTCGAGGCGGGGGTGCACCGCGTGCAGCGGGTGCCGGTGACCGAGACGGGCGGGCGCATCCACACCTCCGCCGCCACCGTGGCGGTGCTGCCGGAGGCCGAGGATGTCGACCTCGAGCTCGACGAGGGCGATCTTCGGGTCGACGTCTATCGGGCTTCGGGGGCGGGCGGCCAGCACGTCAACCGGACCGAGAGCGCGGTGCGCATCACCCATCTGCCGACCGGCATCGCGGTCGCCATGCAGGACGAGAAGTCGCAGCACAAGAACCGGGCGAAGGCGATGAAGGTCCTGAAGGCGCGGCTCTTCGAGCTGGAGCGCTCGAGGCTGGCGGCGGAGCGCTCGGCCGAGCGCAAGGGGCAGGTCGGCTCGGGCGACCGCTCGGAGCGCATCCGGACCTATAATTTTCCGCAAGGCCGGGTGACCGACCACCGGATCAACCTGACCCTCTACAAGCTCGACCAGATCCTGGCCGGCGAGGCGCTCTCCGAGGTGATCGACGCCCTGATCGCCGAGGACCAGGCGGCCCGGCTCGCCGAGCTTTCGTGAGCGGCACCAAGGTCGGCGAGCTGGTCACCCTGGTGGCGAGCCGGCTGCGCGCGGCCGGAATCGCAGAGGCGCGGGCCGAGGCGCGGCTTCTGGTCGAGGCGGCCACCGGACTCGACCGGACGGCGCAGTTGTGCCACCCCGATTGGCCGGTCGAGGGGGCGGCGACGCTCGCCCTGGCGGCGCGGCGTGCCGCACGCGAGCCCATGGCCTACATTCTGAAAAGGCGCGAGTTCTGGGGGCGGGATTTCGCGGTCGGGCCCGGCGTGCTGGTGCCGAGGCCGGAGACCGAGACGCTCGTCGAGGCGGTGCTCGAGGCCTTGCCGGACCGGCGAGCGGCGCTCCGGCTGGTCGATCTCGGCACCGGCTCCGGCTGCCTCCTTTTGACGCTGCTCGACCTCTACCCCGCCGCCTTCGGCATCGGCGTCGATCGCTCCGGGGCGGCGCTCGGCTATGCGGTTCTGAACCGGGCGGCGCTCGGGCTCGAGCGGCGGGCGGCGCTGGTCCAGGGCGACTGGCTCGAGGCTCTCGCCGGCCCCTTCGATCTGATCGTCGCCAACCCGCCTTATATCGGCAGCGGCGAGGTGCGCGACGCGGAGACCCGCCACGAGCCCGAGGCGGCGTTGATCGCCGGCCGGGATGGGCTGGATGCCTATCGGGCGATCGTCGGTGCGGCCGCCCTGGCCCTTCGCCCGGGCGGGCTCCTTGCTCTCGAGATCGGCTGGGCGCAGGCGCCGGCGGTCACGGATCTCGTCCGATCGGCCGGGCTGGGCGAGGTGGGCGTGCGCGCCGATCTCGCCGGCCGGGCGCGGGTCGTGATCGGCCGGCGGGCGATGGAGCTTTCCCCGGCCCCGTGATCCGGGTAGGGCATGGCTGGTTTCGTCCTGCTTCTCATCGAACGCGAAAGGGCCCCGAGCCTTGCTTCGGCGCATTATCGGTATTCCCGTCATCCTGGCGGTCATCGCACTCGCCGGCTGCGACGAGACGCCCGGCGATGCCGCGGCCGCGCCGCCGCCGGGCGTCGGCGTGGCGCCGGCGGCGCGCCGCGACGTGACGCCGACGCTGGAGCTGGTGGCCCGCGTCGAGGCGATCAACGCGGTCGATCTCGAGGCGCGGGTCAAGGGCTTCCTGGTCGAGCGTGATTTCGCCGAGGGTGCCGCGGTCGAGGCGGACCAGCTGCTCTTCCAGATCGAGCGCGAGCCTTACGAGATCGCCGTGGCGGCGCGCACCGCCGATGTCGAGCGCATGGCGGCGACGCTCCTGAACGCCCAGCAGCAGCGCGAGCGGATGGCGGAGCTGGTGCGGCGCAACGCGCAGCCGCAGGCGCGGCTCGACGAGGCCACCGCCTCCGAGGACGAGGCCCGGGCGGCGCGCGACGCCGCCGTGGCGGCGCTTCGTCAGGCCAAGCTCGAGCTCGGCTATACCGAGATCCACGCCCCCTTCGCCGGGCGGATCGGCCGGGCGGCCTTCGCCAGGGGGGCGGTGGTCGGGCCGAACAACGGTCCCCTGGCCCGGCTGGTGCAGCTCGATCCGATCTATGTCGCGATGCCGGTGACCGACCGCGCGCTGCTCGCGGTGCGCCGGGCGCAGGACGAGCCCGAGAGCCACTACCAGCCGTTCCTTCGGCTGGCCGACGGCTCGGTTCTCGACGAGCCGGGCACGTTCGCCTTCTTCGACCCGCAGGTCAGCCCGACGACCAGCACGATCACGGTTCGGGCGAGCTTCGCCAATGAAGACGGGCTCCTCCTGCCGGGGCAGTTCGTCACGGTGCTGGTCCGCACGGCCGAGCCGACGCGGGCCCTGGTCATTCCGCAAATCGCGGTGCAGCAGGACCAGGCCGGCACCTTCGTTCTCGTCGTCGACAGCGACAACCGGGTGCGGGAGGCGCGGGTGGCGCTGGGCGAGCGGGTCGACACCGACTGGATCGTCGAGGGCGGCCTCGAGGAGGGCCAGACGGTGATCGTCGAGGGGCTGCAGAAGGTGCGGCCGGGGATGCTCGTCGCACCCAGCGCCGCCGACACCGACGAGGGCTGAGATCCGATGCTCTCCGCCTTCTTCATCACGAACACCCGCTTCGCCATGGTCATCTCGGTGGTCATCGTGATCGCCGGCCTGATCGCCATGCAGGTGCTGCCGGTGGCCGAGTTTCCGGAGATCGTGCCGCCGCAGGTCCAGGTGACGGCGAGCTATCCGGGTGCCAGCGCCGAGGTGGTGACAGAGACCGTGGCGGCACCGATCGAGGCCGAGGTCAACGGCGTCGACGACATGCTCTACATGACCTCGACCAGCAGCAATGACGGCGGCTACTCGCTCGCCATCACCTTCGCGGTCGGCACCGATCCGGACATCGCTGCCGTCAACGTGCAGAACCGCGTGGCGCTGGCGGCACCGCAATTGCCGCCCGAGGTGACGGGGCAAGGCGTGACCGTGAAGAAGCAGTCGACCAGCATGCTGATGGTCGTCAACCTGCTCTCGCCCGAGGGCAGCTTCGATCGCCTGTTCCTCTCCAACTACATGGAGATCAACCTGCGCGACGTGATGGTCCGGCTGCCCGGCGTCGGCGACGCGAGCCAGTTCGGGTCCCAGGCCTACTCGATGCGCATCTGGCTCGATCCGCAGGTGATGACGGCGCTCGCGGTCAGCGAGGGTGAGGTGGCGGCAGCGATCCGCCAGCAGAACGTGCAGGCCGCCGCCGGGCGGATCGGCGCGCCACCGGGCAACGAGGGGCGGGCCTTCACCTACACGCTGCAGGCGCAGGGCCGGCTGTCCGATCCGGCCGAGTTCGCGCAAATCCTGGTGCGCGCCAACCCGGACGGCTCGGTGGTGCGGCTCGGCGATGTCGCCCGGATCGAGCTCGGTGCGCAAAACTACGACGCCGCCGCGTTCATCGACGGCTCGCCGACCGCCATGCTGGGCATCTACCTCTCGCCCGGCGCCAATGCGCTGGCCACCGCCGACGCGGTCTACGCGGCGCTCGACCGGCTCGCCGAGCGCTTTCCGGACGATGTCGAATACTCCATTCTCTACGACACCACCGATTTCGTGCGGATCAGCATGCGCGAGGTGGTGGTCACGCTGTTCCAGGCGCTGGGCCTGGTCATCCTGGTCACCTTCCTTTTCCTCGGCGACTGGCGCGCCACGCTGGTGCCGACCCTGGCCATCCCGGTCTCGCTGATCGGCACGTTCGCGGTCCTGCTGGCCGCCGGGATGTCGATCAACACCATCTCGATGTTCGGGTTGATCCTGGCGATCGGCATCGTCGTCGACGACGCCATCGTCGTGGTCGAGAACACCCAGCGGCTGATCGACGACGAGAAGCTCTCCGCGGCCGACGCGGCGCGGAAGGCGATGGTGCAGGTGACGGGGCCGGTGGTCGCGACGACCCTGGTGCTGCTCGCCGTCTTCGTGCCCACCGCCTTCCTGCCGGGCATCACCGGCCAGCTCTATCTGCAGTTCGCGGTGACCATCTCGGTGTCGGTGGTGATCTCGTCCCTGGTGGCGCTGACGCTCAGCCCGGCGATGTGCGCCCTCCTGCTGCGCCCGTCGGGCACGCCGCGCGGCCCGTTGCGCTGGTTCTTCACCTTCCTCGACACGACCCGCAACGGCTACGGGCGCGTGGTCACGGTGCTCGGCCGGTGGGCGTTCGTGGCCGTCCTGATCGTCGTCGCCGCCGGTCTCGGCACCTTCTGGCTCCTGAGGGTGGTGCCGACCGGCTTCATTCCGTACGAGGACAACGGCGCCTTCTTCATCGACATCTCCCTGCCCGATGCCGCCTCGCTCGGGCGGACCGAGGCCACGCTGACGGAGGTCGAGAAGATCCTGCTCGCCGACGAGGACGTGGCGCACGTGCTGTCGGTCGCCGGCTTCAGCCTGCTCGCCGGCCCGCGCTCGAGCGGCGGGCTGGCGATCGCCATCCTCGAGGACTGGGACGACCGTCCCGGCCGGGAGCACAGCGTCGGGGGCGTGATCCGCCGCCTGCAGCCGCAGCTTCTGGCGCTGCCGCAGGCGAGCGTCTTCGCCTTTCCGGCACCGCCGATCCAGGGCCTCGGCACGGCGGGCGGGATCGAGATGGAGCTTCAGGACCTCGGCGGCCGCCCGCCCGACGAGCTCGCCCGGGCGCTGCAGGGGTTCATCCTGCGGGCCAACGAGCACCCGGACATCGCCAGCGCCTTCTCGACCTTCTCGGCGCAGACGCCGCAGCTCTTCCTCGACATAGACCGCGACAAGGCCGAGACCCTGGGCGTGCGGATCAACGACCTGTTCACCACGCTGCAGGCCAATCTCGGCACGCTCTACATCAACGATTTCAACCTCTTCGGCCGAACCTACCGGGTCTTCCTGCAGGCCGAGGCACCCTTTCGCATGACCCCGAGCGACATCTCCGCCCTGCATGTCCGCAATGATTCGGGCGAGATGGTGCCGCTCGGCGCCCTGCTGACGGTGCAGCCGGTCCTCGGCCCCGAAGCGACCCGCCGCTTCAACCTCTTCCGCTCGGCCAGCGTCAATGTCACGCCGGTCGGCAGCACCGGTGACGGCATTGCCGCGTTGCGCGAGGTCGAGGCCACGGCGCTGCCGCAGGGCTTCGCCATCGACTGGACCGGCACCACCTTCCAGGAGGTCCAGGCCGGCGGCGAGGCGGCGATCATCCTGCTTCTGGCGCTGCTCTTCGTCTATCTCTTCCTGGTGGCGCAGTACGAGAGCTGGACCGTGCCGCTCTCTGTCATCCTCTCGGTCACCATCGCCGGGGTCGGCGGGCTGGCGCTGACCTGGGGGGTCGGGCTCGACAACAATGTCTACACGCAGATCGGCCTCGTCATGCAGATCGGCCTCGCCAGCAAGAACGCCATCCTGATCGTCGAGTTCGCCAAGCAATTGCGCGAGGAGGGGCGGCCGATCCAGGAGGCCGCGGCGGACGCGGCGCGAATCCGCTTTCGGGCCGTGCTGATGACCGCGTTCAGCTTCATCCTCGGCATCCTGCCTTTGGTGCTGGCCACGGGTGCGGGGGCGGCCAGCCGGGTGGCGCTCGGCATGGTGGTCATGGGCGGCATGCTGGCGGCGACCTTCATCGGCATCATCATCATCCCGCCGCTCTACGTCTTCGTGCAGGGCCTGCGCGAGCGGGTGCGCGGCGCACCGGCGAGGGTGGTCGACAAGCCGAACGCGTGAGCTGCCGCCGGGCGCGCTTTACACATCCCGGACGATCGGCCAGAACGGCCTCGATGTGGTTGCACGACGGCTTCGGCGATGGCTCGGCACGGGGCGCGCCGGGTCGGAGCAAATGCCGGGTTCGGCCGCGGCATGGTCGATGCTCATCAAGGGGAGTCTGTCGATGTCGTCTCGCCCGTTCACCCGCCATTTCCCGGCAGCCTTCCTGTCCGGTGCCGTCCTCGCGGCAGCAGTGGCCTTGCCGCAACCGGCAGCGGCGCTCGATAATCTCGGCCACTACGTCTTCGTCGCGAACCGCAGCTCGGCCGACATCGCCGTGATCGACACCCGGACCAACAGCGTCGCCGCGCGCATTCCGGTCGGCAACGTGCCGCATCAGGTGGTGATCTCCGATGTGACCATGAAGCTCCTGGCGAGCAACACCGCCGACGACACCGTCTCGATCGTCGATCTCGCGACCCTCGGGCCGCTCCAGACCGTCTCCCTCGGCCACGAGCCCGAGCACATGGAGCTCTCGCCCGCCGGCGACATGGCGGCCGTCGGCAATATCGGCGCCGGCACCATCTCCTTCGTGTCGCTCGCCCTGGACCGCGAGCTGGCGCGGGTGGACGGCCTCTACCAGCCGCACAACATGACCTTCAGCCCGGACGGCAGCCTGCTCTATGTCGGCAATCTCGGCGCCGACGTGGTGAGCGTCATCGACGTCGCCCAAGCGAAGGTGATCAACGAGATCCAGGTAGGCGAGCCGCAGCAGGTGGCCGCCACCGGTGCCGTGGGCGAGGAGCACCAGGGCATCATCAACGTCACCCGCACCGTCGACGGCCGGCTCGGCTTCGCCGCCTATGGCGAGGGTGACGCCATGGCGGTGATCGATCTGCGCACCCAGGCGGTGATCAAGACGCTCGAGCTCGGCGCGCTGCCGTGGCGGGCCTACACCACCGCCGACAGCCGCTACATGATCGTGCCCAACAATGGCGACGAGACGATCTCGGTGGTTTCGACCTCGACGCTCGAGGAGGTCGCCCGCTTCGAGGGCGCCGCCGACATGACCGGCGTCAACACGGGCTGGTTCGAGACCACGGCCTTCGTCATCAGCCGCGGCGACGAGAAGCTGGTGGTGCTCGATCTGGTGACCATGGAGCGGGTCGGCGAGATCGCCCTGCCGGGCGTGCCCGAGACCGGCGTGGTGACGCCCGATGGCACGATGCTGTACGTGGCGCTTTCCGGCAGCGACGAGGTCGCGGTGGTCGACGTGCGGAAGCGCGAGGTCATAGGGCGCATCGGCGGCGTCGGCAGCGAGCCCTGGGGCGCTCATATGATGGGTGCGTTGAACTACTGCCATTGAGGGTCTGTCCTTGAGGGCGGGTGCCCGGCTGCTGGCCCTGGCCCTCTGCTGGAGCGCCGGCACGGCCGGGGCCGAGACCGGCACGGAGCGGCTCGCCCGCCAGGTCGCGGCCGCCCAGCCGGCGCTCGCCGGGCCCTTGCTGGAGGCCCGGGCGGCGTGCGGCGAGGCGGATCGGCTCTGCCTCGCCCGGCATCTGGTCGAGGCTGCACCGACGCTCGCTCGCCTCGCGCCGGCACCGCATCAGGATACCGACACCATCCGCTGGGCAGCCACCCGGCCTTCGGTGCGGCTTGCCGGCTCGACCATCACGATCGACGGATTCGGTCGCAAGGTGCGGCCGGAGCTGGCGGCAACCCTGGCGCTGCTCGACGAGGGGCAGCCGTTCACGGTCGACCTTCGGGCGAATGGCGGCGGCGACATCGAGCGCATGCGCCAGGCGGCGGAGCTCTTGACGTCGAGGGCCGACCTCGCCATCGAGACCGTGCGCGGCGATGGCGAGCGCGTGCGGGAGCCCGTGCGGCCGGCGGCGGCCCGCTTTCGGGTCGAGCGCGTGATCATCGGCCCGGGGACGGCGAGCGCCGGCCTGCTCCTGGCAGCGCTGCTCGAGGCAGAAGGTGCGGTGGTCGAGGGCGGCGATCCAGGCACGCGCACGGTCATGAGCAAGGCCGTCCTGTCGGTCGATCACGACTGGCGGCTGGTGGTCGCCACGGGCCGCAGCCGCATCGTCCGAAGGGACCTGTAGGCGGGCGTGACGCCCCGTGGCTCGACTTGCACGGCCGGACCCTCTCCCCACATAGAATCCACGAGAAGGCGATGCCCATGGGGTCGCCATTGGCTGATCCGCTCGCACGAGGGATCGCGAAGGGAAAGACGGGATCATGGATTTTCAGAGCTACACCGAGCGCGCCCGCGGCCTCATTCAGTCGGCCCAGGGGCTGGCCCTGCGCGAGGGCCACCAGCGGTTCCTGCCCGAGCACATCCTCAAGGTGCTGCTCGACGACCCCGAGGGGCTCGCCAGCAACCTGATCCAGGCGGCCGGCGGCAATGCCAAGGCGGCGGCGCAGGCGACGGCGCTGCTGCTCGCCAAGCAGCCCAAGGTCGAGGGCAGCGGGGCCGGGCAGGTCTATCTGGCGCCCGAGACGGCAAGGCTCTTCGAGAGTGCCGAGCAGGTGGCGAAGAAGGCGGGTGACAGCTTCGTCACCGTCGAGCGGCTGCTCCTGGCGCTCGCCATGTCGGCGACCGATGCCGGCAAGGTGCTGAAGGACGCAGGGGCCACGGCACAGGGGCTGAACGCCGCGATCGAGGAGGTCCGCAAGGGCCGGACCGCCCAGAGCGCCTCGGCCGAGGACAGCTACGAGGCCCTGAAGAAGTACACCCGCGACCTCACCGCCATCGCCCGCGAGGGCAAGCTGGATCCGGTGATCGGCCGGGACGAGGAGATCAGGCGCATCATCCAGGTGCTGTCGCGGCGGACCAAGAACAATCCCGTGCTGATCGGCGAGCCCGGCGTCGGCAAGACCGCCATCGCCGAGGGCCTGGCGCTTCGGATCGTCAATGGCGACGTGCCGGAGAGCCTGAAGGACCGGCGGCTGCTCTCGCTCGACCTCGGTGCCCTGATCGCCGGGGCCAAGTATCGGGGCGAGTTCGAGGAGCGGCTGAAGGGGGTGCTGCAGGAGATCACCCATAGCCAGGGCGAGATCGTCCTCTTCATCGACGAGCTGCACACCCTGGTCGGCGCCGGCAAGGCGGAAGGGGCGATGGATGCCTCGAACATGCTGAAGCCGGCTTTGGCGCGGGGCGAGCTGCACTGCGTCGGTGCGACGACGCTCGACGAGTACAGGAAGCATATCGAGAAGGACGCGGCCTTGGCCCGGCGGTTCCAGCCGGTCTTCGTCGCCCAGCCCTCGGTCGAGGACACGGTCTCGATCCTGCGCGGGCTGAAGGAGAAGTACGAGATGCATCACGGCGTGCGCATCACCGATGCGGCGATCGTCGGTGCCGCCGTGCTCTCCAACCGCTACATCGCCGACCGCTTCCTGCCGGACAAGGCGATCGACCTGGTCGACGAGGCCGCGGCCCGAAAGCGCATGGCGATCGACAGCAAGCCCGAGGAGATCGACGAGCTCGACCGCCGCATCCTGCAGCTCAAGATCGAGCGCGAGGCCCTGAAGAAGGAGCAGGACGAGCCGTCCAGGCAGCGTCTCGGCAAGCTCGAGAAGGAGCTGGCCGAGCTCGAGCAGGAATCGAACACGCTGACCGCCCGCTGGCAGGCCGAGAAGCAGAAGCTGGCCGGGGCGACCAAGCTCAAGGAGCAGCTCGACCAGGCGCGCACCGACCTCGCCGACGCGCAGCGGCGGGGCGACTACACCCGGGCGGGCGAGCTGACCTACGCCGTGATCCCGGGGCTGGAGAAGTCGATCGCCGAGGCCGAGGGCACGCAGTCCGAGCGGATGCTGCACGAGGAGGTGACCGAGAGCGACATCGCCCAGGTGGTCTCGCGCTGGACCGGCGTGCCGGTCGACAGGATGCTCGAGGGCGAGCGCGAGAAGCTGCTCTTGATGGAGCAGCAGCTCGAGAAGCGCGTCGTCGGCCAGCACACGGCCGTGGAGGCCGTCAGCAATGCCGTGCGGCGGGCGCGGGCTGGCCTGCAGGACCCGAACCGGCCGATCGGCTCGTTCCTGTTCCTGGGTCCGACCGGCGTCGGCAAGACCGAGCTCTGCAAGACCCTGGCCGCCTTCCTCTTCGACGACGAGCAGGCGATGGTGCGCATCGACATGTCCGAGTACATGGAGAAGCACAGCGTCAGCCGGCTGATCGGCGCCCCTCCGGGCTATGTCGGCTATGACGAGGGCGGGGCCCTGACCGAGGCGGTGCGTCGGCGGCCGTATCAGGTGATCCTCTTCGACGAGATCGAGAAGGCGCACCCGGACGTCTTCAACGTGCTGCTCCAGGTGCTCGACGACGGCCGGCTGACCGACGGCCAGGGCCGGACGGTCGACTTCAAGAACACGATCATCGTGCTGACCTCGAACCTGGGCTCGGAGTATCTGGCGGCCCTGCCGGAAGGCGCCTCGGCCGAGGACGCGCGGACGGAGGTGATGGAGGTGGTGCGGGCCAGCTTCCGCCCCGAGTTCCTGAACCGGCTGGACGAGATCATCCTCTTCAACCGGCTCGGCCGGGCGCAGATGGGGGCGATCGTCGAGATCCAGCTCGGCTATCTGCGGAAGCTCCTGACCGACCGGCGGATCGGCCTGGCGCTGACCGACCAGGCCCGCACCTGGCTCGGCAATGCCGGCTACGACCCGGTCTATGGTGCCCGGCCCCTGAAGCGGGTGATCCAGAGGAACCTGCAGGACCGGCTCGCCACCATGATCCTCGAAGGCCGCCTCAAGGAAGGCGAGACGGCGCATGTCGAGGTCAAGGAC
>CAYMTA010000033.1:0-44839 GCA_964393275.1 uncultured Geminicoccaceae bacterium | reverse complement strand
ATCGCCGCCGCCAAGCGTGGGCACCAAGTGTTAGAAACAATCCACTAGTTCGGAGCGAGCCCTTAGGGCGTCAATTTGATGCCGTATCCGCTCCATCTCTTTGGTAAGGCTCTCAATATCGCGTTGAGTACCCGCGCTTTCCGCAAGAATGTGTTGATGGGCAATGGTCAATATCTGCAATATTATGTCATCTTGACTTAGAAACAAACTGTAAATTTTATTTAGCATTCGTTTTAGGAGCGCAATACTTTTGTTATCTAAACCAACGGTCTGGCTTGGACATCTGCGCAAAATACCGTCAGCAATACTTCCGGCATCCAGATTGTATTCCTTTGCGATTTCTTCTAAATTGGGCGAGCAGTCTCTGAGAATAATCTCGATTGATGCGGATATTGATTGAAGATCCGCTATGGTGGCGTACTCGCTTTCAATTTCGGCCTGCAAGGCACTCTCAACTGTTATCGCTAACTGCTGGACGCTCTGCGGCCCATCTCTTCCAAAAATTGCCTTGGCGAGTCCTAGGAAGGAACCCACGGGTAGGCCGGTCTTAAGAGTTACTAGCCCAATGAGACCATGCTCAATCGCCGTCCGAATTCTACTCAAACGCGATTTTCCTATTGTTTAGCAGTCTCATTCATTTTGCATTTTTTCGTGTCTTTGGGCGCTAGGGCTAGAGTCTCCTGAAAGGGACAGCGGTCTCGGCCTTGTCAAGCCTTCCCCGGATAGCATAGCGCTAGCGACTGGCCTAACGGATCTAATCATATTCCCCCCGAAGGCAATTGGACAGCCGGTCGAGCGCTGAGCCCTCAGGGTCGGACCACCATCCAGATCGCCATCGCCACCATCATGACGTTCTCGGTGAGCGAGACGAAGCCGAGGGGCACGTTGCTGTTGCCGCCGACGCAGGCGCACTTGAGCTCGCGCTTGTCGATGTAGACGGCCTTGAAGACCGACACGGCACCGATCGTGCCGATGAAGAGCGCCACGGGCGCGGCGAGCCAGATCAGCGCGCCGGCGATCATCAGCACACCCGCCAGCGTCTCGCCGAACGGATAGAGATAGGCGTAGCGCACCTCGCGCCGGGCGAGGAGGTCGTAGTTCAGGAACATCGTGCTGAAGCTCTCGAGGTCCTGGAGCTTCTGGACGCCGAGGAAGCACATCGAGATGGCGATGAACCACTCGAGCGCCCGCACGGTGAAAATGGTGTCGAAGGCGGCCCAGCTCACCGCCAGCGCCATGAGGAAGGCTACCGCGAAGATGGCGATGACGGGCTGGTAGCTGGTCTCGCCCTCCTTCTTGACGTGCTGGCCCAGATGCTCGCGCAGGTCGTCGTAGCCGCCGATCCGCTCCCCGCCGATGAAGATCTGGGGCGTCGTCTCGACGTGGTGCTGGCGCTGGAAGGCCTCGGTCTCCTCGTGCGATCGCAGGGGATGATCCTCGACCTGGAAACCCTTGCGCTCGAGGAGCGATTTTGCCTTGAGCCCGAAGGGGCACAGATGGTCCTCCATCACCATGCGGTAGAGCTCGGCCTTGCCGGTTGCGGCTGATGCGGACATCGTCCTTCCTCCTTTGGTTGGTCTCCTTTCGTCAACGACAGGTCATCTGCCGTCGATCTCGGGGGTCGCGGCCGGGCCGCCCTCCAGATCGGCGATCAGCGCCTTCATCTCGGCGATCTCGAGCCGCTGCGCCTCGATGATCCCATCCGCCAGCTTGCGCACCCGCGGGTCGGCGATCCCGGCCCGCTCGCTGGTCAGGATCGCGATCGAATGGTGCGGGATCATCGCCCGCATGTAGGACGTGTCCCCGATCACCGCCTGGCTGCGCACGAGATAGAGCGCTACGGCGAACAGCACGACGCTGCCGGCGAGGATGGCGATGTTGGCGGCCGCGTTGCCATACATGCCGAGCATGAAGACCAGCATGATCACCGCCATTGTGGCACCCATGTACAGCGCCATGTAGGCGCGCGTCTCGCTGAAGAAGATGTGATCGGCCGCGTAAGTGTTGAGATACATCAAGCCGAACATCACGATCGTGGATGTCGCGATCATCGCCAGGAATCGGCCGTAGGAGTAGCTCATTGCCACCTCTCCTTGGTAGCCCGCGCCCTGCCGAATGGCCTCGGCGGAGCGTGCGGCGTGGGATCCATGTCAGCGGGAACAACCTTCCAGTATTGGAAGGTTCCGCTCTGGTTGTCATTTTTGAGGTCGCGACGGGCCGGGGTGACGAGCAATCCACGCAGAAAGACGTGGCGGGCGATCTGGGAGACTGACGAAGCAGGCCAAACTCGCGTTCCGGTCGGCTCGTGGAACCGGGCCTGGAGGATGGGCGTTCATGGGCGCCCCGAAGCCTCTGATCGTCCGCCCGGATACCGCCCGATGTCGATCGTGACTGCCCCGACAGCCATCTCGGCCTCGCTCGCGCTCGACCTGCCCGAGCTTGCGGCGGCCGACCGGCCGCCGTTCTTCAGCGCCGTTCCCGTGCCGCCGGTGCCGATGGCTGGCATGAGCGGACACGAGCGCTCGAGCTGGCCAGCCACCGCCGCCGGGCTCGGTGCCGGCTATCTCGCCGCGGGGTTGCTCCACTCCTTCGAGGTGCGATGCTTCGGCGCCGCCGTGGGTGCTGCGGACGTGATCGTCGCCGTGCCGGCCAAGAACGAGGTGGCCCGGATCGGCGCCCTCCTCCTGAGCCTCGGCCGGGCAACGGCTGCGAGCCCTGGATGCTGCGCCGTCGTGATCTTCGCCAATGATTGCGATGACGGCACTGCCGCCCACGTCGCCGAGCTGGCGCCGGCGCTCGCCGTTCCCGTCGTGCTGATCGAGGGCAGGCTTCGCCGGCCGCATGCCCATGTCGGCCTGGCCCGGCGCATCGCCATGGACATCGCCGCAGGGCTCGGCACGCCGGACGGCATCATCCTGATGACCGACGCCGACACCATCGTCGGCGACGATTGGGTTCGCCAGCTCACCGCGCCCCTGGTCGAGGGCTTCGACCTGGTCTGCGGCAGCTTCCAGATCGACCGCCCGCCAGTCGAGGTGCTCGGCCTGCAGAGGCATCCGCTCTGGCGCATGGAGGCTCGCTACGCGGGGCTGCAGAACCGCGTGCAGCACGCCTGCGACCAGGTGATCGGTCGCCAACCCGTGGGCGGTCCCTGCCCCCACTATACCGAGGCGGGCGCCAATCTCGGTCTCACGGCACGGCTCTACCGGCAGATCGGCGGCCTGCCGCCGGTCGCCTCGAGCGAGGACCGGGCCCTGGTCCGTGCCGCGGAATGGGTCGGTGCTCGCATCTGCTACAGCGAACGGGCGCCGGTCCGAACCTCGGGGCGTCTCGACGGTCGCGCCGCCGGCGGGCTCGCGGCGACCCTGAGCCGAAGGCTGGCCGACGCCAAGCCGACGATCGACCAGCGGCTCCGCCCGGCGGCGGGCCTGAGGCACCGCTGGGCGAACGCGTTCCATGCCGTTGCCGCGCATGACCTGGCCGCCGCCGGCGAACGCGTTGCCTCGCCGGCGGCGCGCCATGCCCGGATGGAGAACGAATGGCGGCGATCGCTGGTCGAGCCGCCCCTCCCGGCGAGCGCCATGGGCCGGGAGCTGCCCCGCCTGGATCGGCTGTTGCGCGTGGAAATCGAGCCGGCGCTTTCGCGCTGGCTGAAGGAGACGGTGCGATGACGGTAGCCACTCTCCCG
Source organism: uncultured Geminicoccaceae bacterium (assembly GCA_964393275.1). GTDB lineage: Bacteria > Pseudomonadota > Alphaproteobacteria > Geminicoccales > Geminicoccaceae > SLRI01. Next base: position 41,151 of record CAYMTA010000033.1, on the reverse strand, counting down.
CGGCGGGCCAGGGCCGCGACGTCGTTCGACGCCGATGTCGACCGCTGCGCCCTGGCCATCCGCTGTCATTCCGTGCCGGCGGCGGAGGAGTGCCCGGCGGCGCCGCTGGTTGCCGAGCTCCGCCGTCACGGGCTGCTCGCCGCCGCGGTGCCGGTCGCCGATGGCGGGCTCGGCCTCGCGCACGAGCCGGCGGACCCAGTTCGGCTGGCGCGGATGCTGACCGCGATCGGACGTGCCAATCTCTCGGCCGGACGCCTCCTCGAGGGCCACGTCAACGCGCTCAAGCTCGTGGCTCTCCACGCCAAGGACGACGTTCGCTCGGACCTCTTCGCCTCGGCACGCGCCGGCGGGCTGTTCGGCGTCTGGGGAGCGGAGGGACCGCATCCCGTGCGGCTGGCGCCGGCGCAGAAGGGCGGGCTGCGACTCGAAGGCGAGAAGCTCTTCGCCTCCGGCGCCGATGTCGTCGATGTCGCCATCGTGACCGCGCGCGACCAGGACGATCGAACGCTCCTGGTCGCCCTGCCGACCACTGCCCTCGCCGGACGGCTCTTCCCGGGCGAATGGGCGGTCTCGGGAATGAGGGCCACGGCCTCGGGGCGCTGCAATCTCGATGGGCTCCACATCACCAAGGCGCAGGTGCTCGGCGGGCCGGACGCCTATTTTTGCGAGCCCACCTTCGAGGGCGGTGTCTGGCGCTATGCCGCCGTGCAGCTCGGCGGGATGTACGCGATCGCCGGCCATGCCGCCGATCAGCTCCGCGCGCGCCGCCAGGCAACCGCTCCCCTGCAGGCTGCCCGGCTGCGCCAACTGGTCACGGCGTGCGAGACGGCGCGTCTCTGGGTCGAGTCGGCCGCCCGGGCGACGGAAGCACCGGCGGCCCCGCCGGCAGCAGCCCGGGTGGCGGTGCTCACCCGCCTCAAGGTGGCCGAGGAGGCCGCCCGCCTCCTGCAGATGGCCGACGAGGCGATGGGTGCCGCCTCGTTCGCGCTGTCGCACCCGGCCGAGCGGATCCGCCGCGACCTGCAGCTCTATCTGCGCCAGGCCGATCCCGACGGCATGGGCCATCGCGCCATGGAGCGCATTCTCGGCGATGACGACGAGCTGGCGCGCTGGGGGATCGCGTGAGCCCCCGGCCACCATTCCCGCTCCTGGCGGCACTTCGCGACCGCCCAGCCGGCACCGCCGCCGATCTGCTCGACGGCGTCGAGACGCTGTGCATCGTGGCCCCGCACCCCGACGACGAGACACTGGGTTGTGGCCTCCTGCTGCTCGCGGCAGGGGAGCGCGGCCTGCCCGTCACCGTCGTCTGCATGACCGACGGCAGCCGGTCGCATCCGGCTTCCAGAGACTGGCCGCCCGACCGGCTCGCCGCCGAGCGGCGGCTGGAGCTGAGCCGGGCGGTGCGCTCGCTGGCGCCGGCCGCGAAGGTGGTCTGGCTGGGCTATCCCGATACCGGGCTGCCCGAGAAGGGGCCGGAGCTCGCTGCCGCCTGCGGGCGGCTGGCCAGACATTTGCCCCGCGGCCCTGCGGCGCTCGTGCTGACCACCTGGCCGCACGATCCGCACGGCGACCATGCGAGCACTGCCCGGCTGGTCGAGGGCGCACGCGGCGCCGATCATCGGGCTCGCCTTCTGCATTATCCGATCTGGGGCCGGTTTCGGGAAGGCGGGCCCGAGCCCGGCTTCGCCGAGGCGCACCTGATCGTCGGCGACACCGCCGCCAGGGCCCGCAAGCGACGGGCTCTGGCCTGTCATCGAACGCAGATGACCGCGCTCATCGCCGATGACCCGACGGGCTTCGTCATGCCCGAATGGATGCAGGACCATTTCGTCGACCATCCCGAGATCTACCTTGCCACTTGAACGGACGAGCCGCCATTTGCACCGGCTCTACCGGCAGAGCCCCGATCCCTGGGGACACACCACGCGCGTCTACGAACGGGCGAAATACGCGCGGACCCTGGCTGCCCTGGGCGATCGCCCGGTTCGGCAGGCGGTCGAGATCGGCTGTGGCATCGGCGCCTTGACCGAGCTTCTGGCATCGCGCGTTCAGGCGCTCCTCGGCATCGACTGCGTGCCGCGTGCGGTCGAGGCGGCACGGGCACGCCTCCCCGGCAAGCCGCACGTCCAGCTCGTCGCCGGCATTGCCCCGGATGACCTGCCCGGGCTCACCCCCGACCTGATCATGCTTTCGGAAGTGCTCTACTTCATGACCCGGGAGGAGATCGTCCGGCTCGCCGCCTGGTGCGAGGCCCATGCGGCACCAGGCGCCCGCATCGTCGTCGTCTCCTGGCTCGGATCGACGGGCGAGACCCTTTCGGGCCCCGCCTCCACCTCGATCCTGCGCGAAGCGCTCGCCTCCTGGTCCCATCGCCAGGAGAACGGCGACGGCTATCGGATCGACCTGCTCGATCGGCCGGATGGCTGAAGAGCCCAGCGGCTCATCGTCCGCTCGGCCTTGCGTTGGGCCTTGGCGAGCTCGCCCTCCATGTCGCCGCCCTGGATGATCGACTGGAGCGCCACGACCAGATCGTCCATCACGGCATAGAACTTCGGGCTCTTGATCGGGTTGTCGTTGGTGTCCCGCAGGGCCTCGACGAAGATTTGGGTGCAGGCGTCCTCGCCCATCTTGCCGCTGGTCAGAAGCGGCATGCTGCCGGTCGAGAGCTGGGCCGAGGCTTCGAAATAGGCGGTCGTGATCTCGGGATCGAAGATCACGTGGCGGATGAACTCGGCCGCCAGATCCTTGTGCTCCGAGCCGTCGGAGATGGTGATCTCGTGCGGGTTGCCGATGGTGCGCTCGAGGGCGAGCTTCGTCAGCCGCGCGGCGCTCGCCGGCTCCGCCAGATCGAGGGCCAGCCCGGCCATGGCGAGGCCGGCCGCCTCGGCCTCGGCCAGGGTCGTCGCCACGTCCGCCTCGCTCCTCGAGCAGATGACGACCGAGGCGCCCGACTCGGCCAAGAGCCGGGCCGTGGCCTTGCCGATGCCGCGCGTGGCACCCGTGACGGTCGCCACCTTGCCGGCGAGCTCGCCCTCGCTCATGTCGCTCGCTCCCCTTCGGCCGCCGGCACCGCGCAGCGAAAGCCCAGATGGCGGATCGCCGTATCGATCGCCTGGCCTTGCCGCGCGGCCGGCCGATAGCGCAGGCAGTACTGGTCGGTGCAGAGGAAGGAGCCGCCCTTGACCACCTTGCGCGGGATTTGCAGATGCGGCGCGAAGGGGTCGATGCTGCCTTCCCTCGTGCCGCCACGCGGATCGCTCGGCAAGCAGCAGGGCTTGGCGGCGTCGGGCGCGTGCCGGTCGGTGTACCAGTCGGTGGTCCACTCCCAGACATTGCCCGTCATGTCGAAGAGCCCGAAGGCGTTGGCCGGATAGCTGCCGACCGGCGAGGTCCGCTGCCAGCCGTCCGGCGCAAGGTTCTCGTAAGGGAACCGGCCATGCCAGGTCTGGGCCATGGGTCGCCCTTCGGGCTCGAAGGCGTTGCCCCAGCAATAGTCCGCATCCTCGAGCCCGCCACGGGCCGCGAATTCCCACATGGCCTCGGTCGGCAGGGTCTTGCCGCGCCAGCGGGCGAAGGCCAGGGCATCCCCGACCGTGACGTGGACGACGGGATGCTCCGCCAGGGCCTCGGAGCCCGGCCCCTCGGGCGCCCGCCAGCAGGCACCCGGGACATAGTCCCACCACTGGCGGAAGTTCCGGAGATCGACCGGGCCGGTGGTCGGGCGGAAGACGAGGGCACCGGGGACGAGCAGGCCAGGGTCGATGCCGGGATAGAGTGCCGCATCGATCGGCCGCTCCGCCTCGGTGACATAGCCGGTGGCGGCGACGAAGCGGGCGAAATCGGCGTTGGTCACCGGATAGGGGTCGATCCAGAAGGCGCCGACGCGGACCCGCCGGGACGGCGCCTCCTCGGGGTAGTGGCGGTCGGAGCCCATGCGGAACTCGCCACCTGCGAGCCGCACCATGTCGTCCAGATTGGGCCGGCCCGCGGCAATGGCCACCGGTGGCGTGGCCCGCGCGGCCGGCCGGCGGGCATTCCGGCGCCGCTGCCGGCGGGCGAGGCTGGTCATTCGGCCGAGGCCGCCGGCCGCCGGCTGCCGATCACCAGGCGGACCAGCCAGCGACGCAGCATCGGCAAGCTGCCGACCATGGTGAGCACGAGCACGATGAGGAGGCCGAGCGAGATCGGCCGGGTCACGAGGGGCGAGAGGTCACCGCCGCCGATGATCATGGCGTTGCGCAGGAACTCGTCGAGCAGGCTGCCGAGAACGATGCCGAGCACCATCGGCGCGAGCGGGTAGTCCAGCCGCCGCATCACATAGGCCAGCGCCCCGAAGGCCAGCATCATCCAGACGTCGCCGTATTGCAGCTTCGAGGCATAGGCCCCCATGACGCCCATGGCGACCACCACGGCCATGATGTTCTCGCGCGGGATCAAGAGCACGTGGATGATGACATGCGCCAGGAGGAGGCCCACGATCAGCATGGCGACGACGCCGAAGAGCAGCCCGATCACCATGTACTCGAAGAGGTCGCGATTCTCGAAGAGGAACATCGGCCCCGGCGTCAGCCCGTGGACGAAGAGCGCGGCCATGATGATCGCGGCCCCGCCGCTGCCGGGCAGCCCGAGGGCTATCACCGGGATCAGCGACGAGGGGACGACGGCATTGTTGCCGGTCTCGGCGGCGATCACGCCCTCGGTCGAGCCCTTGCCGTAGAGCTCCGGATGGCGGCTGGTGCGCTTGGCCACCACGTAGGAGATCCAGGCCCCCATGTCGGCGCCGAGCCCGGGCAGGATGCCGATGATGCTGCCGATCACGCCCGACTGCAGGACCACCCGGACCCGCCCCTTGAGATCCTCGAGGGTCGGCATGATGCGGCCGATCTTGTGGGTGACGGGCTCGAGATCGACATCGCGATCGCGCATCGCCACGATCACCTGGCTGATGCCGAAGAGCCCGACGATCGCGGCGACGAGGCCGACCCCGGCCTCGAGATAGTGCGAGCCGAAGGAGAAGCGCGGGTACATGTGCAGGTCGTCGAGGCCGACCTGCGCGACCAGCAGGCCGCCCATGCCGGCGATCCAGCCCTTGATCGGGTCGTCGCCGGTGAGCGAGCCGGCCATCATCACGCCGAGCAGCACCAGGAGCAGAAGCTCCCACGAGGTGAACAGCAGCGAGACCTTGACCAGCCAGGGTGTCAGGAAGGCGAGGAAGGCGATGGCGATCAGCGTGCCGATGCAGGACGCGATGGTGGTCAGCGCAATGGCCCTGCCGGCCTTGCCCTGCAAGGCGAGCTGGTAGCCGTCGATCGCGGTCGCGGCGGAAGCGGGCGCGCCCGGGATGTTGAGGAGGATGGCCGAAAGGCTGCCACCATAGACCCCGCCCATGTAGATCAGCATCATGGCGAGGATCGAGTACTCGGTCTGCATCGTGTAGGCGATGCCGAGCAGGAGCGCCATGGCCATGGGCCCGGTGAGGCCCGGCATGGCGCCCATGATGATGCCGAGCGTCATCGACCAGAGGATCGTGAAGATCGCCCAGGGATCGAGCAGGAGCCGGCCGACTTCCTCGAGCATCCAGCTACCTCCTGGCCCGGCCGAACGATGGGGTGAGCATTGTCACGGCAGCGGCACGAAGAAGATCTCGCCGAAGACGTACCAGAGAACGAACGTCAAGAACGCACTGAGGCCGATGCTCCAGATGAGCACGTAGCGCACCGAGAGCTTGCGGGCATAGGCGGTCTGGAAGACGAAGAGGAGGGCGAAGGTCGCGGGCACGTAGCCGATCAGCGGTGTCACCAGGATGTAGACGAAGATCATGGCGAAGCAAGCGCCAGCCCGAAGCCCCTCGATCCGCGGCTGCAGGGGGCCGATTTTGAGGCGGAAGTCGCGGGCGCGATAGATCAACGCCAGCGACAGAAGGAGAAGGACGAAGGCGATCAACCCTGGCGTCAGCCCGGGCGAGCCGAGCCAGCCGCTGCCGGCGAAATGCGGCATCCTCAAGGACGTGACGAGCACGTAGAGGCTCAGGAGGAAGAGCAGGACGCCGGTGACGAAGTCGGGCGCCGCCTTCTCCGGGCTGGCGTAGAAGCTCTTCTTCTCCGGCTGGGCTCGCCCGCTCTGGTCCATTCCGCTCATCCGGCTGGGGCGTGCGGGCGGCGCCGAAAGACGCCGCCCACCTCTTTCAGGTTTCAGGCGTCCTCGATCTTGGCGATGCCGAGCTCGTCCCGGGTCTTCACCGCGGTGCCGAGAATGACCTCGATGATGTAGGCCTGCAGCGCGGTGCGCTCGCCCATCAGGTCGTTGGCCACCTGGCGCGGGGCGCGGAAGGGGAAGAAGGCCTTGCTGTCGTACATCTCGTCCATCGACGGATCGTTCACCGCCGTGTTGAAGGCCGCGTCGATCTTCTCGAGGATCGCCTCGTCGACACCCTTCTTGAGCGCTATGCCGTGGATGTTGGTCCAGGGCAAGGTGCGCTCGAGGATCGGGTCGTCGACATATTCCAGGATCGAGGGAATGGCGACGCCGGCCACCTCCCAGGTCTGGGGCGTCCAGGCGGCGAGGGCGCGCAGCTCGCCCGACTTCAGGAAGTTGACCGTCGGCGTGACCCCGACCGAGGCGCAGCTCGTCTCGCCGGCCAGAACGGCGCGCACGGTCGGGCCGCCGCCGGCATAATTGGCGAGGCGGAAATCGAGGCCCATCTTCTGCTGCAGGTAGACCGCGGCATTCGACCAGAGCGAGCCCGAGGGCGTGGAGGCGATGGCGACCTCGCCCGGCTTCTCCATCACGGCATTGAGCCACTGGTCGAAGGTCTCATACGGGCTGTCGCCCGGCACGACGATGGCGCAGCTCGTGCCGCCCGACATCCAGAAATCGAAATCACGCCAGTCGTAGTCGATCCGGCCGAGGCTCGGGAAGGCCTCGATCACGTCGTTGGCACCGAGCCAGAAATTGCCGTCGGCCGGCTGGGTCATGATGTAGTCCATGGCCTGCACGCCACCGGCGCCCGACATGTCCTGAAAGGCGATGGCGCGGACGCCGAGAGGCTCGCGCATCAGCTCGGTGACGGCGCGCGTGCCGAGATCGGTGGCACCGCCGGCCGGGGCGGCCATGGCAACCGTGATCGGCCGGGTCGGCCATTCCTGGGCTCTCGCCAGCCTTGGCAGAAGCGTGCTGCCGAGGAGACCGGCTCCGGTTCCGAGCGTTTGACGGCGGGTGAATGACATGGTCCTGCACCTCCTGTGCTCTGGCTGATTCATCGCTGCTCCCTCGAGGGATCCCACCCGTCCTTCAGGCCATGCCGACCGGCGTCAGAGGTGGCTCCAGCGCATCGTCGGGTCGACTCTCGATCATCGCGGTCAGGGCACCCTGGATGGCTGCGCAGGCCGGGTCGTCGAAGAGATTTGTCATCTCGTGCGGGTCCGCCACGAGGTCGTAGAGCTCGCCCGCACCCGAGACCACCTCGAGCGTCAGCCTGTGCGTCCTCGTGCGCACCGTCCGGAGCTTCAGCTCGACGCCGCAGCGCGAGGCGTTCAGGTCCCACTCGTTGAGCGCGAACTCGCGGTGCTCGTCGCCGCGCAGCACCGGCAGGAGGCTGCGGCTGTGCCAATGCGCCGGCCGCTCGACGCCGGCCGCGTCGAGGAAGGTGGCGCCGAGGTCGAGGGTCGAGACGGGGTCGTGGATTACCCTGCCCTCGGGCACGCCCGGCCCGCGCATCACCAGCGGCACCCGCATCAGGCCCTCGTAGGCCATCGGCCCCTTGAGCAGGAGGCCGTGATCGCCGAGCCAGTCGCCGTGGTCGCTGGCGTAGACGACGAGCGTGTTGTCGGCGATGCCGAGCCGGTGCAGCTCGGCCATGATCCGGCCGACATTGTGGTCGATCAGCGCCAGCATGCCGTAGGTGTTGGCGATGATCTCGCGAAGCTCGGCGTCGCTGAGCTGGCGGACGCGCGAGTACTGCTCGCGGATCCTGGCCAGATCCTCCCTGATCTTCGGCTTGCCCTCGAGCGAGGCGCGGTGCCACCAGGGCCGCCTCTCCAGATCGAGCGTGCGGTGCTCGGGCAGGTCGACCAGGGCGGGGTCGTGCAGCAGGCTCCAGGGGACGGGGCAGTCGAAAGGGTGGTGCGGGTCGGGGAAGGACGCCCAGAGCACGAAAGGCTGGTCCTCGTGCTCGGCCTGGTGGCGGTCGAGATAAGAGACGGTGCGATCGCCGACCCAGCTCGAATTGTGCCAGGCGACCGGCAGGCCCGAATGCCAGGTCTGCGGTGCGCCATGCGTGTCCGGCCCGGCATTGGTCCTGAAGAGCTCGTTCTTCAGGTCGCCCAGGCCGTCCTGGTAGTACCAGCGCTCGTAATGCTGGCCCGAGGGCGGGCGCTCGGGCGGCCACTGGTTGTGGCCCTCGATCACGAGCTCGACATGGTCGAAGCCCATGTAGGGGCCGTTCCAGTCCTCGCCCCAGAGATGCATCGAGCCCCGGCATTCCGGCGTGCCGGTCGGATCGAAGGTGTGCGAGGTGGCGAAATGCGGCTTGCCGATCAGGGCACTGCGGTAGCCGGCCCTGGACAATCGCCCGGCGAAGCCCTGCTCGCCCGTGGCCGGCGGCAGGTCGAGACCGTTATCGGCGACGCCATGGGTGCGCGGCAGGAGCCCGGTGAGGATCGAGGCGCGGGTCGGCTGGCAGACATTGTTCGGCGTGATGCAGGTGGCGAAGCGGGTGCCCTGCTCGGCCAGAAGGTCGATATGCGGCGTCTTCACACCCCGCCCCTCGCAACCGAGACAGTCGCCACGCTGCTGATCGGAGGTGATCAGCAGGATGTTGGGCCGCTTCGCCATCGTCATTTGCCTCCCGGAGCGGTATCCCGGTTATCGCTCCTATTCCGATAATCATGGCAGCAGAGGCGCCATCGGCGCAAGTCGGGACTGCCCGGCATGTCGCTCAATAGATCGCCACCCGCTCGATTCCGGCGTCCGACGTGGCGAGCAGCGCGTCGCAGTGCCTGTGCATCAGCTCGAGCCGCAGCCCGACCAGGTCCGGGTCGTTGAAACGGTTGTCGAACTCGTCCGGATCGGCCTCGAGGTCGTAGAGCTCGCCGAGGCCGGTGCCCTGGTAGAGGATGTGCTTGTAGCGCCCGTCGAAATACATGCTGCCGTGGCTCGGGCCCCGGCCGGTGGCGGAGCCGAGCGCGTCGTTGAACTCCGAGATCACGTGGTCCTTGTGGCGGTCCGGCGCCGCCTCGCCGGTCAGGATCGGCCAGAGCGAGCGGCCCTGCATGTTGGCGGGCACTTCGAGCCCGACGGCCTCGAGCAGGGTGGGTGCGATGTCGACCAGCTCGACCAGGGCCTCGCTCCTGAGGTCGGCTCGCGTGCGGCCGCGCCAGGACCAGATCATCGGCACGTGCACGAGGCCCTCGAAGAAGCGGCAGCCCTTGTAGAGCAGGCCGTGGTCGCCGAGCATCTCGCCGTGGTCGGAATGGAAGAGGATGAGCGTGTTGTCGAGCTGGCCGCTCGCTTCGAGCGCGTCGAGCAGCCGGCCGAACTGCGTGTCGATCAGCTCGATCATCGCGTAATAGGCGGCCTTGACGATCCGGCCGTTGTACAGCTTCGGCGGCTTGTAGCCGGTGGTCAGCCGCTCCTCGGGGGTCAGGGTCACCTTCGGCATCGGCCCCGTCGGGTCGATCGCCTCGGGCGTCTGCTGGGTCAGGCCGGCGAACGCCTTCTGCCGCTCGATGTCGGCGGGCCTGAAGGCTGAAGGTGGCAGCGATGCCGGATCGTAGCGGTCGAGATAGCTCTCTGGCGGATCGAAGGGCGGATGCGGGTCGAAGGGATTGAGCGACAGCATCCAGGGACCGGCGCGCTCCTCGTTGATGAAGCTGATCGCCCGCTCGGTGATCCAGGTCGTCTGGTGCAGCTCCTCCGGCATGCCGGCGCCGCAGAAGGGCTCGATGCCGGCGTGCAGCGCGACCGGATCGACCCCCTTCTCCTCGACCAGCCAGCGATGATAGGCGTGATGCTCGACGTCGAGGTCGGGCTTTGGATGGTGGCTCCATTCCCAGAGCCGATAGCCGTCGTCGCACCGCTGCTCGTGCCCCTTGGCGGCCTGGAGGTGGAGCTTGCCGATCAGGCCGCAGTCGTAGCCGGCATCGGCCAATATCCTGGTCACCAGCTTCTCGGCCGGCGTGAAATGGGCGTTGCCGTTGCGATGCACGTGGGTCGAGGCGGGATAGCGGCCGGTCAGCATCGCAGCCCTGGACGGCGTGCAGATCGGGCTCTGGCAATACGCGTTCTCGAAGGCGACGCCACCGGCGAGGAAGGCATCGAGCCGCGGCGTGTTGATGTGCGGGTTGCCGAGGCTTCGGATCGTGTCCCAGCGCTGCTGGTCGGTGCAGTACCAGAGGATATTGGGTCGCTGCGTCATGCCACGATCTCCGCTTCGGCGCCGGGCGGCGGGGTGTAGACCAGGAGCCCCTCCTTGGCCACGGCGTCCCGCCCGCCCCAGAAATCCGCCTTGGCGCGCTGGTCCGCCTTGGCCCGGGCATCCACCGCCTCGGGATCGCAAACCTGTCGGAGCAGAGCCTCTAGGCGCGCGACCTCCGGATGGTCCGGCCCGAGGTCGTCGAGCTCGTCCGGGTCGGCCTCGAGATCGAAGAGCTGGGCCGGCATGCCGACGTGATGGATCAGCTTCCAGCGCCCGTCGCGCAGCATGAACATGCCGGCTTTCGAGCCCACTGCGTGGTACTCGGCGAAGCCCCGGACGGCCGCTTCCCGGCCCAGGAGCGCCGGCCAGAGCGTGCGGCCGGGCAGGTCCGCGTCGTCGGCCTCGAGCCGGCCGCCGACGCACTCGACGATGGTCGGATAGAGGTCGACATGGCTCGCGATCTGCGAGCACCGGCCGCCTTCGGGAATGCCCGGCCCGGCCATGATCAGCGGCACGCCGATCGAGCCCTCGTAGAGGCAGGATTTGCCGAGGAGCCCGTTCTGGCCCACGAGATCGCCGTGGTCGCTGGTGTAGAGGACGCGCGTGTCACGGGCGAAGCCGGCGGCCTCGAGGCCCTGCAGCAGCTTGCCGATCTCGGCGTCGAGATGGGCGATCAGCGCCAGGTAGCCCGCCTGGATGCGCCGCACCCGTGCCTCGTCGGTCAAGGGACCGGTGTCCATGATGCGCCGGAGGTGCCGGTCGGCCGGATGCTCGCTTCGCGCTGGTGGCCGCCAGCCGGCCGGCAGCCGCACGCCCTGCTCGTCGATGCCCTCGAAGAACTGGGCCGGCACCGAGAAGGGCGGGTGCGGGCTCGGATAGGAGACGAGGAGCACGAAGGGCTTCGAGCCGCCACGCCGCCGGCGCTCGGCGAGCCAGTCGATGGCGCTCTCGGTGATCCGCCGGTCGAACGCCTGGTAGGGTGCCTCGCCGACGCCCGAGCGCTCCATGTAGAGCTCGAATTGGCCCCTGTTCACCTGCTCGTCGTCGAAGCCGCGGAGCAGCATGTGCACGCCACCCTTGCCGTTCAGGATGTGCATGGCGAGCCGCTCCTCGGAGAAGCCGTTGTCGTCCTCCGAGCCGCGGAAATGCAGCTTGCCGACCGACACCACCTCGTGCCCCTGGTCCCGGAGCCGGCGCATCCACGAGGTCACCCGCCCGTCATAGGTGATGGCGTTGTCCCAGTAGCCGGTCTGGTGGGGGAAACGGCCGGTCGCGAGGGCGGCCCGCGACGGACAGCAGAGGGGGCTCGCGGCATAGGCGGCATCGAACGTCACGCCGCGAGCCGCGAGGGCGTCCAGGTTCGGGGTCACCGCCTGCGGATGGCCGTAGGCACCCGAGAAGGCGCGGTTGTGGTTGTCGGAGAGGATGAGCAGCAGGTTGCTCGGCTCGGTCATTCCTCGTTTCCCCCGCTGCTGCGTGCCCTGCCCTGCCAACCGGCATAACGGAAACCGACGGCCATCGTGAAGCTCCGAGATTGTCCGGTGGTTATGATTTCGATAACCTTGTCGGGAAGCAACAGGCGCCGACAACGGGTGCCCAGAGAGGGAGGCGAGACGACCATGCCCTGGACCTATCGAGGCCTGGCGCTGGCTGCCATGGCCACGACCGGCCTTTACGCCACCGTGGCGGCGGCGGACACCGAGCTGACGTTCCGCTACGCCTATGACAATGTCGACGAGATCCAGGCCGGGCTCGACCGGTTCGAGGAGCTCAATCCGGGCATCACCGTCACCATGGAGCGCCTCGCCTTCAAGGACGCGCGCGACCAGCTCATCCGCGAGGCGGCGACCGGCGCCGGCCCCGACGTCATCCATCTGGCCTTCGTCTGGATCAAGGATCTCGGCACCGCCGGTGCCTGCATGCGGCTCAACAAGCTGATCGACGAGCACGGCATCGGCGAGAACGGCTTCCAGGACTTCATCGCCACCGACCTCGTCCTCGGCGACGACGAGGAGAGCATCTACGGCGTGCCTTTCGCCACCGACACCTGGGCGATGATCTACAACACCGAGGTCATGAAGGAGGCCGGCGTCGAGAAGGTGCCGGAGACCTGGGACGAGCTGCTCGCCGCCAGCCGCAAGGCCAAGGAGATCGGCAAGATCGGCTTCGGCTTCGCCGCCGGCACCTCGGCCGCCAACACCATCTGGTTCCTCGCCAACTTCAACTGGTGGTCGGATGGCGGCACGCTGGTCGAGGGCGACGGGGCCGGCGGCTACCGGCTCGGCATCGGGGCCGACCAGGTCGCCAGCGTCATCGACTACTACAAGACCTATCTCGACGAGGGCCTGACGGTGCCGGGCGCGCTCGCCATGGATGCCTGGAACGATCCCACGATCCTCGAGCAGATGATCAAGGGCGACATGCTCGCGACCTCGGTGCCGGTCTTCACCGCGGTCCAGATCTTCGACCAGTGGCGCGAGCGCAACCCGGGGAAGGAGCTGCCCTTCACCACGGCCATGACGCCGCACGGCTCGGGCAAGCCGACCACGCATCTGGGCGGCCAGTCGATGTGCGTCAACGCCAACACCGACCACCCGGAAGAGAGCTGGAAGCTGATGCAGTGGCTGAATTCCTGGGAGTTCTTCGAGAACTACAACACCCAGTACTACCCGGCGCAGCAGGCGCTCCTCGTCAAGAAGCCGTTCCCGGCCGAGATGACCGGCTTCCAGAAGCAGTTCTCGGAAGGGGCGCGGAGCTGGGGTCCCTATGCCCGCGGCCCGGCCGCCATCGGCGCCATGTGGAACCAGACCTCGCGCAGCTTCGGCGCCGCGTTCATCGGCGAGAAGACGTCGAAGGAGGCCGCCGACGAGCTGCTCGCCTTCGTCCAGAGCCTGCTCTGAGCCGTCGCTGATCCCGTGCGCAACGCTGCCGTTCCGACCGCCCGCGGGATCGAGGCGGCCCGGGGCATCAAGGCGCCCCGGGGAATCAAGGGGGAACGGCCGTTCATCGCCTTCATGCTGGTGCCGGCCTTCTTCTTCCTGGTCATGTTCTACGTCTACCCGACGCTCTACAATATCGAGGTCAGCTTCACCGATCTTTCGCTCTTCGGCCTGAAGCAGGGCGGCGCCTGGATCGGCGTCGCCAACTACATGGAGCTGGTCACCAGCGACGATTTCCACCGCGTCGTCTTCAACACCGTCGTCTGGCTGACCCTGGTCGGCGTCGCCGTTCGCATCGCCCTGGGCCTCGGCCTGGCCCTGCTGTTGAACTCGAAGGTCCTGGAGAAGTACCGGCTCAAGACCATCAGCCGCGTCCTCCTCCTGGTGCCTTGGGCGACGCCGCCGATCGTCGCCATCGTCGCCTGGCGCTGGCTGCTCAACCCGCAGCTCGGCGACATCAACAAGGCGCTCCTGGCCACGGGCCTGGTCGACCAGCCGATCGCCTTCCTCTCGGAAGCGGCCTGGGTCTGGCCGGCGCTGATCACCATCATCACCTGGAACACCCTGCCGCTGGTGGTGCTCACCTTCCTCGCCGCCCTGCAGTCGCTGCCGTCCGAGCTCCTCGAGGCGGCCGAGATGGACGGGGCCAGCCGCTGGCAGCGCCTGCGCTTCGTCATCATCCCGCATCTCAAGCCCGCGATCATCGTGATGACGCTGATGTCCACCTTCTGGACCTTCAACAACTTCGTTTATGTCTGGCTGACCACCGCCGGCGGCCCCGGCCTCTACACCAACGTCATGGCGACCGAGGTCTACATCAAGGCCTTCGTCGACGGCCGCATGGGCTACAGCTCGGCCGTCGGCGTGGTCATGGCGACGCTGATGGTCGCCTTCGGCATGATCTATCTCCGCTTCATCGCCCAGCGCGAATTCAAGGAGGTGTTCTGATGGCAGCCGCGGCTGGCGTGCCGCGGGCCTTTCGCGTCAACACCGGCTTCTCCCTGCCGGGCGAGCTGGCCCTGGTCCTGCTCACTCTGCTGGTCATGGTCTTCCTCGTCTACCCCACGGCCTGGATCATCGTCGCCAGCTTCAAGACCCCGGCCACCATGTTCTCCTCGACCCGCTTCGACTTCACGCTCGAGAACTATGTCGCCCTCTTCCAGACCGGCTTCGCCCGCAACATCCTGAACAGCCTCTACTTGTGCGTCGGCGCCGTGCTGATCTCGACCTTCGTCTCCACCATCGCCGCCTACACCTTCTCGCGCATGCGCTTTCGCGGCAAGAGCCTGATCTTCGGCTCGGTGCTGCTCGGCCAGTGCTTTCCCTGGATCATCCTGGTGACCCCGCTCTTCATCCTGCTCGCCAGGCTGGGGATGCTGAACAACCACCTCTCGATGCTCTTCGTCTACACGGCGATCACCATCCCCTTCTCGGTCTACCTCCTGGTCGGCTACCTCGAGGGCGTGCCGCGCTCGCTCGACGAGGCGGCGATCATCGACGGCTGCTCGCGCTTCCAGGCGATCTGGCTGGTCATCTTCCCGATCATGCTGCCGGGCATCGTCGCCACGGCCACCTACGCCTTCATGCTCTGCTGGACCGAGTACCTGTTCGCGCTCGCCTTCCTGACCAAGACCCAGCTCAAGACCATGCCCTTGGCCCTCTACGCCTTCTTCGGCGAGGACACGTCCGAATGGGGCAAGATCATGGCCGCCTCGGCCTTGACCACCGCCCCGACGCTGCTGCTCTTCCTGCCGCTGCAGACCCGCCTCACCTCCGGCCTCGCCGCGGGCAGCGTCAAGCAGTAGGCCGGGGCCTCGCCGGCTCCCACTGTATGGGATTTATAACCTAAAGCGCCTCGAATGGCAAGGCCGCGTCGGGTCCGTTCGGCAATCCGGGGCTCGCCCGGCGCAAGGTCGCCCGAAAAACCGCCTCGGACGGGAAAACATCTTTCGCGACAAGGCGTTGGCCGCTCTCGGGTTCGTTCGCCGAGGCTCGGGTTCGTTCGTCGACCAGCCGCGTCTTCTGGCCTCCCCGGCGGGTTCGTTCGTCGAATCCTTGGGTTCGTTCGCCCGGGATGTTGCATCCGATGCATCATCCCGGGGCGAATGATGCATCGGATGCAACATCACGTCCGCTTATGGTGCATCCGATGCAACAGGCGCGGGGTCGCTGTTGCATCCGATGCAACAACCCGAGCCGAATTGATGCGTCGGATGCAACAACCCGAGCGCCGAAACGCTGTCAAGGGGCGGCGGGGACGGCCGCGCCGCCGGTCGGGCGAGGTGATCATAAGCGTTCGTGATCATGACGCGGGGGGCAAGGCCGCAGGGGATCGCGGCGGATGGGGCAGCCGGGAAGGCAGGCGGTCGCCCTCGGATCCCGCCACTCCCGCGGCGTCCCGTCCTAAAGAGTCCTGACCCCTTTGGAGCTGCAAAGAGTCCTGACCCCTTTGGGGCTGCAAAGAGTCCTGACCCCTTTGGGGCTCAGACGACGTCCTTCACGCGGTCCCAGGTGTTGGCCAGGTGGCGGGCGAGGACGTCGCCGAGGCGGTCGCCGTCGCGGGCCCGAAGCGCCCGGGCCATCTCCTCGTGCTCGGCGACGGCGCCGGCCCAGCGCTCCGGGCTGCGGTTGCCGATGTAGCGGATGCGCTTGAGCCGCGACTGCAGGCCGGCCTGGACCTCGAGCAGAATGGGGTTGCGCGAGAGGCGGGCGATCCTCGAGTGGATCTCCTGGTTGGCCTTGTAGTAGGGCAGCCGGTCGCGACGCGCGTAGTGCTCCATCATCGCGTCGTGCACGGCGAGGAGCGCCCCGAGCTCCGCATCGCTGGCCCGCTCGCAGCAGAGCCGGCCCGCCAGCCGCTCGAGCTCGGCCAGCACCTGCAGCATGGCGAAGACCTCGTCCGGCGTCAGCTTGCGCACGACGCTGCCGAGCGAGGGCCGGATCTCGACCAGATTCTCGGCGGCGAGCGTGCGCAGCGCCTCGCGGAACGGGGTGCGCGACACGCCGAGGTCGCGGATCAGCGCCGCCTCGTTGATCCGGGCGCCGGATTCGAGCCGGCCCTCGATGATCATGTCACGAATGCGGTTGGTGACCTGCTCGTGCAGGCTGCTGCGCGCGATCGGCGCGGTGCCGGGCGGGCGCGTGTCGTCGGGATCGGTGCCTGGTTCCATGGAGCCATCCGCTGGCGTGGTCGAAAGAGAGGGCTTGCGTCCCTCCGTCCGTATTCTGTATACAAAATCCAGAGCACGAAGGAAACAGCATGCAAGACAGGGCGGTCGTCGCCTTCGCCATGGGCGATCCCTCCGGCATCAGCCCGGAGTTGTCGGCGCGACTCCTGGCCGGCGAGGCGGGCCAGGAGGCGGTCATGCTGGTCTTCGGCGACCGCCGGGTGCTGGCGATGGGGGAGCGCCATGCCGGTGTGACCCTCGATCTGCCGGAGCGCGACGCCGCATCGCTGAGGCACGAGCGGCCCGCGGAATCCTGCTTCATCGACCTCGGCCATTGCGACCCGGCGACGATCGCCATCGGCTCGTCGAGCGCCGAGGGCGGCGCTTCGGCGCTGCTGAACTTCCGCTGCGCCCTCCTCGCGGCCAGCGCGGGCTTCGCCGACCTCGTCCTCTTCACCCCTTTCAACAAGCATGCGATGCGGCTCGCCGAAGCCGACTATGTCGACGAGATCGGCTTCATCGACCGCACCATCGACGCTGCCCGCAGCGGCCGCGAGTTCAACGTGCTCGACGAGGTGTGGAACGCCCGGGTCACCTCGCACATCCCGCTGGCGCAGGTCGCGGCCTCGCTGAGCGAGGAGAAGATCTTCGACAGCCTGCGGCTGACGGTCGAGGTGATGCAGGGCGCCGGCTTCGAGCGGCCGCGCCTGGGTGTCGCGGCCCTCAACCCGCATGCCGGCGACGGCGGCAATTTCGGCACCGAGGACGACGCCATCATCCGCCCCGCCGTCGAGCGGGCCCGGGCGATGCAGATCGCCGCCACCGGGCCGGTGCCGTCCGACACCGTGTTCGTGCGCGCCCTCAAGGGCGAGTTCGACGCGGTCGTGACCATGTATCACGACCAGGGCCAGATCGCGATCAAGCTCATCGGCTTCGATCGCGGGGTGACCCTGATCGCCGGCTACCCCTTCCCCATCGTCACCCCGGCGCACGGCACCGCCTACGACATCGCGGGCCGGGGCATCGCCAATTCGGGGGCGAGCGAGAAGGCGCTGGAGCTCGGGCTCGGCCTCGCCGCGCGCGCCGGGCATTTCAAGGGAGCGCCGGACCTGCCGCTCGCCGACCTCGTCCGGCGGGCCGAAGAGCAGGGTGCCGCCAATCGTTCGACCTGACGTCCCGATGCAAGCAGGCGGCGGCAACCCGCGCCGCTCATCACCAAGGAGGAAGGCCAGATGCAAAGCTTGAAAGTCATGCTCGCCGCGGCAGCGCTGCTCGCGACGTCCGTGTCGGCGCATGCGCAGCAGGAGCTGATCTTCGGCATCAGCGCCGCCACCGGCTCGCTGCAGGAGCAGTCGGCCAGCGAGTTCGCCCGCCGCGTCAACGAGAAGCTCGGCGACAAGGCGGTGGTCAAGGTGTTCGACTCCTCGCAGCTCGGCAAGGACAAGGACATGCTGCAGAAGATCAAGCTCGGCACCATGCTCCTGACCCTGCCGTCCTCGACCATGCCCGAGATAGCACCCGAATACGCGCTCTTCGACCTGCCGTTCCTGGTCAAGGACCGCGAGCAGCTGGCGCGCATCGACGAGACGCTGTTCAAGGATGTGCTGGTGCCCGCCGCCGAGGCGCAGGGCTACCGACCGCTGGCGATCTGGGAGAACGGCTTTCGCCAGATCACCAACAATGTCCGCCCGATCGACGTGCCGGCCGACCTCGAGGGGTTGAAGATCCGCACGCCCAACTCGTCCTGGCGGGTGGCGATGTTCCAGGCCTATGGCGCCAACCCGACGCCGATGTCGTTCTCGGAGGTGTTCGTCGGGCTGCAGACCGGGGTCATCGACGGCCAGGAGAATCCCCTGACCAATATCGCCGCCGGCAAGCTGAACGAGGTGCAGAAGTATCTGTCCTTGACCAACCACGTCTATTCGCCGGCCTATCCCACGGTCGGCATCGCCACCTTCGAGAAGCTCGATCCCGAGATCCAGCAGGTCTTGGCGGAGACGGCGCAGGAGGTGGCGCTTTGGGCGCGCGAGCGGGGTGCCGCCGAGGACGACGGCCTCCTGCAGAAGCTGAAGGATGGCGGGATGCTGGTCAACGAGGCGAACCGCCAGGCTTTCGTCGACGCCTCCAAGCCGCTCTACGAGAAGTTCAGCGCCGAGGTCGAGAACGGCCAGGCGCTGATCGACCAGGCGATGTCGCTCGCCGACTGACGGCCCGGGGCCGGGAAATCCCCGGCCCCTTCGCCCTGCTCAAACCGTTTCGGTAGCGAAAGAGCGCGCATGTCGCACCTGGCGCATTGGCTCGACATCGTCCTCAAGGCGGTGACGCTGACCATCCTGGTCCTTCTGGCCCTCGTGGTCCTGCTCGGGGTCAGCTTCCGCTACTCCGGCAACTCGCTCATCTGGTACGACGAGGTGGCCTCGGTGCTGCTCGCCTGGATCACCTTCACCGGCGCCGGGCTGGCGACCCTCAAGGACGCGCATCTGGGCTTCAACGGCCTGCTCTTCGGCCTGCCGCGCGCCGGCCGCCTCGTGCTCTTCTGCCTGGTCGAGGCGATCTTCCTCGTCACCTTCGCGATCATCGGCTGGGCGGGCTGGGCCATCCTCGAGATCTTCGGCAACGAGACGATGGTCTCGGTCCGCTGGGTGAGCCGGGCCTTCGTGCAGGGCATCCTGCCGGTCAGCGCCGCCGTCATCATCCTCGCCCGGCTCTGCACCCTGGGCGAGCGCCATGCCGCCGTCATGGGCGGCGTCGACCCCGAGACGCGCGAGATCGAGCACGAGATCGCCCGCGCCGCGGCGGAAGGGCGAAGCCTGCGCGAACGCGAGGGGCGCGACCGATGACCGCCGCCCTGATCCTCCTCTCGATGTTCGCCATGATCGCCATCGGCCTGCCGATCGCCGTCGCCATCCTGTCCTGCGCCCTGGTCGGCGTCTGGCTCCACAACGGCCATCTGGGCTTCCTCAACGCGGCGCTCGCGTTCTACGACGGGGCCACGAGCTTTCCCCTGATCGCCATCCCGCTCTTCATCCTGGCCGGTGCGCTGATGAACACCGGCGGCATCTCGCAGCGGCTGATCGCCTTCGTCTCGGCGATGATCGGCTTCCTGCGCGGCGGCCTGGCCATGGTCAATGTCGGGGTCTCGCTGTTCTTCGCCGAGATCTCCGGCTCGGCCGTGGCCGACGTCGCGGCGATCGGCTCGGTCCTGATCCCGGCGATGAAGAGGAAGGGCTACCATCCGCGGCTGGCCGCCGCGATCACCTCCTCCTCGGCCTCGCTCGCCATCATCATCCCGCCCTCGATCCCGATGATCCTCTACGGCGCCCTGTCGGACACCTCGATCGTGCGCCTGTTCGTCGCCGGCATCGTGCCGGGGCTCTTGGGCGGCTTCCTGATGATGGGCCTCTGCTACTACTTCGCCGTGCGCTACGACCTGCCGCGCGAGGAAGCCTTCAGCCTGTGTCGGCTCTGGACCGCGACCAGGGACGCGGCCTGGGCCCTGATCCTGCCGATCATCATCCTGGGCGGCATCTTCGGCGGCTTCGTCACCGCCACCGAAGGGGCCGGGCTCGCGGTCGTGGCGGCCCTGCTGATCGGCGGCTTCGTCTACCGCGAGATCAACCTGGCCAAGCTCTACGACGCCTTGATCGACGGGGTGATCCAGACCGCCGTGGTGATGCTGCTGGTGGCCGCCTCCGCCGTGCTCGGGCTCTATCTGACCGAGACCGAGCTGCCGCAGCGGCTCGCCGCCGGCATCACCACGATCACCGAGGACAAGCTCCTCGTCCTGATGATCATCAACGTCTTCCTCTTCTTCGTCGGCATGGTGCTGCACGGGGCGGCGGCGATCATCCTGACCGTGCCGATCTTCATGCCGCTGGTGCACCAGCTCGGCATCGACCCGATCCAGTTCGGCATCCTGCTGACCCTCAACATCGCGCTCGGCCAGCAGACCCCGCCCGTCGCCAGCGTGCTGGTCACCGCCTGCTCGATCGCCCGGACCGACATCTGGAGGACGACCCGGACCAACCTGCCATTCATCGCCGTGCTGATGCTGGTCCTGCTGCTGGTGACCTACGTGCCGGCGGTGTCGCTGTCGCTGGTCGACGCGTTCTACGGGCCGGGGTGAACGGCGGGCGCGGCTTCGTCGACCTTGGCGGGGCCTTCGGGCTCGATCGGGTCCCTTCGGCCGGTGATGGCAAGGCGGGCGATGCCGCAGCGGGTCGACAGGAGCCCGGCGGGAACTAATGAGTCCTGACCCCATTAGGACTCCGCCCCTGGGCAGGCACTGGAACGACCATGAGCCCGACCGTGAGGACGGCGCCGATCAGGCGGCGAGCCAGCCGTCGAGCTTCGCCGCGTCAGGCAGGCCGCCGGCATGGACGAGCTTGCCGTCCACCGCGATGCCGGGCGTGGAGATCACCCCCGCCATGGCGATGGATTTCGCGTCCGTCACCTTCTCGATCTCGACCTCGACGCCGAGCCTCGCCGCGGCGTCCCTGACCATGGCTTC
Organism: uncultured Geminicoccaceae bacterium; assembly: GCA_964393275.1. Classification (GTDB taxonomy): domain Bacteria; phylum Pseudomonadota; class Alphaproteobacteria; order Geminicoccales; family Geminicoccaceae; genus SLRI01. The sequence continues at coordinate 20,121 of CAYMTA010000033.1, read as the reverse complement.
CGTGGCGGCGCAGCGTTTGCAGCCCGGACCGTAGACCCTGACGGTTTTCATTTGCGTGCCCTTTCAGAGGATGGCGTTGAAGAGGAAGCCGGTGGCGAGGATGCCCGCCGAGACAACGGCGATGAAGATCGCGATCAGCCGGAGGGTCAGCACCTGCTTGAGGATGATCATCTCGGGCAGGCTGAGCGCGATCACCGACATCATGAACGCGAGCGTCGTCCCGATCGCTGCACCCTTGCCCAGCAGAGCCTCGACGATCGGGATGACGCCGGCGGCGTTGGTGTACATGGGCACGCCCACGACCACGGCGGCGGGAACCGACCACCATGCCTCGCCGCCCATGATCCGCAGCATCATCTCCTCGGGGATATAACCGTGGATGGCGGCGCCGATGCCGATGCCCACCAGCACCCAGATCCAGACCCTGCCTACGATCTCGCGCACCTGGCCGAGGCCGATCTTCAGCCGGTCGACCAGCGTGAGCCGCTCTTCCGGCAGATCGCCCACGGGGCCTGCGTTCAGCTCGCGCACCCAGTCCTGCAGATACCGCTCCAGCCGCATCCGGCCGAGGACGAGCCCGGCGACGGTGGCGATGGTGAAGCCGAAGACCAGGTAGATCGTGGCGATCTCCCAGCCGACGAGGCCGTAGAGCAGCCCGAGCCCTACCGGCCCCACCATCGGCCCCGCGATCAGGAAGGAGAAGGTGACACCCAGGGGAATGCCCGCCGAGACGAAGCCGATGAAGAGCGGCACCGAGGAGCACGAGCAGAACGGCGTCAGCACGCCCAGCAGGGAGGCGAGCGGATAGCCCCAGATCTCGCGCTTGCCCGCCAGGATCGCGCGGGTCTTCTCCGGGCTGAACCAGCTGCGCAGCACGCCGGTGACGAAGACGATGCCGGTCAGCAGCAGCAGGACCTTGGGCACGTCGTAGACGAAGAAGGCGATGGCCTCGCCCGTGTGGCTGTCGCGCGCCACCGGGAAGAGCGCCGTCACCCATTCGGCAATCGGGATGAGCTGGCCGTAGAGCAGATAGAGCACGACGCCGGCGGCGGGCACGCCCAGATACCATAGCCAGTCAGGCGCCCCGCGATGCGCGGCCGAGGCGTGCATGGCGATGGTCATGCGACCTTCCTTTCCGTGCCGTTTTCCGCGGCCAGCACCGCGTCGATCACCGCCGCCAGCTCCGGCGCCAAGCCCGGGTTCCGGCGATAGCGCACCCATTGCGCGTCGCGCCTGTCGAGGACGACACCGGCCTCGCGCAGCGCCTTCATGTGCCGCGACATCCGGCTCTGGCTCGCGCCGAGGCGGGTCATCAGCTCGCAGACGCAATGCTCGCCCCCGTCCCAAAGGAGCGCCAGGGCAGCGCGGCGGGTCGGATCGGCAAGCGCGGCCAGAATCTCCTGCATGACAGGATGACTATGCCGCAAGACGCATATGCGCCTTGATCCATGTCAACCGGATCGGGCCGCTCGAACCACACGCACCGGATGTTTCAGCCGTCTGACCACCTCGCTTCGAGACCAGGCAGCCAGCTGCCGCTGCGCGCCCGGTTTACAAAACGTGGCGACCTGATACCAAGCGTGGGCGGGCGTCGGCTTGATGTGCGAGCGTGCCGGCCGAACGTGTGACGGGGTGGCGACGGCATGGGCACGGCACTGCGGGCGACAGGGCTGACCAAGGAGTTCAAGGGCTTCGTGGCGGTCAACAATGTCGACCTCGAGGTCGAGAAGGGCACGATCCATGCGCTGATCGGGCCGAACGGCGCCGGCAAGACCACCTGCTTCAACCTTCTGACCAAGTTCCTGCAGCCGACGCGCGGCACCATCACCTATGAGGGCCGCGACATCACCAGGCTGGCGCCGGCGGAGATCGCGCGGCTCGGCATGGTGCGGTCGTTCCAGATCTCGGCCGTGTTCGCCGATCTGAGCGTGCTGCAGAACGTGCGCGTGGCGCTGCAGCGCAAGCGCGGCGAGAGCTTCGACTTCTGGCGCAGCGAGAAGGCCCTCTCCACCTTCGACGACGCGGCGCGCCGCCTGCTCGACGAGGTCGGGCTGCTCGACTTCGAGCAGCATCGCGCGGCCGAGCTGCCCTATGGCCGCAAGCGGGCGCTCGAGATCGCCACGACGCTGGCGCTCGATCCCGCCATGCTGCTGCTCGACGAGCCCATGGCCGGCATGACCGAGGCCGACATCGAGCGCATCTCGGCCCTGATCCGCAGGATCGCGCAAAACCGCACCATCCTGATGGTCGAGCACAATCTCTCGGTGGTCGCCGATCTCTCCGACCGGATCACCGTCCTCGCCCGGGGCGAGATCCTGGCCGAGGGGGACTATGCGACGATATCGAAGGCGCCCGAGGTGATCGAGGCCTATATCGGGGCGGGCCATGGTTGAGGCGGCGGCCCGGGCGAACGATCTCGCGGCCGGCGAGCCGCTGCTGCAGGTGCGGCGGCTCGAGGGCTGGTACGGCGAGAGCCATGTGCTGCACGGCGTCGACTTCGAGGTGCGCGAAGGCGAGGTCGTCACCCTGCTGGGGCGCAACGGCGCCGGCAAGACGACGACGCTGCTGGCGCTCATGGGCATTTTGCGGCGGCGCCAGGGCTCCGTTCTCTTCGACGGCCACGAGACGATCGGCCTCGAGCCGCGACAGATCGCCCGGCTCGGCATGGCGCTCTGCCCCGAGGAGCGCGGCATCTTCTCGTCCCTGAGCGTCGAGGAGAACCTGATGCTGCCGCCGCGCATCAGGGACGGCGGCCTGAGCGTCGAGCGCATCCACGACCTCTTCCCCAACCTCAAGGAGCGCCGGCGCAGCCAGGGCACCAAGCTCTCGGGCGGCGAGCAGCAGATGCTGGCGATCGCCCGCATCCTGCGCACCGGCGCCCGCCTCCTTTTGCTCGACGAGCCGACCGAGGGGCTGGCCCCGGTGATCGTCCAGCAGATCGGCCGGACGATCCAGGAGCTGAAGAAGGAGGGCTTCACCATCGTGCTGGTGGAGCAGAACTTCCGCTTTGCCGCCTCGGTGGCCGACCGGCATTATGTCATCGACCAGGGCAAGGCGGTCGACGTGATCGCCAATGCCGAGCTCAACGCCAGCATTGACAAGCTGCACGCCTATCTGGGCGTGTGATTTCGCAACCGGCGCCGCCTCGCGCCACCATCTGGAGAAACGGCATGATGAAACGCCTCTTGCTGGGCACGGCACTGATGACGACGCTCGGGGTGGCACCCGTCCTCGCGGCGGAGATCGACCTGAAGCTCGGCGTGCTGAACGATCGCTCGGGCATCTACGCGGACCTCGCCGGCGAGGGCTCGGTCGTGGCCGCGCGCATGGCGGTCGAGGATTTCAAGGCCGACGAGAAGGGCATCAAGGTCGAGATCGTCTCGGCCGACCACCAGAACAAGCCCGACATCGGCTCGAGCATCGCCCGGAAGTGGTACGAGGAGGAGGGTGTCGACGTCATCCTCGACGTGCCGACCTCGTCGGTGGCGCTGGCCGTGGCCGACATCACGGCCCAGATGGACAAGGTGTTCATCGATTCGGGCGCCGGCTCGACCGACCTCACGGGTGCCCACTGCAAGCCCTCGACGATCCACTGGACCTACGACACCGCAGCGCTCGCCAACGGCACCGGCAAGGCGATGACCGAGGCGGGCGGCAAGAAGTGGTTCTTCCTGACCGCCGACTACGCCTTCGGCCATTCGCTCGAGGAGCAGACGGCAGCCGTCGTCAAGGCCAATGGCGGCGAGGTCGTCGGCACCGTCAACGTGCCGTTCCCGGCCACCGACTTCTCGTCCTTCCTCCTGCAGGCGCAGGGCAGCGGGGCGGACGTGATCGGCCTCGCCAATGCCGGCGGCGACACGGTCAACGCCATCAAGCAGGCTTCCGAGTTCGGCATCACCCAGGCCGGCCAGAAGTTGGCGGCGCTCTTGATGTTCGTCACCGACGTGCATGCGCTCGGTGCCCGGACGGCGCAGGGCCTGTCGCTGACCGAGGCCTTCTACTGGGACCAGAACGACGCCACGCGCGCGTGGTCCGAGCGGTTCGAGGAGCGCCAGGGCAACAAGCCGACCATGGTGCAGGCGGGCGTCTATTCGAGCACCATGCATTACCTGCGCGCGGTCGAGGCGGTCGGCAGCAAGGACAGCCAGTCGGTGGTCGCCAAGATGAAGGAGACGCCGTTCGACGACCCGCTCTTCGGCAAGGGCTATATCCGCGCCGACGGCAGGGCGATCCACGACATGTACCTGTTCGAGGTCAAGTCGCCCGACGAATCGACCGGCGAGTGGGACCTCTACGAGCAGGTGGCGACGATCGCCGGCGAGGACGCCTTCCTGCCGATGCTCGACCAGTGCGACTTCACCAAGAAGTAGGCTGACGCTGCCCGCCGCGCCGGTGCCGGAGCCGGCGCGGCTGTGCCGCCCAACGAAACGAACGGGGTGCCATGCTCGGGGCATTGGGAATATCGCCGCAGGTGCTGATGGGCCAGCTCCTGCTCGGCCTGATCAACGGCTCCTTCTACGCCGTGCTGTCGCTCGGCCTCGCGGTGATCTTCGGCCTGCTCAACATCATCAACTTCGCCCATGGCGCCCAGTACATGATGGGCGCCTTCGTCGCCTGGATGCTCCTGAGCTATCTCGGCATCGGCTACTGGCCGGCCCTGGTCCTCGCACCCCTCGTCATGGCCGCCTTCGGGATCGTCCTGGAGCGGACCATGATCCGGCGGCTCTACCATCTGGACCATCTCTACGGCCTGCTCTTGACCTTCGGCCTCGCCTTGATCATCCAGGGCCTGTTTCGCAACTACTACGGCATCTCCGGCCTGCCCTACCGCATCCCGGACTCGCTCGGCGGCGGCTACAACCTGGGCTTCATGTTCCTGCCGACCTATCGCGGCTGGGTCGTCGTCGCCTCCGTCGTCGTCTGCCTCGCCACCTGGTTCATGATCGAGCGGACGAGGCTCGGCGCCTATCTGCGGGCCGCCACCGAGAACCCGACGCTGGTCGGCGCCTTCGGCATCAATGTGCCGCGGATGATCACCCTCACCTATGGCTTCGGCGTCGGGCTCGCCGGCTTCGCCGGGGTGCTGGCGGCGCCGATCTACTCGGTCAACCCCAACATGGGCGCGGACCTGATCATCACCGTCTTCGCCGTCGTCGTGATCGGCGGCATGGGCTCGATCATGGGGGCGATCCTCACGGGCTACGGCCTCGGCGTCATCGAGGGCCTGACCCGCGTCTTCTATCCCGAGGGCTCTGCCGTCGTGATCTTCGTCATCATGGCCATCGTGCTCCTGGTCCGGCCGGGCGGCCTGTTCGGGAGAGCGCCTTGATCGCCAAAGGCGGGGACCGGGCCGCGGCGCCCGTCGCCCCGGTGGCCGGCATGACGCGCCTGCACAAGGTGATCTTCCTCGTCCTGCTCGCCGGGCTCCTGGTGCTGCCCTACCTCGTCTACCCGGTCTTCGCGATGAACGTGATGTGCTTCGCGCTCTTCGCCGCCGCCTTCAACCTGCTGCTCGGCTTCGGCGGGCTCCTGTCGTTCGGCCACGCCGCCTTCTTCGGCAGCGCCAGCTACATCGCCGCCTACGCCGCCAAGGTCTGGGGCTTCTCGCCGGAGCTCGCCGTCCTCAGCGGCACGGCGGCGGCGGCGCTGCTGGGCCTCGCCATCGGCGCCCTGGCGATCCGCCGGCAGGGCATCTACTTCGCCATGGTGACGCTGGCCTTCGCCCAGATGGTCTATTTCATCGCGCTCCAGGCGCCCTTCACCGGCGGCGAGGACGGCATCCAGTCGGTGCCGCGCGGCGATCTTCTCGGCCTGGTCCCGCTGCAGGACAACCTGGCGCTCTACTGGTTCGTCCTGGCCGTCACCTTCGGCGGCATCCTCCTGATCCACCGCATCGTCCACTCGCCCTTCGGCGAGGTCCTGAAGGCCATTCGCGAGAACGAGCCCCGGGCGATCTCGCTCGGCTACGACGTCGACCGCTACAAGCTCCTCGTCTTCATCCTCTCCGCCACCCTGGCCGGCCTCGCCGGCGCCACCAAGAGCCAGGTCTTCCAGCTCGCCTCGCTCACCGACGTGCACTGGACGATGTCCGGCGAGGTCGTGCTGATGACGCTGCTGGGCGGCATGGGCACCCTCTTCGGCCCCTTGGTCGGTGCCGCCCTGATCGTCGCCATGCAGAACTACCTCGCCACCTTCGGCGCCTGGGTCACGGTCATCCAGGGTGTCATCTTCGTCTTGGGTGTCCTGCTCTTTCGCGAAGGCATCGTGGGCGTGCTGTCACGCTGGCTCAAGCGGCCGCTTTGAGCGGCCGCTTGAGCTGCGGGCGCGGGGCGCTGCGGGTGCCGCGAGGCGCTCCGTCGTCGATTTCCTGAGCCTGCCCGGAACCGGAGCGGGTGCTGGCGGCTGAAGTATGCTATCTGTTGCGTTGCCGTTCACAGCCGGCGGCAGCGCCATGAGCAAGGCTGCAACGACCAGGAGGAAACCATGACCGTCGCCCGCGTCACCGAGATCTCGGCCACCTCGACCAAGAGCTTCGACGATGCCGTGAGGCAAGGCATCACCCGCGCCTCGAAGACGCTCCGCAACATCAAGAGCGCCTGGGTGAAGGAGCAGAACGTCATGATCGACGGCAGCAGCATCTCCGGCTTCAAGGTCAACCTGGAGATAACGTTCGTCCTCGACGACTGAGGCTCCGCAAGTCGGAAAACGGCGGCTTCGGGCGGCGCGATGCGTGGATCGGCCGCCTGACAGCCTCGCCGCGTCCGAACGGCGCGCGGCCGATGGCGGCGGTCAGGCGGCCGGCGGTGGCCCTGGATACCATTCCTCGGGCTCGGGCCAGACGAAGCCCTCCGGCACCTTGAAGATCTCGATCGTGGTGGTGATGTCGCCCTCGGTCTCGAAATAGGCGTACGGCACCTTGCCTTGCCAGAGCCCCGACTGGATCATCGCGTAGCCCCGCTCCTCGAAGGCCAAAAGCTGCTGGTCCCAGGGGATATGGTTGCAGTCGAAGGCGACATGATGAATGCCTTCGCCATGCGCCTCCAGGAACTCCTCGTAGATGCTGGGCCCGGTCAGCGGCTGGACGATCTCCCACATCATGCTGCCCGAGAAGGCCAGCCCGAGCTTCATCGAGTGATCGGACGGGCGTCCGCGATAGGTGATGTCGCGCACGGTTTTCGGGCCGAACGTGTAGACCCGCCACGGCCCGATGCCCGCCTTGGCCAGCCCCGCCATGGTCCGCCGGAAGTCCCGGGTGACCACGCAGATCTGCATGTTGCTCCCGAGAAAGCTGTTGGCCAGCGTGCTCTCGCCCGTCACCACCGGCAGATCGCCCATGGCATTACCTCCCGCTCGTGCTCGACACCGGCGAGGATGCGCCCGTTCGACGCACCACGCAAGTGGATGCCGGGTGCGCCGCCGACCGGCGGTGCCGGGCGCCGCGCACGCTAAAGAGTCCTGACCCCGTTGTTTCGCCGGCGGCGCTTCCGGCCCGCCCGGTACGACTCGCGCCGTCACCATCCTTGCCGCCGTGGAGCGCCACCGATATTCTTCCCCGACGTCGCCGGGGGCCCAGGCCGCGTGGCGGCGCCAAGAAAACCGACTGTCGCCGGGGCGACGGCCAAGAGAGAGGGGAGACCGGCACCATGCGTGGCGGGATATTCGGGCGGCATCTGGCGATCGGGCTGGTCGGGGCGTTCGCGCTCGCCGGCATGGCCCGGGCCGAGACGATCACGGTCTACACCTCCTACGAGGAGGACGAGCTCGCGGCCTTCCTCGCGGCGATGAAGGAGGACCTGCCGGATCTCGACGTCGACGTGCTGCGGCTCTCGACCGGAGACCTGCAGGCCCGCATGCTGGCCGAATCGGCCAATCCGCAGCACGACGTGATCTGGGGCTGGGCGGTCACCTCGATGGTCGACCCGCGCATCCTGGCGATGCTGGAGTCCTACGAGCCCGCCAATATCGACCGCGTGCCGGCGCGCTTTCGCGACCCCGAGGGCCGCTGGTTCGCCGTCACCGGCTACATGGCCGCCTTCTGCGTCAACAACGAGGTGCTGAAGGCCAAGAACCTGCCGATGCCGACCTCGTGGGAGGATCTCCTCGATCCGGTCTACAAGGGCGAGATCGTCATGCCCAACCCGGCGAGCTCGGGCACGGGCTACCTGCAGATCGCCTCGATCCTGCAGATGAAGGGCGAGGAGGCGGGCTGGGAATATCTCCGCGGCCTCGACAAGAACATCGCCCAGTACATCAAGAGCGGCTCCAAGCCCTGCAACGCCGCGAGCCAGGGCGAGTACGCCATCGGCGCGTCCTTTGCCTTGCGGGCGATCAAGAACATCGCCGAGGGCTATCCGATCACCATGGTGATCCCGGCCGAGGGCGCCGGCAACGAGCTCGAGGCGAACGCGCTGATGAAGAGCTCGAAGCACCAGGAGGCCGCCAAGCAGTTCCTCGCCTGGACGCTCTCCGACCACGCGGTCGACACCTATTACGACTGGAAGGAGATCGTCACGGTCTCCGGCGGCGCCATGCCCGAGAAGTTCAAGGCGGCCGGGCTGCCGGAGGATATCGGCTCGGTGATGTACGACATGGACTTCGCCTGGTCGGCGGAGAACCGCGACCGCGTGCTCGAGCAGTGGACGGCCGAGTTCGACAACTGAGGCCGGGGCGAGGGACGAGGGCCGGCGGCCGGTGACGCTGCAGATCCGGGGGGTGGTCAAGCGCTTCGGCGCCCTGACCGCCCTCGACGCCCTCGATCTCGACATCGAGCAGGGCGAGCTGGTCTGCTTTCTCGGCCCCTCGGGCTGCGGCAAGACCACGTTGCTGCGCGTCGTCGCCGGGCTCGAGACGGCGAACGAGGGCGCCGTGCTGCTGGACGGCGCCGATCTGATCAGGACGCCAGCCAGGCTGCGGAACTTCGGCGTCGTCTTCCAGTCCTACTCGCTCTTCCCCAACCGCGACGCCAGGGAGAACATCGCCTACGGGCTCGAGTGCCGGCGCTGGGCCAGGGACCGGATCAGGACGCGCGTCCAGGAGATGCTGCGGTTGATCGGCCTCGAGGACCATGCGAGGAAGCTGCCCTCGCAGCTCTCGGGCGGCCAGCAGCAGCGTGTGGCGCTGGCCCGCGCCATCGCCCCGAACCCGGCCCTGCTGCTCCTCGACGAGCCGCTCTCGGCCCTGGACGCCAAGGTCCGCGAAGGGCTGCGGCTCGAGATCAGGGCGCTCCAGCAGCGCCTCGGCATCACCACCATCATGGTGACGCACGACCAGGAGGAGGCGCTGACCATGGCCGATCGCGTCGTCGTCATGCGCGCCGGCCGGATCGAGCAGGTGGGCACGGCGGCCGATCTCTACGACCGCCCCGAGACCCGCTTCGTCGCCGAGTTCGTCGGCCGCATCAACGCGCTGCCGGTGGCCGGCGACGGCAGCGTCTGCGGCCGCCGGATGGCGTTGCCGGCGGGCAGGGTGGCGGGCCGCCGACCGGCTCTGGTCGGCATCCGCCCCGAGGCGGTCCGCGTCCTGGCACCCGAGGCGGCCCCGGAAGGGGCTCTCAGGGCGAGGCTGGAGCAGGCGATCTTTCTCGGCAACCTCACCCATCTGGTGCTGCGGGTCGAGGGCTCGCCGGACGACGACCCTCCCCTTTTGGCCGAGCTGCACGGGGTCCGGCCCGATCGCCTCGCCGCCGGCGCGCCACTCGCGGTCGAGCTGCCAGAGACGGCGCTCCGGGTGCTCGAATGGCGCTGAGCGGGGCGCTCGCCAGCCCGCCGCGCCACGACCGGCTGCCGGTGGTGCTCGTGACGCTCCTGATCGCCGCCCCGCTCGTGCTCTTCATCCTCTACCCGCTCGCCTTCATCCTCGGCCGCAGCTTCGTCACCGATACGGGGCTCGGCTTCGCCAACTACACCCGGATGCTCGGCGCCGAGCGGTTTCTGGGCATTCTCTGGAACTCCTTCGCGGTGACCCTGGTCAGCACCGCCATAGCCGTCCTCCTCGCCTATCTCTTCGCCTACGCCGTCCAGCGGGCCATGATCCCCTGGAAGGGCTTCTTTCGCATGGTCGCGATCGTGCCGATCTTCGCCCCGTCTTTGGTCCAGGCGCAGGGCCTCGTCCTGCTCTTCGGCAGGAACGGCCTGATCAACCGCACGCTCGATGCCGGGATCGACATCTACGGCTACTGGGGCATCGTGATCGCGATGGTGCTCTACGTCTTTCCCTACGCCTTCCTGATCCTCTCGGCGGCGCTCGCCGTGGCCGATGCCAGCCTCTACGAATCGGCCGAGATGCTGGGGGCCGGCCCCGGCCGCGTCTTTCGCACGGTGACGCTGCCCGCGACCCGCTACGGCCTCGCCGCCGCGATCTTCGTCTCCTTCACCCTGGTCATCACCGATTTCGGCAACCCCATGGTGATCGGCGGCGATTACGGCGTGCTCGCGACCGAGGTCTACAACCAGGTCATCGGCCAGGCGAACTTCGAGCGCGGCACGGTGATCGGCATGATCCTCCTGGTCCCCGCCGCCATCGCCGCCATCGGCGACAAGTACATCAGTGCTCGCCAGTTCGCCGTGGTCGGCGAGCAGTCGCGGCCGCTGGTCATTGTCCCGAGCCCTGGCCGCGACGCCGCCTTCACGGCGATCGTCCTCGTCATCGCCACGGCCATCCTCGCCATCGTCGCCGTCGTGGTCTTCGCCAGCTTCGTCGATCTCTGGCCGTACCGGATGAACCTCAGCCTTCGGCACTACGCCTTCGACGTGCAGAACGGCATCCAGCCCCTGTGGAACTCGATCATGATCGGCCTCATGGCGGCCGGCATCGGCGTGGTCGCCATAACGGCCGCGTCCTACGTGGTCGAGCGGCTGAGATCGGCCGCCTCGCGCCCGCTCTACTTCGTCTCGATCCTGCCGGCGGCGGTGCCCGGCATGGTCCTGGGCCTCGGCTACATCCTGGCCTTCAACAACCCCGCCAACCCGGTCTACCTGATCTACGGCACGCTTTTGATCATCGCCATCTGCAACGTCTACCACTACCACGCCCAGGGCTTCCTGATCGCCTCGACCAGCCTGAAGCAGATCAGCCCGACCTTCGACGAGGCGTCGGCGACCCTGGGCGGCACCCGGCTCATGACCTTCCGCAAGGTCACCCTGCCGCTCCTCGCCCCGACCCTGGTCGGGATCGCCGTCTTCTTCTTCATGCGCTCGATGGTGACCCTCTCGGCGGTGATCTTCCTGATCACGCCCTCGACCCAGGTGGCCGCCGTCTCGGTCCTGCTGCTCGAGGACCGGGGTGCGACCAACCAGGCCGCCGCCTTCTCGGTCTGCATCATGGCGGTCGTGGTCGGCGCCCTCCTCCTGACCCACGCGGCGCTGCGCCTCGCCGGCTTTCGCAACGTCGCGCTGATCCGCTGAGGAAAAAGAGTCCTGACCCCATAAGCCCGAGCGGTCACGCTTATGGGGTCAGGACTCTTTAAGGGCGGCGGTCGGTCCGGCTGACGGTCCTGGCGCTCGTGTGCCCTGGGCCCTTGGGCTGGCGGGGGCGCGCGGGGGCGGGGTCGGGGGAGAGGATGCGCTCGGCGGCGCCGTCGGGATCGTCGAACTGGTCGTGGCGGAGCGCCCAGAAGAAGGCGCCGAGGCCGACCAAGCCCATGGCGATCGAGAAGGGCACCAGGACGAGATAGGTCATGGCTGGTCGGTCGTGCCGCCGATGGCGCGCCACGCGTGCCAAGTGCCGTAGCCGAGCACCGGGAAGACGACGATCAGGCCGAGGAGGAAGGTCGCCACCGAGAAGGCGAGGCCGATCGCGACGATGACGCCCCAGGCCAGCACCACCTTCAGGTTGTGGGCGGTCATGGCGAAGCTCATGCCCATCGCGGTCAGGGCGTCGCGCTGCCCGGACATCATCATCGGGATCGAGAACAGGCTGATGGCGAAGGCGAAGGCGGCGAAGATGGCGCCAACGGCGCTGCCCACCAGGATCAGCGCCCAGCCGCGCGGCGTGGTCAGGACGTTGATCATCGCCTCGTCGGCGCCCGGAAAGGGATTGAGGCCGAAGAAGAGCGCATAGAGCAGATCGGCGGCCCTGATCCAGAACAGCACCAGGAGCCCCAGGAACAGCCCGGCATAGGCGAGCTGCGCGCCAGAGACGGGACGCACCAGGATCATCTGGCCGAGGCCGAGCGGGCGACCCGCCTCGCGCGCCCGGCTCTTCTCGTAGAGGCCGACCGCGAGGAAGGGCCCGACGATCAGGAAGCCGGACACCGCCGGCAGCACCAGGTAGAGGAGGCCGGCGGCCCAGAGCACCGCCAGCACGGCGAGCGACAGGGCGAAGAGGAAGGCGCCATAGGCGAGGCTGGGGCCGGGTGCGGCACGGAGGTCCGCCCAGCCGGCCTTGAGCCAGTCCAGCGCCGCCGCTGCCGGCAGGTGGCGGGCGAAGGCGCTCGGCGGCCGAAGTGGCGGGTGGAGGGTCGGCAGCGGCTCCAGGATCGCGCGTCTTTTCATCGAACGGCCTTTGAGCAAGGGGTCAGCATGCGGGCTTCGCGGCCGGCCTGTCGATCGTGGGCGCCACGCAGGCGGGCTGCGAGGTGAAGGCCACGGTCACGAGGTGCACGTTGGCCGCGACGAAGACGCCGGCGAGCACCAGGGCGGCGAGGATGGCGAGGCGCTTCTGGCTCCAGCGTCCGCTCATCGGCTGGCCCCTCATCGGCTGAAGCCTCATCTATCGACCCCTCATCGACTGGCCAGGGCCTCGTGCTCCGCGGCGAGCCCCGACACGTAGACCGCCAAAAGGTTGATCTCGGCCGTGCTCAACCGATCCGCCCAGGCCGGCATGACACCCTGCCGGCCGCGCTGCAGGGTGGCGAAGATCGTGGCGCGATCGCCGCCGTAGATCCAATGGCCGTCGACGAGCGAGGGGGCGCCGATCTCGAGCCCGCCCACGCCACCCTCGCCGTGGCAGCTCGCGCAGTTGTCGGCGAACAGCGTCCCGCCCTCGCTCTCGGGATCGGCCTGGCCGGTCGAGAGCGCCTGCACGTAGGTGGTCAGCGTCTCGATCTCGGCGCGCTCCAGCATCTGGTCGTGGCCGAAGGCCGGCATCTGCCCGAAGCGCGTCTCGGGATGCGAGCTGTTGATGCCGACGCGCAGCGTCTCGGCAATGGTCGCGGGGGCACCGCCCCAGAGCCAGTCGCTGTCGGCGAGATTGGGAAAGCCGGGCCCGCCGGTCGCATCCGTCCCGTGGCAGGCGGCGCAGTTGTCGAGGAAGAGCCGGTGCGCCGCTGGCATCGCCTTGGCCATGAGGGCAGGATCGGCCATGATGGCATCGAAATCGCCTTCGGCGAAGCGGGCCATCCAGTCCTCGCGGCCGTCCGCCAGCCGCTGGTACCCCGCCACGGCCATCTCGCCCTGGTCGAGGCCGAGCAGGCCGCGCGTGAAGTCGCGGCCGATGGGCCAGGCCGGCAGCAGCACCCAGGCGATGACCGAGTAGACCACGGTCAGCCCGAGGATCATGATCACGAAGATCGGGAACGGCGTGTTGAGCTCCTTGATGCCGTTCCAGTCGTGGCCGGTGGTCTGGTAGCCGGTCACCGGGTCGACGTCGGGCACTTCGCCGTCGGAGCCGCTCATGCCCGGTCTCCGGACTGGCGTCCGCCAGGATCGCGCTGATCGGCGCCGGGCAGGATGGAGCGGGCGACGCGCTCGTAGGCGGCCCTCCGGCTCGGCCGGTAGGCCAGCACCGCGACGATCAGGAAGAAGCCCATCATCCAGAAGAGGCCGAAGGTCTTGGCGAGGACCACCAGCGTCTCGTGCGACGGCATCATGGCGCCTCCTCCGGCTCTTTCACGGCTTCGGTCTCGAACGCCACGTGGGTCAGCGTGCCGAGCGACTGGAGATAGGCCACCAGCGCGTCCATCTCGGTCAGGCGGGCGGGATCGCCGTCGAAATCGCGAATCGCGACCGTCTCGCCGTAGCGCGTGGCGACATCCGCCGCCCCGTCGCTGTCCGGGTCGACCTGGGCCCGCGCGTCGGCCGCGGCGTTCGTCGCCATCTCCTCGGTGTAGGGGACGCCGAGGCGGGCGAGCGTGGCGAGCTCGGCGCCGAGATTGCCGGTGTCGAGCGGCTCCAGCAGCCAAGGATAGGCCGGCATGATCGAGGCGGGCACGACGGCGCGCGGGTCGATCAGGTGGGCCACGTGCCAGGGGTCGGAATACTTGCCGCCGACCCGCGCCAGATCGGGCCCGGTGCGCTTCGACCCCCAGAGCATGGGATGGTCATAGGCCGATTCCGCCGGCAGGGAATAGGGTCCATAGCGGTCGATCTCGTCGGCCAGGGTGCGGATCATCTGGCTGTGGCAGGCGTAGCAGCCCTCGCGCATGAAGATCTCGCGGCCGGCGAGCTCGAGCGGCGTGTGCGGGCGCATGTCGTCCGGGATCGTCACCGTCTCGTCGATGGTGAAGAGCGGGGCGATCTCGACGATGCCGCCGATCGAGGCGGCGACGATGATCCCTGCCACCAGACCCATCGAGATCTTCTCGAGATTGTAGTGCAGCCTGAGCATCGGCTCACTCCGCCGGCTGGGGCAAGGCCGGCCCGGACAGGGCCGGCTGGGGCGGCAGCGGTCGGTCGAGCGCCTCGGCACCCACGCTCGTCGATCGCATCGTCGCCCAGGTGTTCAGGGCGCAGATGACGGCGCCGGTGAGGAAGAGGGCGCCGCCGATGGTGCGCAGCAGGTAGTAGGGCGCCATGGCCATGACCGACTGCAGGAAGCTGTACGAAAGAGCACCGCTCTCGTCATAGGTCCGCCACATCAGCCCCTGGGTGATGCCGGCGTTCCAGAGCGCCACGACGTAGACCAGGGTGCCGGTGACGGCGAGCCAGAAGTGCCATTCGATGGCGCGCGGCCAGGCCATGGTCTCGCGCCCCGAGAGTTGCGGGGCGAGCGTGTAGATGGCGCCGAAGATGATCATCGCGACCCAGCCGAGCGTGCCGGAATGGACGTGGCCGACGGTCCAGTCGGTGTAGTGCGAGAGCGAGTTCACCGGGCGGATCGCGAGGAACGAGCCCTCGAAGGTGGAGAGCCCATAGAACACGGCGGCGACGAACATGAAGCGCAGCGTGGCGTCGTCGCGCACCTTGTGCCAGGCGCCGTTGAGCGTCGCGATGGCGTTGCCCGCGGCGGCCCAGCTCGGCACCAGGAGCATGACCGAGAAGGTCATGCCGAGCGTCTGCACCCAGTAGGGCAAGGCGGTGTAGTGCAGATGATGCGAGCCGACCCAGACGTAGAAGAAGACGATGCCCCAGAAGCTGAGGATCGAGAGCCGGTAGGACCAGATCGGCCGCCCCGAGCGGACCGGCAGGAAGTAGTAGAGCATGGCGAGGAAGCCGGCGGTCAGGAAGAAGGCGACCGCGTTGTGGCCGTACCACCACTGCACCATGGCATCCTGCACGCCGGCCCAGATGGTGAAGCTCTTGGCCCCGGCGAGGCTCACCGGCAAGGCCAGGTTGTTGACGATGTGCAGCATCGCCACGACCAGGATGAAGGCCAGATAGTACCAGTTCGCGACGTAGATGTGCGGCTCGTTGCGCCGCGCCAGCGTGCGCATGTAGAGGACGAAGTAGGTGACCCAGATCACGACCAGCCAGAGATCGGCGTACCACTCGGCCTCGGCGTACTCCTTCGACTGCGTGCTGCCCATGAGGTAGCCCGAGACGGCCCAGAGGCAGAAGAGGTTGAAGCCGATCAGCACGACCCAGGGGCTGACCGAATCGGCGAGGCGGGCGCGCGAGGTCCGCTGCACGACGTGGAACGAGGTGGCGATCAGCGCATTGCCGCCGAAGCCGAAGATGATGCCCGAGGTGTGGACCGGGCGCAGGCGGCCGAAGCTGGTCCAGGGCCAGAGCGGCGTCGCCTCCGGCCAATAGAGCAGGGCCGCGACCCAGACGCCGACGGCCATCGCGAAGACGGCCCAGATCATGGTCATGGCGATGCCGAAGCGCGTCGGCTCGTCGTAGTAGCGGGCGAGCCGGTTGCCAACGGGCTCCGGCTCCGCGTAGCCGCCAGCGAGCGTGAAGACCAGGGCCACGCCCAGGGCGATCGCCATGGCCCCGTGCACCGCCATGGGCCCGGCCTTGGCGGCGCCGAGCATGAGCAGCCCGAGGAGGGCGAGTGCGATGGACAAGGCGAGGCCGAGCTGGCGCTCACCGACGTTGAGGGAACGGATCATGACGCTGTCCTTCGGCCGAGCCCAAAGGTCGTGGCGGCTCGTGGCAATCCGAGCGAGGCGCAGCCCGGAGCGGCCACCATCGACCTAATCAGTATCCAGCATGCCTATTTAACAGCCGGACGGCGGATCGCAACCTCAATTTCCGGCGGCACCTCCTGTCGGCCACGCCGAAGGCCGGGGGCCCGTGCTTCGACCGCCGGGTCGAGGACCTTCCGAGGCGCCGCCGGTGCCATTTTCCTCGATACGTGGTATGCGGCGGTCGTGATCAGGAGCGAGGCCGCCGAGCCGCCGGCAGATCGTGCACGACGGAGATGCTCGGATGCGTCGAGAAAAGCAACCAGGGAGTGGCCGGCCATGTCCGACCAGGATGACGTCCGCAAGGCATCGAGCAATTTCTACGCGGCGCTCAGCCGGATGTGCGGGGGCGAGAAAGGCAGCATGGCGGCCATCTGGTCGCACGGGCCCGACGTCACGGCGCTGCACCCGCTGGGCGGCCGGGCAGTGGGCTGGGACGCGGTCGGCGGGTCGTTCGACCAGGCAGCCGCGATCTCGACCGGCGGCAAGGTGGCGCTCGAGGAGCAGTTGATCCGGGTCCGCGGCGATCTGGCTTTCGAGGTCGGCGTCGAGCGCGGGCGGGCGACCATGGGTGGCAAGGAGCTGACCATCGATCAGCGCGTCACCAACATCTATGCCCGCAAAGCCGGCAAGTGGCTGATGGTGCACCACCACTCCGACCTTTCGCCGGCGATGGCCGACATGGTCGCCGGCTTGCAAGGATAGGGCGCGCGGCCCCTGCCCTCGCCGGTCGGCCTGTCCTCGCCGGTCGGGATGTGCGCCATCAGCGGCCGCTCGGCGCCGAGCCGTGCAGGGACATGAGGAACTCGGTCAGGTCGTGATGGCTCATCGAGGCGGTCGGCGCGTCGAGGGCGACCTCGCCGCGGTCGAGGACGACGATCCGGTCGCAGACCTCGTGGACGTGGTGGATGTTGTGCTCGATATAGATGCAGGTCCGCCCGCCCGCCTTGATCGAGCGGATGAAGTCCAGGACCTTGCGCACCTCCTTAATCGCGAGCGCCACCGTCGGCTCGTCGAGGACGATCAGGTCGCTCTCGAAATGCATGGCCCGGCCGATGGCGACCCCCTGCCGCTCGCCGCCCGAGAGCGAGGCGACCGGGGTGTCGACGTCGATGCCGACGCCGCGAAAGCCGATGGTCGAGCGCATGATCTGGTCCGCGGCCGCCTTTTCCGCCTGCACGTCGATGAAGCCCAGCCAGTTGGTGATCGGCCGGCCGACGAAGAAGTTGCGCCAGAGCGGCTGCTTCTCGCCGAGCGAGGATTCCTGGTAGACCGTCTCGATCCGGAGCTTCTGGGCCATCCTGACCGAGTAGGAGGCGGTGTCGATCCGCTCGCCCCGGATGAAGATCTCGCCCGACGTGGGCCGCTCGACGCCGGTCAGGATCTTGATCAGGGTGGACTTGCCGGCGCCATTGTCGCCGATCAGCCCGACGATCTCGTTGCCGCCGATCTCGAGCGAGACGTCGCGCAGGCTGACGACCTTGCCATAGGTCTTGCCGACATGGTCGAGCCGGACGATGGGCGGCGCGGTCATGCCGGCAAATTCCTTCGGACGGTCAGCGGATGCCGGTGGCGATCAGGGCTTCGAGCGCCTCGACATTGTCCCTGGTGAGGTAGCCGCCGCCGGTGTTCAGGTTCATGCCGGTCAGGCCGTACTTGGCCTGGAGCACGGCCGCGAGCACCGGGATGAAGCCCTGCAAATAGGGCTGCTGGTCGAGGACGACGGTGAGGTAGCCGTCCTTGACGGCCTGGATGGCCCCCGGCGAGATGTCGAAGCCCGAGGTGGTGATCTCGCCCGGCGCCTTGCCGGCGTCCTCGAGCACCCGTCCCAGCACCGCGGTGATGCCGCCGTGGCCGGGGACGATGATGGCCTTGGTCTCGGGATTGCTCTCGAGATAGGCGACCAGCACCGGGACGGAGAGCGCCGGATCGAGGACCGCCTCGTTCGACCACTGCAGGGTGTCGTAGCTGATGCCCGCCTCGTCCAGCACGTCGGTGGTGCCCTTGGCCACGTCGAAGCCAGGGGCCCCCTCGATGAAGGCGCCGTAGACGACCACCTGGTCGCCGGGCTCGAGCTTGCCGTTCTGGATGGTCAGGGACGCGAGGTTGCGGCCGGCGCCGTAATTGTCGAGGCCGATATAGCTGAGGTCGGTGCCGGGCAGCGCGTTGTTGTTGACCACGACGACGATGCCGTCGGCCTTGGCCTTCTCGAGGAAGGCCGACATCGCGTCCGTGCCGGCATGGCCCATGACGATGATGGCATCGGGCTGGGCGGCCAGGGCCTCGTTGGCCTGGACGACCATGCGCTGCGGGTCCCAGCCCGAATGCTGCTCGATCAGCTTGACGTTCAGCACCCGGGCCGCGTCGCGGGCGCCCAATTCGCGGGCGAGGGTCGCGGCGTCGCCCGGATTGCCGCCCATCTGCATGTAGATGGTCATGCCCGAATCGACCGCCTCCTGCGCCGTGGCGGGCGCCGCGGCGAGGCCGACCGACAGCGCCAGCGCCGCCAGACCCTGGACCAGCTTCCTCATCGTGCCGTGCTCCCTTTTCCCGGTGCCTTGAGCCTACGGGTAAAGCCCCTGAGGTCGCGCAGCAAGGGCACCTTGTCCGGATCCTCGAGCAGCGTGTTCAGCGTGACCGAGACGATGAACACCACGCCGATGAAGAACCGCGTCCAGAAGCCCTGGATGCCGCTGGCGACGAGGCCGGCCTCGATGACCGCGACGATGAGGGCGCCGAACACGGTGCCGATCACCTTGCCCGAGCCGCCGAAGATCGAGGTGCCGCCGATGAAGACCGAGGCTACGACGACGAGCAGGTAGCCCATGCCGGCCTGGGAGAAGTAGGTGCCGGTCTCGAGCGTCAGGAGCACGCCGGCGAAGGCGGAGAGGCCGCCCATGAGGGTGAAGAGCTTGACCTTCTCGCGGTCGGTCGGGATGCCGACGACGCGGGCGACCTTCTGGCTGTCGCCGATGAACAGCAGGCTTTCGCCGAAGCGGTGGCGGTTGAGGACGAGCCAGATCAGGGCGGCCGTGGCGAGCGCCCAGAGGAACTGCACCGGAAAGACGCCGAGCCGGCCGGCGAGGATGGCATGCAGCGCCGTGTCGCGGATGGTCGGGATGGCGAGCGAGATGCCGCCCGAGACGACGACGACGAGGCCGCCCCAGACGAACAGCATGGCGAGCGTCGCGATCAGGGACGGCATGCCGAGCTTGGTGATCACGAGGCCGTTGACGAGGCCCATAACGACCCCGACGGCGAGCGCGGCGGCGAAGGCGAGGAAGGTCAGGTCGTGCTCCTGGTAGAGCAGGCAGAAGACGTAGCTGGCAAAGGCGATGACCGAAGGGAACGACAGGTCGATCTCGCCGGCCACCACGACCAGCGTCAGGCCAAGGGCCACGATCATCGGCGGCGGCACGGTGGCCATGAAGCTCATGTAGATTCGATAGCCGGTGAAGGCGGTGGGGGCGGCGAGGACGAAGAGGCCGATCAGCAGCACGAAAACGAGGGCGATGGGCACGCCCTCGATGCCGAAGAGCCGGGCGAGGAAGCCCGGCTCAAGGGCGGGCGACGGGCGGGCCATCAGCAGCAGCCGCCGTCAGGGCGCATGGCGCACAAACGGCGTGGCGGACAGGCGGGCGGGCAGCGCAAGATCGGTCCCCCAGGCATGCCGATCGTTCATCGACGTCGCCACCCATCGATGGCCAACCGCCGGCGCATTGCAAGGGCGATTTGCGGGCGAGGCCGATCCGCGACGCGGCACCCGTGCGCCGGTGGAAATAAAGAGTCCTGACCCCATACGCGCTAAGATAATTCTTGCCTTGCCCCGATATCCC
>CAYMTA010000032.1:0-45704 GCA_964393275.1 uncultured Geminicoccaceae bacterium | reverse complement strand
CTCTCGACCGTGCCCTTGTAGCTGCCGGCGACGATGTACTCGCCGACCCGAAACGCGTCGTCGAGCAGATAGAAGACGCCCGAGATGATGTCCTTGACCAGTTGCTGCGAGCCGAAGCCGATGGCGACGCCGACGACGCCGGCGCCGGCGATGAGGGGGGCGATCTGCACCCCGACCGCCGAGAGGATCATCAAGACGGCGGTGACCGCCAGGACGGCCAGGAGCGCTGTCCTGGCGATCGGCAGGAGGGTGCGCAAGCGGGCGCGGCGGCGTGCCTCGTCGGCGTTGGCGGGCGCTGTCGTCGCCGCGTTGCGGACATAGCCGTCGATCGCCGTCTTGGCCAAATGCCAGACGAAGTCGAAGCTGATGACGATCAGGGCGATGTTGAGCAGGGCGCGGGCCAGGGGCGCCATGTCGCCTTGGCCGCTCATCAGCTCGGCCAGGTCCAGATCCCAGGCCCAGATCAGGAGCCAGGCGGCGCCGACGATCAGCAGGGCGCGCGCGCCGCGCTCGATCGCCGCCGCGAGAACGCTGGGCGGACCGGCGACCGGGACCGGCTCGTCCTCGGGGCTCGCGGCCAAGGCCTCCGTGCCGGGCACGGGCTCGGCGACCGCCCGCCCCGCGGCCGGGCGCAGCAGGTTGTTCACCGAAGCGTTGGTGACGTGGATCGCCAACGGCAGCAGCGAGCCGACGAGGAGGAGCCACATCAGCCGCTGGGCGCCGCCGACCCAGAGCAAAAGGACGGCGGCGGCGAGCACGGTCCAGCCGATGGCGGCGATCGTGCGGGCGCCGAGCCCGGATCGCGCCAGAAGGGCGCGGCGCTGCCAGATCGTCGTCACCACGACGACGAAGAGTGCCAGGCCGAAGAGATAGGCGATGATGAACGAATAGGGATAGCCGGCGCCCAGGACGCGCAGGCTGGTCGCCGTCGCCCAGCCGAACGCGTAGACGCCGGCGAGCACGGTCAGCCGGCGGAACCAGAAGGCCGCCCAGCCGTCGTCGATCGGCATCACGCGCAGATGCGGCGCCGCCGGCGCCAGCATGAGGCGGCAAAGGTAGAAGACCAGGCGAAAGAGGATGATCGCGAACAGGAAGCGGCCGGCCACCTGGCGCAGCAGCGGCGGCAGCTCGAGCAGGAGGAAGGCGCCGAGGCTGGCGGCGGCGAAGACCAGCACCGTGCCGAGGACCAGGACCAGCCGGAGCGAGAGCTTCTGCAGCCGCGCCTTCACCGTCTCCTCGCCGGCGGCCAGCACGCCGCGGCGCAGGGGGCGGGTCATCCGGCTGAACACCCATTCCGCGGCGAGGCCGGCGCCGACGAAGACGGCGACGAGCAGCAGGACCAGAAACGTTCCCCGGTCGGCCGCCTCGTCCGAGAGCCGGCCAAGGGCGGCGGCAATGGCGCCCGGCAGCTCCGGCAGCGCGGTCTCGATGGTGCGGCGGTGCGCCGACCAGCGTTGCAGCGACTGCTCGATGAACGCCTCGTCCTCCTTGACGATGGCTTCGGGCTCGTTCGGTGCCGGCTCTCCCAGTGCCGGCTGGCCCGGCGCTGGCTGGCCCGATGCAGCCTGGCCCGGCGCAGCCTCGGGCTGGGGCACGGCGTGGCGCAGCCATTCCTGGACGTCCGGCTGGGCGAGGAGACGCTGCAGCTCGATCACGCCAGCCGGCGGCGGCGCGTCGCCCTGGGCACGGATGGCGGTCGCCGGCGTGACCAGCAGCATAGCCGCCACCGCCAGCATCGACATGACCGCCTTGCGCATCGCCCTGATCTTCCACCTGGCAACGGTTGCCTGCCGCCCGCGATACACGCTGGGCGCCGTTTTGACCAGTGCCGGCCCGATGGCTTCAGCCGTTCCAGACCACCCGGCCCGCCTCCTCCAGCACGTAGCCGCCGAGGCGCTCGGCCTCGGCCGCGAAGGCCGCCGAACGCGCGAAGCCGAGCAGCCGCTGCAAGGGCTCCTCGAAATAGTCGCGGCGGCGCATCACGAGATCGAAGGCCTCGGCCAGGAGCGGGACGAAGCCGGTGGCGAAGAGCCGGGCGACCGCCTCGATGCCGAGCCCGCAATCGGCCCGCCCATCGGCGACCAGGACGGCGAGATCGGTCTCGGTCCGGGCGAGCAGAGTGGGGCCGCTGGGCTCGATCATGGCCCCCGACGCCCCGAGCAGCCGGCCGAGCAGCACGCCGCTGCCGCTCTCCTTCGGGCGCAGGGCGAGGCGCAGCCCGGGCTGGAGAAGATCGGCGGCGCCGGCGAGACCGCGCGGGTTGCCCGGGGCGACGAGCAGGCCCTGCCGCCGCACGGCCCAGCGAACCGCGACGACGTCGGGGAAGGGCAGGGTGGCGCGCAAGGCCGCGACATTGCCGGACGAGGCGGGGTCGACGGCCTGGGCCCGATCGCCTGCCGCCGGCGTGTCGGTCGCCTCCAGGGGCGGCAGATGCAGGCCGGCGAGGCGGGCACCGCCCCCGGCGAGCTGGTCCAGCCCGGCGAGGCTGCCCGAGGCTAGCACGGCGAGCCCGCTGCCGGATTCGCGCAACGCCCAGTCGAGCAGCGGGTCGCTGGAGCCGGCATAGATCGGCGGCGAGCCGCTGCCCGAATCGGCGGTCCCGTCGGTGCGAGCCTCGAGCCAGCGATCGACCAGATGACGCGGGAAGAGCAGCTTGCCGGTGGCGCGCGTGCAGGGAATCTGCCGTCGCGCCGCGAGCTCGTAGAGGCTGCGCTCCTTGAGGCGCAGATAGGCGGCGCACTCGGCGGTGGTCAGCAGCTCCATCATCGCAAAATCCTGCATCCGCCAGCGAGATTTCCATGGTTGCCCGAATCGGCGCTTCTGTCCATCCTGCCCCGCTGCATGGGGAGAGGAGATGGTGGAAACGAGCGCCTTCGCCCTGGCGCTGCGGCTGATTGGTGCTGCCGATCCGGTGCTCGTCGAGATCGTGCTGCTGTCGCTGCGTGTCACCCTGACCGCCCTGGCGTTGGCGGCGCTGATCGGCCTGCCGCTCGGGGCGGCCCTGGCGCTCGCCCGGTTTCCCGGGCGCGGCATCCTGATCGTCCTGGCCAATGCGCTCATGGGCCTGCCGCCGGTGGTCGCCGGGCTCGTCATCTATCTCCTGCTGTCGCGCTCGGGCCCGCTCGGTGGCCTCGGCCTCCTCTTCACGGCGACCGCGATGATCGTGGCGCAGTCGGTGCTGATCCTGCCGATCGTCGTCTCGCTCACCCGCCAGGTGATCGAGGATCTCTGGGGCGAATATGCCGAGCAGCTCCGCTCGCTCGGCTCGTCGCCGCTCCGCGCCGTGCCGACGCTGCTCTGGGATGGCCGCTTCAGCCTGGTCACCGCCCTGCTCGCCGGCTTCGGCCGGGCCAGTGCCGAGGTGGGTGCCGTGCTGATCGTCGGCGGCAACATCGCCGGCCACACCCGCACCATGACCACCGCCATCGCCCTCGAGACCAGCCGCGGCGCCCTCGAGCTCGCCTTGGCGCTCGGCATCATCCTGCTCGGCCTGACCGTGACGCTGAACGCGCTCGCCTATCTCCTCGCCCGGCTCGACCGCTGGGGGGCGGCGGTGGCATGAGCGCCATCCTCACGCGGCCCGCGCCCATCGAACGCGCGGCGACCCGATCCGCTCCCGCCTCCATCCTGCCGCTGCGGCTGGAGGGCCTGGGCTTCGCGGTCGGCGGCAAGCCCCTGCTCGACCGGGTCGATCTGGTGCTCGAGGCGGGGCGCCGCACGGTCGTGCTCGGCCCGAACGGCGCGGGCAAGAGCATCCTCCTGCGGCTCTGCCACGGCCTGCTCCGACCGACCGCGGGCCGCGTGGCCTGGGCCGGCAACGGTTTCGCCGGGCCGGCCCGCCGCCACGCCCTCCTCTTTCAGCGGCCGGTGATGCTGCGGCGGACCGCCCGCGCCAACATCCTGCACGGGCTGGCGCTGGCCGGCCTTGGCTGGCACGAGCGCCGCGAGCGGGCCCGGACCGTGCTCGCCCGCTTCGGCCTCGCCGATCTGGCCGACCGCCCGGCCCGGACGCTTTCGGGCGGCGAGCAGCAGGTGCTGGCGCTGGCGCGCGCCGCGGCGCTCGAGCCCGAGGTGCTCTTCCTCGACGAGCCCACCGCCGCCCTCGACCCCGCGGCCACCGCACGGATCGAGCTCCTGCTCCAGCTCATCGCCAAGGACGGCGTGAAGCTCGTCATGGTCACCCACGACCTCGGCCAGGCCCGCCGCTTCGCCGACGAGGTCGTCTTCCTGCATCGCGGCCGGCTGGTCGAGCACCGGCCGGCCGCCGCCTTCTTCTCCACCCCCCGCTCTTGCGAGGCCCGTGCCTTCGTCGCGGGCGAGCTCATCTGGTGAGGTTCATCATGCATCGTCGCACATTCGCTGTCATAGCACTCGCCGCCGCGTGCGCCCTGGCCCTGCCGGCCCTGGCGCAGGACCGCTTCATCACCGTGGCCTCGACCACCTCGACCGAGCAGTCCGGCCTCTTCGGCCACATCCTGCCGCAGTTCCAGGCGGCCACCGGCATCGAGGTGCGGGTCGTGGCCCAGGGCACCGGCCAGGCGCTCGAGACCGGCAAGCGGGGCGACGCCGATGTCGTCTTCGTCCATGCCAGGGCGGCCGAGGAGGCGTTCGTCGCCGAGGGCGACGGCCTCGAGCGCCACCCGGTCATGTACAACGATTTCGTCATCGTCGGTCCCGCCGACGATCCGGCCGGCATCGCGGGCCTGGAGGACGTCGTCAAGGCGTTCGTCAGGATCGCCGCCACGGGCGCCACCTTCGCGTCGCGCGGCGACGACAGCGGCACCAACAAGGCCGAGCTGCGGTTCTGGGACGAGGCCGGGGTGGAGCCCGGCGGCGACTGGTACCGCGAGCTCGGCTCCGGCATGGGCCCGACGCTCAACACCGCGGCGGAGCTTCCCGCCTACACGCTGACCGACCGCGCCACCTGGCTCAGCTTCAGCAATCGCGGCCCGCTCGAGATCCTGGTCGAGGGCGACCCCGAGCTGTTCAACCAGTACGGCGTCATCCTGGTCAACCCGGCGAGGCACCCGCACGTCAAGGCCGAGGACGGCCAGGCCTTCATCGACTGGCTGATCTCGAACGAGGGCCAGGCGGCGATCGCGAGCTACAAGATCGACGGCCAGCAGCTCTTCTTCCCGAACGCCGACGACGCGAAGGCCTGACGGCAGCCGATCGAGGAGGAGCGCGCGGCCGCGACGGTCGGCCGTGCGGTGGCTGGCTGCGATCCTGCAGCCGGACACGGGCTCGCTGCCGGGTGCCCCGCCGAAGGTCGCCACATCGACCGGCGTGGCGCGCGGCGTGGCCAGAAAGAGAAGTTGGCGGTCGCCTGCTCGCGGTCGGCTACGGGCTCAGGCAACCTTGCGCTCCTCCGCCGGCGCCGTCTCGCGCGCCAGACGGTCGATCAGCCAGCCCTGGTAGTGGGTGATGCCGAGCTTCTGGCCGAGGCTCGGCGCCAGCGGATCGTCGCACTGGGTGAGCACCACCCGGTCCATGCGGCAGCGGCGGAGCGCACCCAGATGGGCGGGCTCGAGCAGCAGCGGCAGGCGGGACTTGTCGAAGACGAGCTTGAGATGGTCGGCCTCCAGCCGGTCGAGATTGAGCAGGGGCAGGCTCTCGATGCCGATCCGGTCGATCGCGATCCTGATGCCGGCGGCGCGCATCCGGGCCATGGCGACCCCGCCCGCCGCCTGGTCGCGCAGCGCGTCGATCCAGTGCAGCTCGATCGTCAGCCGGCCCCGCTCGGCCTCGTCGAGGTGGTCGAGCAGCCGGCGGAACTCCTCGGTCGCCCAGGCGGCATGGCCGAGATTGAGCCCGATCGGATGGCGCCGCCAGGGCCGGTTCAGGAGCAGGGCCAGCAGCATCAGGCGGTCGAGATGGCGGCAGAGCTCGAAGAAGAGCGGCTCGTCGGGGCGCAGCTCCACCTCCGGGAAGAGCGCCATCTTGAGCTCGTCCAGGCTGGTGAAATGCTCGGTATAGGCCACCGCCCAGCCGTCCTCGCGCCGATAGACCGCCTGGCGGCGGACGAAGGGGGCGAGGTCGATGCCATCCAGCCGATCCTCGATCCGGGCCAGGAGCGCCGGCGTCAGCGGCCCGGCGAGGCGGTCCTCCGCCGGCGGCCCGACGGGCGGATCGCTGCCAGCGGCGTCGTGCCGGGCTGCCCGCTCGAGCACCTCGAGGCGCTCGCGCAGCGCCATGTACTGGTCGGGCAGGCGGAATTCCTCGAGGATCGTGTCGACCGGGCGGCCGTCGCTCCAGGCCTCGGCCTCCAGCTCGAGCAGGCGGCGCAGCGCCTGGTGCGTGGCGCCGGCGGCCCGATCGGCCACGAGGCAGAGCCGGCCGTGGCCCAGATCGCGCAGCTCCGCCCCATGCGCCGTCGCCAGCTCGGCCATGCTGTTGCGGAAATAATGGTAGCGGGCGGCGTTGGCCATGATGTAGGCCGACCCGGCGAGATGCACGAGGCTGACCCCCGCCGGCTTCTTCTGCCGGGCCAGGCGGCGCGCCTGCTGGATGAGGTCGCTGGTCTGCATGACCGTGGGTCCAGGTGGTGTGGCCCGGCGGGCGATCGGCAGGCAGCATCGCACGCATTGATGAACGCCGCGTTAAGCCTGCGGCGCCAAAGGGAAGGGAGCACGCCATGCCGGCCGAGCGCTGGACCGCCGACGCACTGATCGGCTTTGCCACATCCTTGTGCCGCAAGGCCGGCTTCGACGAGGAGAAGGCGGCGGTGACGGCCCGGCTCCTGGTCGAGGCCGACCTCCTGGGCCACACCACCCACGGCCTGCAGCTCCTCGCCCCCTACCTCGCCGCGGCCGAGGCCGGCACCATGCGCACCACCGGCGAGCCCCTGGTCCTGGCCGACCGGCCGGCGGCGCTCACCTGGGACGGCGACCGGCTGCCCGGCGTCTGGCTCACCGACAGGGCCATGGGGGTCGCCATCGAGCGGGCGGCCGAGCTCGGCACCGCCATGGTCGCGATCCGCCGCAGCCACCACATCGCCTGCCTCGCCGCCTTCCTGCCGCGCGCCACCGAGGCCGGCATGATGGCCATCATCACCTCCTCGGACCCGTCGGTCGCCTCGGTCGCCCCCTACGGCGGCAGGCGGCCGCTCTACACCCCCGACCCGATCGCCATCGGCATCCCGACCGACGGCGACCCCATCCTGGTCGACATCAGCGCCTCGATCACCACCAACGGCCTCACCGGCCGTTACGCCGCCGAGGGCCGGCGCATGCCGCACCCCTGGCTGCTCGACGGCGAGGGCCGGCCGACCGACGACCCCAACGTGCTGACCGCCGACACGCCCGGCTCCATCCTGCCGATGGGCGGCCTCGACCACGGCCACAAGGGCTACGGCCTCGCCCTGATGATCGAGGCCCTGACGCAAGGCCTGCCCGGCTTCGGCCGCGCCGACCCGGCCGAGGGCTGGGGCGCCTCGGTCACGGTCCAGGTGATCGACCCCGCCTGCTTCGCCGGCCGGGACGCCTTCATCCGCCAGACCGGCTGGCTCGCCCGCGCCTGCCGCGAAACGCCGCCCCGGCCCGGCGTCGAGCGGGTCCGCGTGCCCGGCGAGAACGGCCTCGCCAGAAAGCGCCGGGCGCTGGCCGACGGGGTCGAGCTCTATCCGGGCATCATGGCGACGCTCGCCGAGGTGGCAGGGAGGCATGGTGTCGAGGTGCCGAAGCCGCTGGGCTGAGGGCAGGTGCCAGGCAGGATTAGAGGTGGGAAGGCACGGCCTTCCCACGCCCATCCGGTTGTCAGGTAGGAAGGGGGGAGAGGCTGGCATGAGCGGGATCAGGCCGAACAGGGCCAGGGAGAAGCTCCGGGCGGGAGGGACGGTGGTGGCGGTGGGCGGGCTCGCCTCCAGCGACCTCATCGACCAGCTCGGCCCGCTCGACATCGACGCGATCTGGCTCGAGGGCGAGCACGGGCCGATCGACTTCAGCCGCATCGGCGATCTCACCCGCGCCTGCGATCTCTGGGGAATGACCTCGATCGTCCGCGTCAACGCCCTGGACTACGGGACGATCTACCGGACCCTCGATCTCGGCGCCCAGGCCATCTGCGTGCCGCACATCGACACGGCCGACGACGCCAGGGCCTTCGTCCAGGCCGCCAAGTTCGCACCCATCGGCCGGCGCGGCCTGTTCACCGGCCGCCAGGGCTTCGGCGTGCCCGACTACCTCGAGGTGGCGAACGACCACACCCTGCTGATCGCCCTCATCGAGGATGCCAAGGCCGTCCAGAACCTCGAAGCCATCCTCGCCACCGACCACATCGACGTCTTCTTCGTGGCCCCCTCCGACCTCGCCGCCTCCATGGGCCATATCGGCGACATCCAGCACCCAAAGGTGCAAGCCACCCTCGACGAAACCCTCCGCCGCATCACCGCCGCCAACCGCACCGCCGGCACCCTCCTCCTCGGCAACCAGCACCTCGAGCGCTACGCCGCCCTCGGCGTGCGCTTCCTCATGACCCCGATCCTGCCCTGGCTCGCCGAAGGCGCCCGCGCCCTGATCGAGGCAACGGCGGCACTCGAGCGCCCTTGAGCCGGTGGGGCCATGGGGAGGATCATCCTCCCCATGATTCTTCTCGTCCTCAGCGCCATGCGGCCGGGCTATCTGCGGATCAGGTAGCCGATGATGCCGCCGGCTGCTGCCGAGAGGACGGACATGGCCTATTTCTTCTCCTCGGGCGACGCGGCGGCCGAGGCCAGGGTCTGGTAGCAGAGCCAGACGACGAGCGAGACGAAGCCGAGGGCGGCGAGGAAGAGCACGATGTCCTTGAACAGCCGGACGCGCCGATCGGCCGCGGTCTCCACCCGCTCGATCGAGACCGAGAACTTGTGGTCGGGTGGCGGCTTGTCGAAGTCGATGATGGTCAAAGGCCGATGAACTCGGTCTGCAGCTTATCGGTCTTGGGATCGACGAGGCCGACCTTGAGGCCCTTCTCGCGCTTGCCTTCCCGGGCGGCGAAGTAGAGCTGCAGCGCCTTGCGGAGGATGTCGCTCTTGTTGCTCTCGGAATCGGTCGCCGCCTGATCGATCGCGCGGTTGAGCTCGTCGGAGATGAGGACATTGAAGCGGACGCTCATCGGTGCCTCCATGTGTGGATCATGCGCTGAATATGTGCATGGATCGCGCATGATGCAAGGCTCGCCGCGTGGTTCGGGGCCGGCCGCTAAACATCCAGCTCCTCGACCAGCTTCGCGTTCTCCTGGATGAACCTGAAGCGGAGCTCGGGCTTCTTGCCCATGAGCTCCTCGATGATCTCGGTGGTGGGCTTGCCGTCGATGTCCTGGACCCGGACCGCCAGGAGCTGGCGGGTCTTGGGGTCCATGGTGGTTTCCTTGAGCTGCCTCGGGTTCATCTCGCCGAGGCCCTTGAAGCGGCCGGTCTCGATGTTCTTCTTGCCCTTGAAGGTGGTGGCCATGAGGCGGTCGCGGTCGCGGTCGTCGCGGGCGTATTCGATGGTGCCGCCGTGGGCGAGGCGGTAGAGGGGCGGCTGGGCGAGGTAGAGGTGGCCCTTCTCGATCAGGGGGCGCATCTCGCGGAAGAAGAAGGTCATGAGCAGGGCCGCGATATGGGCGCCGTCGACGTCGGCGTCGGTCATGATGATGACCTTCTCGTAGCGCAGGTCGTCGATGCGGCAGTGCTTGCCGGTGCCGCAGCCGAGTGCCGTGGTCAGGTCCTGGAGCTCGCGATTGGCGCTGAGCTTGTCGGCGGTGGCGCTGGCGACGTTGAGGATCTTGCCGCGCAAGGGGAGGATGGCCTGGGTCTCGCGGTTCCTCGCCTGCTTGGCGGAGCCGCCGGCGGAATCGCCCTCGACGATGAAGATCTCGGTGCCCGGGCGGTCGGCGATGGAGCAGTCGGCGAGCTTGCCGGGCAGGCGGAGCTTGCGGGTGGCGGACTGGCGCTTGACCTCCTTGGATTTCTTTCGGGCGAGGCGCTCCTCGGCGCGCATGACGAGGTGGTCGAGAAGCGTGGTGGCGGCGGCCGGGTGGTCGCCGAGCCAGAGCTCGAAGCGGTCCTTGACCGCGGCCTCGACGAGGCGGGCGACCTCGACCGAGACGAGGCGCTCCTTGGTCTGCCCCTGGAACTGCGGGGTGCGATAGAAGAGCGAGACGAGGATGGCGGCACCGCCGGTGATGTCGTCGGCGGTCAGGAGGGCCACCTTCTTGTAGCCGGTGCGCTCGGCGTGGCTGCGCAGCGCCTTCAGCAGCGCCGCGCGGAAGCCCTGCTCGTGGGTGCCGCCCAAGGCGGTCGGCACGGTGTTGCAGTAGAAGCCGGCATAGGCTTCCTCGTCGATCGGCCAGGCGGCGGCCCATTCGATCCGGCCGGTGTCTTCGGCGAGGTCGGTCTCGCCGGCGAAGGGCTCGTCGACGACGGTGTCGCGGCCCTCGAGCAGGGCCTTGAGGAAGTCGGTGAGGCCGGCCGGGAAGTGGAAGGTCTCGCGCTCCGGCGTCGGCTTGCCCTGGACGAGGGCCGGATCGCAGGACCAGCGGATCTCGACGCCGCGGTAGAGATAGGCCTTGGAGCGGGCCATGCGGTGCAGGCGCTCGGGCTCGAAGGCGAGCTTGTCGCCGAAGATCTCGGGGTCCGGGACGAAGCTGATGGTGGTGCCGCGGCGGTTGGCGACGGCACCCTCGGCGGTCGGCGGGCCGAGCGGTGCGCCCTTGGCGTAGCGCTGGCGCCAGAGCGCCTTGCTCCTCGCCACCTCGACCTCGAGCTCGAGGGCCAGGGCGTTGACGACGGAGACGCCCACCCCGTGCAGGCCGCCAGCGGTCTGGTAGGCCTTGTTGGCGAACTTGCCGCCGGAATGCAGCGTGGTGAGGATGACCTCGAGCGCACTCTTCTTCGGGAACTTCGGGTGCGGGTCGACCGGGATGCCGCGGCCGTTGTCGCGCACCGTCACCCGGTTGCCCTGGGCGAGCTCGATCTCGATCCGGCTGGCGAAGCCGGCGACGGCCTCGTCCATGGCGTTGTCGAGAAGCTCGGCGACCAGGTGGTGCAGCGCATTGCTGTCGGTGCCGCCGATATACATGGCGGGCCGGCGGCGGACGGGCTCGAGGCCTTCGAGCACCTCGATCTGGTCGGCGTTGTAGTCGTCGGAAGCGGTCTTGCCGCGCGTGAGGTCGAGCAGGTCGGACATGGGCTGGCTTGTGCACTCCGAAGGCGGCGCGGCCGCTTGACCATGGCGGGCTCGGCCGGCAAGCAGCTTCTAACTGATGAAGAGGGGCCAGGACAATGCAAGGGCCGACGAAGAGCGGGGAGCGTGTCCCGACGGCCATGCCGGCGGTGCGGGCCCTGGCGATGCCGGCGGACACCAATCCCTCGGGCGACATCTTCGGCGGCTGGCTGCTCGCCCAGATGGACGTCGCCGGCGGCATCGTCGCCTATGAGCGGGCGGCGGGGCGGGTCGCCACCGTGGCGGTCGACGGCATGACCTTCCATCACCCGGTCTATGTGGGCGACGTGGTGAGCTGCTACGCCGAGGTGGCCAGCACCGGCCGCACCTCCATGACGCTGCAGGTCGAGGTCTGGGTGCAGCGGGCCCGGACCGGCGAGCCGATCAAGGTGACGGAAGGCCGTTTCACCTATGTGGCGATCGGCGCCGACGGCAAGCCGCGCCCCCTGCCGGAGCGGCCATGAGCATCGGCTTCGAGCTCCTGGCGCGGGATGGCGCCGCCCGGCGGGGCCGGCTCCTGACGGCGCACGGGGTGGTCGAGACCCCCGCCTTCATGCCGGTCGGCACGGCCGCCACGGTCAAGGCCATGACCGTCGAGCTGGTCGAGGCGACGGGGGCGGAGATCCTTCTCGGCAACACCTACCACCTGATGCTGCGGCCGGGGGCCGAGCGGATCGCCCGGCAGGGCGGGCTGCACCGCTTCATGCGCTGGGACCGCCCGATCCTCACCGACAGCGGCGGCTTCCAGGTCATGTCGCTGGCGAAGATGCGCAAGCTCGACGAGCGCGGTGTGGTCTTCGCCTCGCACCACGACGGCAGCCGGCACGAGCTCTCGCCCGAGCGGAGCATCGAGATCCAGGACCTCCTGGGTTCGGACATCACCATGCAGCTCGACGAGTGCCTGGCCCTGCCGGCGCCTCTGGGCGAGGTCGAGCGGGCGATGCGCCTGTCGCTGCGCTGGGCCGCACGCTCGAAGGCCGCCTTTCGGCCGAGAGAGGGCCACGGCCTCTTCGGCATCGTCCAGGGCGGCACGGACATGGAATTGAGAAGGATCTCGGCCGAGGGCCTGGTCCAGATCGGCTTCGACGGCTACGCGCTCGGCGGCCTCGCCGTCGGCGAGCCGCAGGCGGTGATGCTCCTGACGATCGAGGCGACCGTGCCGCATCTGCCCGAAAGCCGGCCGCGCTACCTGATGGGCGTCGGCAAGCCGCTCGATATCCTGGGCGCCGTCTTGCGCGGCATCGACATGCTCGACTGCGTGCTGCCGACGCGCTCCGGCCGCACCGGCCAGGCCTTCACCCGCTTCGGCCCGGTCAATCTCAAGAACGCCCGGCACGCCGACGACCCGAGGCCGCTCGACGAGGCGTCCACCTGTCCGGCGGCGCGCGACTATTCGAGGGCCTATCTGCACCACCTCGTCCGCTCGGGCGAGATCCTGGGTGCAATCCTGCTCACCTGGAGCAACCTGCATTTCTACCAGTCCCTGATGCAGGGCCTGCGCGCCGCCATCGAGGCGGGCGAGGTCCTGGCGTTCGCCGAGCGCTTCGCCCGCGAGCAGGCATCCGGCGACATTCCGCCCCGAACCGGCTGAGCCGCCGGGTTGACGCCGCCCCGCCGTTGTCGGATAGCACCGCCCGGGCGCCTCTAGCTCAATTGGCAGAGCAGCGGACTTTTAATCCGCGGGTTCCGGGTTCGAGTCCCGGGGGGCGCACCAGCTTTGTCAATAGCTTATCACATGAGCAACGACGCTCGATCCGTCATTGGCTACCAGAATGGCTACCATTGGTGTTTCCTCGAGGCTCGTCGGAAATGCGTGATCGCTGTTCTATTCGAGGTGGCGTTCTGGCGGAGCGATGAACGTCGATGCCGCGTGCAGGCGGTCGAAGACGCCTGACGCACGTGTCGCAGAGCCGGTGTCAGAGATGCTCGCCCAGCCGATCGACGACGAACTGGCCGCTTTGGCTGTCGAAATGGCCGAAGCCGCGGCGGGCGTCCTGGTCGGACCAGGCGTGGAACTCGTGCGTCGATGGGCCGGCCGGCTTGCCGGCGAGCGGCTTGAGGCTGAGGCCCGGCGGGTTGCCGGCGACATTGTCGAGAAGAGCGGAGAGCTGGTCGAGACGGTGGTTGAGCTCGGCGCGGCGAGCGGCGGGCAGGGCCTTCGCGGCGCGTCGAAAACGGTCCGCCAGCACCAGCTTCGCCGACAAGGGTGGCAGGAGCGCCTCGCCCAAGAGCCGATCGCGCACCGCCACCCAGGCGGCATGGCCCCATTCCGAGAGCAGCGCCTCGCCCTCGATCTCGATCACCAGCGTCTCGGGCAGCCCGGCCGCCGCCTCGGTCGGCAGGCGGTAGCCGGCCGCCAGCCGACGGAACACCCCCACATGCGCCTCCAGCGCCTCGTCCAGGGCGAAGCGCACCGGCAGCCGCGGCACCCGCAAAAGCCGGCCCCCACCCTCGAAGACGTAGACCACCTCGTCGGCCAGGATGCTGCCCAGCGTCTGCAAAAAGCCCTGCACCGCCTTGAAGCCGCCCGTGAGGTTGAAGACGATGCGCCAGCCGGCCCGCCGCCAGCCGGGCAGCTCGTCGGCGAGGGTCCGGGCGAGATCGGCCAGAGCGAGGCGGAAGACCGCCGGATCGGCCAGGCGCAGGCCCGCCACGCCGCGCAGCGTCACCGCCTCACCCCGCGCCTCGAGCCAACCCCCGAGAACGGCGGCCGCGCCGGCGCCCTGGAAGGTGTCGGTGTGGATCAGCAGATGCCGGACCGGGCGGGCGGCCGCGGGCATCTCCCCGGCCAGAGCGAGAAGCGCGTTCAGCTCGGCCGCGGCCCGGCCCGCACCGGCCTCGTCCGCCACCCGCAGCGCCGCGCGCGCCGCCTCGAGCCGCGCCTCGATCGCCCGCCTCTCGGCGGCGGCGAGCTCGTCCGCCCGCCGGTCCGCCGCACCCAGCAGCAGGCGCCGGAGCGCCTCGTCCGCGCCATTGGTCAAGAGGCTCGTGCCGCAGCTCGACACGACCAGCAGCCCCGCCTCTTGACCCGCCCGCGCCATCGCACGATCTCCCCGCAAACCCCCCGGTCCGTCAAGCGGCACGTCGTCGAGACCATGTGGAAAACGGAATATGGTCGATCCACCAATCAGTTGCCACTGCCGACAAGATCGGAATGGAGCATTTGCATTGCGATGCAGCACGATCATCGGCGATCCCTGTGGAATTGCCATCCGAATTTTTCTCTTGCATCGTATGTTGCAGAGGGTACGTTGAGAGCCATTCCGCTCAGCGATCGCTGACGAAACGCCATGATGGCGACCGCATTCAAGTCGAATATGCGTTGAGAGCCATTCCGCTCAGCGATCGCTGACGAAACCTGAATCGTCCGCATGATGGGCCTCCTAGCCCTATGGGTTGAGAGCCATTCCGCTCAGCGATCGCTGACGAAACGTCCACATCTTCATCGAAGATCTCCTTCATAAGTTGAGAGCCATTCCGCTCAGCGATCGCTGACGAAACTGATCTCGCCCGCGTCATCAGCATTGGCCTGCGTTGAGAGCCATTCCGCTCAGCGATCGCTGACGAAACTGAGATGCGCGGCTCCATTTCTTTGTGCGTCTTGAGTTGAGAGCCATTCCGCTCAGCGATCGCTGACGAAACTTTCTTGCGCACACGTTCGAATTGACCATACGCGCACGTTGAGAGCCATTCCGCTCAGCGATCGCTGACGAAACCTCACTTGATCGCCTCCAAATTTGTTTGTCTCTGTTGAGAGCCATTCCGCTCAGCGATCGCTGACGAAACCGATGTCGTCGGCTCGTGGCGTGGTCATGGTCACGTTGAGAGCCATTCCGCTCAGCGATCGCTGACGAAACCACACTCTTGTCGTAGAACGGGAAATTATTCGCGTTGAGAGCCATTCCGCTCAGCGATCGCTGACGAAACCTGGTCGGATCCCTCACGGGGTTCCCTTTCCTTCCGTTGAGAGCCATTCCGCTCAGCGATCGCTGACGAAGCTCACCGCGCGGGACCTTCAGGTCGAAGTTGACCCGTTCCGTCACTGCCCCGTTGTCCGTGCCGGCCGGCTGTTGCATTCTGGCGCCTCGACGGCGCTTCGACCGTCGGGACCGGGAGAGGCGGCGATGGTGCGGCGCGTTCGCGGGCATCTCGCGGGGTGGTGGCGGTGGTTCGCCAAAACCGCGGCCGGGGATCTGCTCGGGCAGCGGGAAGGATGGCCGCTCGTCGTCCAGTTCGTCACGGTGCTGCTCCTCGCGGTGGCCGTGGCCGAGCCCTTCTTCGGGCTCACGGCCCTCGCCTGGGAAAGGCTGTGGCCGCTGGGCGGCGTGGGCGAGGACCTCGAGCCGAGCTTTCGCGCCCTGGCGCTGGTGGTGGTGGCGACGGCGTTGCTCTTCGTCCTGGCCCGGCTGATCCCGTCGCTCGGGGGAAAGCTCGACCGCGAGCTCGAGACCGGCGAGCGGCCGGCCGCGACGCCGGGCCAAGCGGCGCTGGACCGGGCGATCGGGCTCCTGATCGCCCTCCTGCTGGTGCAGAGCTTCGCGGCCGAGGCCCTGATCGAGCTGGCTCGGCTGCCCGGGCTCGCGGGTGGCGGCTTGGCGCTCGCCCTGGTGCTGGTATTGCTCCTGCTCCTGCCGGCCCTGGTGGTGCTCGCCGCGGCCACGCTCGTCTCGGTCAAAACCGTCTTCGCCCCGCGCCTCAAGAATTACATCGAGGAGGTTTCGGGCCGTCCCGACGCCTGGCCGGCCGAGATCGTCATCGCCGCGCTCTCGACCCCGCCCGCGGATCTCACCGAGAACGACTATGCGAAATTGAAGCGCTACGAACGCTACAGCAAGGACAGCACTGTCGCCGATCGGTTTCTCCTCTTCAGCGACCCGTGCTGCCTTGCATGCAGGTTGGGCGGCGATGCGAAGCACGCCAAGAACTTCGTCGATGGCTTCAACTGGCGCCAGATAGCACTCGCCTATGCCGAGCAGATCCCGGACAAGCCGCCGAGGGCCGAGCGCATGCCGCGGCTGATCCTGCTCGCCAGCAAGGAGAGCGCCAAGCATGTCAAGGAATTCGAGCGCTTCTTCTCCTGGCTCCTGGGGCCTTTTAGTGATCCGGAGCTCGTCGATCGGCTCCTCGAGGTGCACAAGACCGAGATCGACTTCGAGGATCTGGGTCATATCGAGGACAAGCTGGAAAGGGTCTACAAGCGAGCCCGCCAAGAGGTGGGGACGGGCAAGGTGGTGATCGACATCACGGGGGCGCAGCGGCCCTGGGCGCTGGCGGCGATCATGGCGACCCTGGGTTTCAGAGATCGCATCGTCAGCTACGTGGCGCAAAAACCGTTCACGCGCGGCGGCGACGACGCCTGGGTGCGCTATTACGACCTCGACGCCGAGTGGCCGGAGATGAAGAACCCGGCCAAGACGCAGCTCGGCATCGACTGAACGCTCAGGCCGTCGGTGCCAGCCGGCCGTAGCCCGCCGCGGTCTTGGCGCCGATGCCGATGGTGACGAGGGCGTCCTCGAGCAGGCGGTCGATCTCGACGAGGCGGTCGGCGAGCGTGGTCTGGCCCAGATCGGCGCGGCCGTTGACCTGGTAGCGGAGCTTGAAGCACTGTCTTTCCGGGACGGCGAGGAAGGGGATCGGGTTGGGGCTGTGCCAGTCGGCCGGGGGCAAAGGCCGGTCGCCGTAATAGGGACCGGCATGCGGCGTCATGACGTCGACCACGACCCGTGTCGGCGGGACCGGCAGGGCGTCGAGGAAGCTGATCCCGCCGATCCGCCGGGCGTCGCGCTCGCCCGGCGCATGGCCGAGGAGGCCGACGAGGGCCGCTTCGTCGTAGCCCTCCCAGTCCTCGGCCCAGGCGCCGACCATGCCCTTGATCGTGCTGCCCGGGATGTAGGGCACGCCGTAGGTGGGGTGGATGGTGATGCCGTTCTCGAGCGGCGAGCTGTTGCCGAGCCCGATGGCGAGCGGGCCAAGCGTGGTGAAGCAGCGGCTCCGACCGCGGGCGGCGACCAGCGCATCGAGGCGGGTGTGCTGCCGCGCCAGGAGCGCCTCCTCTTCCCTGCCGACCAGCCGCTGCCGATAGGGCCGCAGCTCCCGCGGCTTGCCCCGGCCCATATTCACGCTGGCGAAACCCATGAGCCGGCGCAGGATCTCGTCCTTGTCGAGGTCGGGCTTCTCATCTTCCTCGAAGCGCGCGGCGTACTTGTCGAGCACGAGGCCGAAATGACCGTCGATGGGGCAAGCGCCGGGCGCGAGGTGGCCCTGGTGGCGAAGGTCGGTCAAAGAGCTTCCTCCGCCGCTTCCGCATCCGGCACCTTCCTCTCCTTTTCCAGGGGTGCGAGTGGCGCGCTCAGCGACTTTTGCCAGAGCAGCGTGCCGAGCGCCTTCTCGAGCATGGCCGTGTAGTCCTGGCGCCCGAGCGTGGTGAGCGAGACCACCTTCTCCCGCAGCGCCGCCGGATCGGCGGGGGGCGCGTCCTTCCAGAGCAGGGCGGCGAGGTCGATCAGGGCCCAGGCCCGGCCGGCGGTGTCGTCGCTGGTGGCGGTGCGCGCGGGAAACTCCTTTTCCGCCAGCTTCGCCCAGTCCATGGTGATGGCAAGCGCCAGCGGCAGGCCATTGGTGCGGATCATGAGCCCGAGCTTGCGCGATGCGTCGCGATAGCCGGACCAGAAGGGCTTGCCGGAAGCGATCTTGTGCGCCGCCAGCCGGTCGGCGATCTCCTTGGCGCGCTTTCGGTCCATGCTGCCGCGGAGGCGGTTCATGGACCCATCCTCAACTGGCAGAGACCCTGGCCCACCGTCTCGTTGCCGCCGATCTGGAGGTAGTGGCCGCGGCCGGCGAGGAGCTGGCGGATCTCGGCCAGGGGGTCCGGCTGATCCCTGCCGTTGCTGCGATCGGCGAGCACGGCATGGAGCAGGCTTTCGGGCGGCAGGTACTCCTCGCTCCAGAGGGCGCCGGGCTTCACCAGCTTGTTCTCGTCGAGGGCGTTGCGCATCCGCACCGGCAACCCGTGGCGGGCGAAGATCGCGAAGTCGTCGTCCCGGACGAGCACGATCCGCCGGCGCATTCCGGCGAGCTCGCCCTTGTCCGCCGTCACCAGGCAGCCCAGCAGATCCACCAGGAAGCTGTCCGTCGCCGCATCGAAGCCCTTGGCGATCGTGAAGGGGTATTCCTCGAGAAAGAGCTGGCCCGTCCCCTCGTCGGCCACCGCCTGCTCCGGATCGGCCGGCCCGCTCTGCTCGAAGTCGGGCAGGATGGCCGGTGCGCCGCCCGCGCGGCCGAGGTCGCGCGCGGCACGCCTGAGCAGGGTCGGGCAGGTGAGGTAGCGAAAGCTCTGGCCGAGCGCGCGGACGGGCAGGAACACCAGCCTGAGATCGCCCACGAGCAGGAGCCCAGCGGCCGTGTCGGTGTGGCCGAAGACGAGCTGCTCGCAGGCACCGGCGGCGACCACCCGCTGCGTGCTGCCGTCCCCGGCCGTCTCGGTCTTCCATTCCGGATGCGCCTCCCACCAGGCCCGGCGGAGGGCGCCCTTGAAGGCCGAGCCCGGGATATGGGGGTAGTCAGTCGCCGGCTCGCGGACGAAGGGCAGGTCGACCTCGCCGAAGGCCTGGCCGATGCCGACATGGACGAAGCTGTCGGCGCGCAGGCCGATCAGTGCCGATGTCGCTCGCGCACTCGTCATGGGCTCGTCCTCACCATGTGCCGACCACCGCGGCCCCGAAGCCTGCTTCCACGTGCTCGCCGATACCCTGGCCGGGCTCCGCCAGGCGCTTCGCCAGATCCTTCGCGGCCTGCACCTGGGCCTTTCTTTCTGCCTCGAGGAACCAGGTGCTGCCCGCGGGATAGAGGCGCTGGTATCGGCGCCGCTGCGGCGCGTCCCGGTCCCAGGCACCGAGGATGAGGGGCCGGCCATGGGTGGCCGAGACGACGGTGTCGTCCAGCTTCTCGATCGCCGTCGGGATCGGCCCGCCCTCGAGCCAGCCGGGGCTCAGAAGCGAGATCGTGTAACGCACCCGGCCGCGCTTCTTGTCGTGCAGGACGGTCATGGGTGGCTCGATGTCGGCGCTCCGGTCGATCAGGGCCATCCGCCCGTGCGAGCCCAGCGGCACGAGGGTGGCGGCGGGCAGATCGTCGGCCAGAAGCGCGCTCGCCGCCGTCGTCGCCAGCCGGCAGGCGAACCTGCCGGGCTCCTCGGCGGTGCGAAAGGCTCCGTGCGCCGCGGCGTAGAGCATGCCGTCGCGGGCCTTGTGCGCGGCATGATCGGCGGCGATGCCGACGCGCGGCCGGGTCCGGATCAGGTCGCTCGGGCTCCTGAGCGAAGTCTTGTTCGGCTTTTTGCCCTCGAGCACCCTTTTCAAGGCTGGACCGGACAGCCACCAGCCGTCGAGAGGCTGGAAAGTCTCGGGCTTCTCGGCGCGAACCTCGGGCAGGTGCTCGAAACCGATATCCGAGGCAACTCGCTCCTCGCCCGGCCCGACCAGGGCCACGTCCTCGATGTCGCCCCAGCGGTCGAGGCGGCCAGCGAGCCGACGCGGCACGGGATAGAGCAGCGTGCCGCCGTCCAGGACCAGCGGCGGCCCGAAGCGGAGCTCGCCGGGCTCGAACGGGCCGCTGCCGAGCTCCTGCCCGAGGTCGAGCCCCCGCGGCGCCGCGACCTCGCTCCAGTCCCCGCTGCCGGACCAGCCGAGCCTTTGGGCGATGGCGAAGCGCACGGCCCCGGCGAGACCGTGCGGCGGTGGCGGAAAGCGGGTCCCGGCCTCGCCCAGCCCGGGGTCGTCCTGGTTGAACGGCCGATGGTCGGGAAAGAAGAAGCTGTCCCCGGGCTCCAGCGTCATGAGGGCGGCCAGGCTCACCGCTTCCTCCACTGGCTGCCGAGGAAGCGAAAGAGCAGGACGAGATCGAGGCAGCGCTCCGCCTCGCAGCGGCGGACCAGATGCGCCCCGCCCGTGTCGTCCTGCTGCCGGTAGCGGGTGACGGCGACATCGAGCAGCAGGACCGTGTCGGCATCGGCCGTCTGCTTCAACGCCTCGCCGCCGGCCGTGCGGATCAGGGCGGCGATGGTCTCGGGCGTCACATCCATCTCGGCCGGTTCCCTGACGATGTCGGCACGCCTGGTCCCCGGCGTCGTGAAGAAGGGGCCCAGTCGGTCGCGCATCGCATAGGTCAGCCGGTTGCTGGCGAGTGCCCGGGTCGGCTGCTTCGCGAAATAGAGCCGGGCGAGCTGGTCCTGGAGGATGGTCACGGGATCGAAGCCGTCGCGGTCGCGCCACGTCGTCGCCCATTCGAAGGCGGGCCCGCCGACGCGGAACACGCTCACGGCCAGGCTCGCCCGGCCGTTCACCTCCTTGGCGACGGCCTCGAGCAGCCGCGCACTCTCGGCCATCGCCCCGCGCAGGGGGGCGTTCTGGTGCGCGAAGACGAGGCCGGCCGAGATCGTGGCGTCGGCATCGATGGGGACCGTGCACTGGCGAAACCACGCCTCGAGCGCCAGGGCGGCGGCGATCGCCTCCTCGAGCGGCAGGAGCGCCAAAAGATCGTCGCCGCCGGCATAGAGCAGGCGCCCGGAATGCCGCTCGACGATCTCCCGCGACCCGCCGGCGAAGGCGCTCAGCGCTTCGGCCAGCTTCAGATTGCTGGCCATCCGTCGCCCCATCTCGTCGCCGTCCATCCGCAGGATGGCGTAGTAGGGGGAGGGGATGCCGAGCGGCTTGTCGTCGGCCGGGTCCACGACCCTGTGGAGCCGGTTCAAAAGCTCGACCACCTTCCGGGCGACCTCGGGCGAAAGCCCGATCTCGCGCGCGTTCGCCACGGTCTCGGCGAAGAAGAGCGAGCCATCGACCCGACGGACCTTGGCCGCCGCGTCGAAGGCCAGGGCGGCGAGCCCCGTCTCCCGCTCCGCCAGCCCGAGCGCCGGCGCTTTCTTCTCCACCAGATCGGCCAGCTCGTCGCAGGTGCCGCGCGCCAGCCTCGCCGCCCGGGCCAGCCAGTGCACTGCCGCCATGTAGGCCGTGGATGGCATGTAGCTCGGCCGCCAGCGGCCGCTCGTCGTCGGGAGATCGTCCGGCCGCCAGCCGATCGCCTCCTCCAGGGCGGGTCGGGTCAGTCGCGGGAAGAACCGCTTGACGAAGGCCGGTGCGGAGAGGCGCTCGCCGTCCCTGAGCTCGAGCTTGCGCCCGCCCTCGCCATCGCCCGTGGCGTCGTCATAGGCCTTGTGGACCTTTTTCCAGAAAGCCTCCTGCGCCCGCTTGCCCGGCTGTGTCGCCCGGCTCGCCCCCGAGAGCTCGGGCCAGTCGTGCATCAGCCGGCAGCGGTCGCCACCCGCCAACTCGGGCGAAAACGTGTCGAAGTCCCGCCAGAGCTTGCGCCGGTCGAGCACCTTCTGCCCGTCCTCGCCGGCCGGCACCACCACCCACTGGATCTCCCACAAGCGGTTCGGCGGCTCGATCGCGGCATCCCAGATCGCCTGCTGGCCCGACCCGAGCACGCCGTTCAGGAATTCCAGGCGAACCTTCTCGGCCAGGCCCTGCCATCGCTTGAGCACGGCCGCCCGCGCCGCGCCCGCCGCCTGCCTCGCCGCATCGTCGGTGGCGAAGGCCGCCGTCAGGCGGTTGGGCACCGTCGCCCGACAGGGCGCCTCGCCGCCGCCCGCCCTGAGGGCCTTGTAGCCCTCGTCCTCCTTCAGCCCCAAGGGTCGCAGGATCGTGCCATCCGCATCCTCCAGGGCGATCGCCGCCCTGAGCGCCAGCCACGAGAGCAGGAACGAGCCGGCCCAGAGATCGCGCGCGCGGCGCGCCTCGGCGACGAAGCCCTGCACCGGCCCCAGCGACCAATGCAGATGCCACTCCCCGCTCAAGCCAGCACCTGCACCGCATTGGGTTGAACGTTCAGGCGCTGGGTGTAGAACTGCTCGATCGGCTGCCAGCTCGGCGCATAATCCACCGCACTACCGTCGATCTTCAGTCGCGGACCGCGCGCCGTGGCATCCGGCAAGAACTCGGCTGGCAGGAACAGCCAGCCAGCGACCAGCTCACCGCTCGGCAGCGCGTGGAAATGCAGGAGCAGCGGGCTCGCCCGACGGTCGGAATCGGCATTGCCCGTCGCATTCCTCGGAATATCGGCCGTGACCTTGGCTTCCTTGCCGGTGCTCTGCGAGCGGTAATTGTGCGGCAGGCCAAACATCGCGCGCTCGGGCACATGGTCTTTTCGCTTACCTTTGGGGTACGCGGTGAACCACCTAATGTCGGCCTCGAAAGGATGCCCAATCACCGGAACGGCCGGTTCTTTATTGACTAGATATGGCCCCGCGAGCGGCTTGCCGCAGCGTGAACCCTTGCTTCTGAAATGCTGGATCAGATGCCCTTGGCTCTCCAGGAAGGCACCGATGCCGGCACCTGCCTCGGCCGGGACCAGGGTCAACCGCATATGCTCGGAGAACGCGGTGAAGGGTGGCTCCTGGGCCGGCCAGGGGCCTTCGAGCAGGGAGCGAAGCGCAGTCTCGTAGGCCGGAAGGTCGGCCGGCTCCGTCCAGCCGAGCTTATCCTCGCTGTCGGTGATGGAGAGCAGCCGCAGGCTGCCGTACCCGTGGCGGCTGCGCGCGCCGGCGCCGCCCAAGAGGCCCAGGCAGCGGATCGCCCAGGCCAGCGAGTCGAGCCTGCCCTCGGAGTCGGCATCGATCGCCCGCGGGCGAACGGTGAAGACGAGCTTGAAGGTGGTGCCGGGGGCGAGTGCCCGTCGCTCCTTGAGGCCTTGGCCGGCTAGGTAGAAGGCGCCGCCCCGTGTCGCCGCCTCGACCTGGGGCTTGGGCGCGTCCTTCACGAGGCTCGCCAGCACCAGGCCCTGGCCCTTGCCGGCGGCGCCGAACAGGCGGCCCTCGCGCTCTCGCAACGTCGCCAAGGGATTGGCCGCTGCCGCCACCGCCTGCCATTCCCGCGCCCGCCACCAGAAGCGCAGCAGCCCGAGCAGGCTCGGCACGCGCAGCTCGGCCGGGCGATCGGCGCCATCCGTGGCGCCGCCGAGAAAGGCGGGCGTTACGAGCGCGAAGCGGGCATCGATCCGGCGTGGCGTCGGCATGGCACCCCGTCCGTCGGCCGGCCCATCCAGCCGACATGTCCCATATTTCCCAGCGTTAGGCCGCACAACCCCAGAGGTCAAGCCGAAGCGCCGCCCATCAATCGGAGCGGCCACGGACGCGGAACATCACCAAAGAGTGGCAACGATGCTCACACCAAGTTCCGTCAGCAATCGCTGCGCCGAATGACGCTGAACGCATCGTGGTCGGCGCCCACTATGACGCATCGGCGTTTCGTCAGCAATCGCTGCGCCGAATGACGCTGAACCTGAGTTTCAGCAAGAAAGGCGGTACTACATGCGGTTTCGTCAGCAATCGCTGCGTCGAATGACGCTGAACCGCTCAAAAAAGGAAGTGCGCTGTGTTGTTGAACCTCTTGTTTCGTCAGCAATCGCTGCGCCGAATGACGCTGAACCCAGGCTCGATCTTATCTTCTGACAACGATAGGAGGACGTCTGAGGGTTTCGTCAGCAATCGCTGCGCCGAATGACGCTGAACATAGTATCCCCTGGTGCGAGTTCGTATGAGAGCTTGGGGTTTCGTCAGCAATCGCTGCGCCGAATGACGCTGAACCGAGGCATGGGAGCAGCGCACGCCGGGGGTCGCGAAGTTTCGTCAGCAATCGCTGCGCCGAATGACGCTGAACTTCGAGAGAC
Organism: uncultured Geminicoccaceae bacterium; assembly: GCA_964393275.1. Lineage (GTDB taxonomy): Bacteria > Pseudomonadota > Alphaproteobacteria > Geminicoccales > Geminicoccaceae > SLRI01. The sequence continues at coordinate 21,798 of CAYMTA010000032.1, read as the reverse complement.
AATGTTCGGTTCCGAGCAACTGGCTCTAGTTTCGTCAGCAATCGCTGCGCCGAATGACGCTGAACTCCAAAACTGAAAAGGAAACGACATGACGATGCCGTTTCGTCAGCAATCACTGCGCCGAATGACGCTGAACACGGTCTACGGGCCTGTTGCCGGGCTGGTCTCGATGTTTCGTCAGCAATCGCTGCGCCGAATGACGCTGAACGTCGAAACCCCAATCGAAGGAAACGGGAATGGTCGTTTCGTCAGCAATCGCTGCGCCGAATGACGCTGAACCTACCCTTTGGAACCGATTATGCAAGAAAAAATTTGCGCGGGTCAATCCACAGGGTCCCGATCCGGATGTGTTGCGTTGCAGCGGAAATTCCCCTTGCGGTGCTGAGAGCAACGACTTTACCCTGTCCTGGCAATTCGTTCAAGGAAATCCACAGGGTCATGGACGCCTTCCTCCGCATCGCTTCCGTCGTCCAGTTGCGGGCCGGGTGGGAGCGGGTCGCGCGCAACCGGGGCGGGCCGGGCGGTGACGAGGTGACGCTGGGGATGTTCGAGATCGGCCTCGAGGAGCGGCTGCACCGCCTCTCGCGCGATCTTCTCGCCGGCGACTACTGGCCGCGACCGGTGCGGCTGGTCGAGATCCCCAAGCGCGGCGGCGGGACGCGGATCCTGAGCATTCCGAGCGTCGCCGATCGGGTGGTGCAGAGCTCGGCGGCGCTGGTGCTCGGCCCCGTCCTCGATGCCGAGTTCTCCGATGCCAGCTTCGGCTACCGTCCCGGCCGCTCGGTGCAGCAGGCGGTGCGCCGGGTCGCCTATCTCAGGCGGCAGGGCTATCACTGGATCGTCGATGCCGACATCGACGACTATTTCGACAATATCCGTCATGACCGGCTGCTCGAGCGGCTCGAGCGCTCGGTTTCGGACGAGCGGGTGGTCGACCTCGTCTCGCGCTGGCTCGAGGCCTATGCCGAGCACGGGGTGGGCCTGCCGCAGGGTTCGCCAATCTCGCCGCTGCTCGCCAATCTCTACCTCGACGATGTCGACGACCGCATCGCCAAGCGCGACGTCCACCTCGTCCGCTTCGGCGACGACTTCCTCATCCTCACCAAACGCCAGGTCGCGGCCGAGCGGGCGCTCGAGGAGGTGAAGGAAGCGCTGGCGGAGCAGGGGCTGAGGCTCAACGCCGAGGGCACGCGCATCGCCGACTTCGACGACAGCCTGCGCTTTCTGGGCCATCTCTTCGTCCGCTCCATGGCGATGAAGGAGGTCGAGCTCGACGGAGGCGGCCTCCGCCTGCCACCGCCCAATGTCATCGGCGAGGCCATCGACAAGGGCGGGCAGACACCCCCTTGGGACGCGCCAGCGGATGGTCTGCCGGGCGAGGCCAAGGGCGATCGGGCGCCGGGGCTGCGCGTCCTCTACCTGATGGAGCGCGGCCGCAAGCTGGTGCGGGTCAACGAGTCGTTCGGCGTGGTCGAGGACGAGGAGCTGATCTTCGCCGTCCAGCCCGGCCGGGTCGACCGCATCGAGCTCGGCCCCGGTGTCGAGCCTGATCCCAACGCGATCCGCCACGCGCTGACCGAGGGCGTGCCGCTCGCCTTCGTCGACGGCCACGGGACGACGCTCGGCACGCTCGAGCCGCGTCCGGCCGAGCGGGCGAAGCTGCATCTCGAGCAGGCCCGGGTGATCCTGGACGAGGCGGCGAGGCTCGCTCTGGCGAGGCGCCTCGTCGCCGGCCGACTCTTCAACCAGCGCAGCCTGCTCAGACGGCTCAATCGCCGGCGCAAGCGGCCCGAGGTGGCCAAGGCCGCCCACGACATCGGCCGGCTGATCCGGCTTCTCGACCGCCAGCCCGATCAGGCCGGGCTGATGGGGGTGGAGGGCAGGGCGGGTGCTCTCTACTGGCCGGCCCTGGGCCAGTGCCTGGAGCCGGGCTGGAAGCTCACCCATCGCCGGCGCCGGCCGCCGCCCGACCCGGTCAACCTGGTGATCTCCTATCTCGCCACCATGCTCACCCGCGACATCGCCGCCCTCGCCATGCGCCGCGGGCTGCACACGGGCTTCGGCGTCCTGCACGCCACCCAGGACGCCCGGCATGCTCTGGCGCTCGACCTGGTCGAGGAGTTCCGGGCTCCCCTGGTTGAGGGCCTGGCGGTCTATCTCTGCAACAATCGCATCCTCAAGCCCGAGATGTTCGAGGCGAAGGATGGTGCGGTGCGACTCTGGTCGAATGGCACAAAGGCGATTATCCGCGGCTACGAGGCTTGGCTCGACCGCGCCGTGCAGAGCCCCCGGAGCGGCGAGAAGATCGGCTGGCGCCGGCTGATCGACGAGCAGATCGTGGCTTACGGCCAGCACATGCTGGGCGGCGAGGCCTATGCGCCTTATGCCTTGGATCATTGAGGGGCTGTCGGACATGGCCGAGCTGCTCTTCATCTTTACCTACGACATCAGCCGGGATCGGCCGCGGCGGCGGGTGGCCGATCTCCTGGAGGCGGCCTGCGTGCGGGTGCAAAAGAGTGTGTTCGAGGCACGATTGCCGCCAGCCGATGCCAGGCGACTGGGCAAGCGTGTCGCCCGCGAGCTCGAGCCCGGCGATTCCTTGCGGGTCTATGCGGTCACCTCGACCGGCCTCGACCGCTCCTTCGCTTTTGGTCCGGTTCCCCTGCCCGAGCGGCAGGATTTCTATTTGCTCTGAGCGATGCTGGGCCGGGCGGAGCCGACCAGCCTCGAAGCCTTGCCCCGACTCTGGCGCTCGCTCGACGTCACAGCCGAAGCGGCACTGCCCCCAAGTTTCGATGTCGACTGGTCGATTGGTGGCCGCGTGCGGGGGGCTTTGGGCCACGTGCTGCACAATGTCCCGGACCTCGAGGAGCCCCGGGCCCGGGCGCGGCGGGAGCGGCTCGGTCTGCCGTCGGCGTTCGAGCTGATCTACGCGCCACGCTTCATGGCCCCCGAGCGGGCCTCGCAGCTGGCGCGGGCGCCGGTCCGGCCGGTCTTGCTCGCGGCGCGTGCCGAAAAGCGGCGCTTGCGGGTGACAATTCGCCTCTTCGGGGCCGCGATGCTCTACCAGCGGCAGATCGAGCTGGCGCTGCGGCGCACGCTCGAGGGCGGCATCGCGGTCGCTGCGGGTGCCCGGAGCCGGGCACGACTAGAGCCGGTGAAAATTGAGGTGACGGCGCCGCCGCTGGAGAGTGCCTGGCTTCCCGCGGACAGCGTGCGTATCGTGTTCCGCACCCCGCTGGCGCTGTTGCGAGGCGATTGGCTGCGCGCGGATCCCGATGCCGTGCTTGGCAGCCTGGTCTCGCGGATCGCCGCGCTCGCCGCCTGGCAAGGCATCGCCCTCGAGACGGACCCAGCCTTGCTAGCAGCCGAGCTCCAGCGCCTCCAGTGCAGCTGGCAGGGGGGCGGCGTGGTCGGCTGGCAGCGGCGCTCGATGGCGCAGCCGCAGCGGCAGATCCCCATGACCGGCTATCTCGGCAGCCTGTTGATCGAGGGCGACATGGAGCTTTGGCGCCCGGCCCTGCAGCTGGCTCCGGTCAGCCACATCGGCAGCCACACGACCTTCGGCATGGGTGAGGTGGCACTGCTCCGATGAGCTGTCGACCGGGGTGCAGAAAACCCACCTGTGCACGGCTGTCTGATCCGTGGAGGTCGCGCGGCTGTCCGGCCGTTATCATCGATGTACAAAAACCAACTGCTTTGCGTACCCATCTTATGATAGGTTTTCCTTCTTGGCGTGACGACGGAGGCCGGCCCATGGCACGGGTTGCGATCTATCTGCGGGTGGGCACGGATGGTCAGACGACGGCCAATCAGGAATTGGAGCTGCGAGCCTGGGCCGAGCGCGCCGGGCATGTTGTCGTCGAGGTCTATGCCGACAATGGCGCCTCGGGCACCAAGAGCCGCAGCGAGCGGCCGGCCCTTGATGCCGTGATGAAGGAGGCCGTGCGGCGCAAGTTCGACATCCTGGCGGCATGGTCCGTCGACCGGCTCGGGCGCTCGCTGCAGGACCTCGTCGCGACGCTCCAGGACTTGCGCGCTGCCGGCGTCGATCTTTTCCTCCATCAGCAGGCGCTCGACACCGCCACGCCCTCGGGCCGCGCCATGTACGGCATGCTCGGCGTCTTCACCGAGTTCGAGCGAGCGATGATCGTCGAGCGCGTCAAGGCGGGCCTCGCCCGCGCCCGGGCGCAGGGTAAGCAGCTCGGGCGCCCCAAGGTGCCGTTGCACACCGAAGCAGCTATCCGCCACCTCAGGGGCGAAGGCATCGGCATCAAGACCATCGCCAAGCGGGTCGGCTGCGGTGTCGGCACGGTGCAGCGGGTGGTTGGGGAGCGGCTGCGACAGTAGCGTCAGCCTGCCAATCGGCAGCTCGAATTCGAGTCGCACGACACAAACCGCGTTGAATCTACCCTAACGTGATTCGCATCGGGATTCATTCGCTTTTTACGACAAAGGATGCTATGCCTATTGCGAGATAGGGATGACGCGGCATAGTCGCAGGCTTCGCGAAGTGTCTTATAAGCGAGGTTATCATATTTGAGGATCCTGACGTGTTGGGTATGATCTATCTCGACAACAACGCGACGACCCAAGCGCTGCCGGCCGTAATCGAGGCGGTCGCTGGGGTGCTCGGCGAGGATTTTGCAAACCCGTCGAGCCCGCATGGGCGAGGCGCGCACGGCAAGCGGCTCCTGATGATCGCCCGCGAGCAGGCAGCTGGGTTGCTCGGTTGCGACAGCGCGGCGGTGACCTTCACCTCGGGTGCCACCGAGGGCAATAATGCCGTGATCGGCATGGCGCGCCGGGCCGGGTTGCGGGTGGTCTGCAGTGCCGGGGATCATGCGTCGATCCTGGAGACGGCACGGCGCACCGCAGCGGACGACGCGGCGACCGCGGTGATCCGGCTAGATCCTTCGGGCCTCGTCGATCTGGCCGACCTCGAGGCCGTGCTGGCCGATGGTCGGCCGAGCCTCGTGGCCCTGCACTGGGTGAACAGCGAGACGGGGGTGATCCAACCCGTCACCCAGATCGTCGAGATCGGGCGTCGCCATGAAGCCGTGATCCTCATCGACGCCGCGCAAGCCGTCGGCCGTTTGCCGATCGACGCCGCTGCGCTCGACGTCGACTATCTCACCTTCTCCGGTCACAAGCTGCATGCGCCTCAAGGTACAGGCGCCTTGATCACCCGCCGCGGCTTGAGTCCGCCCATTCTTCTTTTCGGCGGCGGCCAGGAGCGGGGTTGCCGCGCCGGCACGGAAAACCTGCCCGGGATCGTTGGACTCGGCGTCGCCTGCGAGGCGCGCCGACAGCACCTGGCAGGCGACATTGCCCGGATGACCGCGTTGCGTGACCGGTTCGAGACCGCCGTCCTCGCCCGGGTAGATGACGTCGTGGTCAACGGCAGCGTCCCGCGCGTTTTCAACACCTCGAACCTGCGGTTTTCGGGCGTGGACGGCCAAGCCCTGGTCGCCCAGCTCGATCGCAAGGGTATCGCCTGCTCGCAGGCCTCGGCCTGCTCTAGCCACCGACCCGAACCGTCGGCCGTGCTGCGCGCCATGGGGCTCGGCGAGGAGGAAGCGTTTCAATCGGTGCGCTTCTCGTTCTCGATATTGAACACCGACGACGAGATCGACCGGGCGATCGAGATTGTCCAATCGGTGGTGCAGCATCTGCGCCTGGTGTGTTAGAGGCCAACTTCGGAGGATCGATGCGGTTCGGCGGTCACGAGACGTTCTATCTTCGCCCGGGCTGGCTGACCAAAGGGCTGACCCTGGCGGCATCCGACGACGACCGTGGCTTTGCCGACCCCGAGGTCGCCGACGAGCTCGGCGTCGGCCGCAACATGGCTAAATCCATCGGCTTCTGGCTTCAGGCGACGGGCCTCGCATCGCGGCCGGATCGGGAGAGCGCTCTCGAGCTTACCCCTCTCGGCAATCTCCTCCTGAAGCACGACCGTTACCTGCAGCACAGCCTCAGCTGGTGGGCGATCCACGTGAATCTGGCCCGCCGACCGGACACGATATGGTCCTGGTTCTGGAACGGCTTTCACGTCGAGCGCTTCGACCGGCTGCATTGTCAAGAGAGTCTGGCCCGCGCGATCGATCGGAGCGGCGACAAGTTGCCCTCGGCCAAGGCGCTGCAGCGCGAGGTCGCCGTCTTGCTGCAAACCTACAGGCGGGCATTGCCGGCCGAGACCACCGATCCCGAAGACAATCTCGACTGTCCCTTGCGCCAGCTTGATCTTTTGACGCTGCACGTCGATCTCGACCGCTACGAACGGCGCAGCGCCTGGGGCCGGCTGCCGCCCGAGGTCCTGGCCTATTGTCTCGCCGTCGGCCACAAGGCGGCGGACGAGGTGATCGAGATCGGCTTCGCTGAAGCACTCAACGGCGCGGGCGGACCCGGCCGGTTCTTTAATCTCGATGCCGACGGCCTGAGCGACGCCTTGGGTGCTGCCGAGCGGATGCTAGGTGCAAGGGCGTTTCGCACCCGCCTTTTGGGCGGAGAGCGAGTCGTCCAGATCGAGGCCGGACCGCCGATCGCCTGGCTCGAGCGGCACTTCGACCATGTGCGAGCCGCCTGATGACGACCGGGGACTATCTGCGCTCGATCAATATTGCATCGGACCTCAAGTTCCCGAGCCGACTCGCCCATTATCAGCCGACGCAAAAGAGCCTCGATGTTATTCGCGCCGTCGCCGGCGGCAAGCCCAGCCCTGCCACTCTGGTGATCGCTGCTTACGGCAGCGGCAAGTCGCTCGCAGCCGCGATCGGCGGGCTAATCGTCGACAACAGCCCCGCTACATGGCCCGCGCTTGAGACTATCGCCCCACGACTCCGCGCGGTCGATCCCCGCTATGCCAAAGCGCTCAAGCAACGCACTGAGGGTGCCGGCCGCGGACTGGTGCTGGTGCTGCACGGCCACATCGCGGATCTCTCCGCGGCCCTCTCGGCCGCTGCCGGCTGCAAGCTGGGCGCCGACCTCGCCGCCACGCTCGACCACATCCCGGCCCAGGCCGTGCGCAAGGGTGCCGATCGGATCGCGGTCATCTGGGACGAGTTCGGCCGGCACCTGGATGGGCTCGTCGAGCAGGGGCGCTCGGGCGAGCTCCTTGCAGTCCAGGAACTCGCCGAGTGGGCGGTCCGACAAATGGATCCGACGGCAAGCTTCACCGCCCTCCTCCACCAGAGCCTTCTGGCCTACGGCGGCCGGTTGAGCCAGGCGGCTCGGGCGAGCTGGCGCAAGGTCGAGGGGCGCTTCGGTGTGCTCCGCTTCGTCGAGGACAGCGTCGAGCTCTACGAGCTGATCGCCCGCCTGATCGCCGAGGCCCGCCCGATCCGCCGCCCCGTGGACGACGCCAAAAGCCTCGCCGCACCCGCCCACGAGCACGGCTTCTTCACGGGCTTCGACGACCAGGAACGCCTCGCATCCGCGCTGGCCGAGGCCGGTGCCATCACGCCTGCCGCCCTCGCCCTCCTGCCGCAGCTTTCGAGCCGTGTCGCGCAGAACGAACGCTCGGTCTTCACATTCTTGGCCGAGCTCGAGCAAAGCCGGGCCGACCCGAGCCTGGGCCAGATCGGCATCGAAGAGCTCTACCGCTATTTCGGCGAGGCGATGCGCTCGGACACCGGCGGCGGCGGCACGCACCGGCGTTGGATCGAGACCGAAAGTGCTAGGTCCCGCGCCGACGATGCGCTCGAGCGCGAGGTCCTGGCCGCCGCCTGCCTCTTGCAGCTCGGGGCTGCGGGCGAGCGCCGCCGCCTGCCGGTTGCCCGCCTCCGCTTCGCCGTGGAGGCCGGCAGCAGCCATCCGGAGGGGATGGTCGAGCAGGCCATCGCCGACCTCCTCGAGCGCAAGCTGCTACTGCATCGCCACCGCAACGACGACGTCTCGGTCTGGCACGGCGCCGATCTCGACGTCCGCGGCCTGATCGAGGCGCAGAAGGCTTCGGCAAGCGCCGAGTTCGCGCTCCTCGCCACACTCGCCGCCGAATGCCCGGCCCCGGTGATGCAGCCTTTGCGCTACAACAGCGAACGGGCGATCACCCGCTACTTTACTGGCACCTATCTGCGTGCCGCCGACTTCCTCGCCGCCGCCCTCGACGATCTGACCCTGGCACCGGCCGACGATGCCGACGGCCGCATCCTCTACCTCATCCCCGACAGCCAGGAGCAGCTCGAGGCCGCCGCGGCCCACGCCGCGCACCTGCCGAATGAGCGCTCCGACCTCGTGGTCGTCATCCCCAACCGCCCGCTCGAGATCGGCGAGGTGGCGCTCGAGCTCTTCGTGCTCCGCCGCCTGCTCCGCGACCACGCGCTCCTCGACCAGGACCCCTTGATCGAGCGCGAGCTCGAAGAGCTCGCCGCCGTCGCCCGCGACAATCTCGTCCGCCTCACCGACGAGCTGACCCGTCCCGAACGCCAGAGCGCCATGTGGTGTACCGCAGGCCGCGATCTCGGCGTCGACCGCGTTATCCCCGCCGCCGAAGCCCTCTCGCGCCTGACCGAGGAACGCTTCGGTCGCACTCCGCGGATCCAGAACGAGCAGATCGTCCGCCGCAAGCTCAGCCGGCCCATGGTCAACGCGCGGAAGAAATGTGTAGGTGCCATCATCGAGCAGAGTGGCCAGCCCGAATTAGGCATGGCCGGCTGGACCACACCCGACGCCTCGATCGCCCGCACGGTGCTGATCCGTACCGGCCTCTACCGCGAGGCAGGCGACCGCACCTGGCGGTGGGCCTCACCCGACGAGGTCACCGACCCCGATCTCGCCGCCGTCTGGCGCCACATTGAGTGCTTCTTTGCGGAACCGCGTGCCACCACCAAGACCTTCGACGAGCTCACCGGCGCGCTCTCCGCCCCACCCTACGGCTTGCGCACCGGCCTCTTGCCGGTGCTCCTCGCCGCCGGCCTGAAGGCCTTCGCCCGCTGTGTCGCGATCCGCGAGCTCACCGACGCTAGTCCCGTCTACCTTCCTGACATCAAGCCCTCGATCATCGAGCGCATCGCCACGGTCCCCGGGCGCTTCGAAATCGAGGTGCTCGCCCTCGACGACGGCATCGAGCTCTACCTGCGGGCCATACGCGACGAGTTCGCGCTTGCTGCCGACGCCCACGAAGCCGATCTAGTACGCGCCTGCTTCGACGCCATCGACGCCTGGCGCCGGCAACTTCCCGAAGCAGCCCTGACCACTAAGCGACTAGGCGACGAGGTCGCCCCCTTCCAACTCGCGCTCCGCGTGACCAGCGATCCGATCGACCTACTCTTCCGCGCCTTCCCCGTGATCGCGAGTGGGGCGGGTGATTGGGACGATGTGCTCTGCTACGTTTCCAGGATGCGCAAGCGCGTCGAGGACCTCAAGGAAGGGTACGCGCTCGAAGCGATCGCCATCGCTTCACGGCTGTTCGGCGTCGCCCGAAACGGCGACAGCAACCTGCTCGAGCGTGTGCAAAGCTGGGTCGACTGCTTCCCGATGGATGTCCTGCCGCTCGATCAGCTCGACGGACAGACGAAGAGCATCCTCAATCGGGGGCGTAGTCTGGCCAATGGTCACGATACCGAGTCGTCATTCGCACGGGCGTTGAGCGGCATTCTGCTCGGTAAGGACTTCGAGCGGTGGAACGACGGTACAGGCCGGCTGTTCGAGCGCGAGCTCCACGGACGCCTGCAGGCCGTAGAGCGAGCGGCGCTAGCGACGGACGAGCCGACTGCGGCGATGGCGCCACTTCTGCAGAACCGAATCGCCGAACTCCTCGTTCGCCTGCGCAATAGCGTAGGGCCGGATGCCACGGCGGCTTTCGTCAAGGACATAATTGATCGGAACTCGCTGAAATGATCGAAGTCGTTGCACTTGACCAGGCAGTACAAGACCGCACCGCACGTCACATCGTGCCTCTCTCCGGCGGCAAGGATTCGACAGCGCTCGCCGTCTTGATGCTGCAAAGATATCCTGAATTGCCGTTCGAATTCCTGTTCACCGACACCGGCGCAGAGCTGCCGGAAACCTACGAGTACTTCAAAAAATTCGAAACGATCTTCGACGTCAAAATCACGCGCCTGACAGCACTCGACCTGCCGCGCTTTCGAGCGCGGGAGAAGGGCGGTCGTCGTATACCGTTCGACTACGTCCTCGACGAAGTCTATTCCGGGTTCTTGCCCAATCCACAAGCACGATGGTGCACGCGGGTTCTGAAGATTCAACCCTTCGAGCAATTCGTCGGTGACGACCGGGCCTACTCGTACATTGGCATCCGCGACGACGAGAACCGTGTCGGCTATGGCGGCGTCGGGCGGAGCCATAGCCACACCTTCAGCGCCGAGCGCCGCGCCAAACCGGTCGTGCTCTCCGAGAAATCGAACATCATGCCGGTCTATCCGTTCAAGGATCTCGGCATGAGCCTCGAGGAGGTCAAGCGTCTGCTCGACGAATCGGGCCTCGGCTTGCCGGCCTACTACGAGTGGCGATCACGTTCGGGCTGCTATTTCTGCTTCTATCAGCAGATCGGCGAATGGCAGGGCCTGCGCGAGCGTCATCCGGAGCTGTTCAACCAGGCTAAGACCTACGAAAAAGTCGAGAATGGCCGTGCCTACACGTGGAGCGAGGGCCGCTCGCTGACCGACATCGAGAAACTGAAACATCGCCATGCCAACCCGGTCGGCGAAGACCTGGATGGCTGCGCGATCTGTCATTTGTAGAATTTGAAGGCGCCCCTTTTGTCATGCACAAAAATCCGCTCATCGATCTTCTGGCAGCTTATGGGCCATCATCGAGCTCAGATCAGCTCTACGACGAACATGTGATGCGTTCGATCGAAGCAACGGGTTGTCGGCCGATCGAAGTCGAAACACCACTGGTCAGTCGTCTAATACTGTTGCTCCATGGATACACCGCACCAAATATCGTCCTCACTGGTACCGCAGGAGACGGTAAGAGCTATACTTGTCGTAAAGTGTTTTTACAGCTTGGTGGTCATCCTACGCATTGGCATTCTGGCGGGGCAGTGGTCGAACTGCAGCTTCAGAGCGGCCGACGGCTCCGTGTTGTAAAGGACCTCAGCGAATTAGCTGACACCGAGAAAGATCGCGAGCTTGTGTCTTTTGCACGCGAGACGTTGGAACCTCAGAGCAATTTAAGTTATCTCATTGCCGCAAACGACGGGCAGTTACTCAGCTTCTTTCGACGAGTTGAGGATCAAAATCACGCAACCAAAGGCATGCTCGATCTCTTGAGCACCATGCTGAAAGACGATCTCGAGAAGGATCCCGCAGGCCTTCGCCGACTGCAACTCTTCAATTTGAGCCTGCAGACGGATGTTGGCTTTCTCAATCGGCTCATCGCCGCCGCACTAGACCGGCAAGATTGGAACCAGTGCGACGGGTGTGCATTGTTGGCAGCCGACATATGCCCGATCCGCCATAACCGCCGGCTCTTGCAAAGGTCGGATCATCCTGTTCGACAGAGGCTCGTAGATCTTATTCGACTACTTGCCGCCAATGATTCCCACTTGCCGATCCGTCAGCAGCTTTTGCTAATCGTTAACATGCTGCTGGCCGATAGCAAAAATTACGGCGGCCTGTTGACTTGTGCCAAGGCCCACAATCGAGCCGAAGACGGCGAATGGGCATCGACCAATCCCTTCGATGCTGTGGTCGGTCTTAATCTACGCCCGAGCATCCGCCGCCAGTTCCGTGCGTTCGCGACGATTGAAGCACTAGGACTAGGTCGCGAAACCAACAATGCCATCGATGGATTAATTATCGATGGCAAACCGGAACACGTCTATGACGGTGTCATTCGCTCCGATAATCGGTATGGGAACGACCTATTCGACAGGTACAGACAGCGGTACATTCGCGGTACCTTTGATGACTTTGAAGCTGAGATCAATCCGGCACTCCAATCACAGCGACGGCGGCTTTTTTTCAACATGATCGACGAACCGGATGCTGCGATCCGCCCTTGGCACTTGACCGTGTTTACGCACGGGGGTGATTACCTCCGACTGATGCACGACCTCTCCGCCGGCCGGGACCAGGTCGCAATCAAGGGGCAGTTGATCCGCGGCCTCAATCGCAGTTTTACAGGAATGATGTGTCGAACAGATGACAAGCTCTACCTCGCGGCGGCGCCTGCCGGTCTGTCCGGCAGAATGGGGCAGCTCCTGGACGGCTTGCCACTGCCAGTATGGCCGACTCGTCAAGCGCTCTATCATATTGCACTGGAAATCGAACCGACCCAAGGCCGTCCAAGGTTCGTAGTTAGGGATTTTCGAAACAGGGAGTTAGCCTCATTGGTAATAAAACCACTTCTTTTTGAATACCTGATGCGCGTAGCGGATGGCGCACTCCCATCCAGTTTTTCGCGGCAATGCCTAGAAGAATTGCGTCACTTTCGCTTGAATGTGCAAGCAGCATTCGCTGACAACGATCGCGTTGACATCTCTTCTAGGAGCAGTGATCGTGTGACATTCGAGCTGGTTCGACTCGACCCCGGTAGCGGTGCACTCGGCGACCACAGGTTCTCGTTTACGGTAGATGAGCAGCGATGACGGCGGTCCGACGCGAGACACACCGGCTGGTCGAGGGCGCCTTGCCGGTGCCGAACAAGCTCGAGGACGGCAACAACCAATGGATCGAGGAAGCGATCTACGGGCATCGTTTCTACAACGACCAGACGCCGTGGTTCACCTATCTCGAGTTCTTGCATGTCTGCGAGCACCGTCGCCGCGACCGGAACCATCGAAGCTTGTTCGTTCGCCCGACCGAGGGGCGTCACGAGACGTTCGAGTACGTCATGCCGGCACGGGAGGAGTTGCGCCGATTGCTCTTCCTCGACGAGCGATTGGACGAGCTCGCCAGCAAGCCGCTGATCGACGAGCGGCAGGCGCTCCGGGAATGGCTCGACGAGCTGGCGGCAGAAGATCGTCGGGATGCCGACACCTACGCCTATCTCGGACAACGCTTCAGCGGCCTGCGCGATATCCATACCGCCGTGCAGCTGGTTCGTAGTGCCGAGATCGACCAGCACCGCGGTCGCCGCTATACGTCGCGGCATCTCGTGCCGTTCGGCCCGGCAGCGCTGACGGCGGATTTCCGTCCGCAAGCGAAGGGGGCTCCTTCCCACGATCGCCGGTTCTTCGCTCGCGGCGGCGAGCTCGTCTTCCTCATGCTCGGGCGCAGCAACGCCAGCGCGCAGCTTGAACAGCTGATCGAGGGTCGGCTCCTCGACGAGAACAGCCGCTGGAACCGGCTGATCGCGGCCCTGCAGCCGACCGAGACGCAGCGTCCCACGAGCCTCCTCGAGGGCGGCTACCTGCCCCTGCCGCATCACCCGCGCTACGATCGGCTCGCCGAGGACATGGTGCAGCTGCTGACCCTCGACGGGCTCGATAGCGAGAACCTGCACGAGCCACTGGTCAGATTGATCGGCCTCAATGTCCTGCTCTACCTGCACGAGCGCAGCGTCGAGGTGTTGGGCGAGCCGTTACCGCCCCTGGTCCTCGATCTCGCCGGAGCCGACGCATCGGCCCTCAGGAGCGTCGCCCGCAGTCAGTACAACCAGAATCGCGAGCTCTCGGCGCGGGCGGTCCGCCGGCATGTCGAGCGGGTCCGCGAGCTGGACGAGTGGCGAGATGTCGTTCGTCGTCCCGACCGCACAGCGCGGCGCGAGTTCTTCGAGCGCTATCTGGGCTTCAAGCCCGTGGTTAAGAACAGCTCGCGCTATAGCCGAGAAGACGATGCGAAGACGATGCTCAAGGAGATCTGCGAGCTGACCCTCGCCAATCACGAGCAGCATCTCGTCCGGGTGCCCGGGGTGTTCGCCGACGCCATCGGGCTCGCCACGGCGCGGCGAGGCTTCGGTCGCGCCTATGGTGCCTCCGACGCCTTGCTCGAGGCGCTGGTCCTCAGCCAAGTGACGGCGCCAATGTCCTTCGATCAGTTCCTCGCTCGGCTCTATGAGCGGTATCACATCGTCATCGGCTACACTGAGGCGCTCCAGGCCTTCAGCACGCCGAACGCCCCGCAGGAGCAGTTCAAGATCAACCAGCGGCGGCTAGAGGAGCGATTGCGCTCGCTCGGCCTGCTGCGCCGACTCTCCGACGACTGCGCCTTTGTCTTCAATCCGTTCAGCAAAGCCGGGAGGTTGGCATGAGCGGCCTGCCCACGGCTCGAAACCAGGCAGCGCTCGACCTCATCGGGGAAATCGGGCGGCGGTTCGTCGAAGAGGGGATGAAGTCGCCTCGCGCCGGGACTGTCGCCCGTTTTTCGATCACCGGTTTGTCGCCCGGCGAGACCTCTGGCATTGCTCGTGCCATCGCCGCCCGGCATCCATACGAGGTAATGGTCGGCGTCCATCCCGCTCTGGCAACCGCCGAACTGCCGCCGACTTGTGTCAGCCGAGAAACCGCCGCGGCGTGGCGCAACCTCGTGATCGATGACACGCAGACACGTGCCATCGTGTTCGCTGTGCCGTCAGAGCAGTTGGACGCGACCGGCGAGACCTTGGGCGCGCTCTGGCGCATCGCCTTCGACACGCTGACCGAACGGCGCGAGCTCTGGCTCGATGCGATGCCGACCTTGCACAACCTGACGTCGCGCGAGAAGGACTACCTGATCGCGATGCTCGACGGTTTGCGGCAAGCGGGCCTAGTCCACGATCTCGGCCAGTTCGCGGCCTTCGTCACAGCGCTCGACGAGCATGCCTCGAGCATGCCGCTCGAGCAGGCGATCAACCGCTGCCTTCCCGCACTCCGCCTTCCGCGTAACAGCGGCAGCTTCAAGAAGCTCCCACAGCGTGGCCGGCTGGCGAGTGCGTCGAGCTGGCGCAACGATTTCGACAAGGTCGTGGTCGAGACACGGCACAAGCTGCAGCTACGCGACGCGAAGGGGGCGACGCTCGATCGGGCAGCTCTGAAGAAGCGGCTAGCTGAGCTGGCGCAGACCGGCCGCAGCGAGCTCGACGACGGCGAGCTGACGGTCTTGGCCCGCTTCATCGAAAATCCACACATCCGACCGGGCAACTGGCAGCCGGTGCAGGACGAGGTGGTCGCCATCGACTGGCCCAAGGTAGCCCCGCTCTTCGAGACTAGCCGATCGACCAAGCAAGAGCCGCTCGGCGAGGCGACCATAGCGCTGTTCGAGAGACAGTTCGCCGACGGTGCCGAACGGCTCACGGCCGACGAGCGCGAGTTGCTCGAAACCACGGCACGAGAGAAGCCGGGCGAGGCCGAGGAGGAGCATCGGGCCCTCTTCGACCGGCACCGCGAGGTCTTGCGCCGCGACCCGGCACATTTCAAGCGGTGGGAACGCTTCGTCTTTCGCCAGCAGATCAAGAATGACGACCTGCTGGCCGGCATGGTCACCGGCATCCTCGAGCTCTTGCGGCTGTCGGAAACCTCGACCATGGGCAAGCCGCGCGTCCGCGTGGTCATGAAAGGAGCCGACGACCTCAAGTTCTGGGCAGAGCGCAACACGGAACTGGCGAGCTATGTGCGGCAGCGCTGGCAGGGCCTCGACAGGCTACTGAAGACGGCGTCGATCGATCTCGACTTCGGGATGTGCTGGAAGTCGGACTGGCGCGCTGACCTTGCGCAAGACAACGACAAGACGTCGGCCGCCGCCTGCACTTTTCCGCTGGAGATCTCGATCCACGACGCCGCAGCACCATCGGCCAATGGCTCCAAGACCTCGAACCTCCAGGCCAAAGTCGAAATCAAGCTGCCCGGCAACAGCGTGCTGCACGCCTTCGAGCTAGACCGGGCCGAAATTTTCGAGGGCCGGCAGGACGGTGTCGCTCGATTGCTGAACGGCAGCTTCCACCGCAACCGTGATGCCGGCGCCCGTGGATTGGCGGCGGTGGATCTCGCCAATTGCGGCTCGTTCATCGACTGCCAGTCGGGCAGCACCGGGCAGCTCCTGGGTGGCGCAAATGCCACCGACCTCGCCGACGCGTGGCGTGCCAGCCTCGCGCGGCTGATCGACGAATCAGTTCTGACGACCGCGACTGCGCAGGCGTTGGGCGCTGCCCTGGACCGCTTCATAGAGGATTATGCGACGGCGATCGGCGCCCTCGGCGACGACATGCCCCACGGCATCGACCATCCTTCTCTCCTCAGCCAGGCCGAACGCTACGGCGAACTCCTGCAACTCCTCCGCCGGTCGGCCGCCAACGACCGTTGTCGGCGTGAGCTCTGGCACCCATTGCTCACGATCGGGATCGCCTATTCAAGCGCTTCGACACCATCGGCAATCGTGACACCTTTTCAGCCCCTTCGACTGGCCGAGATCGGCATCAAGGCGAGGTACGCGGCTGAGGTATGCGGTCGAGCACTCCGTTCGAGCGAAAGCCAGCGCAGCGATATAGGCATCTATATCGAGACCGTGCAGCGGGCGCTGGCCGAAGTCGGCTTGCCGGGGGTCGCCATTGGCGCGCTGCACAGCGGTGAGATGATGATCGAGAGCGACCGACTCGGCGACTATAGCCTGATGGAGCCGCTTGCCGCCGCCCACGATGCAGCTGGCCTCGACAGCGCCTATACGCGCTGGACTGCGGATGCCGCGATCAGCCAGAGCGAGGAATACCTGGAGCTCCAGCCACACGAGCGTGCCAGTTTCTCCCTCGCCGTTTACAACGCCGAGAACGAGGACCTGCCGCATCTCCTGGCCGACCGCTTGTCACGTTGGGTCGAAGACGAGGGCGAGCGGCGCTGCGATCTGATCTTGAGCCACGAAACGCCACAGCGGCTGCAGGAGATCTACGAAAAGCAGAATGCTGTGATCGGCCGGGCGCTCGATGCAGCACCGGCCAGTGATGCGTCCAGCACCTTTCTCTCGAGGCTCAGGGTCGGATTCACGAGCTTCGACGAGGCCGCCAACGGGGCAACGCGCGATACGGTCGATATCGTCCTTCTGCAAGACACGATTGCCCGTTCGGCCCGCGCCGCTTGGCGCGAGCGAACAACCGAGCCGCTAGCTCTCGCGGACTATCGGCCGGAAGTGACGTCGCCACGACTGCCACTCCGGCGCGGTGACATGAAGACGGCGAGCCTCCTCGTCCCGGCGGGCGTGCCCGCCCCGGTGCAGCACTATCTCGATCTGGTCCATGACTTGACGGCTGGGCAGTCACGGCCGGAGGAGCATTTTCTGCCGGTTCGGGAGGTCGATTTCAGCGAGGGCGTCGTCAGGCGCGCCATTGACCGGGCACATCGCATCGGGCGCTGGGTCGTCACGTGCGATGCCATCGCGGATCGCCGCCTGTTCGAGGCGAACGGTGTGCGGATCATTCGCCATCTCAGTCAACCTGGTTCGGCGCGCAACGTCATCGTCTCTACCAAGGATCCGGGTTCGCTCTTGCGGAATCATCTGCGCCACGAGATGCAGCGCACGGCACTCCTCGAAAATGCAACCCTGGATCACGCCGTCGAAGCGGCGATCGCCAATGCCATCGAGATCTCCGGCCGAATCGTGTTGCGGGCGGCACGGCTGGAGCGCAATGCGCTGGAGCTGCTCGGTCTCGTGCTGAGCCGCCGCTTGGTGGAAGACGCGGTGCCTCAGGGGACCATGATCGTCGGCTGGCTGATGCTCGACGATTTCAGCCGGTGGCTGGGCTACGGCAAGGGCGATATGGCCGATATTCTGGCCGTGGCAATCGATCGCAACGGGCAGAATCCGACCCTGAGGTTACTGGTGATCGAAAGCAAATACGTGGGCGAGGTCGATGTCGCTGGACAAGCGCGCAAATCCGCCCAGCAACTGATCGCTACCGTCGAGGGTCTGCGCGGCAAGCTCGTCGGTGACAATGATGGCCTCGGCCTCAGCTTGCGCCGCGAACGACTCGCCCAGTTGCTGCTCGAGCACGTCAAGCCTTTCAACGACCTCATGGATCAAGGCCGAGCCGACTGGCTCCAGCAGTTGCGCGACGGCAGTGCTGACATCGCGATCGCGGGCCTCTCCGCAGTCTTCGTCCACGGCAGCGACGATCCCTCCGACGTCCGTGACGTCGATGATGCGGCGAGCACTCAACTCTTTATCAGCCGTTCCAATATCCGCCGCCTCGTCGCATCGCTCACGAGCACCGCGCCGACACCGCTCAGCATCGAGCTGCCGAATCTCTTCGGTCTGCCAGTGGGGGCACGAGCGGAAGGAGAGACGGAGCGCGAACGCGGTCCCATGGAGCAGGCAGACCCTGTAGACGGTCCTGCCGTGCTAGTACTCGAGCAGGAGAGCCGCACGCCATCCGACAGTGCAAAATCATGCACCTCGGACGAGCCGGATTCCCGCTCCGGGACTCATGACGAGCAAGCTGAGACGAGTGATCGCCCCGGTCAATTGCCGCAACGTCTACTCGCCCAATTGGCGCCGCCAAATACCACCGAAAACAGCGAAGATTTCCGCTGGCTTGAAGAGACAACACAAAAATTACGACGGGTGCTGATCAAGTACGGCATGCAGGCTCCTCTCGATGGCGAGCCTCGCTTGACTCCGAACGCCGCACTCATCAACTTCCAGGGCTCGGACGACCTGACCCTTGCGATGGTCGAGAAACGACGGTCCCAGCTCTTGACCTCGCACGGCCTGCAGGTAACGGGTGTGCTGCCGGGCCGGGGTCGTGTCACGATCATGATCGCGCGGGAAAAGCGCGAGATCGTCCGGCTCGACGACGCCTTGCGAGCCCGCCGACTGCCGTATACTGCACCAGAGCTCAATACCAGCTTCCTGCTCGGGATACGCGAGGACAACGGCGAGCCTCTCTATCTGAACCTCGGACACGATTTCGAAGGCCAAGCCCGGCACGATCCGCATACGCTGATTGCCGGCGGCAGCGGTAGCGGCAAAGGCGTCTTAACCCAGACGCTCTTGCTCGACATTTGCGCCACCAATAGCCCCGCCAATGCATCGATTGTGCTCATCGATCCGAAATACGGCGCCGATTATGGCTGGCTGCGTGGTCTGTCGCATCTGAAGGGCGACATCGTTACATCGACCGCGGCGGCCATCGACACCTTCGATGCTACCGTCGAGGAAATGGAGCGGCGCTACGACCAGATCGTCGTGAAGGGTGGTGCCATCAACATCGACGACTACAACAGGAAGGTACCTGCCGATAAACGACTGCCGCGCCTTTATTTCTTCCACGACGAGATGGGTGACTGGATGGCCGACGCGACCAGCCCAGACTACCAGAAGGCCGTCGAAAGCCGCGTCGTTCGGCTCGCCTCAAAATCTCGCGCTGCCGGCATTCATCTCTTTTTGATCACCCAGCGGCCCGATCGGGACGCTTTGCCGAGCACGATCAAGGCGAATGCCGGCAACCGAATTTGCCTCAAGGTGGCGAGCCAGATCAACTCGCAGATCATTCTCGACCAGGGCGGCGGCGAGGAACTGCTCGGCCGCGGCCATATGGCGGCCAAGCTTCCGGGTGATCCGACGATGCATACGGGCGGCCTCGTCTACGCCCAATCGCCCTTCGCCGATATCGACCATTTGCGGGAGCTCGCGACCGCGGTCGGCGAGCATTGGGCGAGCCGAAGTTGATGCGGAGGTGAGGTGCAGAGCATCGGTAAGCGAATCCATGGTAGCCTCTATCTCCATGCCGATGCGATCCCGCAACTTCCGGCCCACGAGCAGCAGCGCATCGCCGACGCCGCTTCGCTCTTGCCGGGGCCGACCGCGTGGAACGTCGTCAAGCTCGAGGCCGCGCGGCCGCATCGCCTGTCGCTTCTGACCTACGAGCCCTTCGACGACGCCGCGTTTCCGGCACTCCTCGACAGCCACGCGGTCGACCTCGATCGACGGCGCGTCACCCAGAGAAGCTTCAGAACCTCGCGGAACCCACCCATCCTGCACCGCAAGGAGTTGCTGTTGCCGGCGGACCACCCGCGTCGGGCGGTCTATGCCGAGTTAACCGCCGAGCTCGAGCGACGCGGCGTCATGGCCGAGATGGCCGGCATGGGCTTCAAGCAGCCTTGGGCAGCAAGGCTCGCCGAGGGCGGCATCCGGATCGACGACCACGCGATCGAGACCGTGGCCGAGCCGCCTACCGCGCATCCGCCGGCCAGCCCCGCCCCGACCATCGCCCGGCACAAGACGGCGATCGTCCGCGACCGACTGTCCGCACCCATGCAGGCCCTCTACCGCTTCGGCCTGATCGCCGACGCCACCAGCGTGCTCGACTACGGCTGCGGGCAGGGCGACGATGTGCGCACCCTGACCGCTGCCGGCATCACCGCCGTGGGCTGGGATCCCCATCACCGTCCCGACAACGATGCGCTCAGGCCAGCCGACATTGTGAATCTCGGCTTCGTGCTCAATGTCATCGAGGAGCCGGCCGAGCGTGCGGACGCCATCAGTAGAGCCTATGCGCTCGCCCGTGGTTGCCTCGCGGTCGCCGTGATGGTCGTCGGCAAGGGCGACGTCAGCGGCCTCACCCCCTACCGAGATGGCTATCTCACCCGCCGCAATACGTTTCAGAAGTATTTCGAGCAGGACAAACTCAGACGTCTCTTGGCTGCGACCCTGGCGAGCGAGCCGGTCGCGGTCGCCCCTGGCGTCTTCTTCGTCTTCAAGGACGAGCTGCTCGAGCAGCGCTTCCTGATCGCACGGCAAGCCCGAGCGACGGTGGTCGCCCGCCGCACGGCGCTGCCGTCGACGCCTTCCCGCCCGCTATCGTCGAGGGTACGCCCACCGCGAACGTCCTTGGCGGAGCGGCACGCGGCACTCATCGAGTCCTACGCCGCCATCATGGGCGAGCTCGGTCGCGTGCCGGCGCTGGACGAGCTGCCTGCCGACCTTGCCGATGCCGTGCAAGCCGTGCGCATCGGCCAAGCCCGCCTTGCCAGCCTCGCAGCAGAGCAGCTCGGTGGCGAAACGCTCGCCACCCGGCAGGCCGAACGCCGGGATGATCTCACTGTCTATTTCGCGCTCAACGCCTTCGACCGAAAACGTCCCTATGGCAGCCTCCCGCCCGAGCTGCAGCGCGACATCAAGGCCTTCTTCAGCAACCACCAGAACACCATCGACAGCGGCCAACGCCTCCTCTTCGCGATCGCCGACACCGATCGGCTGACCGCGGACGCAGAAGCCGCGTTCAACGACGAGATCGGCTGGCTCGAGGACGACGACTACTACGTCCACCGCGACGAGCTCGGCCGCCTCTCGCCGCTCCTGCGCACCTATGTCGGCGTCGGCCAACGCCTCGCCGGCAGCCTCGACGACGCCCAGGTCTTCAAGATCCATCTAAAGAGCAGCAAGCTCACCGCCCTCGACTACACCGGCTTCGACGATCACCCTCTGCCCCGCCTCCACCAACGGGTGAAGATCGACCTCAAGCGCCAGCGCATCGACGTCTTCGACTACACCCGGACCAAGGAAGCCCAAGTCCTCTACCTGAAATCCCGCCTGCTGCCGAAATCCCACCCGGACCACGAGCGCCAAACTGCCTTCGACGCCGACCTCCTCGCCACCGGCCTCTTCGACTTCACCGGCTACGGCCCACCGTTCGTCGACTTCGCCCAAAAACTGAAGCGCCACAACCTGACCATCGACGGCCATCGGCTCGTCCGCCGGGAGTGACTCCAAACGGCGAGGGGAAATCGGCCGGGGCATGCGTTCGTCGCAGCAGCAGCTTGGCCTACCTTGCTGTCACCATTTCGAAAAAGGAAGGTTTTTCGGAACATTGCAGAACGCTGCCCGGAGCAGCCGGTAACCGTCCGGTCAGCCCCGCCCTACCGATTCGCGCTTTGTTCTGCTGAGATAGCGTGATTGGTGGGGTCGATAGTGTCCACCAAGGGCTAAGTGG
>CAYMTA010000031.1:0-46270 GCA_964393275.1 uncultured Geminicoccaceae bacterium | reverse complement strand
GGATATCGGGGCAAGGCAAGAATTATCTTAGCGCGTATGGGGTCAGGACTCTTTTAGGTCCCGGCAGGCCCCATCGCCTGCTTGGCGGCCGGCGAGCGCCGCCAGCGCCGCCCGGGTCGGGGTGGTCAGGGGCGCCGGCAGCCGGTCGAGCGGGAACCAGCCGAGGCCGCCGTGCTTCTCCGGCTCCATCAGGCGAGGCTCGCCCGCGAACCTGCGGCAGAGATAGACCGGGGCGACCCAGTGGTGGCCAGCCGCCCGGTCGATCAGCTCGACCATGCAGAGCAGCTCGGGGTCGAGGAGGGCGATGTCGAGCTCCTCCTTGATCTCGCGCCTCGTGGCATCGAGGCTCGGCTCCAGCCAGTCGACCTTGCCGCCGGGCAGGCCCCAGTGGCCGGCCTCGGGCGGGCGCCGCCGCTCGACCAGGAGGATGGCTTGGGAGGCAGGCGCGCCCCGCAGGATGGCGGCGCCGCAGCCGACGCCCGGTTGCCGGGGCAGGGCGGGGTGATCGGACAACAGCCTAGCCGGCGCGCTCGCTCAGCAGGTCCACCCTGACGAAGAGCTGCGGATGGCCCTCCAGCGCCTCGAGCAGGGTGCGGTCGGCGGTCAGGAGCTGCAGGTTTCGGTCGACGGCGAGGGCCAGATAGAGGCAGTCCTGGATCGGCCGGCCGGTGTCGAGGGCGATCTCCAAAGCCGGCCGGGCGAGCGCCAGGTCGGCGACGTAGACGATCGGCAGCAGCTCGAGATCGGCCAGGGCGGCGGCGGCGCTGGCGCGGTCGAGCTCGCCCGTCGCCACGCGGCGCGCCAGCACGTCGGCGCATTCGAGCGCGAGCCATTCCGGCGCCTGCGGCACGCAAGCGTCGACCACGGTCAGCGCCGCCTCGCTGTCCGCTTCGGTCAGGAGGCATTTGAGCGCGATCGAAGGGTCGATGACGACGCTCTGCAGGGACGTCGTTTTGGGCATGGCCATCACCCAGCCCCGCCGGCCGGCTGCCCGCGGCCTCGGCGGACCAGCGGCGCGCTGTCGGAGAAGCACCCGCCCGCCCGGGGCGGCCGCTCGGCCAGGCCTCGGCGCAGCCGGTCGAGCATCCCGTCGCGGGCCGGCAGCACGGCCGCCTCCAGAATGACACGCGCCTCCTGCTCCATGGAATGGCCGGCAATGGCGGCCCGGGCCTTCAGGGCCTGGAGCACGGCGGAATCCAGCCGGCGGATGGTGATCTGGGTCATCGCTGCCCTCCTTCGGGCCGGCCCGGCGGCTGCCGGGAGGCGAGTGCCTGCACTGCAGGCAAGACTAGCGCCGCGCGGCCTTCGGACGCAAACGCCGATGGGTCGACCCTGCGACCGCGTGGCGCCCATGGGCGGGCGGTGGCGGCCTTGCCGATGCCCGAGGGCTGTGTTAATCGCCACCCGTCTTTTCGGGAACGAAACGCACAGCCTTGCCGCGCGGCCTCGAGTGTCGTCGCGGCCTTCGTGACCAGCCGGGGATCCGAATTGCCCGCGACATCCGCCACCGCGACAGGCTTGGCCCAGCGCTACGCCACGGCCCTGCTCGATCTGGCCAGGGACGAGGGAAAGCTCGACGCGGTCGCAGGCGACCTCGGCGGCCTCGTCGGCCTGCTCGATGAGAGCCAGGATCTGCGCCGCCTGGTCGAGAGCCCGGTGCTCAGCCGGGACGAGCAGGGTCGGGCCATCCTCGCCGTCGCCGAGAAGGCCGGGGTCGAGCCCCTGACGGCGAAGTTCCTGGGCCTGCTCGCCAGCCGCCGTCGGCTCTTCGCCCTGCCGGGGATCGCCAAGGCCTATGCCCTGATGCTGGCCCATGAGCGGGGCGAGGTCGCGGCCGAGGTGGTCTCGGCGGTGCCGCTCGGCGAAGCCGAGCTCGAGGCCCTGAAGAAAGCCATCGCCGGCCATGTCGGGCAGTCGGTGAAGGTGGAGACGCGGGTCGATCCGGCCCTGCTCGGCGGGGTGGTCGTGCGTGTTGGCTCGCGCATGCTCGATGCCTCGATCCGCACCAAGCTGCAGCATCTCGAGCAGTCGATGAGAGGAATGCGTTGATGGATATTCGCGCCGCCGAGATTTCCGCGATCCTCAAGGAGCAGATCGCCAACTTCGGCACCGAGGCCGAGATCTCCGAGGTCGGCCGGGTCCTGTCCGTCGGTGACGGCATCGCCCGCTGCTACGGCCTCGATCAGGTCCAGGCCGGCGAGATGGTCGAGTTCGAGGACGGCACGCGCGGCATGGCGCTGAACCTCGAGGAGGACAATGTCGGCATCGTCATCTTCGGCGACGACCGCAACATCGCCGAAGGCTCGATCGTCAAGCGCACCCAGACCATCGTCGACGCGCCGGTCGGCAAGGGCCTGCTCGGCCGCGTGGTCGACGGCCTCGGCAACCCGATCGACGGCAAGGGCCCGATCGACGCCACCGAGCGGCGCGTCGTCGACGTCAAGGCGCCGGGCATCATGCCGAGGAAGTCGGTGCACGAGCCGATGCAGACCGGGCTCAAGGCGATCGACGCGCTGATCCCGATCGGCCGAGGCCAGCGCGAGCTGATCATCGGCGACCGGCAGACCGGCAAGACCGCCATCGCCATCGACTGCTTCATCAACCAGAAGCCCTACAACACCGGCGCCGGCGAGGACGAGCACAAGAAGCTCTACTGCATCTACGTGGCGGTCGGCCAGAAGCGCTCGTCGGTGGCCAAGCTGGTCAAGACTCTGCAGGAGAAGGGCGCTCTCGAATACACGATCATCGTCGCCGCGACGGCGTCGGACCCCGCACCCCTGCAGTTCCTCGCCCCCTACACCGGCTGCGCGATGGGCGAGTATTTCCGCGACAACGGCATGCACGCCGTCATCGTCTACGACGACCTTTCCAAGCAGGCGACCGCCTACCGCCAGATGTCGCTCCTGCTGCGCCGGCCGCCCGGCCGCGAGGCCTTCCCGGGCGACGTCTTCTACCTGCATTCGCGGCTGCTCGAGCGGGCGGCCAAGCTCAACGAGGCGAACGGCCTGGGCTCGCTCACGGCCCTGCCGATCGTCGAGACCCAGGCCAACGACGTCTCGGCCTACATCCCGACCAACGTCATCTCGATCACCGACGGCCAGATCTTCCTCGAGACCGACCTCTTCTTCCAGGGCATCCGCCCGGCGGTGAATGTCGGCCTGTCGGTCAGCCGCGTCGGCTCGGCCGCCCAGACCAAGGCGATGAAGAAGGTCGCCGGGCGAATCAAGCTCGAGCTCGCCCAGTACCGCGAGATGGCCGCCTTCGCCCAGTTCGCCTCCGACCTCGACGTGGCCACCCAGCGCCTGCTCGCCCGCGGCGCCAGGCTGACCGAGCTTTTGAAGCAGCCGCAGTACCAGCCGATGCCGATGGAGGAGCAGGCCTGCGTCATCTTCGCGGGCGTCAACGGCTACCTCGACGGTGTCGCGGTCGCCAATATCGGCCGCTACGAGGAGGGGCTGCTCAACGAATTGCGCGGCAGCGGCGGCTCGATCCTGGCCTCGGTCCGCGAGAGCGGCGACCTCAAGCCCGAGGTCGAGAAGGAGCTGCGCACGCTGATCGAAGCCTACACCAAGAGCTTCGGCTGAGCCGCCGATGCCGAGCCTGAAGGAGCTCCGCGGCCGGATCGGCAGCGTCAAGCAGACGCAGAAGATCACCAGCGCCATGAAGCTCGTGGCCGCGTCCAAGCTGAAGCGCGCCCAGGAGCAGGCCGAGGCCTCGCGACCGTTCGCCCTCAAGATGTCGGCGATGCTGGCCAATCTCGCGGCGGGCGTGCGCGACCTGCCGGGGGCACCCCCGCTGCTCGCCGGCAGCGGCAAGGAGGAGACGCATCTCCTCGTCGTCGCCACCTCCGATCGCGGCCTCTGCGGCGGCTTCAACAGCTCGATCATCCGCGCCGTGCGGCGCCGCATCGCCGAGCTGCAGGACACCGGCAAGACGGTCAAGATCATCGCGATCGGCCGCAAGGGCCGCGACATGCTGCGCCGCGAGCACGGCAAGCTGATCATCGAGTTCGTCGACGGCGTCGCCGGCAAGCGTCGCATGGAATATGCCGACGCGGCGATGATCGCCCAGAAGATCCTCGACCTCTACGCGGCCGGCGAGTTCGACGTCTGCACCATCGTCTTCAACCGGTTCAAGTCGGCGGTCACCCAGATCGTGACCCTGCAGCAGATCGTGCCGGTCGAGCCGCCGGCGGTGGCCGAGGACGCCGCGGCGGCAGCGCCTGCGGCCGAGGGCGGGGCGATCTACGAGTTCGAGCCGAACGAGGAGCAGATCCTCTCCGAGCTCCTGCCGCGCAACCTCGCCGTGCAGATCTTCGGCGCCCTGGTCGAGAACGCGGCCAGCGAGCAGGGGGCCAGGATGGCCGCCATGGACAACGCCACCCGCAATGCCGGCGAGATGATCAGGAAGCTGACGCTGCGCTACAACCGGCAGCGGCAGGCGCAGATCACCAAGGAACTGATCGAGATCATCTCGGGTGCCGAGGCGGCGGTCGGATGACCGCCGCAACCCGAACCTGGACGCTGGGAGCCCAAGCATGAACGAGGCCGTAGCCAAGGAAAATGTCGCCAAGGACAACGTCGCCAGGGGGCGGATCACCCGCGTCACCGGCGCCGTCGTCGACGTGCAGTTCGACGGGCCGCTGCCGGCGATCCTCAACGCCCTGCACACCCAGAACGCGGGCAAGACCCTGGTGCTCGAGGTCGCCCAGCATCTGGGCGAGGCGACGGTCCGCACCATCGCCATGGACGGCACCGACGGGCTGACCCGGGGCCAGGAGGTGATCGACACCGGTGCCCCGATCACGGTGCCGGTCGGCCGCGAGACCTTGGGCCGCATCCTCAACGTCATCGGCGAGCCGGTCGACGAGGCGGGTCCGCTCGACGTCAAGATCACCGCCCCGATCCATGCCCCCGCACCACCCTTCGTCGACCAGTCGACCGAGTCCGAGATCCTGGTCACCGGCATCAAGGTGGTGGATCTGCTCACCCCCTACCCGAAAGGCGGCAAGATCGGCCTCTTCGGCGGGGCGGGCGTCGGCAAGACCGTCCTGATCATGGAGCTGATCAACAACATCGCCAAGGCGCATGGCGGCGTGTCGGTGTTCGCCGGTGTCGGCGAGCGCACCCGCGAGGGCAATGACCTCTATCACGAGATGGTCGAATCCGGCGTGATCGTCGAGGACGACCGCAGCAAGTCCAAGGTGGCGCTGGTCTACGGCCAGATGAACGAGCCGCCGGGTGCGCGCGCCCGCGTCGGCCTGACCGGCCTGACGCTCGCCGAGTACTTCCGCGACCAGGAAGGCCAGGACGTGCTCTTCTTCGTCGACAACATCTTCCGCTTCACCCAGGCGGGCTCGGAGGTGTCGGCGCTGCTCGGCCGCATCCCCTCCGCCGTGGGCTACCAGCCGACGCTCGGCACCGACATGGGCGGGCTGCAGGAGCGCATCACCTCGACCAACAAGGGCTCGATCACCTCGGTGCAGGCGATCTACGTGCCGGCCGACGACCTGACCGACCCGGCGCCGGCCACGGCCTTCTCGCATCTCGACGCGACGACCGTGCTGTCGCGCTCGATCGCCGAGCTCGGCATCTACCCGGCCGTGGACCCGCTCGACTCGACCTCGCGCATCCTCGACCCGGCCGTCGTCGGCGAGGAGCACTATCGGGTGGCGCGCGACGTGCAGGAGACGCTGCAGCGCTACAAGGCGCTGCAGGACATCATCGCCATCCTCGGCATGGACGAGCTCTCCGAGGAAGACAAGCTGGTCGTCGCCCGGGCGCGCAAGATCCAGCGCTTCCTGAGCCAGCCCTTCTTCGTCGCCGAGGTCTTCACCGGCAGCCCGGGCAAGCTGGTGCCGGTCGAGGAGACCATCAAGGGCTTCAAGGGCATCGTCGCCGGCGATTACGACCACATGCCCGAATCCGCCTTCTACATGGTCGGCGGGATCGACGAGGCGGTCGAGAAGGCGAAGAAGCTGGCCGCGGAAGCGGCCTGAGCCGCCTGACTGACTGAAAGGGGCGGACATGGCCGAAGGGTCGACCGACAAGGTGGCGTTCGAGCTGGTCTCGCCCGAGCGGGTGCTGGCCAGCGTCCAGGCGGACATGGTGGTGGTGCCGGGCGAGGACGGCGATTTCGGCGTGCTGCCCGACCACGCGCCGCTGCTCTCCCTGCTCCGCCCGGGCGTGATCTCGATCCATCAGGGCCAGCAGGTGGAGCAGCGGATCTTCGTCGAGGGCGGCTTCGCCGAGGTCAACCCCAGGGGCCTGATCGTCCTCGCCGAGGCCGCCGCACCCATGGCCGAGCTGACGCTCGACGATGCCCGCGGCCAGCTCAAGGACGCCGAGGAGGATCTCGGCTACGCCAAGGATCCGACCGCCGCCGAGCGCGAGCGCCTCGAGCGCACCATCGCCGTGGCCCGGGCCCGAGTGGAGGCGCTCGAGTTCCACGGCTGACGGCTCAGCCGGCGCGGCGACCCTCGAGCCGGCCGCCGTGCCAGCCGTGGTGCGCCGAGCGCAGCCACAGGCGGATCATCGAGCGTCCGAGGTGGTCGGCCGACTCGGCCATTTCGGCGATCAGGGTTGCGGCGTTCGGCGGCAGGGCGTGGATGGTGCCGCTCGCTTCCTGGACGTCGTCGTCGATCTGCCCCTGGAAGCGACGGACCAGCCGGCGGATGCGCCGGTTGTTGGCGAGGCAGCGCAGCTCGAGCACGGTGCTGCCGCGGTTGCGGGCGAGCAGCAGGACCCGGCGCAGCAGCTCGGCACCGATGCCCTGACGCTGGAAGCGCCGCTCGACGCTGAGTGCCATCTCTGCCCGGTTGCCGTCGATCGGATGCAGCTCGCACATGCCGCGCAGCGAGCGGCCGATCCAGCAACCGACGACGACCACCCGGCTCCAGTCGAGCGAGCGCACATGGGCGCCGGCCACATGCCGCCGCCGCGCGCCCATGAACCGGTCGGCGAAGTCGTCGGGGTGCAGGCGCAGGAGGTGGGCCCTCATGTGCCGGGCATCGCCGGCGCCGAGGCGCCGCCAGCGGGCGGCGGCCGTTGGCGCGCTCGACGACGGGTCGGGCACGGGATGGATCATGCGGATTCTGGGCTCCTGGCCGAGCGCAGCTCATGCTGCACTGCACAAGAGGTGGTGCGGCCGGCGGCACCCGCCAAGGGCCGCCGCGCCACGGCACGCGCCAGAGCCTCGTGGCCGACCGGAGCCCCGTGGCCGACCCGAGCCTCCTGAACGAAGCGTCAGGCGTAGACGATGCGCGGGAAGGGCTTCTGGCTCGCCGGGCCCGCGAGCTTGTCGCGGACGGTCCGCGCCAGGTTCATGTAGGCCTGGGCCTGGGGCGAATCCGGCTGGCTCACGACGATCGGCCGGCCGCCGTCCGAGGTCTCGCGGATGACGATGTCGAGCGGGATCTCGGCGAGGAAGTCGACATTGTACCGCTCGGCGCATTCCCTGGCCCCGCCATGCGCGAAGATCTCGCTGCGGTGGCCGCAATTGGGGCAGCAGAAATAGCTCATGTTCTCGACGATGCCGAGGATCGGCACGTCGACCCGGCGGAACATGTTGATCGCCTTCCTGGCATCGAGGAGGGCGATGTCCTGCGGCGTCGAGACGATGATGGCGCCGGCCAGCGGCACCTTCTGCGCCATGGTGAGCTGGGCGTCGCCGGTGCCGGGCGGCATGTCGACCACCATGATGTCGAGCTCGCCCCAGTCGACGTCGCCGAGCATCTGCTGCAGCGCGCTCTGCACCATCGGGCCACGCCAGATCATCGGCGTCTCCTCCTCGACGAGGAAGCCCATCGACATCAGCTTGACGCCGGCCACCTCCAGCGGCTGCATCCGCTTGCCATCGGCGGTGGTCGGCCGGCCCGAGAGCCCGGCCATGCGCGGCATCGAGGGGCCGTAGATGTCGGCATCGAGCAGCCCCACCCTGAGCCCCGCGGCGCGCAGGCCGCAGGCGAGGTTGATCGCCGTCGTCGACTTGCCGACGCCGCCCTTGCCCGAGGCCACGGCGATGATCTTGTCGATGCCCGGAGGCCCGGCGGGGGAAGGGGCGGCGGGCCGGGCCTGCGGCCTGGGTGCCGCGTGCGGAGCGGGCGGCGGGCCGCGCTCGGCGGTCAGGACCACCGTGCAGGAGCCGACGCCCGGCAGCGCCTTGACCGCCTCCTCGCAGGCGCGGCGCAGCGGCTCGAGCTTCTGCGCCTCGGACGCCGGCACCTCGAGGGCGAAGCCGACATTCCTGCCCTTGATCACGATTCCGCTGACCATGCCGAGCGCGACGACGCTCTGGATGCGGGTCGGATGCCGCACATGGGCCAGCGCCTGGCGGATAAGATCGGGAGAAAGCTCGTCCATGGTTGATCCTCGGGGTGCGCTCACCGATATAGTGGGCTAAGTATCTTTCGCAATCGGATCGGCCGACGCGATTTCCTAAGTGCCGATCCACTCCCCGACATGCAAGACGGCAACGACGAGGTGGTCCAAGGATGCCCTGGAACAGTCAAGGCGGCGGTGGTTGGCAGGGAGGCGGTGGCCAGGGACCCTGGGGCAATCGCCCGGGCGGTGGTGGCCAGCAGCCACCCGATCTCGAGGAGCTGATCCGCAAGAGCCAGGAGAAGGTCAAGAGCATCTTCGCCGGTGGCGGCGGGGGTGGCGGCCGCGGCCTCTCGGCCAAGGCGATCGGCATCGTCGTCCTGGCGCTCCTCGGCATCTGGCTCGCCAGCGGCTTCTACCGGGTGCAGCCGGAGGAGCAGGGTGTCGTGCTGCGCTTCGGCAAGCTCGACCGGGTGACCACGCCGGGCCTGAACTATCATCTGCCGAGCCCGATCGAATCGGTGCTGACCCCGCAGGTCACCCGCGTCAACCGCGTCGAGGTGGGCTTCAGGAGCGGCACCGGCGGCAGTGGCGGCGGCCGCAGCATCGCCGAGGAGGCGCTGATGCTGACCGGCGACGAGAACATCATCGACGTGAACTTCGTCGTCCTCTGGCGGATCAGCGACGCCGCCGCCTATCTCTTCAACATCCGCGATCCCGAGGACACGGTGGCCATCGCCGCCGAGAGCGTGATGCGCGAGGTGATCGGCCAGACGCCGATCCTGGAAGCCACGACCGAGGGCCGGCGCGAGATCGAGGGCCGGGTGCGCGAGCAGATGCAGGTCCTGATGAACGAGTATGGCGCCGGGATCCACATCGAGGAGGTCCAGCTGCAGAAGTCGGACCCGCCGTCCGAGGTCATCGACGCGTTTCGCGACGTGCAGCGCGCCCAGGCCGACCGCGAGCGGCTGCAGAACGAGGCCGAGGCGTTCGCCAACGACATCATCCCGCGCGCCCGTGGCGAGGCCGAGCGCATCCTCCAGGAGGCGCAGGCCTACGAGCAGGAGGTGGTCGCCAGGGCCACCGGCGAGGCCGACCGGTTCAACCAGGTGCTCGAGGCCTACGGCCGGGACAAGGACGTGACCATCAAGAGGATGTATCTCGAGACCATGGAGGAGGTGCTGGGCGGCGTGAACAAGGTCATCATCGACAGCCCGACGGGTGGCAACGGCGTGGTGCCCTATTTGCCGCTGCCGGACCTCGAGCGCCGCGCTCGCGAGCGTGACGCCGCCGCCAGCGCCGCGGCGGGTGCCGTGCCGGCCGAGCGCGGCTTCGGCGCCATGCAGTCGGGAGCCACGCAATGAGCCATCGCCTTCTCATCGCCCTCGGGGTCGTCGCGGTCGCGGCCTTCTTCGTCCTGTCGAGCGCCCTCTTCACCGTGCACCAGACGCAGCAGGCGCTGATCCTGCAGTTCGGCAACCCGGTCAGGGTGGTCACCGAGCCGGGCCTCCACATCAAGGTGCCGTTCGTCCAGCAGGTCGAGTATTTCGACCGCCGCGTGCTCGACTTCGACGGCGGCTCGGTCGAGCTGGTGCTCGGCGACCAGAAGCGGCTGGTGGTCGACACCTTCACCCGCTACCGGATCACCAACCCGCTGCTGTTCCGCCAGAGCGTCGGCAGCGAGGTGGCGTTCCTCGGCCGGCTCGAGCCGATCACCTTCTCGGCCCTCAGGAGCGTGCTCGGCGAGGTGTCGCTGTTCACCATCCTCTCCGACGAGCGCACCAGGCTGATGAGCCGGATTCGCGACGAGGCCAACGCCTCGCTGCAGCAGTTCGGCGTGCAGGTGGTCGATGTGCGGATCAAGCGCGCCGACCTGCCGGCGGAGAACAGCCAGGCCATCTTCCTGCGGATGCAGACCGAGCGCGAGCGGGAGGCGCGCGAGCTTCGCGCCCAGGGTGCCGAGATCGCCCAGCGCATCCGCGCCCGCGCCGATCGCGAGCGCCGCGTGCTGATCGCCGAGGCCGGGCGTGACGCGCAGCAGGTGCGTGGCCGTGGCGAGGGGGTGGCCATCGGCACCTTCGCCGATGCCTTCGGCAAGGATACCGACTTCTTCAGCTTCTACCGCTCCATGCAGGCCTACCGCACCGCCCTGGCCGGCGACGCGACCAGCTACGTGCTGCAGCCGGACAGCGAGTTCTTCCGCTACTTCAACTCGTTCGAGGGCCTGTCGGAAGCGGTTGCCAAGGCCGAAGCCTCGGCGGCGGCCGCGCCAGCGGCGGCAGCGGCGGAAGATGCGGGAGCAGCAGCTGCGCCGGCGGCCGCGGCGACGTCGGTGCCGCCCGTGGCCGAGCTGCCGGCGACGACGCCGGCCGCGCAGAGCGCCCAGTAGCCGCGTGTCCCGGCCGGCCGCTCGGCTCACGCCTCCCTGGCGTGCTCCAGGCTGATTTGGCGGGCTGACCGATGCAGGACCTGTTGACCGCGTCGGCGCTGGTGCTGGTGCTCGAGGGAGCGCTCTGGGCGCTTTTCCCGGCTGCCATGCGACGGGCGGCGGCCCGCGCCATGACGCTCGAGATCGGCATGCTCCGGGCGGCCGGCCTTGCGTTCGCGGGGCTCGGCGTGTTCATCGTCTGGTTGATCCGAGGCTAGGCGTCTTGCAGGCTTGGCGGCGGGCACGGCAGGGCTTACAACTCCGCTTGCCGACACGTGGCTCGCGTGCCGCGTGGGGTGCGCGTCGTTCAGGGCGGTTTCGATGAGTTGCGGGTGGATGCCCGCCAAGAGCGCTTGAATCGGCTCGGGTGGGAAGCCCGGGCCTGCCATGGGAGCGGTTGATGAACCTATGCTTTGGCCTTTGCCGGTCGGCTGCGGGAGCCGGCGCACGGCCGGTCGCCGCGATGCTGCTTTTGGCCTTCCTGGCGCAGGGCCCGCTACCGGCGCCGGCCGCCGCCCAGACGCTGCCGACCCAGGGCTTCGGCGATCTGGTCGATCGCGTCGGTCCCGCCGTGGTCAACATCCAGACCAGTCGCGAGGCGGTGATCCAGGAAGACATCCCGCTGCCGCAGTTCCCGCCGGGCTCGCCCTTCGAGGAGTTCTTCAAGGACTTCTTCGACCGCGAGCAGCAGCAGCCGCAGCGGCCGCGCCGCGGCGCCTCCCTTGGCTCCGGCTTCGTCATCGATCCGAGCGGCTTCGTGGTCACCAACAACCACGTGATCGCCGAGGCCGACGAGATCACCGTCGCCTTCGCCGATGGCAAGGAATACAATGCGGAGTTGATCGGCCGCGACCAGCAGACCGATCTCGCCCTGCTCAGGATCGAGCGCGAGGAGCCGTTCCCGTTCGTCGAGTGGGCGAACAGCGACAACGTGCGGGTCGGCGACTGGATGCTCGCCATCGGCAATCCCTTCGGCCTCGGCACCTCGGTCACCGCCGGCATCGTCTCGGCCCGGGGCCGCGACATCCGGGCCGGGCCCTATGACGACTTCTTCCAGGTCGATGCCGCGATCAACCGCGGCAACTCGGGCGGGCCGAGCTTCACCATGGACGGCCAGGTCTTCGGCGTGAACACGGCCATCTTCTCGCCCTCCGGCGGCAATGTCGGCATCGGCTTCGCCATTCCCTCCAATCTCGCGAAGCGGGTCATCGACAGCCTGAAGACCGATGGCCGGGTGGCGCGGGGCTGGCTCGGCGTGCGCATCCAGAGCGTCACCGACGAGATCGCGGCCAGCCTCGGCCTCGACGAGGCGGAAGGTGCGCTGGTCGCCAGCGTCACGCCGGACGGCCCGGCCATGGAGGCCGAGATCCAGCCGGGTGACGTCATCCTCGAGTTCAACGGCCAGGCGATCACCCAGATGCGCTCCCTGCCGCGCATCGTGGCGGAGACCGATGTCGGCCGCGAGGTCGATGTCCTGATCTGGCGGCGCGGCGAGAAGCGGACCGTCCATGTCACGCTCGGCGAGCTGCCGGACGACGCCACCCTGGCCGAGCTCGGCGGCAACGGCGAGGGCGAGCCGCCGGCCAGCACGGCGCTCGCGATCGACGGGCTGGGCATCACGGTCGGCGCCCTCGACGACGAGATGCGCAACCGCTTCGAGCTCGGCCCGGACGTGCGCGGCGTGGTCATCGTCGATGTCAAGCCCGGCAGCGCCGCCGACGAGGAGGCGCTCAGGCCGGGCGACCTGATCGTCGAGGTGAGCCAGAGCGAGGTCGGCTCGCCGCCCGAGGTGCAGGCCAAGGTCAACGAGGCCATCGACGAGGGGCGCGACGCGGTCCTGCTCCTGATCGACCGCCAGGGCGACTTCCGCTTCGTGGCGCTCAGGCTGGCTGCCTGACGGCTCAGGCGGTGGCGAGCTCGGCCGCCGTGTAGCCCTGGAGATAGAGGGCGCCGGCGAGGTCGGCATGGGCGAGCACGAGGTCGGCGGCCGCCGCCAGCACGGGGTGCGGCCGATAGGCGACGGCTAGCCCGGCCGCCTCCAGCATCGGCCGATCGTTGGCGCCGTCGCCGAGCGCCAGCGCCGCCGCCCGCCCGAGGCCGAGCCCGGCCGCCGCCTCGTCCAGCGCTCGAAGCTTGGCCTGGGCGCCCAGGACCGGCCGCAGCACGCGGCCGGTGAGGCGGCCGCCCTCGATCTCCAGCCGGTTGCCATGATGCCGCTCGAAGCCGGCGAGCCTTGCAACGTAGGCGGTGAACAGCGTGAAGCCTCCGGAGACCAGGATGGTCAGGGCACCGGCCGCCCGCATGGTCGAGACGAGCGCGCGGGCACCGGGATTGAGCCGGAGCCGCGTGGCGCAGATTTCGGCGACCGCGCTCTCCTTCACGCCCTCGAGCAGCGCCACCCGCTCCACGAGCGCCGCCTCGAAGTCGAGCTCGCCGTTCATCGCCCGCCTCGTGATCGCCGCCACCTCGGCCTTGATGCCGACGAAATCGGCGAGCTCGTCGATGCACTCGATGTCGATGATCGTGCTGTCCATGTCGGAGACCAGCAGCCGCTTCTTCCGCCCCGCCGCCGGCACCAGCGCCCAGTCCAGGGCGCGGCCGGCGAGCATCTCGGCCAGGACCGCGCGCGGCGGGCAGGGGTCGAGCAGAAGCTCGGCCGCGGCATCGTCGGCGAGCCACCTCGCAGCACCGCCATGGCGCCGGCCGATGGCCTCGACCAGCGCCGGATCGAGCGGCGCACGCTGCGGGTCGGCGACCAGGACAAGGCATCGGGAAGCGGTGGGCGGCATGGCGGCTCGCGAAGCGCCGCCGAAAAACGCATGACCGGCGGCCTCGTGCTCATAGGCGGCAGCACCGCCAGCGGCAAGTCGGCGCTCGCCCTGGCCCTGGCCGAGCGCGCCGGCGGCGTCGTCGTCAACGCCGATTCGGTCCAGCTCTACCGCGACCTGCCGATCCTGACCGCCCGCCCGGATGCCGCCGACCTCGCCCGTGCCGCGCACCGGCTCTACGGCATCCTCGAGGCCCATGAGGCCAGCTCGGTCGCCGCCTGGCTCGCCCGGGTCGAGCCCGTGCTCCTGGAACTCGAGGGCGCCGGCCGGCCGGCCATCGTCACCGGCGGCACCGGCCTCTACTTCAAGGCGCTGCTCGAAGGCCTGCCGGCGATCCCCGACATTCCGAGCGGGCTGCGTGCCGGGCTGCGCGCCGACCCGGCCCCGACCCTGGCGCTGCACGCCCGCCTCGCGAGCCTCGATCCGCCGCTCGCCGCACGGCTGCGGCCGACCGACCGCCAGCGCATCCTGCGCGGGCTCGAGGTGGCGCTGGCCACCGGCCGGCCGCTCACCGCCTGGCAGGCCGACCCGCCGGTCCGCCCGCATTTGCCGGGCCCACGCGCCGGCATCGCCCTCCTGCCGCCGCCGGTCCTGGTCGGCCCACGCATCGAGGCGCGGCTCGACGCCATGCTCGAAGCCGGCCTCCTGGCCGAGCTCGGCGCCTTCAAGGGCCGCCCGCCCGAGGCGACCGCCGCCCTCGCCAAGGCCGACGGCGTCGCCGAGTTCAGCGCCTTCCTCGAAGGCCGGATCGATCTCGACGAGGCCAAAAGACGAACCGTCTTCAAGGTCCGCCGCTACGCCAAGCGCCAGCGCACCTTCTTCAGGGGCCAGCTCGCCCAGGCCCTCGAGCCGCGGGCCGTCGCGGTCGAGCCGGCGACCCTCGATGCCCTGGCCGAAGCGCTGCTTCGCCGGCTGCGCGCCGGGGCTTGACAATTTGTCGCGCCGGGTGGCCAAATCCGGGGCAACGGTGTGGCCGCGAGGGCGGGCACGGCCGTCCCTGCCCTGTTGATTCTCCATCGGCGGCCGAGTAGCTTGACAGGCCCTGCGCCGCAGGCTCGCCCCACGACGCCTCGTCCAATCAGCCAGCGATAGAGCAACCGCCTTTTGCTGCAACCGGAGTTTGATCGATGACCGCAGCGACAGCCGCCCCGCCCGCCGTCGACACCTGGTCGATGACCGGCTCCGAGGTGGTGCTCAAGGCATTGGTCGAGCAGGGCGTGGAGGTCATCTTCGGCTATCCGGGCGGCGCCGTGCTGCCGATCTACGACGCCATCTTCCAGCAGGACAAGCTGCGCCACATCCTGGTCCGCCACGAGCAGGCGGCGGTCCATGCCGCCGAGGGCTATGCCCGCTCGACCGGCAAGGTCGGCTGCGTGCTGGTCACCTCGGGGCCCGGCGCCACCAACACCGTGACCGGGCTCACCGACGCGCTCATGGATTCCGTGCCGATCGTCTGCCTGACCGGCCAGGTGCCGACCCACATGATCGGCAACGACGCCTTCCAGGAGGCGGACACGGTCGGCATCACCCGGCCCTGCACCAAGCACAACTACCTCGTGAAGAACCCGGAGGACCTCGCCCGCTCGGTGCACGAAGCCTTCCACGTGGCCAGGAGCGGCCGGCCGGGCCCGGTCGTCGTCGACCTGCCCAAGGACATCCTGATGAAGCCCGCCCCCTACCAGGGCAAGGACGCCGCCCGGCGCCGCACCTACCAGCCGGCCCGCGATCCCGATCCGCGCCGGATCGAGGAGGCGGTCGAGCTCATGGCCCGGGCCGAGCGGCCGATCTTCTACGTCGGCGGCGGGGTCATCAACGCCGGCGCCAGGGCCTGCGAGCTCCTGGCCGAGCTGGTCCGGGAGACCGGCTACCCGATCACGCTCACGCTGATGGGCCTCGGCGCCTATCCGGCGAGCGACAGGCAGTTCATCGGCATGCTCGGCATGCACGGCACCTACGAAGCCAACATGGCGATGCACGGCGCCGACGTGATGATCAATATCGGCGCCCGCTTCGACGACCGGGTGACCGGCCGGCTCGACGGCTTCTCGCCCGGCAGCCGCAAGATCCACGTCGATATCGACCCCTCCTCGATCAACAAGAACGTCGCCGTCGACGTGCCGGTGATCGGCGACGCCGAGCCCACGCTCGAGGCCCTGCTCGCCGCCTGGCGGCGGCGCGGCAACAGCCTGGCCGAAGGCCGCACCGCGAGCTGGTGGGAGCAGATCGCCGACTGGCAGGCGAAGAAGAGCCTGCGCTTTCGCCAGGGCAAGGACAGCATCAAGCCGCAATACGCCATCCAGCGGCTCTTCGAGCTGACCCGCGACAAGGACGTCTACATCACGACCGAGGTCGGCCAGCACCAGATGTGGGCGGCCCAGCACTTCCACTTCGACAAGCCGTTCCGCTGGATGACCTCGGGCGGGCTCGGCACCATGGGCTACGGCTTTCCCGCCGCCATGGGCGTGCAGGTCGCCCACCCGGACGCCCTGGTCATCGACATCGCCGGCGAATCCTCCTGGCTCATGAACATGCAGGAGATGTCCACCTGCATGCAGTACGCCCTGCCGGTGAAGTCCTTCATCCTCAACAACAGCTACATGGGCATGGTCCGCCAGTGGCAGGACTTCTTCCACGGCAACCGCCACGCCGAGAGCTACATGGAGAGCCTGCCGGACTTCGTGAAGCTGGCCGAGGCCTTCGGTGCCGTGGGCCTGCGCGCCACCAAGCCCTCCGAGATCGACGACCTGATCAGGGAGATGATCAAGGTGAAGCAGCCGGTCATCGCCGACATCGTCGTCGACCGGACCGAGAACGTCTACCCGATGATCCCGGGCGGGGCCGCGCACAACGAGATCAAGCTCAGCCCCGAGGATGACGGGGCGCACGAGGCGGTCTCCGAGAAGGGCATGGTGCTCGTATGAGCCAGCCTCGCGGCCGGTGAACCCGCCGGCCGCGGCCCGCCGCCCGCCATCCGGGCGGCGCCACCCCGCCTCCCAGACCCTTCTCGCCGGACTGCCCCAGCCCATGCCCGCATCGCTCAAGCCTACGCCCGCCAAGGAAGCACCGCCCTCGACCCCGCAGGCCCTCTTCTCCGATGCCGAGAAGAGCCCCGAGGAGCGCCACACTTTGGTCGTCCTCGTCGACAACGAGCCCGGTGTCCTCGCCCGGGTCATCGGCCTCTTCTCCGGCCGCGGCTACAACATCGAGAGCCTGACGGTCGCCGAGATCGACGCCGCGAAGTCGCAGTCGCGCATCAACATCGTGACCACCGGCACCCCCTTCGTCATCGAGCAGATCAAGAACCTGCTGGCCAAGCTCGTGCCCGTCCACTCGGTCCTCGACCTCACCGTCGAGGGTCCGCACATCGAGCGCGAGCTGGCGCTGGTCAAGGTCGTCGGCGGCCGCGAGAGCCTGGTTCAGGCGCTGCGCATCGCCGACTTCATGCATGCCCGCCCCGTCGACAGCACGCCCGAGAGCTTCGTCTTCGAGGTGACCGGCACGTCGGGCGAGATCGACGCCTTCATCCACCTCGTCCAGCCGATCGAGGTCAGCCGCGCCGGCGTCGTCGCCATTGGCCGCGGCGATTCCATCCTGCGCCCGCGCGAGCGCTGAGCCGACCAATCCAAGCCAGAATCCAGATACCAAGGGGGACCCCGATGCGCGTCTATTACGACACCGACGCCGATCTCAATCTCGTCAAGTCCAGGAAGGTGGCCGTCGTCGGCTACGGCAGCCAGGGCTTCGGCCATGCCAACAACCTGAAGGACAGCGGCGTCGGCGACGTCGTCGTGGCCCTGAAGGAAGGCAGCGCCAGCCGGGCCAAGGCCGAGCGCGCCGGCTTCAGGTGCCTGACCGCCAGCGAAGCCGCCAAATGGGCCGACATCGTCATGGTCCTCGTCCCCGACGAGCTCCAGGCCGACCTCTACCGGAACGAGCTGCGGGACAACATGAAGGAGGGTGCGGCCCTCATGTTCGCCCACGGCTTCAACATCCACTTCAACCTGATCGAGCCGCGCCCCGACCTCGACGTCTTGATGATCGCCCCCAAGGGCCCCGGCCACCTGGTCCGCGCCGAGTACACCAAGGGCGCGGGCGTCCCCTGCCTCCTCGCCATCCACCAGGACGCCACCGGCGGCGCCCACGATGTCGGCCTCTCCTACGGGGCCGCGATCGGCGGCGGCCGCGCCGGCATCATCGAGACCAGCTTCAAGGAGGAGGTCGAGACCGACCTCTTCGGTGAGCAGGTGGTCCTCTGCGGCGGCCTCTGCGCCCTGATCCAGGCCGGCTTCGAGACCCTGACCGAGGCCGGCTACGCCCCCGAGATGGCCTATTTCGAGACCGTCCACGAGGTCAAGCTGATCGTCGACCTGATCTACGAGGGCGGCCTCGCCAACATGCGCTACTCCATCTCCAACACCGCCGAGTACGGCGACTACAAGACCGGCCCGCGCATCGTCACCGCCGAAACCAAGGCCGAGATGAAGCGCATCCTGGCCGACATCCAGGAAGGCCGCTTCGCCCGCGACTGGGTGCTCGAGAACAAGGCCGACCAGGCCCACTTCAAGGCCATCCGCCGCCGCCACGCCGAGCACCCCGTCGAGGAGATCGGCGCCAAGCTCCGCGCCATGATGCCCTGGATCGGCGCCAACAAGCTGGTCGCCGGCACCAAGGACTGATCGGCAGGGGAAGAAAGACCAGGGGAGGATGATCCTCCCCTGGACCCCTTCGGCTGATCAAAGGGAATTCGTTCGTTCTTGTTATCTGACGGATTCCGTCATACCATGCGCGTATGATCAAGAGCGTCAAGGGCTCGGCGACCCGACGCTTTATCGAGGCTGGCAAGTCCAAGTTTTCCGGTCTCGATGAAAGCCTCGCCCGCCAGCGCCTAATGGAGCTCAACGCCGCAGCATCGCTCGATGACCTCGGCCGACTCAACTCGGTCGGGCTGCACAAGTTGAAAGGCAATCTCCGAGGCTACTGGTCCATCGACGTCAACGGCCCTTGGCGCATCCTCTTCCGGTTCGAGAACGGCAACGCCCACGAGGTCCACATCCATGATCCGCACTGAGCCCATGGAAGACGACGACACCATTTTCACCTTCGAGAACGGTATCCCGCTCCTGCCCGTCCACCCCGGCCGCACCATCGCCGCCGAGCTGCGGTCACGCGACATCACCCCACACCGCGCCGCCCTCCTGATGCGTATCCCGCCGAACCGCCTGAGCCAGATCCTCGGCGGCAAGCGCGGCATCACCGCCGACACCGCCCTCCGCCTCGCCCGCCTCCTCGGCCCCGGCGCCCAATTCTGGATGACCCTACAGACCCAGCACGACCTCGCGACCACCGAGCAGGAGCGCGGCCAAACGATCCGCGCCGAGGTGCCGGTGCTGGAGACGGTCTGAGTCCAAGCGCGGGTGAATTCGAGCACCGCGTGGAAGCTACTCGACGCTACCAAGGACAAGCCGCAAAGAGAGAAAACCCGGGCGTGGCAACGCCTCTCCTGCGCTCCACAGTTCCGTCTCGTGCTTACTTCCTCCTCATACCAGCCACCTGATTTGATATAGCTAGCTTGGCCTATACCGAACAATTTTTGTCGTATAGGGTCGTTCGTAGTTGCAATCAGAGGCTATGGCTAGCAGGGCGCAGAAATGAGTGCGACGCAATTGTCAATCGACGATGGGGAACTGCGAGAAATTGATGAGATAGCGGCAGAGCTCAAAGACCGCGAGAACGTTAAAGACGACGCTGGTGAGGAGACATCTGATCCAGTAATTTATAATATCTCTAGCTACGGCGCGGATTTAACTGCGGAGCAGCATGTGAAGCGTATGCGAGCAGAAGCATATGTTAAACCGGAATTTCAGCGTTCCTATATATGGCCGTTAAAAAAGGCTTCCAGATTCATAGAATCTCTCATTCTAGGACTGCCTGTTCCGAGTATTTTCCTTTATGAGGATCGAGAAAGTGGCAAAAAATTGATCGTTGATGGCCTTCAACGACTAACCACGCTGCAT
This sequence comes from uncultured Geminicoccaceae bacterium, assembly GCA_964393275.1. Taxonomy (GTDB): domain Bacteria; phylum Pseudomonadota; class Alphaproteobacteria; order Geminicoccales; family Geminicoccaceae; genus SLRI01. The sequence continues at coordinate 26,682 of CAYMTA010000031.1, read as the reverse complement.
TGGTTTTATGATGGTCTATTCCGTGGTAAAGAGTTTGTGCTCACAGACGTTCATGATAAGTGGGCGGGAAGGTCATACAAGTCACTCGACGAAAATGATCGACAAAAATTAGACGATGCCATTCTGCATACTATTATCTTCAAACAAGACGAGCCCGTTGACGATAGATCGAGCGTCTATCATGTCTTTGAAAGACTTAATACTGGAGGTATGAATTTAACTTCTCAAGAAATTCGTGTTTGTATCAATCATGGTATTTTTTCTAAAATATTGAAAAAAATGAACAATGACAAAAATTGGCGAAATATATTTGGCGCAGAAAGTGTTCGCCTCAAAGATCAGGAATTGATTCTTCGATTTCTTGCACTCGTTGAATCTGTTGATTCTTATGATCGGCCCATGTCCGAGTTTCTAAATAGATTCATGGAAAAATATGATAATGGGCCGGAAGAGAGATTGGCCGAGTTCCAGCGATTATTCTCTCAGACATGTGAGTATGCTCGGCGAGCATTTGGAGATCGACCGTTCCGACCTGGAAATGCCATTAACGCTGCGGTGTTCGTTGCTTGTATGGTGGGGCTAGCGCGACGTCTGCGGACGTCGGATGCGCCTGACGTGGATTGTCTTAATTCCAAATATAAAGAATTACTTGATAATATCGACTTTCGCAATTATTATGAAAGAGCAACAGCGGACAAGGATAGTGTCATAAAACGTATAAATTTGGCCACGCAGGCTTTCGAAAACTGTTAAATGTTGCGCAAACTGCATTCTGAGCGGGAGCGAATTAGGGCACTTATAAAATTATCAGAGGGCATTCCGATGGATAATTTATTATTAAGATCGGAATGGACAAAATATCTGTCAATTCGAATTGTTGGTTATCTTGAGCAGGCGATAAAGACGATATTCGTGGAATATGTTGGGAGTAAAGCGCATCCCAATATAGGACGATATGCGAAGGCACGTTTGCAAGACTTCAAGAATCCATCGACCGCGGGAATAGAAAATATTCTTCGATCTTTTAATCCGAACTGGGCTGATGATCTTAATGCATTTTGGGACGGTGAAAGAAAAGACGCTGTAGATAGTCTTTTAAATACTAGAAACCATATAGCGCATGGAATGGATTTTGGAACAACGTTCTCAAATATTGTTAAATACTATGATCATTTAGATAAAGTGATTATTTTCATCCATAATAGGGTTCTTGAAGATTAAAAGTCTGGAGCTATAGGGACAGCTCCCTTTGAACCTCGCGGGCCAACCCCCTCGTTAACCATTCGGCGGTCTCGTGCCAACCCCGACCCGAAACAACTCGTTTGCGTTGCCGTCGTTTGACGACTAGATTATCGTCATCTGACGCGTCCGGACACACGCGCATGTTGAACCTCGAATCCTACGCCACGCCGGGTGCGATGCCCTCGGGCGAGGCCGGGCGGCTGGCGTCGCTCTTGACCTTGGACGAAGGGGCCGGCGTCGACGAGGTGACGCTGGCGCGGGAGGTGGGCGAGGGGCTGCCGACACGGGCGGTGACGGCGCTGATCGGGTTGCTCGGGCGCAAGCGCGTCGTCGGTCCGGTCATTCCCGAGGCGACGCTGCGACGGCTGACCAAGAGCCGCAAGCCCTTGCCGCGCGAGCACAGCGAGCGGCTCTATGCCATCAGTCGGGTGATCGATGCCGCGGCCCGCGCCTGGCATGGCGACCGCGCGGCCACGCTGGCCTTTCTCGACCGGCCGCATCCGCTGCTGGCCGGCCAGAGCCCCCTCGACATGGCCCGCTCCAGCACGGCCGGCGCCGACGCGGTGCTGGCCCTGATCCGTCGCGCCGAGGCCGGCATCGCCCTTTGACGGCCCATCGCCGGCTCGAGGATCGGCTCATCGCCTGGCGCATCGGCGACCCCGAGGGTGACTATCCAGTTTACAGCGCCGAGGGTGCGAGGCGCGTCCAGGGCCGCTGGCACGCGGTCGGCGACGCCGTGATCTACACGGCCGAGCACTACTCGACGGCGATGCTGGAGCGGCTGGTCCACTGGAGCGGCAGCCTGCCGCCCAACCAGCATGGCATCGAGATCGCCATCCCGGCCGGCACGACCTATGAGGTCTTGAACCCGGACCGCCTGCCGCGCTGGCACGAATCGGGCGGCGAGATCGCCCGCCGCTTCGGCCATGCCTGGCTCGCCGAGCGGCGCAGCGCCATTCTCCTCGTCCCCTCGATCGTCGCCCGGATGGAGCGGAACATCCTCATCAATCCCAACCATCCGGATGCCGGAGCCATCAGCCATGGGCTCGAGACTCCGATCTGGTGGGACGATCGCCTGTTCGCCTGATCCCACCCTCATCGAGGCTCGGCCTGCCGGCATCACGAGCGCTTATGACCGCCACGCCACGCCCGCCGCACAGCCCCCAGGTCGGCGCCCCTTTCGGCCTCCGACGCTCGGGTTGTTGCATCTGGCGCAACATTTCCGCTCGGGTTGGTGCGTCGGATGCAACATCGTCGCCCGGGTTGTTGCATCGGATGCATCATAAGCAATCGTGATGTTGCATCCGATGCAACATTTGCCCGAAGCGGTTGCATCTCCCGCAACATCTGAAGACGAACGAACCCGGGAAATGACGAACGAACCCGCCGCAGGGGCGGTCGAACCCGGGGAATCGACGAACGAACCCAAGCCGTGACGAACGAACCCAATGCCCCTTAAGTGCCTACAATAACGGGCTTTTCGGCCCTTCCCGCCATTCTGTCGCGATCCGCGACCCCGGCACGACCCGGATTGCCGAACGACCCCGGCCGGGGCTTGCGCTTCAGGCCGATATAGGCTATAAATCCTACATCATTGGACTGTGGCCGACCCCCCCCTCGGAAAGCGGCGGGGCATGTGTGGGCGCCCCGGGTCAGACGAGCAGGGCCCGGGCCGCTTCGGCGTCGAGGGGGGCCGGGCGGGTGCAGGTGGTCTGGAGATCGACGAAGGCGCCGGTCGCGGCGGATTTCAGGATCGCGGTCATCACCTCGATGCCGTGCAGGGCCCGCTCGAGGGCGCAACGGGCTTCGCGGCCCTCGATCAGCGCCAGCGCCATGTCGGCGAGGCCGGCGGTCCGGTAGTTCGCGAGGCTTGGCTCGGGCTGGCCGTGATTGGGCACCGAGAACGGATGGTCGGCGGAATCGATCGGCCTCGCCCTGCCGTCGGGGCCGGCGAGCTCGACCGTGCCGCCGAACCAGTTGGGGTCGGGGAGGAAGAGCGTGCCCTCGGTGCCGTAGAGCTCCATGTGGCCGTGGCGGTGCGCCCAGACGTCCCAGCTGGCGCCGAGCGTGACGACGGCGCCATTGGCGAACTCGAGCACCGCATGCAGCGTGGTCGGGGTCAGGACCGGGATCGTCTCGCCCCGGCGCGGGCCGGCGCCACCGATGGTCCGGGTCGGGCTCGCGCTGTTGGCGAGTGCGGCGAGCCGCTTCACCGGGCCGATCAGGTTGATCAGGTTGGCGACATAGTAGGGGCCGACATCGAGCACCGGCCCGGCGCCCGGGCGGAAAAAGAAGTCGGGGTTGGGATGCCAGCCCTCCATGCCGTGCGACATGACGTGGGCGGTGCCCGAGGTGACGGTGCCGAGCGCCCCCTCGTCGATCAGCTTGCGGGCGAGCTGGGAGGCGCCGCCGAGGAAGGTGTCGGGTGCGGAGCCGACCAGGAGCCTGCGCTCGTCGGCGATGGCCTTCAGCCGCAGGCCATTCTCGACGCTCAGGACGAACGGCTTCTCCGAGTAGACGTGCTTGCCCGCTTCCAGGGCCTGGCGGGTCACCTCGTAGTGAGCATCGGGGATGGTCAGGTTGACGACCACGGCGATGTCGTCGCTCGCCAGGAGCTGGTCGACGGTCATGGCCGGCACGCCGAACTCGCGTCCGCGCGCCTCGGCCGCGGCCATGACCCGGTCGGCGCAGGCCCGGATCTCGATGCCCCGGAAGAGCGGGGCCAGGCGGAGATAGGTGTCGGAGATGTTGCCGCAGCCGATGATGCCGACGCCCAGATCCCGGGTCATGGCGCCACCTCCTCGCACAGCCTGCGTGCCGCCTCGATCGAGCGTTCGGCGAAACGCGCGGGGTCGGAGGGGTTGTCGTGCTCGAGGACGTAGTAGCGGGCGGGCGTCCGCCAGAGGGCCGCCAGCAGGGCCGCCCAGTCCACTGTGCCTTGGCCGAGATCGGCCCAGCCGTCCTCGTCGGCGTTCTGGCCAGCCGGGGCGATGTCCTTGACGTGGACGGCGGTGATGCGGGGGCCCAGCGCCTCGATCCAGCGGAAGGGATCGGCCCCGCCCTTGATCACCCAGGCGATGTCGGCCTCCCATTCGAGGTCCGGCCCGCCCTCGAAGATGGCCGTGAGGGGCACGGTGCCGTCGGCGCACGGCTGGAGCTCGAAGTCGTGGTTGTGCCAGCCGAAGCCGAGGCTCGCGGCGCGGAGCGGTGCCGACGCGGCCTGCAGCCGCTCGCCGAAGGTCCGCCAGCCGGCAGCGTCCAGGGGGCGCTGGTCGGGAGGCAGATAGGGGCAATAGATGGTCCGGATGTCGAGCACCCCGGCGATCTCGATCACCCGCGCCGGGTCCCTCTCCACCATCTCGATGCCGAAATGGGCGGTCGGCATGGCGAGGCCGTTCTCGTCCAGCAGGGCCTTCAACCGGGCGAGCCGCGCATCGTCCTCGAAGAGCCCGTCATAACCCTCGACATGGCGATAGCCGAGCTCGGCGAGGCGGGTCAGCACCCGCGACAGCTGCGGCGCCTTGCGCGAGGAGTAGAGCTGGTAGGAGATCGTGGTCATCTGGTCCTTTCGGGGTTGTCCCGTTGCGTGGGTTTCGGTCGAAGACGTTCCCCGGCCCATGAAAGGTCTCGCCGGATTCCCGGTCGGCCCTTACATTCGCCTCGACCGGCGCCTGATCGGAGAGCTTTGCGCGGATGGTCGAGACCTGTCCTCGAAAGCTCCAGAGAGCGCCGATCGCCTGCTTCTTGGTTCCTTGTCGAGAGTGGCGCGCCCGACAGGACTCGAACCTGTGACCCTCAGATTAGGAATCTGATGCTCTATCCTGCTGAGCTACGGGCGCCGCCGGGCCTGGGTATATCAAGGCCATGGTGGTCTAGACAACTCCGCTGGCTGGCCCTCTTCCTGGCCGTCCTCGGCGGTGTGGCGCCGGCGCACGGGTGGCCGCAGGGCGCGGCGGCGGCGGAGATCCTGCTGGAGGCGGGCGGGGCTGCCGCGATTCGCGCGCTGCGGCCGTCGGTCGAGCTCAGGCTCGAGGGCGGGGGCACGGCGGTCCTGGGCGACATCCTCGTGCCGGAGACGGTGGAGGCGGAAGCGCGGGCGCTCCTTGCCCCGCTGCTGGCGCCAGCGTCGCTCGACCTCGCGGAGCCCGCGGTCGCCGATCGCCATGGCCGGCTGCGGGCCAGGCCGGTCGGCCCGGACGGGCGGTCGCTGCAGGCGGCGCTGGTGGCGGCGGGGCTGGCGCTCGTCCGGCCGTTGCCGGGAAGCGATCCGATCGTGCTCGAGGCCCTGCTCCTGGACGAGGCCCGGGCCGAGGCGGCGGGCCTCGGGCTCTGGCGGCGACCGGCCGACATCATGATCGGCGCGGCCAAGGCGGAGACGAGGCTGGGGCGGTTCGTCCTGCTCCAGGGGGTGGTCTTGCAGGCGAGCCGGCAGCAGCGCTATTTCTATCTGAACTTCGGGACCGACTGGCGCACCGACACCACCGCGCGCATCGACAAGGAGACGCTGCGCGCCATGCAGCGGGCAGGCTTCGATCCGGCGGCGCTCGAGGGCCGGAACGTGCGGCTGCGCGGCACGTTGTTCGCCGAGAACGGGCCGATGCTCGAGCTTTGGACGCATCAGGGAATAGAGGTCTTGCCGTGAGTCGCCAGCGCACCGCCCTCCTCGCCGCCACCCTGGCGACCTCCCTGGCCGTCACCTCGGCCTGCACCACGGCGCCGGCCGGCGGCGGGCCGATTTTGGCGATGGGCTCGATCGAGGACGACGTCCGCGCCGGCCGTGAGGCGCATCCGCAGATCCTCAGGGAATATGGCGGTGCTGTCGACAACCCGAAGCTTTCGGCCTACGTGAGCCGGGTCGGCAACCGCGTGAAGAACGTCTCGGAGCTCGCCGAGCTGGATTTCACCTTCACGGTGCTCGACAGCGAGATCGTCAACGCCTTCGCGCTGCCCGGCGGCTATGTCTATGTCAGCCGGGGGCTCCTCGCCTATGCCGACGACGAGGCCGAGCTCGCCGGCGTGCTGGCGCACGAGATCGGCCATGTCACCGCCCGGCACAGCGCCTCGCGCCAGACGACGGGCCAGCTCGCCACCTTCGGTCTCGGCCTTCTGGGGGTCCTCGGCGGTGCCGTCCTGGGGGGCGAGGAGGGGGCCAAGCTCGGCGCGCAGCTCGGCCAGCAGACCGGCTACGGGCTCACCCAGACCTATTCGAGGAGCCAGGAATACGAGGCCGATTCGCTCGGCATCCGCTATCTCGCCCGGGCCGGCTACGACACCGAGGCGACGGCTGATTTCCTCGAGGCGCTGGAGACCAGCGCCGCGCTGCAGGCGAAGCTGACCGGCGGCAGCGTCAAGGAGCCCGGTGCGTTCGACCATTTCTTCGCGAGCCATCCCTACACGCCGGACCGGGTGAAGGAGGCGCGCCAGCAGGCGGCCGAGCTCGAAGGCTCGGGCGACGAGCGCGACCGGGCACCCTTCCTCGCCGCCATCGACGGCATGATCTACGGGCCGAGTCCCGCGCAGGGCTTCGTCGAGGGCAACCACTTCGCCCATCCAGGGCTGGGCATCGCCTTCGACTATCCCGAGCCCTACCGGCTGATCAACCAGCCGACGGCCGTGGTGGGGCGGGCGGAGAATCGGATCCTGCTGTTCGACATGGGTGCGGCGAAGCAGGCCTCGGACCCGGTGCGCTACCTGCAGAACGAGTGGCTGAAAGGGGTGGATCTCCAGAACGTCGAGCGCTTCACCAGCGACGGCGGGCTCGAGGGGGCGATCGGCTATGGCGACGTGCAGCTCAACGGCCAGAAGGCGCAGGCCGGCTTCGTCGTCCTGGCGGGCCCGGGGCGCGAGTTCTACCGCTTCGCCCTGATCACCGCCCGCTTCGGCAGGGGCGAGGCGCGCGAGTTGCGCGAGGCGGCCGACAGCCTGCATCGTCTCTCGAAGGCGGAAGCGACGGCCCTCAAGCCCCTGCGCGTCGAGATCGTCGAGGTGCGCCAGGGCGATACGATCGAGAGCCTCGCCGGGCGGATGGAGGTCGAGCGGCTGCCGAAGGAGCAGTTCGTCACGCTCAACGGCTTCGATCGCGGCCGTGCGCTCCAGGTGGGCGACGAGGTGAAGATCCTGGTCCGCGGCTGACCCGGGCCCGGGCGTCGCCCCTTGCCGGCGGGCGCCGCGGCAGGCTGCAGCGCAAATGTGGACATCGCGGGCCGTCCGAGCACGCGACACACGCAGCTTGTGACGGCCGTCACTTTCCGTCTACCCGCGTCGATCTATCACGCTGCCGTGCGCGGCCGCCGTGGCCGCGCGAGGAATGGTGAAGAAAATGTCGATCAGGAAGCTTCTTGCCACGATTGTCGTCACCGGCGCAGCCGCCGGCCCAGCCGTAGCGGGCGATACCGAGCACGGCCGATACCTCGTCACGATCATGGATTGCCAGGGCTGCCACAGCGGCCGGTTGGCCGACGGCACGCTCGACCCGGATGCCCACCTCACCGGGGGCGTGGTCGGCTTCGAGCTGCCGGGGCTCGGCGTCTTCTATCCGCCCAACCTGACGCCGGATCGGGAGACCGGTCTGGGTGCCTGGAGCGACGCCGAGATCGGCACGGCAATCCGGACGGGCGAGCGACCCGACGGCCGGATCCTGGCACCGATCATGCCCTGGATGTCCTACGCCGTCCTGAACGACGCCGATCTCGCCGACGTGATCGCCTATTTGCGCACCCTGCCGCCGGCCGCCAACCGGGTTCCCGGCCCGTACGGCCCAGGCGAATCGATCCCGGCACCCTATCTGGCCATGCTGATGCCTGAGCGGCTCAACTGAGTCGGCGCGCGCCGGAGCTCGACCTCAGCCGCCGGGCCGGTTGGCGGCGAGATCGGTGAGAGCCGCCTTGCGCAGCAGCATGCCATCGACCGCACCGGCGACGATGGTGTAGCCGGCGGCGAAGAGCTCCGGGGTGGTGCGCATGGCCGAGGGCACCGTGCCCAAAGGCTTGCCGGCGCGGCGCAGGCTCGCCTCGCAGCCTTCGACCAGCCTGCGCACGTCCGGGTGGTCGAGCTGGCCGAGGCGGCCGATCGAGCCCGCCATGTCGTTGATGCCGATGAACGGCACGTCGATGCCGTCTATGGCGGCGATGGCAGCGGCGTTCTCCGCGGCCTTGGCGCTTTCGAGCTGGCCGAGGACCAGGAGCGTGTCGTTCCAGCTGGCAAGGTAGTCTTCGTCCTTGCCCCAGCGCGTGCAGCGCTGGGAGGCCGCCGCGTAGCCGCGGGTGCCCACGGGCGGATAGCGGCAGGCGGCGACGGCGGCCTCGGCCGCCTCGGCGTCCTCGAGCAGCGGGATCATGACCGAGGTGGCGCCGAGATCGAGGATGCGCTTGAGATAGACCGGATCGTTCCAGGGCACGCGCACCACCAGCGGGCAGCCGGCGGCCTCGGCCGCGCGCATCACATCGGCGGCGGTTTCCAGGCTGCCGGGCCCGTGCTCCTGGTCGAGGATCAGGAAATCGTAGCCGGCATGGCCTAAAAGTTCGGCGACGGCGGCATCGGCGAGGCCGAGCCAGGCGCCATAGACAGGCTCGCCGGCGAGCACGCGGCGCTTGAGAGCATTCGTGGTCATTGGGGTCCCCATCCGGGCGGCCGGTGCGCCGCCGTCGGTTCGGGTCTATCGCCCGGGGACCTCGCTCGGCAAGAGTGCTCGACGCTGTTTTGGGAGCTTACGGGCCGAGCGGCACGGTGACGGCCGGCCCGAGGCCGTGCACGCTGTCGTGGGCCTGGACCAGGACCTCCCGGGTGCCGGGCGGGATCGCCACGCCGCCCAGCGAGCGGGTGAAGGGCTGCTCGTATTCATGGGGGTGCAGCAGCACGCGCTCGCCGAGGACCCGGCCGTCCGGTGTCAGCACCACCCATCTGTCGGCGTAGTGGTCCCAGCCCTCGTCCGCGTGCCGGACGGTGACGTCGAATCTCCAGGTGCCGGCAGGTTCCTCGTGTGCCTCGACCGCCTCGACGACGGGCTCGCCGGCGCTGGCCGCGGCATGACCGGCGAGGAGGAGGATCAGGCTCCAGCGGAGGGCTTTCCGCATTGTCTCTCCTACCGGTCGAGGTTCTCGATCTCGAGCGGCGGCAAGGGCTCGGCCGGGGTGATGCCGAAAATGCGGCAGTAGAAGGCATGCTCGGCGAGCAGGGCCGTTTCCTGGGCGGCTGCCGAGCGAAAGCCGTGGCCCTCGCCCGGAAAGGCGACGTAGGCGACCGGCAGGTGCTTATCGCGCAGGGCGTCGCGCATGGCGAGCGCCTGCTCCGGCGGCACCACCTTGTCCTCGAGCCCCTGGAAGAGGATGAGCGGGCAGGTCAGGCGGTCGGTCGCGTGGATCGGCGAGCGCTCTCGATAGAGATCGGCTCGTTCCGGCCATGGCCCGATCAGGCGGTCGAGATAGCGGCTCTCGAACTTGTGGGTCGTCCGTGCCAGGGCCTCGAGGTCGCCGATGCCGTAATGCGAGGCGCCGGCCTTGAACGTGTCGTGAAAGGTGAGGGCGGCCAAGGTGGTGAAGCCGCCGGCGCTGCCGCCGCTGATGATCAGGCGATCCGCGTCGGCCAGGCCCGCTTCCACGAGGTGGCGGGCCGCGGCGATGCAGTCCTCGACATCGGCGATGCCCCACTGGCCGCGCAGGCTGTCACGGTAGGCCCGCCCGTAGCCGACGCTGCCGGCGTAGTCGACATCGACGATGGCGAAGCCGCGGCTGGTCCAGAACTGGTAGCCGAGGCGGAGCCCCGGCGAGGCCGCACCCGTTGGGCCGCCATGGCTGCGGACGATCAGGGGCGGCTTCTCGCCAGCGGGCGCGCTGCATTCGGGATTGGTCGGCGGGTAGTGGAAGGCGTGGGCGGTGCGCCCGCCAGCGCTCTCGAATCTGATGGCTCGTGGCCTCGCGAGCCAATCCGGCTCCACCTGCAGGGGGCCGGCCTCGCGCAGGACGTCGAGTGCGCGCGTCTCGAGGTCGAGGCTCGCGATCACGGCCGGGCGATCCACGGCACCGGCGCGGAACACGGCGCGCCGGCCCTGGACGTGGATCTCGGCGAGCTCGGCGAACGGCAGCTCGATCGGCTCGAGTCGACCATCGGCAATCGAGAGGAGGCCGAGCCGGTTGAAGCCCTGCTCGGTCCAGGTGAGCAGGCCGCGTTCGCTGTCGATCGGCGCCCACCAGCGGCTGCCGAGCAGCCAGAGCGGACCGCCGCAGTCATTGGCCCGGCCATGCAGGGGTCGATCGTCGCCTTCGGCCCAGAGGTTCCAGTAGCCGGTGCGGTCGCCGAGGTAGAGCAGGCGGCCATCGGGCAGGAATTCCGGCTGCAGCACCGCCTCGCCGCCGGCCGCCCCGGCGACGCAGCGCACGTCCATGAGCTCACCATCGGCGCCCAGCTCGGCGGTCATCAGCCGGGTCGCGTCCCAGGGCATGTCCGGGTGGTCCCAGACCAGCCAGGCGAGGCGCCGTCCGTCCGGCGAGAGGCGCGGGCAGGCGAAGAAATCGTGGCCCTCGGCCAGGATCACCGGGTCGCCGCCGGCGAGCGGCAGGGCGACCAGCCGGTTGCCCGGCTCGGGCCCGGCGGCATGGTCCTCCGCGATTGCGATGACCCGCTGGCGGGGCCAGTCGATCAGCGGCTCGGCGAATCGCAGCGATCCGCCGGATTCGGGGCTGATCGGGCGGGCCGAACCGTCCGCATCCCGACAATGGAGGCGCTGGTCGCGGTCGTCGATGAAGACGACGAGACCATCCCTGGCCGCGACGCAGGCGCCGCCATATTCGTGGAGCCGCGTGCGGACGCTGATCGGCGCCGGGGTCAGCTCGATGGCTTCGCCGGGCCGTCCGCCGGCGAGGTCGAGGGCCATGAGGGTGACCCTGCCGCCTTCGGCGGGCCGTCCCTCGAGCCAGAGCACGGAGCCGCCATCGACCACGATCTGGCCCAGTCGATTCTGCGCACCGGTGGCGCTCGCGGCGCTGATCGGCGAGGGCCAGCCGCCATAGGGTCGCTCGACCATGGACATCCCCTCCCGGTCAGCGGGCGACGGGCGTGTCGGGACGGCTGCCCCACTCGGTCCAGGAGCCGTCGTAGAGCGCCACGTCGGTCCTGCCGAGCCGGGCGAGCGCCAGGCTCGCGACCGCGGCCGATACCCCGGAGCCGCAGCTCGTCGCGAGCTTCCGCTCGAGATCGACCCCGGCGGCGGCGAAGAGGGCGGTCAGCGCCTGCGCATCCTTCAGCGTGCCGTCCAGGGCCAAGAGGTCGCCGACCGGGACGTTCCGCGCACCCGGGATGTGGCCGGCCCGGAGCCCCGCGCGCGGCTCGGCGACGCTGCCGCTGAACCGCGCGGCGCCACGGGTATCGATCACCTGCTCCTGCCGGCTGGTCACGTTCGAGCGCATCTGCTCGAGGTCGCGCACGAGGAAGTTGTTGAGCCGGGCCGTGAAGTGCCGCTCGGTCGGGCGGACCGGCAGGTCGTTGACCGGCCGTCCCTCGGCCCGCCACTTGGCGAGCCCGCCGTCGAGCACGGCGATATCCTCGTGGCCCATGACGCGGAACATCCACCAGACCCGAGCCGAGGCGGAGAAGCGGTTGTTGTCGTAGGCGATGATCCGCACCCCGTCGCCGAGGCCGAGCTTGCGCACCCGGGACGAGAACCGGGTGGGGTCGGGCAGCATGTGCGGCAGGTCGGTGTCGGGGTCCGCGATCTCGTCGATGTCGAAGAAGACCGCACCCGGCAGATGCGCCGCCTCGTATTCGGCGCGCGCGTCGCGGCCATCGGCCGGCATGAACCAGGAGCAGTCGACGAGGCGCAGGTCGGGTGCCTCGAGGCGGTCGGCGAGCCAGTCGGTCGAGACGAGCGGATCGGTCACGCGCACACTCCCTGCGGTCAGGACTTTCTGCCGGCCGCCATCCAGGGCGGGATCGGCAGATGCTTCTCGGCGAGGAAGGTAGGGTTGAAGAGCTTCGATTGGTAGCGGCTGCCGGAGTCGCAGAGCACGGTGACGATGGTGTGGCCGCGGCCGAGCTCCCTGGCGAGGCGGACCGCCGAGGCCACGTTGATGCCCGACGAGCCGCCGAGCACGAGGCCGTCGCGCAGGATCAGGTCGAAGACCACCGGCAGCGCCTCCTCGTCGGTGATCTGGTAGGCGTCGTCGATCGGCGCGCCCTCGAGATTGGCGGTGATCCGGCCCTGGCCGATGCCCTCGGTGATCGAGCTGCCCTCGGCCTTCAGCTCGCCGTGCTTGTAGTAGTGGTAGAGGGCAGCACCCATCGGATCGGCGAGCTGGATGCGGACCTTCGGGTTCTGCTCCTTGAGGTGCATGCCGACGCCGGCGATCGTGCCGCCCGTGCCGGCGGCGCAGGTGAAGGCATCCACCTGACCGTCCGTCTGGCGCCAGATCTCGGGGCCGAGCTGCCTGTAGTGGCCGGCGCGGTTGGCGACATTGTCGAACTGGTTCGCCCAGATGGCGCCGTTCGGCTCCTTCAGGGCGAGCTCGGCGGCGAGCCGGCCGGAATACTTCACGTAGTTGTTCGGATCCCGGTACGGCACGGCCGGCACCTGGATCAGCTCGACGCCCTGGGCGAGGAGCATGTCCTTCTTCTCCTGGCTCTGCGTCTCGGGGATGACGATCACCGTCCGGTAGCCCTTGGCGTTGCCGACCACGGCGAGGCCGATCCCGGTATTGCCGGCGGTGCCCTCGACGATCACGCCGCCCGGCCGAAGCAGGCCCTTGGCCTCGGCATCCTCGACAATCGCCAGCGCCGCCCGGTCCTTGATGCTGCCGCCCGGGTTCATGAACTCGCATTTGCCGAGGATCTCGCAGCCCGTCTCGTCGGAGAGGTGATTGAGACGGAGGAGAGGTGTGTTACCGATGAGGGCGAGCGTGCCGTGGCGAATATCCATGGATCTCTCGGAAAACAGGAGGTTTCACTGACTACGGATGTAGAGCCGGGCGGTGCTGGAGGCAAGGCGGGTCTGGACGGGATCGTGGCCCTGCTGCCGGGGCCGGTCGAGCGGATCGAGACGCATGCCGCCATCATTCTGCTGACGCCGGACCGCGCCTTCAAGCTGAAGAAGCCCGTCGCCTTCAGCTTTCTCGATTTCACCACGCTCGATGCCCGCCGGGCGGCGCTCGAGGCCGAGCTTCGACTGAACCGGCGCACGACGCCCGAGCTCTACGAGCGGGTCGTGCCGGTGGTCGAAACGGGCGCCGGCCTCGCCCTGGATGGGTCCGGCGAGCCGGTGGAATGGCTCCTGGTCATGCGCCGCTTTCCGGAAGCCTGCCGGCTCGACCATGTGGCCGAGCGCGGCGAGCTCGGCCCGGCGCTGGTCGAGGAGCTGGCCCGAACGATCGCCGACTTCCACGAGCGGCTGGAGCCCCTGGTCGAGGCGGGCGGGGCCGGCGCCATGCGGGAGGTGATCGAGGGCAACGCGGTCGATCTCGCGCGCTCGGTGCCGAGAATTTTCGCCGCCGAGGCGGTCGACGCGCTCGTGGCGCGGACCGCCGCCGAGCTCGACCGCCGGGCGGCCCTGCTCGATGCGCGCCGGGCGGCCGGCCTCGTCCGCCACTGCCACGGCGATCTGCACCTCGCCAACATCGTGCTGCTCGACGGCCGGCCGGCGCTCTTCGACTGCCTCGAGTTCAACGATGATTTCGCTCAGGTGGACCTGCTCTACGACCTGGCCTTCCTGGTCATGGATCTGCTCGATCGTGGCCGCAGGGTCGCGGCGCATCGATTGCTGCAGGCTTATAGTGAGCGACGCGAGGACGATGCCGGCATGGCGCTCCTGCCGCTCTTCCTGTCGGTCCGGGCGGCCGTGCGCGCCAAGGTCGAGGGCTTCGCCGGCCATGGCGGGCCGGCACGGGCCTATCTCGACCTTGCCGCCCGGGCGCTCGAGCCGGTGCGACCCCGACTGATCGCCATCGGCGGCCGCTCGGGCACCGGCAAATCGAGCGTCGCCCGGGCCATGGCACCCGAGGTCGGGGCCATGCCGGGCGCCCTCGTCCTGCGCTCGGACGTGATCCGCAAGGGTCTCTTCGGCGTCGAGCCCGAGGCGAAGCTACCGGCCGAGGCCTATGCCGAAGAAGTCTCGGGCCAGGTTTTCGAGCTTCTGGCGGCGCGGGCCGAGGTGCTGCTCGGCGCCGGCCGCACGGTGATCGCCGATGGGGTGTTCGGCGACGCATGGCAGCGGCGGCGGATCGCCCGGGCGGCCGAGCTGGTGGGCGTGACGTTCAGCGGCTTCTGGCTGGAGGCGGCCCAGGAGCTGCTCGAGTCCAGGGTCGCCGCCCGCAAGGGCGATGCCTCCGATGCCGATGTGGCGATCGTCCGCGCCCAGGCGGCGATGGACACGAGCCGCGTCGACTGGCGGCGGATCGACGCAGGCGGTGGCGTCGAAGAGATCGCTGCAACGATCCGGGGCGCGCTCGGCCGCGGCGGCTGAGGCCGCCCATCGGCTGGGCATCGGGCCCGGCAACCGACGCGACGACAGCCTCGCGGTATGGCTGCCATGCCAAAAGAGTGATGGCAATTCCTGTGGCTTGTCTATATTTTTCCTAGGGAAAGCCTAGTCAGCCGTAGACGGTCCGGCCAGGCGATACCAACCCAGAGGTGATGTCCATGACCACGCTTTACCTCAATCGCCGTCTGTCGGACGACGAGCGTCGCGCCCGGGTCTTCGACGGCGACTTCTTTCTCTACACGGACGACCGAGGCTCGCGCGCGCTCTGCGCCCTTGCGCGGGAGATGACGGAGGAGGCCTTCGCCGGAATAGACCCGGAGCGTGCGCAGTTCGACATGCCGGTCGAGGAATTCATCCGGCGGGTGGGTCCGCTCAAGTCGGGTTTCACCAACAGCGCGCGCACCAAGGAACTCTGCCAGACGTACTTGAGCGAGCTCGGCTGCGATCCGATCCGGACCTATTTCGATCTACCACGGCTGCGCGTGGTGCCTTCAGACGCCTATCTGACCTCGGGTGTCAGCTACGCCTACAAGGCGCATCGCGACACCTGGTACGCGCATCCCCGCCAGCTCGTGAACTTCTGGATCCCGGTCTACCCGGTGGTCGGCGCCAACGCGATGTCGATGTTCATCCGCTACTTCGACGAGGCCGTGGACAACGGCTCCGGTCAGTTCGACTACGACGACTGGGTCACGAACAGCCGGTTCGCGGCGGCCGGACAGGTCCAGACGGAGGCCCGCCCGCATCCGTTGCCGCTTCAGCCGATCGAGACCAGAGGTGAGATCCGGATCGCCGGCGGCGTAGGCGACGCCATGCTGTTCTCGACCTGCCATCTCCATGCGACCGCACCCAACACCTCCGGCGTCACCCGGTTCAGCATCGATCTCAGGACCGTTCACCTCGACGACCTCGAGGCCGATCGGGGCCCCGCTCTCGACGACAGCCGCGCCACCGGCACGACGCTCGGCGACTTCCTGCGCGTGGCCGATCTGGCACCGCTCGACGTCACGGCACTGCCGCCCCCGGTCGTGCGTCGGCCGGCTGCGGTCGCCGCCTGAAGGCCCTTCCCCTCAGCCGCGCTTGCGGGCGAGCAGCAGGCCGTCGCCGATCGGCAGCAGCACCGGCGTCACCCGCTGGTCCTTGTGGATGTCCCGGGTGAGCCGGCGCAGCGTCGTCGTCTGCCGCGACTGGTCCGAGGGATCGGCGACGGCACCCTTCCAGAACATGTTGTCGAGGGCGACGAGGCCGCCCGGTCGCAGCAGGTCGAGCGCTGCCTCGTAATATTGCGGGTAGCCCTTCTTCTCGGCGTCGACATAGACGAGATCGAAGCTCTTGGCCGCGCCTTCGGCGACCAGCCCGGCGATGCTCTCCATGGCGAGGCCCTGGCGGAAATCGATGCGCTGGTCGACCCCGGCCTCTTGCCAATGTTCCCTGCCCAGGGCCGGCCAGTCGGCATTGACGTCGAGGGTGGTGAGCCGGCCTTCGGGCGGCAGGGCCAGGGCCATGGCGAGGGCGCCCATGCCCGTGAAGCAGCCGATCTCGAGAACACGCCGAGCGTCGATGAGCTCGATCAGGAGCGCCAGGAGCTGGAGCTGCACGGTCGAGCTGCGCATGCCGCCATCGGGGAGCGCGTCGGTCGCCTCGCGCAGGCGCGCCAACACCGGATGCTCGCGCCCGCCGAAGCTCTCGAGATAGGTCTGGAGCGCGCCGTCGAGGGCGAGGGTGCGTGGGCTCAAGGTCCGATCCCCTCCTGGCTCAGCCGCCGAGCGCCCGGGCCGCGTCCAGCACCTCCTCGACGTGGCCCGGCACCTTGACCTTGCGCCAGGCCCTGGCGATCCGCCCTTCGCCGTCGACGAGGAAGGTGGAGCGGTCGATGCCCATGTAGGTCTTGCCGTACATGCTCTTCTCGACCCAGGCGCCGAGCGCCTCGACCAGCTTCCCCTCCTCGTCGGAGGCCAGCACGAGATCGAGGTCGTGCTTTTTCTTGAACCGGTCGTGGCTGGCGACGTCGTCCCTGGAGAGGCCGATGACGGGCACGCCGAGTGCGGCGAAGTCGGCCTTGTGCTCGGTGAAGCCCCGGGCCTCCGTGGTGCAGCCCGGGGTGTCGTCCTTGGGATAGAGATAGAGCACGTAGGGATGGCCCTTCAGGCTCGCGGTCGAGACCGTGCCGCCGCCATCGGTCGGCAGCTCGAATTCGGGTATCGTGTCGCCTGCCTCGAGATCGCTCACGGCGTTCTCCCCTCCTTGGTCATGGTCGGCTCCCCATCCGGATCGGGCGGGCAGAGCGCATCGAAGAACTGGCGTGAGGTGGCCTCGCCTTCAACGAGCAGCTCCTCGACCGCCGCGAAATGTGCCACCGGCACACCGAGGCCGAGCTGCCGGTTGGCGGCCCGCACCAGGGCGTCGCGCAGGCCGGGCGGCGCCTGCCTGGGGTCGAAGCGGTCGTTCAGGGAGAGGCGAAGGACGGCCTGCAGCGCCTGGAGGAGGCCCAGGGCCTGCAAGAGCCGGCGGCCGGTGGGCTCGTCGACGAGGCCGGCCTCGATGGCCGCCTCCAGGATGCCGCCGGTGTCGGTGCGCCGCAGGCCCGGATGGTCGGGACCGTGGCGCAGGACGAGGTATTGCGCCGCGAATTCCAGCTCGACCAGGCCGCCCCGGCAGTGCTTCAGGTTCCAGGGGCTGTCGCTGCCGTGCTCCTTGAAGATCCGCAGGCGCATGGCCCGGACCTCCCGCGCCAGGAGCCCGGGCTCGACCGGCCGCGCCAGGGCCTCGTCGATCGCGGCCGTCGCCGCGGCGGCGAGCCTCGGATCGCCGGCGACCACCCGCGCCCGGGTCAGCGACTGGCGTTCCCAGATCTGCGCCGTGGTCTCCTGGTAGCGGCGGAAATTGGCGAGGCTGCAGGCGATGGGCCCGACATTGCCCGATGGCCGCAGGCGCGTGTCGATCTCGTAGAGGCGACCCTCGGCGGTCCGGGCGCTGATGGCGCTGACGAGACGCTGGCCGAGCCGGGCGTAGTAGGTCGTGGCGGGCAGGGGCTTCGCACCGTCCGAGACCGCCTCGTCGGGAGCCTCGAAGAGGAAGACCAGGTCGAGGTCGGAGCCGAGGCTGAGCTCGCGCGAGCCGAGCTTGCCGAGACCGAGCACGCAGAAGCTGCCGCCCTCGATGCGGCCGTGCTGCTGCTCCAGCCATTGGCCGGCTTCCGGCAGAAGCGTCCTGATGACCAGCTCGGCGATGTCGGTGAGGACGCGGCTCGCGGCGGCGGCATCGGCGAGGCCGAGCAGCACGTGCAGGCCGGCCTGGAACTGCCGGCCCTGGGCCCAGCGCCGGCAGAGATCGAGCAGGGCCTCGAGATGCCGCGCATCGCGCCGAAGCCGGCCGAATTCGGTCTCGAGCACCGCCTCGTCGGGCAGGGGCTCGAAGAAGTCAGGTGCCAGCATAGCATCGAACAGCGCCACGTTGCCGGCCAGCACCTGGGCGAGGCGGGGCGCCGCCCCCATCAGGTCGCCGATCAGGGTCAGCAGGTTCGGGTTGGCGCGAACCAGCGAGAAGAACTGGACCCCGGCCGGCAGACCGGCGAGGAAGGCGTCGAACAGCCGAAACGCTTCGTCCACGTCCGTCTGCCGCTGCAGGGCATGCAGGATGCCGGGCGTCAGCTCGGTCAGGATCTCGCGCGCCCGGGTGCTCCGCGTGGCGCGGATGTGGCCGTGATGCCATTGCCTGATCCGCGAGGCGACGGCCGCCGGATCCTTGAAGCCCATCTCGCGCAGCGTTTCGAGCGTGCCCGGGTCGTCCTCGGTGCCGGTGAAGACAAGCTGGCGCCCGGCGCCGAGATCCGGCTCGGCCTCGAAGAGCTGGGCATAGTGGCGCTCGACCGCCTGCAGCACGGTCATGATGGCGGCGCTGAGCGCCGCTGTGCCGGCGAAGCCGGCGAAGCGGGCGAGCTGGTCGAGCTCCTGGTCGCGGGTCGGCAGGGTCTGGGTCTGCTTGTCGGCGACCATCTGCAGCCGGTGCTCGAGCGCCCGCAGGAAGCGGTATGCCCCATCGAGCTCCTCGCCCGCCGCACTGTCGACCCAGCGTCCGGCCACGAGCTTCTCCAGCGTGGCCAAGGTCTCGGGGTCGCGCAGCTCGGGGTGGCGGCCGCCAAGGATGAGCTGCTGGGTCTGGACGAAGAACTCGATCTCGCGAATGCCGCCGCGGCCGACCTTGAGGTCGTGACCGCGCACGCCGATCGTGCCGAAGCCGCGATGCGCGTTGATCTGCCGCTTGATCGAGTGGATGTCGCGAATGGCCGCGTAATCGAGATGCCGGCGCCAGACGAAGGGTGCGAGGCGCCGAAGGAAGGCCTCGCCCGCCCTGCGGTCGCCGGCGACGATCCGTGCCTTGATGAGGGCGGCGCGCTCCCAGTTCTGGCCGTGCCGCTCGTAATAGAGCTCGGCCGCGTTCACCGAGAGGGCCAGCGGGTGCCCCGGCGGGTGCGGCCGCAGGCGCAGATCGGTGCGGAAGACGTAGCCGTCGCGGCTCTTGTGCTCGAGGCCGTAGACGATGGCGCGGGCGGCGCGCACGGCGAGCGCCATGGCGGTCTCGCGCCCGCGATAGACGATCCGCTCCGGATCGAAGAAGACGATGAGGTCGATATCGGAGGAGTAGTTGAGCTCGTTGGCGCCGAGCTTGCCCATGCCGACGACGAAGATGCCGCAGTCCAGGGTCGGCCGGTCGGCATCCACGGGCTCGATCTCGCCCCGTTTCGCCGCCTCGGCGAGGAAGGTGGCGAGGACCGCCTCGGTCGCGTGATCGGCGAGCCTGCTGAGGCTCGAGGTCACCGAGGCGAGATCGAAGCGGCCCTCGAGGTCGGCGAGGCCGACCGCCGCCGCGATCCGCCGCCGGGCGCGGCGCAGGCCCGGCAGAAGACGATTTCGATCGAAGGGCAGGGCGTCGATCCGGACAAGCTCGTCCTCGACGATCGACGCCGCCCCCTTGTCCCGAAGATCCGCCACGAGCGCCGGGTCGGCCGTCAGGCATTCGGCGAGGAACGGGCTGTAGGCGAAGACCGGGGCGAGCAGATCGCGGGTCGCCTGCTCCTCGAGGCAGGCCTCGAGTCGCGCGACCACGGCCGAATCGGCGCCGCGCGCCGCCGCGGCACGCAAGCGAACGAGCCAGGGCTCGTCAGCGCCGTCGCTCAGCGGCGGCTGGGGAGTGGCGACCTTCGGCATGGGCTCGGACACTGCGTTCGATCCGGCTGGGCTGGGGATATCGGCTGCGGCAATCCCCGCAAGGTCTGCGGTCCAGCCGGCCCGGTCAAGCGCCCGTCCTGGTCAGCGTGTTTCCACCAGCACGTGGCGCTTCTTGCCGGCGGAGAGCTTGAGCCGGCCATCGGTCAGCGCCCCTTTGTCGACGACGAGCAGCTCGTCGTCGATTCGCTGGTCGTTGAGCCGGGCGCCGCCGCCGCGGATCAGCCGGCGGGCCTCGGCATTCGACGTGGCGAGGCCGGCGAGCTGGAAGAGCTCGATGACAGGCCAGCCGGCTGCGATAAGCGCCGCGTCGACCGTCACGGTCGGCAGGCCGGCGGCAGGTCCCCCATCCTCGAACTGCGCCCGGGCGGCCTCGGCCGCCACCTCGGCTGCCATTCGGCCGTGGCGGAGCGCTGTCGCCTCGAAGGCCAGGATCTTCTTCGCCTCGTTGATCTCGGCCCCCTCGAGGCGCTCCAGCCGGGCGATCTCGTCGAGCGGCAGCTCGGTGAAGAGCCGAAGGAAGCGGCCGACATCGGCGTCCTCGGTGTTGCGCCAGTACTGCCAGTAGTCGAAGGGCGGAAGCCGGTCCTCGTTGAGCCAGACGGCACCGGCCGCCGTCTTGCCCATCTTGGCGCCGGAGGCCGTGGTGATCAGCGGTGTCGTCAGGCCGAAGAGCTGGCGGCCGTCGATCCGCCGGCCGAGCTCGACGCCATTGACGATGTTGCCCCACTGGTCGGAGCCGCCCATCTGCAGATGGCAGCCGTGACGCCGGCCGAGCTCGAGAAAGTCGTAGGCCTGCATGACCATGTAGTTGAACTCGAGCAGTGTCAGCGGCTGCTCGCGCTCGAGCCGGAGCCTGACGCTGTCGAAGGTCAGCATCCGGTTCACGGTGAAATGCGTGCCGAAGTCGCGCAGGAACGGGATGTAGCGGAGCTCGTCGAGCCAGAGCGCGTTGTCGGCGAGGATCGCACCCCCGTCGAAGTCGAGATAGGCGCCGAGCGAGCGCTTGATCCCCTCCTTGTTGACCTCGATCGCGGCATCGTCGAGGAGCGGCCGGCTCTCGTCGCGGAACGAGGGATCGCCGACCTTGGTGGTGCCGCCGCCGACGAGGGCGATCGGCGTGTGGCCGGCGCGCTGCAGGACGCGCAGCATCATGATGCTGACCAGATGCCCGATATGCAGGCTGTCGGCGGTGCAGTCGTAGCCGACATAGGCGACCACGCGGCCATCCGCCGCGAGCGCATCCAGCGCTTCGGCGTCGGTGCATTGATGGATGTAGCCGCGTGCGTCGAGCGTGCGCAGCAAATCCGAGCGGTAGCGGCTCATGGGTGTCCGATCGCTGTCCGCATGGAGGCTTCAGCGCGCCAGCGTCATGGGCTCGGCGGTCGGCTTCAGCCGCTTGTCCAGATAGGCCTCGCAGATCGCCTCGAACTCGTCCCGATCATTGGTGAAGACGTGGTCGGCGCTGTCGATCTGGTGGAAGTCGATGGTGATGCCGCGCTGCTGGCTCAGCTTGTTGACGAGCTTCTCGACCGCCTCGGGCGGGGTCACCATGTCGCGCTCGCCATGGATGATCAGGCCCGAGGAAGGGCAGGGGGCGAGGAAGCTGAAGTCGTACATGTTGGCTGGCAGGCCGGCGCACATGAAGCCCTGGATCTCGGGCCGGCGCATGAGCAGCTGCATGGCGATCCAGGCGCCGAACGAGAAGCCGCCGCACCAGGCGATCGGGCTGTTGGGGTTGTGCGTCTGCATCCAGTCGAGGGCCGCCGCCGCGTCCCGAAGCTCGCCCTGGCCGTGGTCGAAGACACCCTGGCTGCGGCCGACGCCGCGAAAGTTGAACCGCAGGGTCGAGAAGCCGCGCCGCGCGAACATGTGGAACATCAGGTGGACGAGGCGATTGTTCATCGTCCCGCCATATTGCGGATGCGGATGCAGGATGATCGCCAGCGGCGGGTTGGGCCCCTCGCCATGCACGTACCGGCCTTCCAGGCGGCCGTCCGAGCCATTGAAGATGACTTCCGGCATGTTCCTCACAACTCCTGCGCCGACATCAGCGACGGCGATCGTCCCGGGTCCATCCCGGCGGCATGGCATCCCCTGGCGGATCCGGCGATCCGACCGCGCAGAGGATCACCCTGGATGCAGGGTGCTTTCGGCCTTGATTGACCCCGACCAACGCCAACCTATACTCGGAGCGTGCCGGCAGGCGTTCCTCGTTGGAGCCGCGCATCACGGCGTACGTCCCGTTGGCGGACCGCGGCCGTCGAGCGTGGCTGGCGTTGGGCAGACTGCGGGCTATATCGCATGCGAGCGCCGATGTTCAAGAGAATCCGCGACGACATCGAAGCCGTCTTCGCCCGCGATCCGGCGGCACGTTCGCGCGTCGAGGTCCTGCTCTGCTATCCCGGCCTGCACGCCCTGCTGCTGCACCGGCTGGCCCACCGGCTGTGGACGGCCGGCTGGCTTCTGGCCGCGCGCTGGCTCTCGCAGCTCGGCCGGTTCTTGACCGGAATCGAGATCCATCCGGGGGCCCGGATCGGCGAGCGCTTCTTCATCGATCACGGCATGGGCGTGGTGATCGGCGAGACTGCCGAGGTCGGCAACGACGTCACCCTCTACCAGGGAGTCACGCTCGGTGGCGTCAGCGGCGACCCGGGCAAGCGGCATCCGACCCTCGAGGATGGTGTGGTGGTCGGCGCCGGTGCCGCGGTGCTCGGCCCCTTCACCGTCGGCCGGGGTGCGAGGATCGGCTCGAACGCCGTCGTCCTGCAGGCGGTCGAGCCCAACACGACGGTGGTCGGCGTGCCGGCCCATGCGGCCGCCCGCCGCCCGGTGACCCTCAGGCAGCGCCACTTCCCGGCCTACGGCAACGAGCCCGGCATCACGGTCGATCCGGTGCTCCTGGCGATCGAGGAACTCTGCGCGCGGGTCGAGCAGCTCGAGAACGAGCTCGCCGGTGTTTCCCGCCCGACCCCCGAAGCCGAGGCCGACCGGTTGCAGATGGCCGAACCGCGCCGGTGACGGCGCGCGTCTATCTCGACCACGCGGCCTCGTCGCCGCTCCGGCCGGCCGTTCGGGAGGCGCTCCTTCGGGCCTTCGACCTCGCGGGCAATGCCTCCTCGGTGCATGCCGAAGGCCGGGCCGCCCGTGCCGCCGTCGAGGCTGCCCGACGCGCGCTGGCGGCGGCGATCGGCGGCGAGACGGGCAGGGTCGTCTTCACCAGCGGCGCCACGGAAGCGAACGCCATGGCGCTCAGGGTCGGCGGCCGGGTGCTGGCGGCGGCGGTCGAGCACCCTTCCGTCCTGGCTCAGCCGGGAGTCGAGCCGCTGCCGGTCGACCGGGCGGGCCGCCTCGATCTCGAGGCCCTGGCGACGGCGCTGGCGGCTGGCGGTGTCGCCTGCGTCGCCCTGATGCTCGCCAACAACGAGACAGGCGTGCTGCAGCCCGTGACGGAAGCGGCCGACCTCGCCAAGCGGGCAGGGGTCCGCTTGCATGTCGACGCCGTGCAGGCCCTGGGCAGGCTGCCGCTCGACGTCGGGGCGCTCGGCGCCGACAGCGTGGCGCTCTCGGCCCACAAGCTCGGCGGGCCGAAAGGCGTGGGCCTCCTCTGGCTGCGCGACCCCGACCTCCTTCAGCCGCTGCTCCGGGGCGGCGGCCAGGAGCAGCGGCTGCGCGCCGGGACCGAGAATGTCACGGGCATCATGGGCTTCGCCGAGGCGGCCAGGGCCATCGAGCCCTCCGAAGCGGTCCGGCTGGCTGCCTTGCAGAGGGCGCTCGAGGACGGGGTCCTCGCCATGGTCCCGGATGCAGTCGTCATTGCGGCGGCAGCGCCGCGGCTGCCGCACATCACCGCCCTGGCGCTGCCGGGGGTCGCCGCGGCGACGCAAGTCATGGCCCTGGATCTCGCCGGCATCGCGGTCTCGGCGGGCAGCGCCTGCTCATCCGGCAAGGTTGCCCAAAGCCACGTGCTCGCCGCCATGGGCGTCGATCCGCTGCTGGCGCACTCGACGATCCGTGTGAGCCTCGGCTGGAGCACGACCGCCGCCGACGTCGATCGCTTCCTCGAGGCCTGGGCCGAGCTGGCGAAGCGCCGGGTCGTGGTGGCGGTCCAGACCCGATCTGATCCACCCGGTCTTGCCCCGGGAGCGATCAGGACGACATAATGGGCTTGGATTCGCGGAACGGGATCTCGCCCATGTCAGCTGCCCTCGTCGATCTCACGCCCGCCGCGGTGGCGCGGGTGCGCGATCTCCTGAGCACCGAGCGGAGTGCCGCCGGTCTCCGGCTCGGGGTGAAGTCCACCGGCTGCTCGGGCATGAGCTACAAGCTGGATTTCGCCCGGGAGATCGCTGCCGGCGACACGGTCATCGAGAAGGACGGCATCAAGGTGGTGGTCGATCCGGCGGCGGTGATGTTCGTGCTCGGCACCGAGATCGATTGGGTCGAGGACAAGCTCGGCGCCATGTTCGTCTTCCGCAACCCGAACGAGAAGGCGCGCTGCGGCTGCGGCGAGAGCTTCTCCGTCTGAGCCGGAGCCGGGCTTGCGGGTGACGTTCGTCCTGCCGGATGGCCGCGAGATCAGCGCCGATGCCATGGCCGGCGCGAGCCTGCTCGAGGTGGCACGCGACCTCGACATCGCCATCGAGGGCGCTTGCGGCGGCTCGATGGCCTGCGCCACCTGCCACGTGATCCTCGATCCGGCGCAGTTCGCCTGCCTGCCGCCGGCCTCGGAGGAGGAGGAGGAGATGCTCGATCTGGCCGAGAGCCTGGCCGCGACCTCGAGGCTCGGCTGCCAGATCAGGGTCGAGGCGAAGGTCGATGGCCTCGTCGTCCGCGTGCCGCGCACCAGTCTTCTCGATGGCTGAGCTCGACCTGGGCGACTTGGCTCTGTCGGCCGGCGACCGGGTGGTCGTCGCCATGTCGGGCGGCGTCGACAGCGCCGTGACCGCGGCCCTGCTGAAGGAGGCCGGCTGCGACGTGGTCGGCATCACCCTGCAGCTCTACGACCACGGGCAGGCGACCGGCCGGAAGGGTGCCTGCTGCGCCGGCCAGGACATCCAGGACGCCCGCAACGTCGCCGACCGCATCGGCATTCCGCATTACGTTCTCGATTTCGAGGCCCGCTTCAAGGCGGCCGTCATCGACGACTTCGCCCAGAGCTATGCTGCGGGACGCACGCCGATACCGTGCGTTCGCTGCAATGAGCGCATCAAGTTCCGGGATCTCCTCGAGATCACCCGGGACTTGGGGGCGGTGGCGCTCGCCACCGGCCACTACGCCCGGCGGGTCGGCGGCAAGGCCGGCGCCGAGCTCTGGCGGGCCCGGGACGCGACGAAGGACCAGAGCTACTTCCTCTTCGCCACGACCCGGGCCCAGCTCGATTTCGTCCGCTTCCCGCTCGGCGGACAGGACAAGGCCACGACCCGCGCCGTGGCCGAACGTCTGGCGCTGCCCGTGGCGGCCAAGGCCGAGAGCCAGGACATCTGCTTCGTGCCGACGGGGCACTACAGCGGCATCGTCGGCCGGCTGGAGCCGCGGGCGATGCGCAAGGGCGCCATCCTGCATGTCGACGGCCGCGAGCTCGGCCAGCACGCCGGCGTCGGCCGGTTCACGGTCGGCCAGCGGCGCGGCCTCGGCGTCGCCGCTGGCGAGCCGCTCTACGTGGTGGGTCTCGATGCCGAGCGGGCCATCGTTCGGGTCGGCCCGAGCACTGCCGGCCTCACCCGTCACATCACCGTCTCGGACTGCAACTGGCTCCGCCGGCCGACCGCCGGCGCTCGGCTCGCGGTCAAGCACCGTTACAACGAGCCGGCCGTCATGGGCCTCGTCGAGGCGCTGGACGGGGACGGCGGCGCCGCGCTCGTCCTCGAGCGGCCAGAGTTCGGCGTCGCCCCGGGTCAGGCTGCCGTGCTCTACGCCGGCGACCGGCTGCTCGGTGGCGGCTGGATCGAGCGGACGTCGAGACTGGGGGCCGAGGAAGCGGCGGCAGTGGCTGTGGGCTCTTGACGCCGGTCGCCGTCGGACATATCTCCAGCGCGGCTCGGCGGAGTAGCTCAGTTGGTAGAGCGGGGGAATCATAATCCCTGTGTCGGGGGTTCGAGTCCCTCCTCCGCTACCATCATTCCCCGATTCGACGATCTCCTTGACGCTCCCGCAACGAAAAAGGCCGGCCACCATCGGTGACCGGCCCTGGCCGCTCCTCGGCTCGTGCCGGGCTTCAGTCCTCGTCGTCGGCCACCTCGGCCTTCTGCACGATCACCTGCCGGCCGCGATACATGCCGGTCTTGAGATCGATGTGGTGCGGTCGGCGGAATTCGCCGCTGTCCTTGTCCTCGATCACCGAAGGCAGGGTCAGCGCATCGTGCGCCCGGCGCTGGTTGCGCTTCTGCGGGCTGGTCTTCTTGCGTGGGACAGCCATGACGTGGATCCTCGTAGGCTAGGTGCCGTGCGTGTCCCGGCGACAGGGTCGCGGGCCGGACGGGCGATAGGTCGGGAAAGCTGGCGAGCGCTTACGCGATTGGCGGCATTCGGTCAACGCGGCATCCGCCTGTCGACCCTGGTGCGTCGGCCACCGTTCGGGAGATCGAAAAAAAGAGCTTGATCACCCGAGGGGTCGGGGGTAGATATCGCTTCCGCCGCGGCGATCGACCGTGGCGATCCCTGACGGGCTTGTTCATGCCAACCGCGCGAGCGGCCCGATGTTCTTTTGACAAGTTGGTATTGATGGAGGGGGGATGTGCAGGCGGCGTTTGT
>CAYMTA010000030.1:11660-47496 GCA_964393275.1 uncultured Geminicoccaceae bacterium | reverse complement strand
GGGAGGCCGTGACCAGGGGCTCCGGCGCCCTGTCCTTCGGCGGCTCGCGGCCGAGGGCCAGGTCGCCGGCGATCAGGTCGGCATAGAGGTCGAAGTTCACCCGGCCGTCGGCGAGCAGGCCGCGCTCGGCCTGGTACGCGCCGATGGCGTCCCTGGTGGCGGCATCGATGGTGCCCGTCTCCGGTCCCTTGTAGCGGCCCTTGGCGGCGAGCGCCCGCTGGACGAAGGTCACCCGTTCCCTCTCCGACATGCCGTCGTACCAGCCGCGGGCGATGGCCGTGACCTCGGGGTTGGTCTGCTCGATCTCGAGGCAGCGCCAGTAGGGCACCTGGAGGAGCTTGCCCAGGACCTCGATGGCGCTGAGCTCGATCAGGCTGCGCACCGCCTGGTGCATGCCCTCGGACTGGTTGAAGGTGAGGTTGAAGTTGGCGCCGAGCTTGTTGATCGTGGCGCCGGCGTCGACGGCGCTGCCGGAGCGGCGGACGACCACGGAATTGTTGGCCGAGACGCCGGGCAGCATGTGGCGGTTGAGGACGTTGCCGACATTGAGGTCGACCGAGACGACCGAGACCACCTGGTCGGTGCTGGCGCCGATGTCGAGATCCTCGAGCCCGATCCCGCCCGAGGCGCTCTCGGCGATGACCCCGCTGTCGAGCTGGGTGATCGCACCCCGGATGTAGTAGTTGGGCACCTCGAAGCCGGCCGGCACGGGCGGGCCGCCCGGCGCCGCGAGGAAGCTGCCGAGCACGAAGACCGAGCCGAAATCCTCGAAGTCGACGAAGTTGAAGGCGTTGCTCTTCACCGACATCTGCGAGATGGCGGAGATCAGCATGTCCTTGGTGCCGGTCTGCACCTTGCCGGTGGCGTCCGGGATGTCCTGGGCGGTGACCAGGTAATTGGTCTTGCCGAACTTCTGGAAGAGATCGTCCATGCAGCGCAGGGACGCGGTGAAGCTGGTGACGTTGCGGACCGGCAGGGTCTTCGGCTGGGCCGCGATGGGCGCCTGCTCCGGCGGCGTGAAGGCGCAGCCGGCGACGAGCGAGAGGGCCGCGAGGCCGGCCGTGGTCTGCCGAGCGCGCTCTGCGGTTCTGGGCTTGGTCATGGTCCGGGCCGTCCGTTCCTGGGGTTGAGCGCGCTTGCTTGGCTCTCAGCGCCGGCCGCGGGTGCCGCAATTGATCGGCGCGTTGATGATCTCGCGGGCGACGACGATGTTCTCCTTCGGCAGCCGCTCGCCTGGCCGGCCGGTGGTCTCGACATTGCCGACCGAGAGCTGGCCGCAGCCGGTGTTGACGATCGAGGCGTTCGGGCCGCCGCCGACGGAATCGGCGGCACCTTCCTGGCGAAAGCGCTCGGCGCGGCCGTGGCTGATCACCCGCTGGACCTTCGACATCTCGCCCGGGGCGAGGAACGGGCGCTGGTTGTACTCGTCGGCGCGAACACCTTGCGCGGTGGCCAGGAGGGTCAAGGCGAGGGTGGTGATGGTGAGCAGGCGTTGCATGGCTGGTCTCCGGGTCGCCGGCCGGCCACGAGCTGGGCCGGCCGGCGCGGGCTGGAGGGTCTGGGGATCAGTTGCAGACGTCGGACTTGCCGATGGTGCCGATCTCGGAGCAGGCCTTGGTGCCGAGGCCGATCGCGGCGTTGGTGTTCTGGTTGACCAAGGTTGTGTTGTTGACGTTGCCGCCGACCTTGGCGTTGCTGACGGTGCCGATGGCCGAGCCGGCCTTGGCGCCGAGGCCGATGGCGGCGTTGGTGTTCTGGTTGACCAGCGTGGTGTTGTTGAGGTTGCCGCCGACCTTGGAGCCGGTGATCGAGCCGATCTGGGTGTTGGCGGTGGAGCCCAGGCCGATCGCGGCGTTGGTGTTCTGGTTGACCAGGCTGGTGTTGTTCAGATTGCCGCCGACGGTGGTGTCCTGGATGCTGCCGACCCGGGTGTTCGCCTTGGCGCCGAGGCCGATGGCGGCGTTGGTGTTCTGGTTGAGCAGGGTCGTGTTGTTGGCGTTGCCGCCGATCGAGACACCACCCTGCTGGGCCAGGGCATCCGTCGAAAGCGCTGTGGCGGCGAGGAGCGAGATGCCGAAGGCCACTGCGGTGAGCGTCAAGGACTTCATCTTCGGTCTCCTGTGGGTTAGGGTGAAACCGCGTTAGTCTGTCGCAGGCCCCACCGTTTTTTATCACTTGCCTGGCGGGCTGGCCATTACCTTGACCGTGATCCTGCCGGGCTCGAATGTGCCGGACGGTTGGGTCCGGGTCAGTGGCAGAAGCCACATTTCGTTGGGCCATCCCGTTCGGTGAGGCCGAGACTGCCAGCGATCCCGGCCGTCGTAAGGCAGGGCTTTTCCAAGGGTCGCCGAGGGCGATGCCAACGACCTGCCGGCACCTTCTGCCGGGCAGCGCCGGCCATAGGGTGGAAAAAACCAGCCCTCGGCCGGAGGCGGCAGACCGGGCAATCTGGCTGACGCGACGACGATCCGTCCTCGCCGCCTCCGGAGGAGAAAACCGATGCCCCGTCCTCGAGCCTTTCCCCACGCAGCCGCGCTTGGCCCGACCCTGCTCGCCGGCTGCGCCCTTCTGCTGCTGGCGCCCCTGGCAGCGGCTGAGGTCATCATGGCGCCGGGCGGGGTGGCCTCGTCCGCCTCGCCCTCGCCCTCGTCTTCCAGCTCCGGCGTGAAGGTCGGCGGCAAGCTGACCAACACGCTCGCGGTCGACGAGCTCGACAGCTCCGCCAGCGGCAAGGGAGCGAGATCGGTGGTCGAGGCCAACCGCATCACGAATACGATGGTCGGCGGCGATCTCGAGGCGACGACCGAGGTCGGCCGGCTGACGCAGCGGGCCGAGGGCCAGAACGCCCAGGCCATCACCGTGATCGGCACCATCGACGACGTCACCACCGGCGGCGACCTCACCAATACCGTCACGCTCGGCACGAGCCTCAACGTCGCGATCGGTGCCGGGGCGGTCGCCTGCACCGAGCTCGGCACGCTGGGTGGTCAGCCCGTGTGCCGGTGACATCCTCTGGACGTCGACGATCACCAACCGAGGATGGGCGAAAGCGATGCGATCGGCTAAAATGACAGGCAAGTCGAGGCGAGAAAGGCCAGTGCCGGACCTCGGCCGTGGAGGAAACGCAATGCTCGACCGACCCCGCCAGGTCGCCCTGGCAGCCGTCCTCCTGCTGGCTGCCTGCAGCGACGGCTCCCTTTCCTATCTGGATCCGTCGAACATGTTCGAGAGCGACGCGGCGAGCGAGCCGGCGCCGGTCGATTCGGGCAGCGCCCTGGTCGAGGCGCGCCGCTGCGGGCGGGCATTGGCGGTGGCGGCGCGCTGCAACTATGTGCGTGACGACCGCGATTTCGCGGCGCTCCGCTACACCGTGCTGCAGGGCCTGGACCAGCGCTACGGTGCGGTGGTCGACGGCCCGCGCCTGACCGAAGCCGTGGATCTGGCGGTGCTCGACCGGATGTCGACCATCGGCCAGTGCAGCATCGCCCCGTCGCAGGTGGCGGTGGTCGAGAGCGGCCTGCGCGACGTGCTCGGCGGGTGTGCCGCGCCATGAGGAGGATCGAGATCGTGCGCTTCGATGCTTCGAAGGAAAGGCTCGATGTGATGAGGATCATGATGAGAGGCAGCCTGGCCGCGGCGCTGGCCATTCTGGCCGGCCCGGCCATGGCCCAGGACGTGAGCCAGCTCGTCGCCTATCGCGCCGGCAATGCCAGCGGCAGCGTCCAGGCGGCCGAGGTGATCGCGGAGATGATCGCCGAGCGGAGCCAGTCCGAGGCGGTGCGCGAGCGGGCCAGGGCCCTGCGCCCGAGCGGTGCCTTCAATGTCGGCGCCGACGAGCTCTTGGCCGATATCGGCGCCTATCGGTTCATCGACCAGTTGCCGCGGGTGCAGCCGGTGGCGGCGACGCCGCGCGTGGCGCCGGCAGTGGCCCAGCCGATCCGCACGCCGCCGCCTGCCCCAGCCCCCGCTGCCGCACCGAAGGCCGCTCCGGCACCAGCCCCGGCGCCGGCCGTGGCGCCGAGTCCGCCGCCGGTGGCGACGACCGTGCCGGCGGCTGCCCAGGCCGCGCCGGCGCCGAAGCGCAACTGGGGCGTAGGCCCCACGCCGACCACCGACCAGGGCGGCGGCAACAGCGGCGGTGGCGGCGGCAACAGTGGTGGTGGCGGCAGCGGTGGCGGCGGCGGAGGAGGCTGGAACTGATGCGCCCGTCATGGCGGAGCGGTCGCCTGGCCGGCCGTTTGGTGCTGGCCGCGGCTCTCCTCTGCAGCGTCTCGCCCACGGCCCTGGCCGCCGGGCGGCACGCGCTTCTGATCGGCAACTCGGCCTACGCGGCGCTGCCGCCGCTCGACAACCCGTCGCTCGACGCGAAGCTTCTGGCCAAGACGCTCGAGGGGCTGGGCTTCGAGGTCGAGGCGGTGACCGACGCCGATTACGACGGCATGCGCGCCGCCATCGACGCCTTTCGGCGCGAGGCGCGCGATGCCGAGGTGGCGCTGGTCTACTATGCCGGGCACGGCGTGCAGGTCGACGGCGAGAACTACCTCCTGCCGGTCGATGCCGTGGTGGAGGGCCGCGAGGACCTGCGCCGCCGGGGGCTGGTCCTGGCCTTCCTCCTGAACGAGATCGAGACGGTCGCACCCGAGTTCGGCATCCTCGTCCTCGATGCCTGCCGCAACAACCCGGTGGCCGAGCTCGAGGCGGAGCTGGCGCAGCAGAAGGGGCGCTCGCTGGCGCCGCGCGAGGGTCTGGCCCCGACCGCCTCGGCGGCCGGGCTCCTGGTCGCCTATTCGACCGCCCCGGGCCAGGTGGCGCTCGATGGGCCCGCCGGCGGCAACAGCCCCTATGCGGAGGCGCTGGCGCACTACCTGCGGGAGCCCGGGCTCGAGATCGGGCTGCTTTTTCGCAAGGTGAGCGAGCGGGTGCGGCAGGCCACGGCGGGTGCCCAGGTGCCCTGGACCGAGGCCTCGCTGACCGGCGAGTCGCTGGTGCTCAACCCGGCACCCGAGGCGGCGATGCAGGAGGACGCAATCGCCGCCTTCAACCGCGCCCTCGATCTGGACGACCCGTTGCAGCAGCGCTGGGCCCTGGTGCGCTTCAGCCGCGAGCATCAGGAATCCCCCCTTGCCCGGCTGGCGCTCGCCTATGTCGATCGGCTGGAGCAGGCGCGCACCCGGCCCGGCGTGCAGCTCGCCAGCCTCGAGGGCACCCTGGTCGACCGCCAGCGGGTCGATCTTTTGGCCGACAGCCCGGCGGCGACCCTGGCCGCCGACAGCTTCGCCGAGGTGCATGAGGCGGCGGCGCCCTCAGAGCTTCCGAGGCCGCCGGCCCCCGAGAAGGTGGCGCCGGCGGGGGCCCCGTTGCCGGCCGACGCCGCGACGCTGCTCTGGCCGCTCGTCGCCGCCGCCGATCGGGCCGACTACTACGACCGTTTCGCCGCCCTCTTCCCGAACGATCCGCTCCAGGCCTCGGCCGAGGCGGGCGCCCGGCTCGCCAGCCTCGAGCCGTTGCCGAGCCTGCCGGCCGCCCCCATCCCGTCCAGTGACGCGACCCGAATGGCGACACCCTTGCTGCTGCCGGTCGTGGTCGGCACCGGGCCGGTCGAGGTGCCGCTGCCCGAGGACGATATGGCCATCGTGCTGCGCGAGCCCCTGCGCCATGGCCGGCTCCAGGCGCTCGCTGCCGATGGTGGGGAGCTGGCCCTGGGCGACGTGCCGGTGCGGCCGGCGAAGCTTCTCTATCTGCCGCCTTTGGTGATGCGCCAGGGCATCGACGAGGCGAGCCTCGTGCTGGTCGATGAGCCGGTGCAGCCCGCGCTTGCGGCGGTGGCCCAGCTCGAGGAGCCTGCCGCCGGGGATGGGAGCGTGGTGCGCGGGACGGGCGAGGCGCCCGTGGCAACGGCGGAAGTCACGGGCGAGCCCTGGACGGTGCGCTTCGAGATCGCCATCGATCCCTGCGACGACCTCGCCGGCGCCCGCTTCGACCGGCAGGGCGTGGTGCTCGGCCGGTTCCCGAACGAGATCGACCCGGCCGCCGCCGTGCCGGCCTGCGAGGCGGCGGTCGCCCGGTTCCCCGACGTGCCGCGCTTCCACTTCGAGCTCGGCCGCGCCTTCGAGGCGGCAGGCAACGGGACGCAGGCCGCTGACGAGTACCAGTATGCCGGCGCCCACGGCCACAACATCGCCATCTATGCCCTGGGCTACCTCCATTTGATCGGGCTGGGCGTGCCCGAGGATCCGGCGAAGGCCATAGCACTTTTCGAGAATGCGGCGGCCAAGGGCGACCCCTATGCCATGAACAGCCTCGGCCGCGCCTATCGCGACGGCACCGGCGTCGTGGCCGACCGCGACAAGGCGATCGACTGGTTCCTGAAGGCTGCCGCACAAGGCCACACCTTCGCCTACAACAATCTGGGCTACATGCTGGCCGAGGCCGGCGACGCCGAGCGCGCCCTGCCGCTCTTCGAGGCCTCGGCCGAAAGCGGCGACGTCTACGGCTACAACAACATGGGCTACGCCTACCAGAACGGCGTCGGCGTGGCGCCCGATCTCCAAGAGGCGATCGCCTGGTACGAGAAGGCGGCGGCGGGCGGCCAGCCCAACGCCCCCATCAACCTCGGCTTCATCTACCGCGATGGCGGCCCCGGCCTCGAGCCGGACCCGCGCCGCGCCGCCTTCTGGTTCGCCGAGGCGGCCAAGGGCGGCAATGCCTGGGGCTCCGTGCATCTGGCCGCCCTCTATCGGGACGGCCTCGTCGGCGACGGCCCCGATCCGGTGCTGGCCGCCAAGATCCTGGCCCGGGGTGCCCGGCTCGACACCAAGGAGGGCCGGATCGCGGCGCAGCAGAACTATGGCGGTGCGGGGGCCGAGGCGCGCGCCCGCTTCGCCGAGCTGCCGGCCCGCGCCGTGGTCGAGGCGGTGCAGGAGGAGCTGGCCCGCGCCGGCTACGATCCGGGACCGATCGACGGCCTGCCGGGCCAGCGCACCGAGCGGGCGATCGCGGCATTCGTCCAGACACGAGAGCCGCCGCTGCCGGTCGATATCGCGCCGATCGAGCTTTTGGCGGAGCTGGTCACGGCGGGTTGAGCGGAGGCAGGAGAAGAGCACGGGGGAAATGATTTCCCCCGTGGCCCCCTCGCGACCTCGGTCTCGCTCAGCCGGTCGGTGCCTTGTATCGGGGCGCGGCTTGCTTGTTGCGGCGCCTTCGGGCCTGCATTCGGGCATCGGCCTCGACCGTGCCGTCGTGCCAGGTGCCGAACCAGCGGTCGAACGGCACGAGCCCGCTGCCGTAGTTCACCTCGAAGAGCTTGTGATGGAGATAGTGGTCGTAGGATTCGGTGTCGATCGCCCGGTCCCGGCCCGTCTCGATCCTGTCGAAGCCGAGATGGCCGCCGATCGCGCCGAAGCCGGCATAGCAGAGCTGATAGACGGCGAGCAGCGGGTGCGAGAAGATCACCAGATGCACGAGCGAGCCCGAGAAATAGAGAAGATGCTCGACCGGGTGCATCGACAGGCTCGACCAGGGCGAGGGGTTGACCGCCTGGTGGTGCACGGAATGGACACGGGCATAGAGCCAGGGGATGTGGATGAGGCGGTGGATGAGATAGAAATGCGCCTCGTGGAAGACCTTGACCATGACCAGGATGGCCAGCAGCCAGGGCCAATGCTCGGCGAAGCTCGCCATCGGCGCCCAGCCATTGGCGAAGACCCAGAGGATCAGGATCTCGTAGCCGCTCCAGATCGGCACGCCGCTGCCGAAGCTGCGCGCCATGTTGTCGAGATCCTGCCGGCCGAGGATCAGCGTCTTGCGCGGCGTGTCCGAAGGGAACCGGGCATTGTACTTGAAGCGCGTGCCCTGCGCGCGGCGGATGTAGAGGCGCAGCTCGAAGACGCCGTAGAAGAGGAGCACGGCGAGGCTGTTGCGCAGGAGGATCCAGAGCGTCCAGTCCCAGGAGAGGGTGCGCATCGTCTCCAGGCTGGGGGTGAGGAAGAACCAGAAGAGCGCCGCCAGCGCGAAGTAGAGCGCGTTCCAGGGCAGAAAGTAGGACGGCAGCCACGCGAGCAAGGCGCGCGGTCGCGGCGGGAAGTCGAAGAGCGGTGCCGTGGCGAGCGGCTCCTTCGGCCGCCAGTCGCCCTTGCGATCGCGGTAGCCGTAGAGGGTGTCGTCCATCGTCGGGCCCCTTCACTTCACGGGCGAGCCATGGGGTATGCGCGCGAAAGAATAGCCCGGGACGCGAGCCCAGGCCAGGGATGGGCGGGACGAGGGAAGAGCACGGGGGAAATGATTTCCCCCGTGGCCCCCTCGGTTTTGTCGCTCATGGGTGGGCGTTTCGGCGGTGAGTGACGGGCCGATCGTCTTCACCTGGGACGGGGCGCGGCGAGGCGCGGTCACCATGCTGCCGCTCTTGCCGGGGGTCGTCGCCTTCGGCCTGCTCTACGGCTTCCTCGCGATCCAGGAGGGCCTCTCGGTGCTCCAGGTGGGGCTGTTTTCCGCCTTCGTCTTCGCCGGCGCCTCGCAGTTCCTGGCACTCGAGCTCTGGCAGGAGCCCCTGCCGGTGATCACACTCCTGGTCGGCGTGGTCGTGCTCAACCTGCGCCACGTGCTGATGGGTGCGGCGATCATGCCGTGGCTGCGGCCGCTCGGCGGCTGGCGCGCGCATGCCAGCCTCTACTTCATGACCGACGAGAGCTGGGGCATGGCCATGGCCGAGCAGCAGCGGGGCGGGCGCGACGCCGCCTTCATGGCCGGCGCCGGCGTGACGCTCTGGGTCTTCTGGGTCACCAGCTCGCTCGCCGGCACCATGGCGGGCGACGTCCGGGCGGTGGTCGAGCGCTTCGGCCTCGCCTTCCTCACCACCGCCTTCTTCGTCGTGCTGCTCGCCGGTTTCTGGCGCGGCCGCGCCGACCTCCTGCCCTGGGGCGTCTCGGCCGGCATCGCCGTCCTCGCCAAGGCGCTCCTGCCCGGCACCTGGTACATCGTCCTCGGCGCCATGGCCGGCAGCCTGGTCGCGGCGCTGCTGCGAGGCCGCACCCATGCTTGAGATCGGCGTCATCCTGCTCCTGGCCGTTGCCACCTACGCGACCCGCATCGGCGGCTACCGCCTCGCCCAGCGCCTCCAGCCGAGCCCCTTTGTCGAAGCCTTCATGACCGCCATGCCGGGCGCCATCTTCGCCGCCCTCGTCGCCCCCATGGTGGTCGCCGCCGGCCCGGCCGGCTGGGTCTCGGCCGGCGTCGGCTTCGTCGCCATGCGCAAATTCGCGAACTTCTTCGTGGCGCTGGCAGTGGCCATGGCGGTCTATCTGGGGCTGGTCCTGACGCTGGGCGCGCCGGGCACATGAAGCTCCGGGGGAAATGATTTCCCCCGGGGCCCCCTCAGTTCTTTGGGCGGGGATGGGAAGTGGGTGTTCAGGCGGAAGGATGGGGCGGGGTATTGAGGGGTGGTTCATAGTCGCAGCAGCACGATCCGCATCATCGGCGCCGGCTATTGGCGCAAGGGACGGAGGGCCTATGAGCGCGAGAACGGTTGACGAAACCGACGACCAGGGCGAGATCGTGGGCGAGCTGCGCCCGGTCGCCGACATGCTGCCACCACCCGACCAGCTCGTCCTGCGCGAAGACACGGTGAAGGTGACGCTCGCCCTTAGCCGCAGCTCGGTCGAGTTCTTCAAGCACGAAGCCGCCAGGCAGCACGTGCCCTACCAGCGCATGATCAGGGCATTGGTCGACGCGTACACGCGGCGGATGCGCTGAACGCGGAACGAGAGCGTCGAAGGGCCAAAAGGGGAGGCTTCCCCCGATAGCCCGGATGCCCGGCTACGCCATCGGCGGCGCTGCCGCTACGCCAGTTGACCGATGCCGCTCCTGATCGGTGTGTGCGAATCTCTGGGCCTCTTCACCCATGGAGGACCGACGGATGACCATCTCGAGACGCACGACCCTGAAGACCGGCGCGATCGCGTGGCTTGCCGCCATCGTCGCTGGCGGGCCCGCCCTGGGCGCCGAGGATGCGGCGGCGCTCATCGCCGACGCGCTCAGGGCAGCGCCGCCCAACATCCGCGACACCGCCACCGTCGCGGACCTCGAGGGCAACATCCTGCGCCCCGGAACCGGCGACTACACCTGCTTTTCGGCACCGCAAGGGATCGCCGAGCCAATGTGCATGGACGGCGAATGGCGGCGCTGGATGCAGGCCTGGATGCACCACGAGCCCTTCACCGCGTCGCGGGTCGGCATCTCCTACATGATGGCCGGCGACGCGCCGGACGGCGGCGCCAGCAACATCGACCCGGCGGCGGGAACGCCCACGGCCGACAATGACTGGGTGGTCGAGGGGCCGCATATCATGATGATCGTGCCCGATCCGGCAACGCTGGAGGGACTGCCCACCACCCTCGACACGGACGGCCCCTACGTCATGTGGTCCGGCACGCCCTACGCCCACATCATGATCCCGATCGATAACCGCCCGGAGCAGCGGGCCATCGGGACGAACTGAGGGGCGCATTGTGCCGGTGAGGTCGGGTTGCCGGCCGGCATGCCGGCTAAACTCGTGAGGTTTCCTCATCCGTTCTTGGGGACTTTAGAAAGGGAGGTCCACCAGGTTCACTGCCTTTCGGGATGATGCTGATGTTGCCGCTGGCCTCCAGCACGGCGAACTTGATCTGATCCAGCCGCTCGAGCCCGTGTTGCCGACGAGCGGCTTCGAGCACGTCCTCCAGGCTTACCCGCGCCCGCGACAAGGCACGCTTGTCGAGCTCGCCGAGGCTGATCAGCACGGTGGCCTGCCCGTCCATCCATCTTGCCGCGCGCGGCGACCATTGCTTGGCGTAGGAAAAGACCGCGTCCGTCGTGAACAGCGTGATGATGAGCACGATGGAATTGGTGACCGAGAAATCCTCGCCGAGCAGCGCCTGCTGGGTTGTCTCGGCCACGATCAGGAGCAGCACGAAATCGAAAGGCGCCATCTCGCCGAGCGTCCGCCGGCCCGACAGGCGGATCACCACGAGGAGCACCATGTAGATCGCCACACCGCGAAGGACCGTTTCCATGGCGGCTACCTCAAGGCAGGATCAGCTGCGTCAGTGTCATCGGCTCGGTCCCGTCGAGCACGATGCGATAACGGGCCAGCCCGGGAGCGTTCGGCCGCATCCTGACCACGACCTCCGGCCTCGGCACGCCGTCCGCCGCGAACTGCAAGACCAGTCCTTCCGGGCCGATGAACGCGCTCTCGGGCTCGGGCTGGACGCCCTCGATGTCGAACCATGCCGAGAAGGGATCGGCGAGAACCACCTGGTGCCTCGGCTGGTCGAGCGTCATGACGATGTGGAGCCGGTCGGCGGTTTCCCAGCGAAGCACGCGCGGATGCTCGACGCTTCCGGCGCTGGTCGCCACGGTGCGCAGCGCCAGGGGCCCGCCCGAACCGGCGAAGCCCAGCAGAGCCAGAAGGATGATGAGGGCGAAGCCGCCGAGCGCCAAGCGCTCGCCGCACCAGAACCGCTCCTGAAAGGCCCGATCCTCCTCGAGCTGGAGGCCGTCATCCCGGACCCGAGGCGTCTCGATCTCCAAGCCGGCCATTTCGTCCACCATCCCGAGCCGCATGCCGAACGGTTCTCGCCAGCAAAGAAGACAGCTGGCAGGGAAAGGTTCCCCCTGCGACCGTCCGCGAACGGCGTGACGGCCGCCCCCGGTCAATCGGGCGAGAGGCCTGGCCAGCCACCTCGACATTTGCTTCCTGCTTTCGATCCTCCGAGTGGTCGTCGACCAAACCAAAAGCATGCGGCACCTTCGCCTCGAAGCATAGAACTGCATGCCGGCTGCCGGACACTCCAGTTGACCGCAGGAACGAGGCGGTCGGCCACCTTATGTGATCAGTGATTGGGGCCATAATCGCTGGCGCCGCGCACGGGGTCCAATGGCCGGCGGCACGAGCCGAGCTTGTGGATCAGCTACCATCCTTCACACCTGCCACCCAAACGAAGGTCCGGCGGGGGCGCGGGGGAACTCGCTTTCCCCGGTGCTCTCGCCGGTGGTGTCTACAGGCCCTTCACTGAAACATGCACGCGTTCCGCCGCATCGCGCAGAGCGCGGTCGAGAGTGGCGAGGGGTAGGCGGCGGCGTTGGGCGAGCTCGAGATAGGTGGCGTCGTAGAGGGTGAGCTCGTGGGTGTCGGCCAGGGTGAGTGCCGCCGACCAGCAATGAACGTCGCAATCCGTGTCGATATCGATGGGCAGCGCCCTGAGCTCGCGCAGCATGTTGTCGCGAAAGGTCCGATCGATGCGCTGGCGGCGGACCGCCATCTGCAAGGCGTTGCCCACCTCGATCCGCCAGAGCGGCGGCACGACGGCGCTGGTTGCGACCACCTCGTCCAGGACCGCGTCGGCCGCCGGCGTGCTTTCGCCATCGAGAAACCACGCGAGCGTCAGCGAGGCATCGAGCACGAGGCTCAAAGCCGGCCTTCCTCGATCAACTGCCTGATGGTGACGTCGTCGAGGGGGACGGTCTTGCGCATCTTGCGAATGCGGCCGGCAGCGGCCCGGGCCGCCCCCCGATCGACCTGTTCGAGAGGGGCCACGAGCCGTGCGACGGGCTTGCCGTGCCGGGTGATGATCACCTCCTCGCCCTTTTCCACAAGGTCGAGTAGGGCGCCGAGCCTGTTCTTCGCCTCGAAAGCTCCGATCTCACGCATCGCAAAATTCCAACTAGCTCAAGCTAGCTTAAATTCTCCGTGTGATCCACGCAAGCGCCTTGCCTCAAGGAACGGAGGGGGAACTCGGTTCCCCCGGATCGGCTTTCTCCGCTCATGGCTTCAACTCGTCTTTGCGCGCTTCGAGCGCCTTGGACAAGTTCCGGGCGGTGTGGAAGATGGCGAAGACGGTCACGCGATCGGCGGTCGCGCCGTAGGCGATCAGATAGGGCAGCGAGGAGACCCGAATCTCTCGGGTGCCGGGCAGGCGGCCGGGTCGCCCGAGCTCCGGGAAGTCGGCCAGCCGGCGCATCGCAGCCTCGATTCTGCGAAAGACGTTCAGGGCGGCGGGCGGGTTGTCGAGGGCGATGTAGTCGATGATGCTGGTGAGATCGCGTTCCGCCGGCTCGGCGAGAACGACCTGCATCAGCGCTCGAAGCCGTGCCGGCTGGCGAGGTCGGCGAGCGCGTCCTCGGCCGGCCTCACGCGGCCTTCGCGGGCGGCGGCGATGCCTTCCTCGATCCGCGCGATCTGCCAGGTGCTCGCGTCGAGATATTGTCGGAGCGCCTGGTCGACGACCTCGTTGCGCGAGCGGTGGGTGGCGGCGGCGAGGGCGTCGAGGCCGCTCACGACCTCCTTGGCCGCGTGGATGGTGATCGGCTCCGTCGTCTCGTCAGGGCGCATGGCCATCTCCTGTTCCCGAGCGCCTTCATGCCACAGGCCCACTACCGTTTGAAAGGATGCGCTCCAACCAAAAGGACGGAGGGGGCGCGGGGGAACTCAGTTCCCCCGCCTTCTCGAATCGTCTCAGCGAATCCCCGCCTCGATCAGCGGGATGAGCTCGCCGATGGTTTCCGGCGTGACGACGCCGGCGCCGGTGTTGATGGAGAGGCCGGCGAAGCCGTAGACCTTGGAGAGGACGCATTGCGTCACGGGCAGGAAGCCCTGGAGGTAGAGCTGCTGGTCCAGGGTGGCGGTGATGTAGCCCTGCTCGAGGCCGTCGATGGTGGAGGGGGCGAGGTCGATGCCGCCGACCACGATGTCGCCGGGTGCCTTGCCGGCCTGCTCGAGGACGCGGGCGATCTGCCCGGTG
Source organism: uncultured Geminicoccaceae bacterium (assembly GCA_964393275.1). Classification (GTDB taxonomy): domain Bacteria; phylum Pseudomonadota; class Alphaproteobacteria; order Geminicoccales; family Geminicoccaceae; genus SLRI01. Next base: position 33,724 of record CAYMTA010000030.1, on the reverse strand, counting down.
ACGCCGCCGTGCTGGGTCCCGAACGCCTTGAGGTCGGGATGGCTCTCCATGTAGGCCACGAGGATCGGCACGGCCAAGGAGGTGTCGTTGTTCACCTCGGGGCTGATCTCGAGGTAGTCGACGACGATCCCACCTTCCTCGAGGCCTTCCTTCAGGCCGCGGGTGGATTCGCCGCGCTCGGCCTGGCCGAGGAGGCCGTAGACGAGGGCCTTGTCTCCCGGCTGGAGCTTGCCGGTGGCCAGCATGTTCTGGGCGGTGACGTAGCCGCCGTCATAGAGGATGACGCCGGCATAGCCCATGCCTTTGCCGCCATATTGCTGCTGCAAGCTGGTGAGCGGGGTGTTGTTGACGGTAACGAGGATGCCCTCGCTTTCGGCCTCGTCGACGAGGTCCTGGAAGGCGTCGACGCCCGGATGGCCCATGATGACGATGCAGTCGGGCGAGGCGGCGATGGCTTCCCTGAACTGCTGGATCATGACGTCGGGCAGCCAGCCCGAGTACTGCTCGACGAGGTCGGCGCCGAGATGGCGGGCGGCGTCCTTGGCCCCGTTGGCGCGGGGCAGGGTGGCGGGGCCGCCGGGAGGGCCGCCCATCTGGGCATAGATGGTCATGCCGGAGCCCAGGAGATCCTGGGCGGCAACTGGCAGGGCGGCGACGGCGGCGAGCGCCGTGCCCAGAAGAAGGTGCTTCAGCATCGAAAGATCCTCCCTTGCTTCGACCGAGGGGTTCAACCGCTGCCGCTGAAGCGCTCGGCTCGCTCCAGCGCCAGGTGGAAGATGACGGCGGCGATGAAGATGAGGCCGATCACCACGTCGTTCCAGAAGCCCTGCACGCCGGCGGCGACGATGCCCGCCTGCACGACGAGCACGATGTAGGCGCCGAGGACGGTGCCGGTGATGCTGCCGGAGCCGCCATAGATGGAGGTGCCGCCGATGAAGACGGCGGCCATGGCGAGCAGCAGGAAGCCCTGGCCCTGGTTGGTGTAGAAGGTGATGTTCTCGGCGGTGAGGAAGACGCCGGCGAGCCCGGCCAAGGCACCCATCAGCGTGAAGAGACGGATGCGGGTGGCCGTCACGTCGATGCCCATGACCCGGGCCACCTCGGCATTGTCGCCGAGGAAGAGCAGGGCCTCGCCGAAGCGGTGGCGGTTGAGGACGAACCACAAGCCCACGGCGACGAGGGCGACCCAGAGCGCCTGGAGCGGCAGCCAGTCGAGGAGCCGGCCGGTGGTGACCTGCCAAAGCGCCGTGTCGCGGACACCCCTGAGGTTGTAGCTGAGGCCGCCGGCGAGGACGACGGCCACACCGCGCCAGAGGAAGAGGGTGGCGAGGGTGGCGATGATCGAGGGGATATTGAGCCGGGCGACCAGCACGCCGTTGATCCAGCCGGCTCCGGCGCCGGCGAGGACGGCGAGCACGGCACCGACCCAGATCAGCCAGGCGCGGGTCGCCTCGATCGCCGCCGCGTCCGATCCCTCGGCGAGGAAGCCGAGGAAGGGGATGTTCTCGAAGCGGTAGGCGGCGGCGAAGACGAAGCCGGAAAGCGCCACGATGGAGGAGAAGGAGAGGTCGATCTGGCCGGAGGCGATGACCAGCGTCAGGCCGAGGGCGCAGAGCAGCAGCGGCGCCATGGTGACCAGGAGCGTCGCGTAGATGCGGTCGGAGAGGAAGGTCTGGGGGGCGAGCGCCATGAAGACGCCGGTGACGACGAGGGCGACGATGATGATCGCCAGCCCCTCGATCCGGCCGAGCCGTCCGCCCGTCAGGCCACTCATCAGGCGACGCTCCGCTCGCCCTGGCGCTGCAGGTCGAGGAAGTGCTCGGTGAGCTCGGCCACGGTCATCTCGCCCTGCATGACCTCGCCGACGATGCGGCCGCGGTCGATGATGACCATGCGGTCGGCCATGGCGTGGACGTGGGCGAGGGTGTGCTCGACATAGAGGCAGGCGCGGCCCGAGGCCTTGATGCGCTCGATGAAGGACAGGACCTTGCCGACCTCCTTGACGGCGAGGGCCACGGTCGGCTCGTCGAGGATGATGAGGTCGGCGTCGAAATGCATGGCCCGGCCGATGCAGATGCCCTGCCGCTCGCCGCCCGAGAGGTTGCCGGCGGTGGCATCCACGTCGATGCCGACGCCACGAAAGCCGATCGCACCCTTCAGGACCTCGTTGGCCAGCTCCTTCTGCCGCTTGACATCGATGAAGCCGAAGCGGCCGGTGATGTTGCGGCCGACGAAGAAATTGCGCCAGAGCGGCTGCTTGTCGCCCAGGCTCTTCTGCTGGTAGACGGTCTCGATGCCGTGCGCGTGGGCGGCGCGCACGCTGTAGTGGCCGAAATCGATCGGCTCGCCCTTGATCCGCATGGTGCCGGCGGTCGGCTTCTCGACCCCGGTCAGGATCTTGATCAGCGTCGACTTGCCCGCACCATTGTCGCCGATCAGGCCGAGGATCTCGTTTCGGCCGACGGCAAGGTCGACGCCGCCCAGGGCCTCGACCTTGCCGTAGCGCTTGGTGATGCCCGAAAGCTCGACCGCCGGCGTCAGGGCCAAGGCCGCCTCCCCCTTTTTCTCATGAGTGCGAGCTTGGCCGTTCGGCCACGGGGGGTCAAGCCGGTCAGGAAGCGCCGGCGACGGCCTCGAGATTGGCGATCCAGCCTTCGAGGCGGGCCTGGTTGACGCCCATGTCGCCAAAGCCGAGCTCGGCGCGGGAATAGGCGGCGAACGTGCTGCGCGCGGCCCCGGGCCGGCCGTCGTCGAAGGGCAGGACGCGAACGACGATGGTGTCGACGAAGCCGAAGATGCGGCTGCGCTGCTCGGCGTGGAGGGTGAGCGCCGTCTCGTCGAGGCCGATGATGCGGGTGCGATCGCTCATCTCCACCACCTCCTCCCAGAGGTGGAGCTGCTCGAGCGGCGCCACGTCGAGGACCGGAGCGACCCGGTCGCTGGGTGCCATGCAGCGATCGACCGGGCAGACGAGGAAGTCGTTGGGCTTGCCGGTGCGCTCGAGTGTCAAGGGATCGAGGGCGAGGCGCTCGGCATCGGGGGCGGTGCCGAAGCCGCAGGCGCCGAGCAGGATCAAGGCGATGAGCAGGCCGATCCGCCCCGGGGGGTGCCGGACTCCAGGCACGCCATGGGGGATGGCGCGCTCGGCCATCGGTGCCATCAGGGCAGCAGCGCGTCGCCGGCGGGGGCGCGCCCCTGCGCAGGTGACAAAATCCGCCGCGTCGAGGTCGGCCGCGCTCATGGTCGCAAAATACCCCGCGCCGGCATTGGCGGCAAGGCTGCGGGGCGAGTTACGTTCGTTGATCGAGGAATGCGGGGGAACTGAGTTCCCCCGCGCCCCCTCCGTCAGTTCAGCAAGAAGTTGCGGCGGATGGTTGAGCGTGGCCCCGCTGCCGTCAGGTCAGGCGGGGGCGGGCGCGCCGCGCAGCAGGCCCTCGGTGCTGATGTCATCGTCGAGCGCGGGCCAGTGCAGGCCATAGCCGGCACCGGCGATCTCCCAGCTTGCCCGGTCGGAGGCGCTCGCGTCGAGCAGGCGCGGGTACCAGGCCAGCGGGACGGTGATGGTCCGGCCGTCCATCAGGTCGACGCTCATGGTGGATTTGTCGAAGCGAGCATCCCGCGCGCGCTCGTCAGCGCTCGCCGCCAAAATGCCCATTCGAGGCCTCCAGATGTTCGGCCGCATGCTTGCGGACATGAGCAATCACAGCGCCCAACCCGGTTGCACGGACCCGACGTTACGCGCAAGCGCAACCGGCTGCAGCCAGAACCTGGCATTCCGGCCATCCGCGTCGCCATGAACGTGCGGTGGCTCATTGGACTCATGGCTGTTGAACTAGAATCGATGGCCACGCCAGCGGGCGATGGTCGGCATCGCTGTCAGACGTCGAGGTCCAGAGCGCGCTCTCCAGTCAAGGAGAGCTGTCCCATACCCCTCCGAGCGGCTCGTCGCTGGTGAGGATTTCGTCGAGCGACCAGGGACAATTGCCCGGAATATCCGGCCTGATGGCGGGCTCCTCGCGGGCCAGGGCGCGGGTGGTGAGCCGGGCGGCCGCTTGATAGTGGGCATCGAGATTGGTCGCGAGGTACTGGCGGATCTTGGCGGTGAGGCGGCGCTGCAGCTCGTGGCGGAAGAGGTCGATCTCGTTGGCCCAATGGGCGCGCGGCCCGTCCATCATCGAGCAGCGGAGCTTCAGGAGGTGGATGATGATCTGCTCGAGGAGCGATTCGCAGGCGTGGCGTTGGCTCCGGCCCAAGTCCTCGATCTCCTCGGCCAGATGCTCGAGATCGAGCGGCTCGTTCCAGCGGCTCGCCCGCAGCGCCCGCAGCGCCTTCGCCTGGCCCTCCGTCCAGGCGACGAAATCGGTCTCGTGGAGGTCGGGCCCGGTCATGCTCGAATGATAGGGCTGCTCAACTTTGCCGACAAGGCCAAGGACGTCGCCCCAAAAGGCGGAGGGGGTGCCGGGGGAACTCAGTTCCTCCGGTTTTCCTCATTTTCGCCGGTCAGACGTCCAGGTTCACCACCTTCAGCGCGTTCTCCTGGATGAAGTCGCGCCTGGGCTCGACGATGTCGCCCATGAGGGTGGTGAAGATCTCGTCGGCCTCGTCGGCGTGGTCGACGCGGACCTGGATGAGGGAGCGGATGGTGGGGTCGAGGGTGGTTTCCCAGAGCTGCTCGGGGTTCATCTCGCCGAGGCCCTTGTAGCGCTGGATGCCGAGGCCCTTGCGGCCCATGGCGAGGACGGCCTCGACGAGGTCGAGGGGGCCGTTGATCTTGCGGCTCTCCTCCTTCTTCTCGAGGCTGCAGGCGGCGGCGAAGACGGCCTCGAGGCGGCCGAAGGCGTCGGCCAGGCGGCGCGCCTCGGGGCTGCGGGCGAGGCCCGGGTCGAGCCTGTGGCGCTCGCGGCGCTCGCCCTTCATGTGGTGGAAGACGAGCTCGCCCTCGTCGCCGATATGCGCCTGCCAGGCGCCGCGGCCGGAGGCGGAGAGGCGGCTCGCGACACGCTGGGCCAGGAGCAGCATGGCGGTCGGATCGCCGAGCGCACCCTCGGCGAGGCCACCCTCCAGCGCCAGGGCCTCGATCAGCTCGACCGGATGGCGACGCTTGAAGTTGGCGAGGATCGAGGTCGCCGCCTGGGCGGTCTCGACCGCCGCTTCCAGCGCCTCGCCTTCGAGGACCGTGCCGTCCGCCTGGACGAGGCGGGCGTCCTCGAGGCCGGCATCGACCAGATAGGCGTCGAGGGCGGCGTCGTCCTTGAGGTAGCGCTCGCTGCGGCCGCGCTTGACCTTGTAGAGCGGCGGCTGGGCGATGAAGAGGTGGCCGGCGGTGATCAGCTCCGGCAGATGGCGGTAGAAGAAGGTCAGCAGCAGCGTCCTGATGTGCGACCCGTCGACGTCGGCGTCGGTCATGATGATGATCTTGTGGTAGCGCAGCTTCGCGAGGTCGAAATCGTCGCGGATGCCGGTGCCGAGGGCGGTGATCAGCGTGCCGATCTCCTGGCTGCCGAGGACCCGGTCGAGGCGGGCGCGCTCGACGTTGAGGATCTTGCCGCGCAAGGGGAGGATCGCCTGGAAGCTGCGGTCGCGGCCCTGCTTGGCCGAGCCGCCGGCGCTGTCGCCCTCGACCAGGAAGAGCTCGGCCTTGGCCGGGTCGCGCTCCTGGCAGTCGGCGAGCTTGCCCGGCAGGTTGGCGATGTCGAGCGCACCCTTGCGACGGGTCAGCTCGCGGGCCCTCCTCGCCGCCTCGCGGGCGGTCGCGGCCTCGACGATCTTGGCCATGATGATCCGCGCCTCGGCCGGGTGCTCCTCGAGCCAGCGGGCGAGGCCGTCGGTGATCAGCCCCTGGACCAGCGGGGTCACCTCGGAGCTGACCAGCTTGTCCTTGGTCTGCGAGGAGAACTTGGGATCGGGCATCTTGACGGCGAGCACCGAGGTCAACCCCTCGCGCATGTCCTCGCCGGTGAGCTGGACCTTGTCTCGCTTAATGATTCCCGTGTCTTCGGCGTATTTGTTCAGGGTCCGGGTGAGGGCGGTGCGGAAGCCGGCCAGATGCGTGCCGCCGTCGCGTTGCGGGATGTTGTTGGTGAAGCAGAGGCAGGTCTCGTGATAGCCGTCGTTCCACTGGAGCGCGCATTGCACGCTCAGGAGACCCTTCTCGCCATTGATGACGATGGTCGGGCTGTGGATCGGCTGGCGGGTGCGGTCGAGATAGCCAACGAAGGCCGCGACGCCGCCCTCGTAGAAGAGCTCCTCCTCGATCGGCTCGGCGCCCCGCTTGTCGCGCAGCACGATGCGCACGCCGGAATTGAGGAAGGCCAGCTCGCGCAGGCGGTGCTCGAGCGTGGCGAAGGAGAACTCGGTCTGGGTGAACACCTTGACCGAGGGCATGAAGGTGAGCTGCGTGCCGCGCCGGCCGTTCTGCGGGCCGCGGGCGATCAGCGGCGCGGCCGGCACGCCGCCGTTCTCGAAGCGGATGTAGTGCTCGGCACCGTCGCGCCAGATGACCAGCTCGAGCCAGTCGGAGAGGGCATTGACCACGGAGACGCCGACGCCGTGCAGGCCGCCCGAGACCTTGTACGAGTTCTGGTTGAACTTGCCGCCGGCGTGCAGCACGGTCATGATCACCTCGGCGGCCGACACGCCCTCGCCCTCGTGGATGTCGACGGGGATGCCGCGGCCGTTGTCGGTGACCGTCACCGAGCCGTCGGCGTTGAGGCTGACCTCGACCCTGTCGGCGTAGCCGGCCAGCACCTCGTCGATGCTGTTGTCGACCACCTCGAAGACCATGTGGTGCAGTCCGGAGCCGTCGTCGGTGTCGCCGATATACATGCCGGGCCTGAGGCGCACGGCCTCGAGGCCCTCGAGCACGCGGATCGAGGTGGAATCATAGATCGGCTCGCCACTGGCGGTGGGGAGGATGGCAGGCGCGCCGGACCGGGGCTCGGTCGGCAGCTCGGGCGTGTCACTCATCGCTTCGGATCAATCCTCGGTCGACATGGAAGAAGGTGGCGTGGCCGTCGAGGCCACTGAACAGGCGGCGCTCGGTGCCGGTCAGGAACACCTGGGCACCGAGGGCCAGAAGCCGCTCGGCGAGGCCGGCGCGGCGGGTTTCGTCGAGATGGGCGGCGGTCTCGTCGAGCAGCAGGATCGGCAGGTCGCCGGCGACCAGCTCGCGCAGGCGCGCCTCGGCGAGCACGATGGCGAGCAGCATGGCCTTCTGGCGGCCGGTCGAGACGCGCGCCGCCGCCTCGCCCGTCGCCAGATCGATGGCGACGAGGTCGCTGCGGTGTGGGCCGATGGCGGCACCGCCGGTCTCGGCATCCTGGGCGCGGGCGGCCGCCAGCTCGTCGGCGAGGCGCTGCTCGGCGTCGAGGGCGGAGAGGCTGTCGAGCCAGGTCTCGACGCTGCCGTCGAGCGCGAGGCGCAGGCGCGGCAGGGCCGGATCCGGCTCGGCGAGCAGCGTGCCGAGGCCGGCCGCCAGCTCGCGCCGGCCGGCGGCGATGGCGACGCCGGCTTCGGCCATCCGTCCCTCGAGGATGCCGAGCCAGACCGCATCGCGGGAACCCTGGCGCAGCACCAGCGAGCGCTCGCGCATCGCCCGCTCGAACATGGCGAGCCGGTGCGCGTGGTCGGGGTAGACGCCGAGCACCAGCCGGTCGAGGAAGCGGCGCCGCTCGCTCGCCCCATCGATGAAGAGGCGGTCCATGGCGGGGGTGAGCCAGGTGATGGCGACGAGGTCGGCCAGGGCGGCGAGGCCGCGCGCCGGCCGGCCCGCGATCTCGAGCCAGCGGCGGTCGCTCTCCGGCTCGCGGCCGGTGGCGAGGTCGATCGGGCCATCGGCCGCCTCGAGCCCGGCCTCGAGGCGAAAAGGTGCCGCGGCGTTGTCCTGGTCGAGCGCCTCGAGCCGGGCGCGGCGGAGCCCGCGGCCCGGGGCGAGAAGCGAGATGGCCTCGAGCAGGTTGGTCTTGCCGGCGCCGTTCGGGCCGAAAAGGACGACCGGCCCCGGCTCGAAGGCGATCTCGAGCGACGCATAATTGCGAAAATTCCGCAGCCGCAGCCGGTCCAGCGACGGGCGGCGAAGGTCGGGCTCGTCCCTGCTTGCCGCGCGGACCGCCGCCTGCGGCGTTCTCATGGCACGCTCGTCGGGACGACCATCGGCCCCCGGCTCGCGATGGGCCAGGCCCGCCATCGCTCGGATCCGTCGGTCAGACACGCATCGGCATCAGGACGTAGACGACACTGCTGTCGGCCGGGTCGCGGACCAGCGTGGGGGCGGCGGGGTTGGCCATCTCGAGGCACACCTGCTGGCCCGCCACCGCGGCCAGCATGTCGAGGATGTAGCGGCTGTTGAAGCCGATCTCGATCGGCTCGCCGGCATAGTCGGCGTCGAGCTCGTCCAGGCCCTTGCCGGATTCCGTGCTCACCGCCGACGCGGTGATCCGACCGTCCTCGAAGCGCAGCTTGACGGCGCGGGCCCGCTCGGTCGAGATGGTCGAGACGCGATCGACGGTCGCGGCGAAGAGCTTCGTGTCGATCGACGCCACCTTCTCGTTGCCGATCGGGATGACCCGCTCGTAGTCCGGAAACGTGCCATCGATCAGCCGCGAGACGAGCACCGCCTGGTCCAGCACGAACTTGATGCGCTTGGTCGAGACCTCGACCCTGATATCGCCGTCGATCGCCTCGATCAGCTTCCTGCATTCGGCGACGGTCTTGCGCGGAATGATGATCGCGGGAATGCCTTCGGCACCGTCCGGCAGGGCCAGCTCGATCTTGGCGAGGCGGTGCCCGTCGGTGGCGACGCCGCGCAGCACCGCCGTGGCGCCGGTGCCCGAGGCATGGACGTGGATGCCGTTCAGGTAGTAGCGGGTCTCCTCGGTCGAGATGGCGAAGCTGGTCTTGTCGATCAGCTTGCGCAGGTCGGCGGCGGGCATGGCGAAGGTGACGTCGTAGGCCTCGGCCTCGTCGTCCATCGCCGGAAACTCGTCGGCCTTGAGGCTGGGCAGGGTGAAGACGGCCCGCCCGGCGCGCAGCGACAGCTCGGTCGTGTCCGGCGCCTGCTCGAGCAGCACCTCGCTGCCGTCGGGCAGCTTCCTGACGATGTCGAAGAGCGTGTGCGCCGAGACGGTGGTGGCCCCTTCGCCTTGCACCCGCGCCGCTTCGCTCGCCGCCATCGAGAGATCCATGTCGGTCGCCGTCAGATGCAGGCCGTCCCCGTTGGCGGCCAGCTTGACGTTCGACAGGATCGGAATGGTGGTCCGGCGCTCGACGACGTTCTGGACGTGCGACAGCGATCGCAGAAGGGCAGCACGCTCAATCGCTAGCTTCATTGGAGCGGGAATTCTCTCGATTGGGGCGAAGAGAAGCAGGCGTCTCAGCACCCGTCCTATGGGCAGGAGAAGCTAGCAGAATTCCCGGAGCGCGTTGATCTTTTTCGTGCCCGGCCGGCGCCTGCCCGCCACCGGGCGGCCGGAGAGGCGGCCGGGCGGGGGCGGTCAGCCCTGCAGGCGGCGGCGCAGCGTGGCGACGTCCTCGGCGAGCGAGCGGTCGTCCTCGGAGAGCTTCTCGATCTGCTTGACCGCGTGCATCACCGTGGTGTGGTCGCGGTTGCCGAACTTCTTGCCGATCTCGGGCAGCGAGCGGGGGGTGAGCTGCTTGGCGAGGTACATCGCCACCTGGCGCGGTCGGGCGACGGCGCGGGCCCGGCGGCTGGACTGCATGTCGCTCATCTTGAGCTGGAAATGCTCGACCACGGCGCGCTGGATCTCCTCGATCGTCACCCGCCGCTCGTTCGAGCGCAGGAGGTCGCGGAGCACGTCCTGGGCCATCTCGATCGAGACCGGGCGGCGGATCAGCGAGGCCTGATGGACGATGCGGTTGAGGGCGCCCTCGAGCTCGCGGACGTTCGAGGTGATGCGATGGGCGAGAAATTCGGTGACCTCGGGCTCGACCTCGACGCCGAGCTGCTCCGCCTTGGCCTGCAGAATGCCGAGGCGAAGCTCGTAGGTGGTGGGATGGATGTCGGCGACCAGCCCCCAGCCGAGGCGCGAGCGGATGCGCTCCTCCAGCCCGGCGAGGTCGGAGGGGCTGCGATCGGCGGAGATCACGATCGAGCTGCCGCGCTCGGCCAAGGCATTGAAGGTGTGGAAAAATTCCTCCTGGGTGCTGTCCTTGCCGCTGATGAACTGGACATCGTCGACCATGAGGAGGTCGACCGAGCGGAACATCTCCTTGAAGCTCATGGTGTCGCGTTGCCGGATCGCGCGGACGAACTGGTACATGAACTTCTCGGCCGAGAGGTAGACCACGCGACGGTCCGGATCGTTCTCCTTCGCCCGCCAGCCGATGGCGTGCATGAGGTGCGTCTTGCCGAGCCCGACGCCGCCATAGAGGAAGAGCGGGTTGAAGGGCGGGGTCGTGCTCAGCGCCATCCGCTCGGCCGCCGCCACGGCGAACTCGTTGGGCTTGCCGACGATGAAGGTGTCGAAGGTGAAGCGCGGATCGAGCCCGGCGCCGAAATCGACCAGCTCCGCCGGCCCGGCGGCGCGGGCGGCGCCGTCCTGGACTCCGGCGGGCTCGAGCCCCGCCGGCTGGATCACGGCCGGCTGGCCGTCAGGGGCGCGTCGCTCCTGCAGCGACGGGCCGGTCGCCTCCCGCGCATTGTCGGCGACGATGCGCGGCTTGGTCGCGGCGGGCCGGCCGGCGTCGTCGAGCCGCGCCGGGCGCACGTCGAGCGCCACGTTGCGCACCATCGGATTGATGCTGGTCCAGAGTGCTCTGATGCGGTCGGCATAGTTGTTGACCACCCAATCGCGCATGAACTGGGTCGGCACGGCGATGCGCACCCGCTCGCCGTCGAGAGCAATCGCCTCGAGCGGCCTCAGCCAGGTCGAGTAGGCGGTGTCGCCGAACTCCGCCCGGAGCAGGCCACGCACGCGCGACCATTGCTGCGCCAGTTCGGTCATTTGCGGATCGGCCATGCCTGCCTCGACAACCGCTTCGGATTTGCCCCCTCGAGCCATCGGCTTGCGATCCGTTCTAATGCGGCGCGGATCGGCATGTCCGCCGTCCGCTTTGGTTACTTGCCTTAACGCGTCCCATCCCGATTGTTTCCATGCCCCTGATGACCGCTGCAGGACAACGTCGAGACGGTTGCTGCGGCCTGCCCGGTCGATCGTTGCTCGCCTCTTGGTTTAGTCTCAATAAAGCGTGCCCACATGCTCTATTTTATTGTGCACATTACTGGCGAGTTGATGTAGATCAACAAACGCCGGTGGCTGCGGTGGATTACCGGACAGTAACCGCACATTAAGAGGCTGGCAAGAGGATCGAAAAGAGAACGCTCTATTTCGCGTCCAGGTTGATGAGTGATGCGTGCGTGTCAACACCAGGATTGCACGATCCCAGAGTCGAGCGCAACGCCCCGAAAATGCTTCTCGGGACGCTGGAAGGATGCGGGGAAAGGCCCGGCCGATATCCCGGCCGGGCCTGGCAGCTCAGCCGGGTTGGCTGGCCGTCAGGAGACGGACGCGCTGCGACATGCGCGAGATCTTGCGCGCCACGGTATTGCGGTGGAGAACGCCCTTGGTCACGCCGCGCTGCAGCTCCGGCGCCGCGGCGGCGAAGGCGGCCGTGGCGGCCGGACCGTCGCCCCGTGCCAGGGCATCCTCCAACTTGCGGACGAACGTGCGGATCCGGCTCATTCGACCCTTGTTGAGCTCGGTCCGCTTCACGGTCTGGCGGATACGCTTGCTGGCTGAACGACTATGCGCCACGGTAACCCTCATCTGTCAAAAGGCCCGTCCGTATACCCACGATGCGGCCGGCCGTCAATCCGGCCCTCAGCCCTGGGTGAAGTTGGGGCTGCGCTTCTCGGCGAAGGCGAGCATGCCCTCGCGCCGGTCGGCCGTGGCGAAGGTGGCATAGAAGCTGCGCTTCTCGAAGCGCAGACCCTCGGCGAGGGAGGTCTCGTAGGCGACGTCGACCGCCTCCTTGGCCATGGCGACGATCGGCTGCGACTTGGTGGCGATGGCCTGGGCCAGGGTGATCGCCTCGTCGAGCAGATCGCCGAGCGGCACCACCCGGGCCACGAGGTTGGCGCGCTCCGCCTCGGCGGCATCCATGTTGCGGCCGGTCAGGACCATCTCCATGGCCTTGGACTTGCCGACCGCGCGGGTCAGGCGCTGGGTGCCGCCGGCGCCCGGGATGGTGCCGAGATTGATCTCGGGCTGGCCGAACTTGGCGTTCTCCGCGGCGATGATGATGTCGCACATCATGGCGAGCTCGCAGCCGCCGCCGAGCGCATAGCCGGCGACCGCCGCGATCACCGGCTTGCGGTGCGCGGCGATCTGGTGCCAGGCGCCGATGAAGTCGGTCTGGTAGGCCTGGGCGAAATCGAGGTCGGCCATCTCCTTGACGTCGGCGCCGGCGGCGAAGGCCTTCTCGGAGCCGGTGAGCACGACCGCGGCGATGGCCGGATCGGCATCGAGCCCGGCCAGCGCGCGGCGCAGCTCGTCGACGAGCTGGCCATTCAAGGCATTGAGCTGCTTGGGCCGGTTGAGGGTGATGATGGCGACCGCGTCGCGCTTGTCGACCAGGATGGTCTCGAAGGCCATGAAATGTTCTCCGTTGCTCGCCACCGATCGGGGCCACGCCTCGCTCGAGGCGGTCCCTTGGGGCGGGGACATCGTCCGACGGGACTCGGCGGACCCATCCCGGCGCGGGCTTTAACACCAAGGCGGTGGTGCTCGTCCAGCCCTACCGGCGCGGGCCTGCCCTGCGCCCGAGGCGGGATCAACGCTGGCAGCCCGGGCAGAGGAAGGTGGCTCGTCCCCCCTGCACCAGGCGGACGATGGGCCGGCCGCAGGCCGGGCAGGGCTGGCCGGCGCGGTCGTAGACGCGGAACTGGCGCTGGAAATTGCCGAGCTCGCCGTTCGACTGGACGTAGTCGCGCAACGACGAGCCGCCGGCGTCGATGGCGTCGAGCAGCACGTCCCGGATCGCGGTGGCGAGACGTTCGGCGCGCGCCGGACCGAGCGTGCCGGCGCGGCGGCGCGGCGACAGGCGGGCGCGATGGAGGCTCTCGCTGGCATAGATGTTGCCGACGCCGACGACGTGGCGCTGGTCCATGATGGCTATCTTGAGCGCCACCTGCCGGCCGGCGAGGCGGGCCTGCAGCGCTGCGCCGTCGAAGGCGTTGCCCAGGGGCTCGAGGCCCAGATGGGCGAGCCATTTGTGCTGGTCCAGCGTGGCCTGGGGCCACAGGTCGAGCATGCCGAAGCGGCGGGGATCGACGAAGCGGAGGATGCTGCCGTCGTCGAAATGGAAGGTGAGGTGCTCGTGCGGCCCGGCGGGCGGGCCGTCGAGCAGGAGGCGGCCGGACATGCCGAGATGGAGGAGGATCGCCATGCCGTCGTCGAGCAGGAGCTGGAGATACTTGGCCCGCCTCGCGAATCCGGTCAGCCGGCGGCCGGCGAGCCGGGCCGCCAGGTCCTGCGGCAGGTTGAAGCGGAGGTCGGCGCGGCGCTGCTCGACCCTGGTGATGCGTCTAGAGTCGAGGCGGCGGGCGAGGGCGCGAAGCGTGGTCTCGACCTCGGGAAGCTCTGGCAAGGCAACGCTCCAGGGGCTGTGGTTGCCGGGCGGGATGAGCTTTCCTACAACACCCCGGCCTGCAACACCCGGGTTCACCGCACGACCGGTCACGCCACGAGAAGTGAGATTCATGAGGAAGACGGACAAGCCGGCGGCCGCCCTGGCCGAGCTCGCCTCGAGCTTCGGCTTCGAGGAGGTGGCGCCCGAGGCCAAGGCCGGCCGGGTGAGGCGGGTCTTCGACAGCGTCGCCGGGCGCTACGACCTGATGAACGACCTGATGAGCATGGGCGTGCATCGGCTCTGGAAGGAGGCGGTGCTCGACTGGCTGGCCCCCCGGCCCGGCATCAGCCTGCTCGACCTCGCCGGCGGCACCGGCGACATGGCCGAGCGGGTGCTCAGGCGGGTCAAGGGCGACGGGCGCGCGGTGCTGGCCGACATCAACGCTTCGATGCTCGGCCAGGGGCGCGACCGGGCGCTGGAGCGCGGCTGGTTCGACCGCCTCGCCTTCGTGACGGCCGACGCCATGGCGCTGCCCTTCCCGGACGGCCGCTTCGATGCGGTGACCATGGCCTTCGGCATCCGCAACGTGACGCATATCGACCGGGCGCTCGGCGAGGCCTTCCGGGTCCTGCGGCCCGGCGGGCGGTTCATGTGCCTCGAGTTCTCCAAGGTGGTGCTGCCGGTGCTGGACCGGGTCTACGACAGCTATTCGTTCAGCGTCCTGCCGGCCCTGGGCCGGATCGTCGCCGGCGATGCGGCGAGCTATCGCTATCTGGCCGAGAGCATTCGCCGCTTTCCCGATCAGGCGACCTTCGCCGCTCTCCTGCGCGACGCCGGCTTCGAGCAGGTCCGCTGGCGCAACCTCTCGGGCGGCATCGCGGCCATCCATTCCGGCTGGCGGCTCTAGGGGCGAGCGGGCCGGGCGACCGTCATGCTCGCAAGCCTGCGCTATGCCTGGCGGCTTCTCGGCATCGGCCGGACCTTGGCCCGGCACAACGCGCTCTTTCCATTCGAGCTCCTGCCGCAGGCCCGGCCGTTCCTGCGTCTCGCCAAACCGTTCGTGAACGAGGCTGCCGCCGGCCGGCCGGGGCAGCGGCTGGCGGCGGCGCTCGAGGAGCTCGGGCCCTCCTTCATCAAGTTCGGCCAGAGCCTCGCCACCCGCACCGATCTTCTGGGCGAGGCCATCGCCCGCGATCTCGCCACCCTGCAGGACGCGCTGCCGTCCTTTCCGGCCGAGGCGGCGCGGGCGACGATCGCGGCCGATCTCGAGCAGCCGGTCGAGGCGCTCTTCAGCGCGTTCGAGGACCGGCCGGTGGCGGCGGCCTCGGTTGCCCAGGTGCATTTCGCGCGGACGACCGAAGGCACCGAGGTGGCGGTCAAGGTGTTGCGGCCGGGCATCGAGCGGGCGATCGAGCGCGATCTCGGCTTCTTCATCTGGCTCGCCCGGCTGGTCGAGCGGACGCAGCCGCACTTGCGCCACTTCAAGCCGGTCGAGGCGGTCGCCATCTTCGCCCGGTCGACCAGGGGCGAGCTCGATCTCAGGCTCGAGGCGGCGGCGGCGGTCGAGCTCGGCGAGAACGCTGAGGGCTATGAAGGCTTTCGCGTGCCGTGGGTGGACTGGCGGCGGACCAGCCGCCGGGTGGTGACCTTCGAGCGGATCATCGGCCAGGGTGTCGCCGACCGCGCCGCCCTGATCCGGGCCGGGCACGATCCCGACCGGATCATGGAGAACGCGGCCAAGGCCTTCTTCAGCCAGGTCTTCAAGGACGGCTTCTTTCACGGCGACATGCATCCCGGCAACATGATGATCGATCGAGACGGGGTCATCGTCGCCCTCGATTTCGGCATCATGGGGCGGGTCGACATGGCCGACCGGCGGCACATGGCCGAGATCCTCGTGGGCTTCCTCGAGCGCGACTACGTCAAGGTGGCGGACGTCTTCTTCGCCGCCGGATTCCTGCCCGACGATGCCGACCGGATGGCGTTCGTCCAGGCGGTGCGGTCGATCGGCGAGCCGATCCTGGGCCTGCCGCTCGAGGAGATCTCGTTCGGCCGGCTGATGGGGCAGCTCCTGGCGATGGCCGAGCAGTTCCGCATGCAGACCCAGCCGCAGCTTCTCCTGCTGCAGAAGACCATGGTGGTGGCCGAGGGGGTCGGCCGGCTGCTCAATCCAAGGATCAACATGTGGCAGCTCGCCCAGCCCCTGGTCGAGGAATGGATCATCGCCAATCTCGGCCCCAAGGCCAGGCTGCAGCAGGCGCTCGCCGACGGCCTGCAGATGGCGGGCCGCATGCCGCATCTCGTGCGGCGGCTCGAGGAGGCGCTGGAGCGGGATCGCACCCGGCATGTCGCGGTCGACCGGGTCAACCTCTTTCGCGGCTGGCTCTGGCCGCTGGTGCTCGGGGTGCTCGTCGGGCTTGCCCTTCGCTGAAGCTATCCCACCTCCTTGATGTAAATAGGGGGTGCGCGGGCGCGGTTGCCCGACGCGCTTCGAGGTGGGGCAGGGAAAGCCGATGGGTGCGAGGCGCATTCTTCTCGTGATCGGCGGCGGCATCGCCGCCTACAAGACGCTGGAGCTGATCCGCCGCGGGCGCGAGCGCGGGCTGGAGTTCCGCGCCATCCTGACCCGCGCCGGGGCCGAGTTCGTCACCCCGCTCGCCGTCTCGAGCCTGGCCGAGGCAAAGGTCTACAGCGAGCTCTTCTCGCTGACGGACGAAGCGGAGATGGGCCACATCCGCCTCTCGCGCGAGGCCGACCTCGTGGTCGTGGCGCCGGCCACGGCCGATCTCATGGCCAAGATGGCGAACGGCCACGCCGACGATCTGGCGTCCACCACGCTCCTCGCCACCAACAAGCCCGTGCTGGTCGCACCCGCCATGAACCCGATGATGTGGCAGCACCGGGCGACACGCCGGAATGTCGAGAGGCTGAGGGCGGACGGCATCCATGTCGTCGGCCCGAGCTCCGGCGACATGGCCTGCGGCGAGGTCGGCAGCGGACGCATGGCGGAGCCCAGGGAAATCCTCGGAGCCGTCTTCGCGATTCTCGAGCCGGCCGGCGAGCGGCCCCTGACGGGGCTGCGGGCGGTCGTCACCAGCGGGCCGACGCACGAGCCGATCGATCCGGTCCGCTACATCGCCAACCGCTCCTCCGGCCGCCAGGGCCACGCCATCGCGGCGGCGCTGGCGGCGGCCGGGGCGGAAGTGACGCTGGTGAGCGGACCGGTGAGCCTCGAGGACCCGGCTGGTGTGGCGGTGCGCCGGGTCGAGAGTGCCCGGGAGATGCGCGATGCGGTCGAGGCGGCCCTGCCGGCGGCGATCGCGATCTGTGCCGCGGCGGTCGCGGACTGGCGCCCGGCGGCCGCCGCCGACGCCAAGCTGAAGAAGGGGCGGAGTGGGCCTGCGGCCCTCGAGCTCGTCGAGAATCCGGACATCCTCGAGGGCCTGGGGCATCATCCCGAGATGCGGCCCGAGCTGGTCGTGGGCTTCGCCGCCGAGACCGACGATCTCCTCGCCAACGCCGCCGCCAAGCTCGAGCGCAAGGGCTGCGACTGGATCCTGGCGAACGACGTGGGTGCCGGAAGCGGGGTCTTCGGCGGCGCGCGCAACCGCGTGCACCTGCTCAGCCGCGATGCCCCGGTGGAAAGCTGGCCCGAGATGGGCAAGGACGAGCTCGCCGCTCGCCTCGTGACGCGGATCGCCCAGAGGCTCGGCCGGTGAGCGCCATCGAGATCAAGGTCGAGCGGCTGGCGCACGGGGCTGGTCTTCCCTTGCCCACCTATGCGACGGACCTCGCCGCGGGCGCCGATCTGCATGCCGCGGTGGCGGAGGCGGCACCCCTGGCGCTCGGCCCCGGCGAGCGGGCGCTGGTGCCGACGGGGCTCCGGATCGAGGTGCCGGAAGGGTTCGAGGCGCAGGTCCGGCCGCGCTCGGGTCTGGCCCTGTGGCACGGGGTCACCGTCCTGAACGCGCCCGGCACGATCGACGCGGACTACCGGGGCGAGATCGGCGTGATCCTCGTCAATCTGGGCCAGGAGACATTCCTGGTGCGGCGCGGCGAGCGGATCGCCCAGCTCGTGCTCGCACCCGTGGCGCGGGCGGATTGGCTGGCCGCAGCGGGCGGGCTCGCGGCGAGCGGGCGGGCATCGGGTGGCTTCGGCTCGACCGGCAGCGGGGCTTTGGCTGGCGGGGCCGAAGCCGCGCCGGAAAGGGGTGATGGTTGATGATCAAGCCGTCGAAGAAGGTGGCGCTGGCCGTCGAGGCGGTCGTCGACATCGCCTATCACGGCACCTCGGAGCCGGTGCAGAGCCAGGACATCGGTCGCCGGCTGAACCTGCCCAGACGGTACCTCGAGCAGGTGATGCAGCAGCTGGTGAAGGCCGGCATCCTGCGCGGCGTGCGCGGCCCGCGCGGCGGATACCGGCTGGCGCGCGAGCGGCGCCGCATCACCGTCGCCGACATCATCCATGTGGTCGAGGCGGGCGAGGCCGAGCCCGCCATCCTCTCGGCGAGCGACCTCGGCCAACGGGTGATGACGCCTTTCTGGGAAGAGAACGAGCAGGCGATGCTGGCCCGGCTCGGCGCCGTCACCATCGAGGATCTCTGCCACACCGCGGAGGAAGCCGCCGTGCGCCGCGAGATCCGCGACGGCATCGACTTCACGATCTGACGAGAGGTTAAGATTCGAGCCTCGACCACGGCTCCGATCGGGCAGGGGAGCCATGCGCAAAAGGCTGGTTCGGGACGCTTGTTGGGCTGGCTCTGTGTCCTGATGATTCGGCATAAGGTCCGCGATTCCCAACCACGGACCTGCATCATTCATGACTACGCTCGCCCTTGTCGTCGCCGAGCCGAGCCGCGTCGCGCGGGGTATCGGCCTGTCGCTCCTCGCCTATGCCTCGTTCTCCACGGCCGATGCCCTCCTGAAGCTGTCCTCGGGCCTGTTCTCCGTCTTCCAGATCGCCTTCACCATGGCGTTCTTCGCCATGCTGCCGGTCCTGGCCACCACCATCGGCCGGGGCGGCATCCTGTCGCTCGTGCCGCGCAACAAGGGAATGGTCGCGGCGCGTGGCGTCCTGGCCGCGGTCTGCGGCTGCCTCGCCTGGAGCGCCTTCGCGCTCCTGCCCATGGCCGAGGTGTACGCGTTGCTGTTCGGCGCGCCCATGCTGGTCACCGCCCTCTCGGCCCTGCTGCTCGGCGAGTCGGTCGGCTGGCGGCGCTGGTCGGCCACGGTCCTGGGCTTTTGCGGCGTGCTCGTCATGATCGACCCCCAGTTCTCGTCGCTCGGCATCGGCCATGTCCTGGCCGGGCTCGGAGCGCTCGCCGGGGCCTTGAGCTTCATCATCCTGAAGAAGATCGGCGCCACCGAGAAGAGTGGCGCCCTGCTCATGTCGGTCATGCTCTGGGTGATGATCGTGACCCTGCCGCCGGCGCTTTTCGCCTGGATCTGGCCGAGCCCGGCGGAGCTCGGGCTGATGGCGATGGCCGGGCTCCTGATGGGCGCCGGGCAGGCGGGGCTGGTCTTCGCCACGCGCGAGGCGCCGGCCGTGGTCGTCGCCCCCTTCCAGTACAGCCAGATGATCTGGGCCGTGCTCTTCGGCATCCTGGTCTTCGGCGACGTGCCGGGCCTCAATCTCTATCTCGGCCTCGGCATCGTCGTGGCCGCCGGCCTCTTCATCGTCTATCGCGAGACGGTGCGCTCGGCGCCGGTGACGGTCGGCGGCGGTCGCGGCGAGGTGCCGGCGCGGGTCGCCCGGCTTTGAGCACGGCGGGCCTTGAGCACGAAGGAGAGGTGATGCGCGAGGCGGCGCTGACGATCGACGACGCGGGCGCCTCGCTCGTGCTCGGCTATGTCGAGTGGGGTGATCCGTCGGCGGCGCGCACCGTGCTCTGTCTGCACGGGCTGACCAGGAATGCTCGCGATTTCGACTTCCTGGCGGCGGCCCTCGCCCCGCAGGCCCGGGTGCTGGCGCTCGATATCGCGGGTCGTGGCCGAAGCGGCTGGCTCGCCGATTCGCAGCGCTACGCGGTGCCGACCTATGTCGGGCATGTCGTGGCCTTCCTCGACGGGCTCGGCATCGAGGCGGTCGAGCTGGTGGGCACCTCGATGGGCGGCATGATCGGCATGGGTCTCGCCGCGTTCCAGCCGGCGCGGGTGAAAAAGCTGGTGCTCAACGACATCGGCGGCCGCCTGCCGCTGGCGGCCATGGCCGGGATCGCCGACTATCTGAAGGACGAGCCGCCGGTCTTCGCCGACACGGCCGGGCTCGAGGCCTATCTTCGCCGGGTGCACGCGCCCTTCGGTCCGCTCTCCGACGCCGAGTGGGCGCATCTCGCCCGGCACGGCGGGCGGCCGGTGCCGGGCGGGGTAACGCTGCGTTACGACCCGGCGATCGCCGCACCCTTCCGCGAGACCGCCACGGCGGATGTCGAGCTCTGGCCGCTCTACGACGCCATCGCCTGCCCGACCCTGCTCCTGCGCGGGGCGGAGAGCCTGCTCCTGCCTGAGGAGGTGGCTGTCGAGATGACGGAACGCGGACCGAAGGCGCGTCTCGTCACCTTCGCCGGCATCGGCCACGCGCCAGCCCTGATGGCGGCGGACCAGATCGCCGTGGTCCGGGAATTTCTCGAAGGCTGAATCAGCGGAGCACGGCGAAGCCCGGCGGCTCCCTGGGGGTGATCGAATCCAGCAGCTGGCGCTGCTGGTCGATCAGCCGGTTGACCGATTCGTCGGGCAGGCCGAAGCCGCCGAGCACCCGGCCGGCGAGCTGCAGGCTGGCTTCCACGGTCTCGGGCACGGCGAGGGTGGCGCCCAGCGCCATGAGGCGCCGCGCCTGCATGGTGTCGTGCGCGCGGGCGTAGATCCTGACGTCCGGATAGAGGATGCGCGCCTCGCGCACGATCTTCTCCACGGCATGCGGCTCGTCCATGGTGACGACGATGGCGGCGGCCTTTTCCGCATGGACGCGGTTGAGCATCTCGAGCCGCGCCGCGTCGCCGTAGAAGACGCGCTTCCTCGCCTCGCGGGCGCGATGCACCGTGCTCGGGTCGTTGTCGATGGCGAGATAGGGGATGGTCTGGGTATCCAGCATGTCGCCGAGCGTGCGGCCGACCCGGCCGAAGCCGGCGAGCACGACATGGCCCTCGATGCCCTCGATCTGGCCCTGGGCCGGGGCCACCGGCTCGCCGCCGGAGCGCCGCTCGACGGCGTTGGCGAGACGCATCGCGAAGCGGGCGACGAACGGCGTGGCGACCATGCTGAGCCCGGCCACGATCAGCATGAACTGCCCGACCTCGCCGCCGACGAGGCCGAGGCTCATGGCGAGGCCGACGACGATGAAGGCGAACTCGCCGCCCTCGCCGAGCAGGAGCCCGGTCTCGAGCGCGGTGTGCCGGGGCAGGCCGAAGGCGAGGCCGAGGCCCGCGGTGATCAGCGACTTGACGAGGAAGAGCCCGAGCACGGCGCCGCCGATCCAGAGGGGCTCGGCGGCGATCACCCGATAGTCGATGCCCATGCCGACCGACATGAAGAAGAGGCCGAGCATCAGGCCCTTGAAGGGGGCGATGTCGATCTCGACCTCGTGGCGGAACTCGGTCTCGGCGAGGAGCAGGCCGGCGAGGAAGGCGCCGAGCGCCATGGAGAGGCCGGCCGCGCCGGTGATGGCGGCGGTGCCGATGACGGTCAGCAGGATCGCCGCCATGAACATCTCGGGGCTCCGGGTCTGGGCGACCAGCCGCATCAGCGGGCGGAGCGCCAGGCGGCCGACGAGGTAGATGGCGAGGATCACCAGCACCGCCTTGCCGAGGGCGAGCGCCAGATCGAGGCCGACATTGCCGCCGGCCTTCGCACCGAGCACGCCGACGAGAAAGAGGATCGGCACCACGGCGAGGTCCTGCATCAGCAGGATCGAGAAGCTCGAGCGGCCGACCGCCGTGCCGACCCTGCGGCTCTCGATCAGGAGCTGCATGACGATGGCGGTCGAGGAGAGGGCGAGGCAGGCGCCGAGCACGATCGAGGCCCTGGGCGTGTTGCCGAACTCCCAGGCGATCAGGCCGAGGACGATGCCGCTCGTCAGGATCTGCAGGCTGCCAAGGCCGAAGACCAGGCGGCGCATGCTCCAAAGACGCTCGAGCGAGAGCTCGAGGCCGATCATGAAGAGCAGGAAGACGACACCGAGCTCGGCCAGCGTCCGCACGCCCTCGAGCTCGGTGATCACCACGTTGCCGAGCCAGTCCCAGGTCTCGGCCAGCCGGCCGAGGCCGTAGGGGCCGATGATGGCGCCGATGACCAGATAGCCCAGGACCGGGCTGATCCTGAGCCGATGCAGGACCGGCACGAGCACGCCGGCGGCGACGAGGAAGACGACGAGCTCGCGCAGGTGGGGAATGTGGGCCTGGCCTTCCACGTCGTCTCCTCGATGGCGGTACGGGCGGTCAGCGCCTCGACCGGGGATGCTGGCGGGCGGGTCAGGGCCGCCG
>CAYMTA010000030.1:0-11560 GCA_964393275.1 uncultured Geminicoccaceae bacterium | reverse complement strand
CGCCCCAGCCGGCCGGCGACCTCGAGGGCGGCGTAGGTGAGGATGGCGTCGGCCCCGGCGCGCTTGAAGCAGAGGAGGCTCTCGAGGAGGGCGGCGTCGCCGTCGAGCCAGCCGTTCTGGCCGGCGGCCTTGAGCATCGCGTACTCGCCGGAGACCTGGTAGGCGAAGGTCGGCAGATGGAAGGCATCCTTGAGGGTGCGGATGATGTCGAGATAGGGCATGCCGGGCTTGACCATCAGCATGTCGGCGCTCTCGGCGATGTCGAGCGAGGCCTCGCGGATCGCCTCGCCGCTGTTGGCGGGGTCCATCTGGTAGGTCTTCTTGTCGGCACCTCCCAGGGCCGAGGCCGAGCCGACGGCGGCGCGGAACGGGCCGTAGAAGGCCGAGGCGAACTTGGCCGCGTAGGAGAGGATCAGGGTGTCGTGGTGCCCGGCGCCGTCGAGCGCCTCGCGCACGGCCCGGATGCGGCCGTCCATCATGTCGGAGGGGGCGATGATGTCGCAGCCCGCCTCGGCCTGGCAGAGCGCCTGGCGGCAAAGCGCCTCGAGCGTCTCGTCGTTGAGGACCACGCCGTCCCTGACCAGCCCGTCCTGGCCGTGGCTGGTGTAGGGATCGAGGGCGACATCGGCGATCAGGCCGAGCTCCGGGAACCGGCGCTTGAGGAGCCGGAGCGTGCGGCAGACGAGGTTCTCCGGGTTCCAGGCCTCGCAGCCGTCCTCGGTCTTGGCGTCCGGCGGGGTCACCGGAAAGAGCGCCATGGCCGGGATGCCGGCCTCGAGCACCCGCTCGGCCGTGCGCAGGACGCGATCCGGGCTGTGGCGCACGATCCCCGGCATGGCGCCGATGCTCTCCTCGTGATCGCTGCCATCCATGACGAAGACCGGCAGGACGAGATCGGCGGGGCGCACACAGTGCTCGGCGATCAGCCGCCGGCTCCAGTCGGCGCGGCGCAGGCGGCGCGGGCGCGAATGCGGGAAGGGCGGCAAAGGCGGCAGATGGCAGGGCTGGCTCAAGGGAAACGTCCGCTGGTCGTGGCGCTGGGATGCTCGTGCCTCAAACGCCAGACTGGTAAGGGTCGAAGGCCGGCTAGGCAAGCCTCGCCTCGAGCGCCGGGGGACTCGGCGGCCTCGCCGACCCGAATCGAGCAGCGGCCGCTCGCCGCCGTCGCCGCGGCGATGGGCCCTCCTGATCGATGGGGCGTTGCAGGTCCCCGGCGGCAGAGGCTACTTCTTCGACCACCGCGTCGAGCGCTCCATCTGGGGTGTGCTCAGCGGCTTGTCCAAGGGATCAGGCAGATCATGGAACCGACCATCGCCCGCCGGCGGCGCTCCTCGTGAGCGGAACTGTCCATGTCGAGGTGCGCGGCCGGCTCGGCATCCTCACGCTCGACCGGCCGAAGGCGCTCAATGCGCTGAGCCGGGGAATGGTCAGGACGGTCTCGGCGGCGCTTCGCCGCTGGCGCGAGGACGACGAGGTCCGTGCCGTGCTGATCAAGGCCGTGCCGGGGCGGGCCTTCTGCGCCGGCGGCGACATCATCGGCGTGATCGAGGCGGCGAAGGCCGAAGGGGCGGCAGCCGCGGCACCCTTCTTCTTCGACGAGTACCGGATGAACTGGCGGATCGCCGGGCTCGGCAAGCCCTATGTCGCGTTCCTCGACGGCATCACCATGGGTGGCGGGGTCGGCATCTCGGTGCACGGCTCGCACCGGATCGCGACCGAGAACACGCTGCTCGCCATGCCGGAGACGGGAATCGGCTTCTTTCCGGATGTCGGCGGCACGCATTTCCTGCCGCGCCTGCCGGCGAGAACCGGCCTTTATCTCGGGCTCACCGGCGAGCGTGTGGACGGGGCGACGGCGACCCGACTCGGGCTCGCCACCCATTTCGTCCCGGCAATCTCGCTGGCGGCGCTGGAGTCGGCCCTGGTCGACGGCGCCGACGTCGACGCGGCGCTCGAGGGCGTGGCCGACGAGCCGGCCCCTGGCGGGCTGGACGCGGTGGCGATCCGGCGGCTCTTCGAGGCGGAAAGCTTGGGTGACCTGCTCGCCGGCCTCGATCGTGATGGGGGGCCGTTCGCCGTCCGCACGCTCGAGACGCTGCGCCAGAAGTGCCCGCTCAGCCTCGCGGTGACCTTCGCAGCGCTCCGGCGCGGCGAGCGGCTCGACCTCGCCGGCTGCCTCGCCATGGAGTATCGGCTGGTGCACCGCTTCCTCGACGGCCACGACTTCAGGGAAGGGGTGCGGGCGCTGCTGGTCGACAAGGACCGCAAGCCGCGCTGGCTGCACGGAGCGATCGAGGATGTCGGCGCCGCGGAGGTCGAGGCCTGCTTCGCGCCCTTGGCAAGCGACGATCTGGTCCTCGACTGGCAACCCCGGGGGGAGGAGGTCTGATGGCGGAGAATCCGCGTTGGGCGGTGCGGTGACGCCGATAGGTGCCACAGCCGCGCAACTTTATGCCGCGTTCGCCGGGGAGGAGAACGAAGGGCTGGATTTTTCTGCAATTATCAAGATGATCAGCGGAACTCCCGGTTGACCAAGGCGGGGCGGTCCGGCTGCGGGTGAAAAAAGGGACGCATGATGCCATTGCGCGCCGAGGCCTGAGTGAAAGAGCAATATCTCATCACCATCCGCCTGATCGAGCGTCTGCACCGACGGTTCCTCGACGTCATCAAGGCCGAGCTCGATCGGCTCGGCATCGAGGACATCAACAACGTGCAGACGTTGATCCTCTCGAACATCAGCGCCGACCAGCTCACCGTGGGCGAGCTCACGGTCCGCGGCTATTATCTGGGCTCCAACGTCTCCTACAACGTGAAGAAGCTGGTCGAGAACGGCTACCTGATCCAGGAGCGGAGCAGCCACGACCGGCGCATGACCCGGGTACGCCTTTCGGACAAGGGGCTGGACCTGACGGCGAAGATCGAGGAGCTCTACCAGCGCAACGCCGATGCGATCGGCGACGGCATCGCCACGGGCGAGCAGCTGCAGGAGCTGAACAATGTGCTCAACGGTCTCGAGCGCTACTGGAGCCGGATCGTCAATTTCGCGCGCTAGGCGCCTGACCCGGCGGGCGCTGCTCGGGGGCACGAGCCTGGCGCTCGGCACCGTCGTCGCGTCCTGCATGGCTCCCCTGGACACCGCCGGCGGCGGGACGCCGGTCGGGCGGGGCGAGCCGTTCGCGGACGGGAGCTGGTTCGACGACGGCTTCGGCTGGGCCGAGTAGCGGCCGGGGCCGATCAGTCGCCGTCGTTGGCCGGCTTCTTGCGCAAGGCCGCCGTCTGGGCCGCCATTTGCGCCGCCATCTGGCGCTGCAGCGTCTCCATCTCGGCCTTGAGCTGCCGAATCTCGCGGCTGAGCTGGGCGTCGTCGCGGGCGGCTTGGGCCGGCGGTGATTCCGGCTCGTCCGTCCCGTGCTCGGCCGCGGGGTTGAACAGGCTGGCCGCCTTCTGGAAGATCGCCATGTTCTGGCGAGCCACCTCCTCGAACGGATTGACCACATCGAGCGACTTGAGCGGGAAGAAGCGGCCGACCGTCTCCTCCATGTAGCCGCGCATCTGCTCCTGGTGGCGCGCGAAATTCTCCATCGAGACCTCGAGGTAGCGCGGCACCACCGATTGCAGGCTGTCGTCGTAGAAGCCGATGAGCTGGCGCAAAAAGCCGATGGGCATCAGATTGCGGCCCTTGGCGTCCTCCTCGAGGATGATCTGGGTCAGGACGGAGCGGGTGATGTCGTCGCCGGTCTTGGCGTCGTAGACCAGGAACTCCTGGCCATCCCGAACCATCTGGCAAAGCTCCTCGAGGGTGACGTAGCTGCTCGACGCCGTGTTGTAGAGGCGTCGATTGGCGTACTTCTTGACGATGGCGACCTTGCCGCCCTTGCGCGTCTCGGCGCCGACCTCCCCTTCGGCCCCCGGTGCCGAAACGACCTTACGTGGCGCCATCAGGGTCTCCTCGAAAGCCACTTCCGCGCAAGCCTAGACCTACCGGCGGCGACATGCCACCCGTTCCGCCTCTGACCACCCCGGCCGCGGGATTCAGATGCCGAGCTCGTCGAAGCCGCTGCCGCGCGTGAACTCGTCGCTGTCGGGGTCGATCGCCTCCTCCTCGGCCACCGGCGCCGCCTTGCCGGCCTGGATGTCGGCCTCCTCGGCGCTCCTCGCGATATTGACGCCGACCTGGACCTCGACCTCGGGGTGGAGCGCCACCGTCACGGTGTGGATGCCGATGGTCTTGAGCGGGGCATCGAGCAGGATCTGCTGGCGCGTGAAGGTGATGCCCTGCTCGATGAAGGCGTCGGCGATGTCGCGCGGGCTGACCGAGCCGTAGAGGTGGTTGCCCTCGCTCGCCTGGCGGAGGATGACCACCGAGGCGCCGTCGATGATGGTCGCCGCCTCCTCGGCCTCGTTTTTGCGCTCGAGGTTCTGCGCCTCGAGCTGGGCGCGGCGGCTCTCGAAGGCGCCGAGCGCCGTCTCGGTGGCGCGCAGCGCCTTGCCCTTGGGGATCAGGAAGTTGCGGGCGTAGCCCGGCTTGACCTTCACGATCTGGCCCATCTGGCCGAGCTTCGGCACACGCTCGAGGAGGATGACCTGCATGGATGACACTCCGGGGATTAGGCCAGACGGCGCCGCAGATGCGCCCAGTCCTCGACGAGACCGAGGACCACGACGACCACGACGAGCGGCCAGCTGAAGAGGACGAGGACGAGGTAGAGGCCGGCCAGCGCCAGCCCGGGGGCGGGCAGCCGGCGGGCGAGGCTGTGGATGACGGCGAGGCCCTGCATGAGGAACGGAACGGCGAGCAGGACCGCGAGACCCTGGGCGAAGAAGGCGAGATCGCCGCCGGCGACCAGGGAAGCGAGGGCGCCGATGGCGAGCGCCGGCCCGCACCAGGCCGGCAGCCAGAGCTCGGCCAAGGGTGCCGCCGGCCGCTGCGCCTGACCGCCGCGCAGGGCCAGGAGCTGGGCCAGGGCGGCGTTGATCACCGTCATCAGCACCCAGGAGACGGCGATGATACCGGGCATGAGCGCCGCGTAGTCGGCGATCCGCCGGGCGACCCCGGCGAGCTGCCCCGCCTCGCCGGTGAGCTGGCCGAGCACGTTGGCGAGCGCCGCCTCGAAGGACGCCTCGATGCTGCCGGTGGACCAGCGCACCCAAAGCAAAGCGAGGACCAGGACCACCGCCGCGTAGAGCACGAGCTGGCAGAGCACGAGGCCCTGCGGGTACCACTCGGTCTTGCCGTCCGGCCCGGCCCTGGAGAGCAGCGCCTGGCGGATGGCGAGCAGGCAGGGCGCGATCTGGATCACGACGAAGAAGAGGGCGGCGAGGCCGCCGCCGAACGCCAGGACGAGGCCGGCCGAGCCGACGCCGGCGAGGCCGACCGGCGCCAGCCCGAGCGACAGGCCGACGAAGAGCAGCGGCAACTGCACGAAATAGGCGAAGAGCGGCGTGCCGAGCACGCCCGTGGTCAGCGACAGATAGAGGGCGGCGCTGGCGGCGGCCGCGAGGACGATGACGAGGAGCTGTCGCTGCACGAGCGCTGGTCCCGAGGTCGCAGGCTCAGCCGGCGACGTAGGGCAGGAGGGCCAGCTCCCGGGCGCGCTTGATCGCCTTGGCGAGTTGGCGCTGCTCCTTGGCGGTCACCGCGGTGATCCGCCGGGGCACGATCTTGCCGCGCTCGGAGACGAAGCGCTGCAGGAGCTTCACGTCCTTATAGTCGATCGGCGATGCGTCGGCATGCGCGAACGGGCTCGCCTTCTTGCGGCGGAAGAAGGGGCGGCGGATGGTGATGTTCGGCGGCTCGCCGCCGCGGGTGCCACGATCCGGCCGGTCACCGCGGTCGCGGTCGCCATAGGAGCCCTGCGGGCGCTCTCTCGTTTCCATGATCTTCTACCTCGTCTCGCCTGTACGGTTTCGCGGATCGCTCAGGGGCGGTCGCGGCGCCGCTCGTCGCGGCTGGACTTGACCTGCATCACGATCGACGGCTCGGCATCGACCTTGTCGATCTTGACCGTCAGATAGCGGACCACGTCCTCGTGGATCCGCTCGTTGCGCTCGAGCTCGGCGACCGCCGCAGGCGATGCGTCGAGATTGAGGTGCACGTAATGCGCCTTCCTGTGCTTCTTCAGCCGGTAGGCGAGGGAGCGGAGCCCCCAGTACTCGACCTTCTTAACCTCGCCGCCATTCGCGGAAACGATGGCGCCGAGCTCGTCGGCGAGGGTCTGCGCCTGCTGCGACGAGAGGTCGGGGCGGGCGATGAACGTGTGCTCGTAGAGCGGCATGTTTGCCGTTGCTCCTCTGGATTTGGACGACAACAGGGACCGCCGCGCCATCTTCACGCGACGATCCACCGTCACTACAGATTCGCTGCCGTCGGCCGGTACGCCGACCCACCGCGAGGATGGCAGGGTTATACGCGGTTTGGCCGCGCTCGCAAGGGCGATCGGCAAGGCAATCGCTCGAGGATCGCTTTGCCCGACTGTGGACTTATCGTAGAATGGCTGATCGCCTGTCAATTCGACGGCGAACGATCGGGAGGGAAGGCGATGGTGCGGACGGGCATCGGCCTCGCATGTGCGCTTCTGTTCCTGGCATGTCTCGCTCTGGCGGCCCGGCCGGCCGCGGCGGCGCCGGCTCGATTGTCGGCGGACGAGCTCGACCGGGTGCATGGTGGCGATCAGTGGATCGTTGTCATCAACACCAACCCCTATGGCGTGGCCAAGGTCGACATCGGCCAGCCTGGCGTGCCGCCGAACACCGGGCTGCTCTGCGTCAACGGCATCTGCAGCCCACCGAGCGCGAGCGGGCTCGTCTATCTGCTGCGGCCGCTCTTCTTCTAGATAGACCGCAGCGCGTGGTCCGGCGGGCGGCGCCGGACCACGCGCCCCTGCCTTGACACCGCTTCTTCCGCGTGACACCGACGCCGCACTCGTTTTCGGTTCACAACGACAAGTCGGCAGTGATGACGCGGATCGCGGTATTTCCTGGACAGGGGGCGCAGGCCGTCGGCATGGGCCGCGCCCTTTTCGACGCCGAGCCGGCGGCGCGGGCGGTGTTCCACGAGGTCGACGAGGCGCTCGGCGAGAAGCTTTCGACGCTGATCTTCGAGGGGCCGGAGGAGGCGCTGACGCTGACCAGGAACGCCCAGCCGGCGCTGATGGCGACCTCGCTCGCGGCGGTGCGGGCGCTCGAGGCCAGGATCGGCCGGCCGCTCGGCGAGCTGGTCGACCAGGCGGCCGGGCATTCGCTCGGCGAGTATTCCGCGCTCGCCGCCACGGGCGCCCTCGGGATCGGGGCGGCGGCGCGGCTGCTGCGGCTGCGCGGCGAGGCGATGCAGGCTGCCGTGCCGGCCGGGGCCGGGGCCATGGCTGCCGTCCTGGGCCTTGCCCCGGATCAAGCGCTCGAGGTGGCGGCGGCGGCCGAGGCGGCGACGGGCGGCGTGTGCGAGCTCGCCAACGACAATGCCGATGGCCAGGCGGTGCTCTCCGGCGACCGGGCGGCGGTCGAGGCGGCCTGCGCGCTCGCCAGGGAACGGGGGGCGAAGCGGGCGATGCTGCTGCAGGTCTCGGCCCCCTTCCACTGCCGGCTGATGGGCCCGGCGGCGGCGCGGCTGGCCGTCGCCCTGAGCGCCACCGGGTTCGAGGCGCCCGCGGTGCCGGTGATCGCCAACGTCACGGCCGAGCCGGTGAGCGACCCGGCGCTGCTGCCCGACCTCCTGACCCGACAGGTGACGGCCCGAGTGCGCTGGCGCGAGACCATGCTGCTCCTGGCGGCGGGCGGCACCACGCTGATCGCCGAATTCGGCGCGGGCAAGGTCTTGACCGGCCTCGCCAGACGCGCGGTGCCGGGGGCGGCGCTCTTCAATGTGCAGGGGCCGGACGATCTCGATGGTCTCGTCCAGGCGCTGCAGGCGGGCTGATGGGGGGGCGGCAATGTTCGATCTGACCGGCCGGACGGCCCTGGTGACCGGCGCTTCCGGCGGCATCGGCGGGGCGATCGCCCGGGCGCTGCACGCCCAGGGGGCCAGCCTCGTGCTCGCCGGCCGCCGCGAGGCGCCGCTTCGGGCGCTCCAGGGCGAGCTCGGCGAGCGGGCCCGTGTGCTGGTCGCCGATCTCGACGAGGCCCTGGGCCTGGCGGCGCTCGCCGGTGCCGCGGCGGAGGCCGACATCCTCGTCAACAATGCCGGGATCACCCGCGACCAGCTCGCCATGCGGATGAAGGACGAGGACTGGCAGGCGGTGATCGACACCAATCTCGGCGCCGCCTTTCGCCTCTCTCGCGCGGCGCTCAAGGGGATGATGAAGCGGCGCCACGGGCGCATCGTCAACATCACCTCGGTCGTCGGCGTCACCGGCAATGCGGGCCAGACCAACTACGCCGCGGCCAAGGCCGGGCTGATCGGCTTCAGCAAATCCCTGGCGCAGGAGGTGGCGAGCCGCGACATCACCGTGAACTGCGTCGCACCCGGCTTCATCGAGACGGCGATGACCGACGGGCTCGACGAGAAGCGGAAGGAGCTCCTGCTCGGCCGCATCCCGATGGCGCGGCTCGGCCAGGGAGCCGACGTCGCGGCGGCGGTCGCTTTCCTCGCCAGCGACGAGGCGGGCTACGTCACGGGCCAGACGCTGCACGTCAATGGCGGCATGGTGATGCCCTGATCCGGGCCATGACCCCGAAGCAACGGTGCGGCCGCAGTTGACCGTGCCGCCGTGCTTCGCCTAGTCAGTGTCGCGGCGGTCGGCTAAAGGGCGGGCGCTGTTGTCAGCAGGAGCGAGAACCGGCAGAGACGCCGGTCAGCGGTGGTGAAACCAGAACGTCCGAGCGTGCCCGGCACCTCGGCGACGCCGACGGCCCAGGGCCCGGCCATGCGGAGCAGGACACAGATGAGCGACATCGCAGAGCGCGTGAAGAAGATCGTCGTCGAGCACCTCGGCGTCGAGGAGGCCAAGGTCACCGAGACGGCGAGCTTCGTCGACGATCTCGGCGCCGACAGCCTCGACACGGTCGAGCTGGTCATGGCCTTCGAGGAGGAGTTCGGGTGCGAGATTCCCGACGACGCCGCCGAGAAGATCGCGACCGTCCAGGACGCGATCACCTACATCCAGGCCCACTCGTCCTGAGCTGCCGGCTCCCGCCGGCCGGCGGTCGGCCCGGCTTCGGCCCGCCAGAACCTGGGAAGCTCCGCTGATGCGCCGTGTCGTCGTCACCGGTATCGGTCTCGTCTCGCCGCTCGGCGGCGATGCGTCGACCTCATGGGCCAACCTCGTGGCCGGCAGGTCCGGGATCGGCCGGACCACCGGCTTCGAGACCGGGGATCTGCCGTCGAAGATCGCGGGCCAGGTGCCGCGCGGCGAGGGGGCCGGCCTCTTCAATGCCACCGACTATGTCGAGGCCAAGGATCTCCGCAAGAACGACCCCTTCATCATCTTCGGCATCGCCGCCGCCGCCCAGGCGATGGCGGATTCGGGCTACGAGCCCAAAACCGAGGAGGAGCGGGAGCGGGCCGGGGTGCAGATCGGCTCCGGCATCGGCGGGCTGCAGACCATCGCCGAGACGACGCTGATCCTGGAGAAGGGCGGGCCCCGGCGGGTCAGCCCCTTCTTCATCCCGGCCTCGCTGATCAACCTGGTCAGCGGCCAGGTCTCGATCCGGCACGGGCTGAAGGGGCCGAACCATTCGGCCGTCACCGCCTGCTCGACCGGCGCCCATGCGATCGGCGACGCCGCCCGCTTCATCGCCCTCGACGACGCCGACGTGATGGTGGCGGGCGGGGCGGAGGCCGCGATCTGCCGGCTCGGCATCGCCGGATTCTGCGCCGCGCGGGCCCTTTCGACCGGCTTCAACGACGAGCCCGAGCGCGCGTCCCGCCCCTGGGACAAGGACCGGGACGGCTTCGTCATGGGCGAGGGGTCCGGTGTGGTGGTGCTCGAGGAGCTCGAGCACGCGAGACGGCGCGGGGCCAGGATCTACGCCGAGCTCAAGGGCTATGGCCTGTCCGGCGACGCGCATCACGTCACAGCACCGGCACCCGAGCACGCCGGCGCCTACCGCTCGATGCGCAACGCGCTCCGCCGGGCGGGCATGGAGCCTTCGGACATCGACTACGTCAACGCGCACGGCACCTCGACGCCGCTCGGCGACGAGCTCGAGTTCGGCGCCGTCAAGCGCCTCTTCGGCCCGGCCGCGGCCAAGCTGAAGATGTCCTCGACCAAGTCGGCGATCGGCCATCTCCTGGGGGCCGCCGGCAGCGCGGAGGCGATCTTCTCGATCCTCGCCATGCGCGACGGGGTGGTGCCGCCGACCCTCAATCTCGACAACCCGTCGGACGACTGCCACGGCATCGACCTCGTGCCGCACGAGGCCAAGGAATTGAAGGTGCGGGCCGCGCTCTCCAACTCCTTCGGCTTCGGCGGCACCAACGCCACCCTGATCTTCGCCCACCCCGACACGATCTGAGCCTCACGATACCGTGATCTGGCTGCGCCGTCTCGCTGCCGCCGCCCTCGGCCTCCTGCTGCTCGCCGTGCTCGCTGTCGGCGCCGGCTGGTGGCTGCTCGGCCGCTACATGGACACACCCGGGCCGCTGGCGCAGGAGCAGGTGATCGAGCTCGAGCGGGGCAGCGGCCTCGCCGGCATCGCCATGAAGCTCGAGGCTGCCGGGGTGGTCGACGATGCCAGGATCTTTCGCCTCGCGGCCCGGCTGACCGGCCGCGACCGCAAGCTCCGGGCCGGCGAGTACCTGGTGCCGGCGGCGATCAGCCCGAACGCCCTGCTCGATCTCCTGGAGAGCGGCAGGGTCGTGCTGCACGCCCTGACCGTGCCCGAGGGCCTGACCACGGCGGAGACGCTGGCGCTGGTCGCGGCCGACCCGGTGCTGACCGGGCCCATGCCGGAGGTGACGCCGGGCGAGGGCACGCTCCTGCCCGAGACCTACCACTTCCCGCGCGGCACCACGCGCGTCGGCATCGTCGAGCAGATGCAGACGGAGATGGCGACGCTCCTGGCCGAGCTCTGGGCCGGACGGCAGCCCGACCTGCCCCTCGCCACCCCGCAGGAGGCGCTGACGCTGGCCTCGATCATCGAGAAGGAGACGGCGGTGCCGGACGAGTACGGGCTCGTCGCCGGCGTCTTCGTCAATCGCCTGCGGCGCGGCATGCTGCTGCAGACCGATCCGACCGTGATCTATGCGCTGACACGGGGCCAGGGGCCGCTCGGGCGGCAGCTGCTGCGCCGCGACCTCGAGGTGGACGATCCCTACAACACCTATGTCCATGCCGGCCTGCCGCCCGGGCCCATCGCCAACCCGGGCAGGGGTGCCCTGGAGGCCGCGGTGGCGCCGGCCGAGACGGATTATCTCTACTTCGTCGCCGACGGCACGGGCGGCCACGCGTTCGCGAAGAGCCTGGCCGAGCACAACCGGAACGTCGCCAAATGGCGGCGGGTGCGCGACGGCGGCTGAGGGGGCCTCAGAGCCTGTCCGAGAAGTTTATGGGGCATTTCATTGGCTTACGATCGGCGACAAAGCCGGCGCCGATCGTAAGCCAACCGGAGGTGAGCTTGGCAGCGG
>CAYMTA010000029.1:0-47534 GCA_964393275.1 uncultured Geminicoccaceae bacterium | reverse complement strand
GCTGTGGGTGTGGCCGTACGCTGGCGAGCCGCTCGGTCATGCCTCGCCGGGTGCCGGGAGGGTGCGGCCCGGATCCGCGGGACCGCTCAATCGATCAGCTGATCGAAGATCCGGATGAAGGCGGGGCCGCCCAGAACGATGAACAGGGTCGGCAGAATGAAGACGATCATCGGCACGGTCAGCGTCGCCGGCAGGCGCGCGGCCTTCTCCTCGGCTCGCAGCATGCGCTGCTCGCGATACTCGGAGGAGAGCGTCCGCAAGGTCTGCGACAGGGGCGTGCCGTACTTCTCGGTCTGCAGCAAAGTGGTCACGACGCCGCGGAAGGCCGGCAGGTCGACACGTCGCGACAGGTTCAGGAGCGCCTGGCGTCGATCCGGCAGGAAGCTGAGCTCGACCGCCGTCAGCGTCAGCTCCTCGGCGAGCTCCGGCATGGCGGCGCCGAACTCGTCGGCGACACGACCCAGGGCCGCATCCAGGGACAGGCCCGCCTCGGCGCAGATGACGAGGAGGTCGAGCGCGTCCGGCAACCCGCGCTGCAGCGCCAGGAGGCGCCGCTTGCGCCGCCGCATCAAGAGGAAATTGGGAACGAAGAAGCCGAGGGCGGCACCGAGCAGGGTCAGCCCGAGGACGTCCATGCCGATGGCGAAATCTTCGGAGTACAGCTTGAAGAAGAAGGCCAGGATGGCACCCAGGGCGGAAGAAACGACCTTGGCGATGTAGAAATGCAAAAGAGCGTTCTTCGATCTCAGGCCGGCTCCCGACAACCGCCAGCGAGCCGCCTCGAGGCGCTCGGCCGGCATGAGCTGCAGCACCTTGATGGCGCGGGCGAGCAGCCGGGCCCGCTGCGCCTCGCCATGCCGCGTCCGGCTGCTCAGGGAGCGCGACCTCAGATCGGCGCGATGGCGGTCGATCATGCGCCGTCGGGCGGTGCGCTCGAAGTCGGATCGGAACACCGACCACAAAAGGGCGCAGATGGTGATCGTGGCGAGGCCGACGACGACCGGCAGCGAAGCCAGCACGCCGAGCCGTTCCGCCAGGGCTTCGAAAAGCACGTTCATATTTCGAACCTGATCATGCGGCTGATGACGAATGAGCCGAACAGCATGCTGAACACTGCCGAGCCGAGCAGCATTTGCCCGCGCGAGTCGGTAAACAGCACCTGAAGATAGTCCGGATTCACATAGTAGATGATCAGGCTCACGACGATCGGCAAAGCCGAGATGATCATGGCCGATGCCCGGGCTTCCGATGACATGGCTCTGATCTTCAATTTCACCTGATCACGGCGGCGCATCATGTTCGAAAGATTTGAAAGGATTTCAGCAAGGTTGCCGCCGGTTTCCTGCTGGACGGCGAGGCTGATGGCGAAGAACTTGAACTCGGGGACGGGCATCATGCGCGCGACCGAGGCCAGCGCGTCCTCGAGGGTCATCCCGATCTTGATGGCGGAGGCGACCTCCCGAAAGATCTGCCCGACCGGGTCGCGCACATCCTCGCCGACGGTGCGCAAGGCCTCGGTGACCGGCAGGCCGGCGCGCACGCCGCGCACGATGAGGTCGATCGCTTCGGGAAAGAGCGCCAGGAACTGTCGCTCGCGGCCGGCAATGCGTCGCGCGACATAAAAACGCGACAAGAACATGACGGTGGTCGGCAGCACGACGAGGGAAACGAGCAGCGACTGGCCGAGCAGCAGTGCCCCCGCGGCGGCGGCGAGGCAGAGGCCGAGGAGCACCGTGAGGCAGCTCGTGGGCGAGGTGCCGATGCCGGCACGCAGGAGAAAGCCGGCGAGCGTGGAAAGGCTGAGGAATCCCGAGAGCGCCTCGGTGATCCATCGCTCGAAGTGGCGCGGCGTTCCGCCACGGCGCACGCTCAAGCCGGCGGCGTCCGGCTCGGACGGTCGGCCGGCCGACCGGCTCTGCTGCAGGGCGCGGGCGATACGGTCGCCGGAACGGGCCCGGGCGCCACCCGTCACCGCCTCGGCGGCCGCCCAGGCGACGAGCAGCGTCAGGAGGCCGGTGATGCCGGGCAGCAGGAGGTTCGCCGAGGTGCTCATCCAGAGGTCCGATCCGGTTGCGAGGTCATCGCCGCCAGAAGTGCTCGATCCAGCCCGTAATAGGCCGCGCGCTTGATGAAGTGCGGGCGCAGCTCGGAGGCCTTGAACGTGCCGTGCAGCGAGCCGTCCCGGTTCTCGCCGTGATACTCGAACGAGAAGAGATCCTGCATGGTGATGACGTCCCCCTCCAAGCCGACGATCTCGGTCACGTGCGTCACCCGGCGGACACCGTCGCGCATGCGCGAGACCTGGATCACGAGATTGACGGCACCGACGATCTGCGAGCGGATGGCACGGGTCGGCAGCGTCGTGGCGGCCATGGTGATCATGTTCTCGAGCCGGCTCATGGCCTCGCGCGGGTTGTTCGAGTGCAGCGTGCACATCGAGCCGTCGTGGCCCGTGTTCATGGCCTGCAGCATGTCCATGGCCTCGGGGCCGCGCACCTCGCCGCAGATGATCCGGTCCGGCCGCATGCGCAGCGCGTTCTTGACCAGATCGCGCATCAGGATCTCGCCATGGCCCTCCAGATTGGCCGGGCGGGTCTCGAGGCGGACGACGTGCGGCTGCTGCAGCTGCAGCTCGGCGGCGTCCTCGATGGTGACGATCCGCTCGCCCGGATCGATCAGCTGCGACATGGCGTTCAGCATGGTCGTCTTGCCCGAGCCGGTGCCGCCCGAGATGATCACGTTGAGGCGGCAGGCCGCGGCGATCTTCAGAACCGTCGCCAGCTCGTTGGACAGGTTGTTCTGCCGGGCCATGACGTCGAGGGTGATGCTCTTCTTCGAGAACTTGCGGATCGAGATCGAGCAGCCGTCCAGCGCCAGCGGCGGGGCGATGATGTTCACCCGGCTGCCGTCCTCGAGGCGGGCATCGCAGATCGGACAGGTCTCGTCGACCCGCCGGCCGACGCGGCTCACGATCCGCTGGGCGATGTTCATGACGTGCTGGCGGTCGCGGAACTGGACGTCGGTCAGCTCGATCTTGCCGCGGCGCTCGACATAGACCTGGTGCGGGCCGTTCACCATGATGTCGGTGATGCCCTCGTCCTGCACGAGGTTCTCGAGCGGGCCGAGCCCGATCATGTCGTCGACGATCGAGCGGCCCATCGCCGAAAGCTCGGTCCCGGTCAGGGACAGGCGCTGCTCGACGACGATCTCGCCGATCAGCTCGAGGACCTGCCGCAGCAGCTCCTCGCGCGGCAGGCGGGCCGCCGCCGAGCCGTCGATCCGCTCGTAGAGCAGGTTCTGGACGACCTGCAGGGAGGCCGGCGCGGCCTGTGCCCGGCGCTCCCGCGCCGCCGGCGCCGGCTGTCGGATGGCTGGCGGCTGGCCGGCGGGACGCGCCTCGAGCGCCGTCGCGGCGGCAACCGGCCCGTCCGAAGGGGTCGGCACGGTGGCCGGGACCGCCTGGACGCTCGGGAGCGCTTCGCTGGGCCGTCTGCCGAACATGGCTCAGCCCTTGCGCGCGAGCATGCGGTTGAGCAGGCCGCCATGGCCCTTGCTCGCGGTCCCGGTCAGCCGGTCCGCCACGCGACCGATGGCGGTGGCGACCCTCCCGCGATCGCGCGAGACCGGGCGGCCGACATTCATGGCCGCCGCCACGGTCTTCGCATCGAAGGGGACGATGACATCGATCGGCCGTGCGATCGCCTTCTCGAACTCGGCCACGGCGATCTCGCCGGCGCGGTGCTCGCCGGCGCGGTTGACGACGACCGTGAGCTGGCAGGACGCATTGGCCTGCAGGGCCGCCTGCGAGATGCGCAGCGTGTCGCGCATGCCGGCCAGGGACAGGTCGGTGACGAGGACGAGATGGGTGGCGTTCTGCACGATGCCCTGCGCCATCGGCGAGCTGGGCTCCGGCAGATCGGCGATCAGATAGTGGTACTTGTTGCGCAGCTCCAAGACCAGGAGCTCGAGCGCCCTGGGATCGATGTCGACGCTGTCGCCGATTTCCTCCTCGGCGCTCAGGACGAAAAGGGTGTCGGAGTAGCGCGCCATCGTGCGGTCGATGTAGAGGCTGTCGATCCGTTCGGCATTTTCCAGGGCCTCGCGCAGACCGTGGGTCGGCTCGAGATCGAGCGCCAGCGCCACGCTGCCGAACTGCAGGTCGAGATCGAGGAGCGCCACGCGCCGGCGCCGGTCGTTGGCGATCGTCCAGGCGAGGCTGGTCGCCAGCATGGTCGTGCCGACGCCACCCCGGGTGCCGACCGTCGCCACCAGCCGGCCGAGCCGATTGGTCTGCCGGGCGCGCGCCTCGCCGTCGACGGTCGCAAGGAGGGAGCGCTGCACCAGGGCCGTGGACAGCGGCTTCACCAGGTAGTCGCTGATGCCGCTGTTCAGGAGCTCGCGAAAGAGGCCGACATCGTTGCGGTCACCGATGGCGATCACCGTGACGCCCGGCTCGCAGACCTCCGCGAGCTCGTTGACGTCGGAAAGCGGCAGCTCCGAGCTGGACAGATCGACGATCAGGATCTTGGGCGAGCGCTGCTGGCCCAGGGCCTCGATCGCGGTGCGGATCGTGCCCTTTTTGATCGAGGCCCGGGGGATGACCAGCTCGCGGGCCACCTGATCGATCACCTCGCGCGACGCGTCGTCGACGATATAGGCGCTGAACTGCGCGTCCTCGGGCTTCTTGCCCGACACCGGCGCCAGGGTCTGCGTGCTCATGGTCCAGACGCCTCCACCTTGAGACTCTTGACCTTGTCCTGGCGGTAGCGCTGGACGGCGCCGACCTCGCGGCTCGGGTCGGCGGCGCCGAGCGGGCGGGGGAGCACGAGATCGGCCGGATCGGCCACCATGCGCAGGAAATTGAGCTCGGTGGCGCAGCCGAGATTGCTCATCGTCTGGTTCGTTCCGTCCTTCGCCACGGACCGGGACCAGTCCGGGCAGGCCGGCTCGACCACGAGGAAGCCGTTGACCAGGATCTCGACCCGGCGGCTCAGGCGCAGGCTCTCCGCCTCGCTGGCCGCCGCGACCGGGAAGTGGCGGCCGAGGGCGGCCGTAGAAATCCGCTCGGGGTCGATGCCGTGCTCCAGGAGAGCCTCCTCGACCCGTGCCGCGCGTCGCGCCGAGAGCGCATCGTTCAGGGCATCGTCGGCGCGAATGTCGGCATGGCCGAGGACGATCTGGTCGATGACCAGGCGCTGGTCGAGCAGCGCCGCGAACTCGGCGAGCGAGGCGGACTCGGCCGGCGACAGCCGATCGTCGTCGGTGGCGAACAGCACGCTGTGGCGCAACTCGAGCGGGGCCAGCTGGGCTGTCGGGCGCTGCGGCAGGGGCGTCGGCGGTGCCGCGGGCGGGAAGGGCGAGGTGGCGCTGCAGGCGCCGAGCCAGGCCAGGGCGAGGCCCAGGGTGAGGCTCCGGGTCAGGCCGCCCCGGATCAGCCGGCGGCCGATCCGGCGTGCCGGAGTGGTGGTGAGCGTCATGGCG
The DNA here is from genome assembly GCA_964393275.1 of uncultured Geminicoccaceae bacterium. Lineage (GTDB taxonomy): Bacteria > Pseudomonadota > Alphaproteobacteria > Geminicoccales > Geminicoccaceae > SLRI01. The sequence goes on along the minus strand of CAYMTA010000029.1, from coordinate 42,053 downwards.
GTGCCTCTCAATTGATCACGAAGCCGGCGGGTCCCGCGAGGCGCAGGCCATTGACGGCCGTCGACCGCGCGGTCGGGCCGGGCCTCGGGTAGCTGCCGGCGAGACGGCCATCGAGGATCAGCTCGAGCTGGGTCGGTGCGCGAAAGCCGTCGGTCGGCAAGGCCAGGTCCCGCTCGGCGCGCGGCTCGACGAGATAGGGGGTGACGATGATCACGAGCTCGGTCTCGCGCTGCCGGAAGCTGGTCGAGCGGAAGAGCGTGCCGAGGATCGGCAGGTCGCCGATGCCCGGCACCTTCTCCAGGCTGTTGCGCGTGCTGTTGGAGATCAGGCCGCCGATGGCGAAGCTCTGGCCGCTGCCGAGCTCGACCGTCGTCTCGGCCCGGCGTGTCGCCAGAGCCGGGATGACGATGTTCTGCAGGGTGATGGCGCCATTCTCGCTCAGATCGCTGACCTCGGGGCGGACCCGAAGGCCGATGCGATTGCGCGACAGCACGGTCGGGGTGAAGGAGAGGCTGACGCCGAACTGCTTGAACTCGATCTGGATGTCGTTGTTCTCGGTGCCGACCGGCACGGGGAACTCGCCGCCGGCGAGGAAGCTCGCGGTCTCGCCCGAAAGGGCGGTGAGGTTCGGCTCGGCCAGCACGGTGACCAGGCCCTCGCGCTCGAGGGCGTCGATCACCCCGTCGATCGTCAGGTTGTCGTTCTCGAAGCTGCCGGTGATGGTGTTGCCGGCGGCGAACGGCCGGCCGGTGCTCAGCCCCAGGGCGAAGTCGCCGAAAGCCAGCGCGTTGTCCCAGCTTATGCCGAAGATCTTGGTGACGTCGCGGGACATCTCGGCGACCCGGACCCGCAGATTGACCTGGGTGGGTGCGCGGATCGTCAACCGGTTCAGGACGACCTCGTTCTCGCCGACGAACCGGGTGACCAGCTCGCGCAGATCCTCGGCGGTGGCGGGATCGGCGACGTCGCCGGAAAGGAGAATGCCGCCATCGATCGACTGCACGTCGACCGAGGCGGCGAGCCCGAGGCTTTCGATCACCTGGCGCATGCGGGTGACCGGATGCTCGACGGTGACGACGCTGCTGAAGAGCAGATTCTCGTCGCCGTCGACGGCGAAGAGCGTGGTGACCCCGGCGCGCCGGCCGAAGACGTAGACCAGCGAGGCCGAATGCGCCTGGACGTCGGCGATGTCCGGGTCGGCGACGAAGACCGAGGCCGCCGGCCGGTCCAGCCGCACGAGCTTGCCCTGGCGCACCTCGACGCTGAGCTGGTCGGTGGCGCCCTGCACGTTGTTGCCCGCCTGCTGGGCGACCGCCGGCTGGAGCGGCAGGCCGCCCAGCGTCAGCGCCAGGGTCGCGAGCACCAGGGCGAAGGGCCTGATCCGGCAGGCGAGGGCGGCGGCGAGCCGCGCTGGCACCATCTTCGTGAAGCTCATCGACTGCTCTCCCCATCCAAAGGTGCCCGCTCCATGGCGGCGCCGCGCATGACCGTCAGACGCGGCCGGACATAGTCCTCTGACCGGAGCACCCGGCTGACGTCCCTGTCCCAGGTCACCGTCTGGCGTGGCGCCGCGGCGGCGCCGGTCGCGGATGCGACCTTGGGATCGGTGGCGATGCTGCGCAGGCTCAAGGACAGCTTGCCGAGCTCGGTGACCAGGGCGACGGTCTCGGCGCCGGCGGGATCGACCTCGAGGGTGACGGTCCGCACCTGGCCCGTGTCGGCGGTCTCGTCCGGCTCGCTGTGCAGCCGGCGGCCCATGGCGATGACCCGAAGATCCTGGAGGACCGTCTCGCTGACCCGGCGATCGGCGCCGCCATCGGCGTCGCCGGCGATCGTCTGGGTCAGGATGAGGTCGACATGGTCGCCCGGAAAGATGAGCCCGGCATTGCTCGAGGCTTCGTCCACCGGAACCGAGACGGCTCGCATGCCCGGATCGAGCACGGCGGCGAGAAAGCCGCGATCGCCCGGTCGCACCAGGCTGTCGGCGAGGATCGGATCGCCGGGCACCAGGACCTGGCGGGCGACCGAGCCCTCGAGCTCGACCGCGTCGTCCCGGCCGCGCAGCAGGTAGCTCTCCGGCACCTCGACGGCGGGCCATTTCTGCCAGCGCCAGGAGGTCGGCTTGATGAAGCTGCCGGGCGTCAGCCGCTCGGCGGCGACCAGGACCTCGATGTACTCGGGATCGGCGGCGGTCACCGGGGTGACCTGGGCCAGCACCGCCCGCCGCTCGCCCTCGAGCCAGGCATTGGCGTAGAGCGCCGTGCCGATCGCCAGGGCGACCGCGACGAGGGGGAGCAGGATGCGCCGCATGTGCTGTCCTCAACCGATGAGCAGGGGAAGTCTTGGAACGATGGCGAAGGCGGTGCCGGCCGCGATGGCGACGCCGTAGGGGATGGTGGCCGGCGCCATGGCGCCGCCGGCAGAGGTCATGGCGGCCAGCTGGCAGGCGACGAGCGGCAGGCGGGTCGACACGATGAGATAGGCGAGGGCGAGAAGGCCACCGGCGAAGGCGGTGCCGGCGAGCAGGGCCGGGAAGCCGTCGGTGCCGACGAAGAACGTGGCGGCCACCAGCAGCTTGACGTCGCCGCCGCCGATCTTGCCGAAGCGCCAGAGCGCGAAAAGGCCGGCGAAAGCCACGAGGGCCAGGACCAGGGCGCCGCCCGCGAGCGCCGCGGCCTCGGCCCAGTCGGTGGCGCGCAGGACATGGCCGGGAACGCCGAGGCCGACGAGGAGGGCCGGCAGCCGGTTGGCGATCAGCCGGGTGCGGAGGTCCGACCAGGCCGCCCTGATGACCGTGGCCAGGGCGGCGATGCCGAGGCCGAGCTGGGCCAGGGAGAGCAGGGAGAGGCTCATTCGTGTTTTCGACCGATGCCGTGATCCGCCCGGTTTCAATCAGCCGGCTGGCCGCGCTCGTGCTCGGCCAGCCGGCTGCCGTCACAACCGCGTCGGCGTCAAGTGCCGCCGCCGCCGGTGATGCCGGCCGTGGAGAGGCTGTCGGAGATGTTCTGGAAGGTCTCCTGGAGCTGGCCGCCCAGGGTGCCGAGGATCGCCAGCACGGCGACCGAGACGAGAGCGGCGATGAGGCCGTACTCGATGGCGGTGGCACCGCTCTCGTCGGCGAGGAAACGCTTGAACGTGGTCATCTGCAGTACTCCTTCTGCTGCGTCGATCAGGGGGTAGCTTGAAGCAAAATCGTTACCAAACCGTGAAGCGGGGCGAGCCACGGTCATCAAAGCTGCACCGGGTTGCAGTAGACTACACTGCCGGCCAGGGCGGCGCAGAGCTCCCTTGCCTCGGCCGCCGTCGTGAACGGGCCGACGATCAGGGGTGCGGATCCGGCGGTGCCGCCGGCCAGCCGGTTGAGGCCGTCCATCGCCGGGCCGTGCGTCTGGCGCAGCTTGCGCCAGTAGGCGCTGGTGGCGGCCGCCGTGTCGAAGCTGCCGAGGTCGACGAACCAGCGACCGAGCGCCGCCGGTTGGGTGCCGACGACGCCGACGGACGGCTCGACCGTGCCGAAGCCCGGACCGGGCGCCGCCGGAGCGGCGGCGACGGGCTCGTCCGCAGGCGGGATGGCCAGGGCGGCGCCCGGCGGTGGTGGTTCAGCCGGGGTCGTGACCAGGGGGGCGGGCGGTGCCGAAGTGGCCGGAGCCGTCTTCGGCAAGGCTGCCGGAGCCGCGGGCGCCGCCGGTCGGGGTGCCGCGAGGCGCGGCTTGCCGGGCGCTTCCTGGACCGCCGGCTCCTTGAAGTCGGGCTGCAGGGCGGCGCTGCGCACGGCACCGGGCTCGAGCCCGGCGATCGTGCGGAAGTAGCGCAGGTTGTTGGCGACGTCGGAATCGGCGAGATCCATCCGGCTCCAGCGATCGGCCTCCGCCATCTCGCCTTTCAGGCCATAGGCCAGCGCCAGATTCTGGCGGGCGCGCGGCGACGAGGCGTAGCCCTCGGCCAGCGGCCGCAGCACGGCGACCGCCTCGTCGTGACGGCCGGCGAGGGCCAAAGAGAGGCCGAGATTGTTCATCAGCGCCGGCTCGTCCGGCGTCAGGCGCAAACTCTCCCGATAGGCGGCGATCGCCCGGTCGTGGGCACCCTGCAGATCGAGGGCGACGCCCATGAGATTGCCGGCCTCGACATCGCCCGGCTGCTGGCGGACCAGGGGCTCCAGATGCGCCAGCGCGGTCTCGCTGCGGCCGATGGCGATCATCGCCTTGGCGTAGCCGATCGTCGCCTCGCGGTTGCTGGGATCGCTCTGCAGGACCAGGCCGAAGGCTGTCGCCGCATCCTGCGGCCGGCCGAGGCCCAGATTGGCCTTGCCGAGCAGCACGGCCGCCTCGTGGTTGCCGCGATCGACGGCCAGCGCCTGCTCGAGAAAGCCCACGGCGGTCGTCGGATCGCCGGCGGCGAGGCTGCGCTGGCCCATGCGCACCAGCCGGCCGGAATCGGTCAGCGGCGAGCCATCGGTTGCCGTTCCGGCCCCGCTTTCATTCGGCAGCAGCGGCAGCTCGGTCTGGCCGGCGCAGCCGGCGATGCCGAGGAGCAGCATGACGGACATGCCCTTCGCCAGGCGGCTTCGACTGTTCAGCACTCGCATGCGACCTCACCATCGGCGGTTCCACCGGCCAACACCGCGGGAGGCGCGGCGACCGGCAAGCCATGGACCTCGGTCGACGGACCGGGCCCAGCCACGGATGATGCCGCTATTTCTTGAAGGATTGGTTAACGCACGGGCGCCGCTCGATCGGCTGGCGGGACCGGGTCAGCCGACGATCGTTCGGCCCTCGCGCACCACGCCCGCGATCTCGCCCGCCGGGCCGATCAGCGTGAGATCGGCGCGCAGGCCCGGCACCAGCCGGCCGCGGTCGTCGAGGCCGAGATAGGCCGCGGCGAGGCTGCTCGTGCGCCTCGCGGCCTGGACGGCATCGAGGCCGAGCGTGCCGAAATTGGCGAAGGCCCGGCGCATGGTGAGCACGCTGCCGGCGAGCGTGCCGTCGGCGAGGCGGACGGTCTCGCCGGTCTTCTGGATGGCGTGGCGGCCGAGATGGTAGGCGCCGTCCGGCATGCCGCAGGCGGCGACCGCGTCGGTGATGGCATAGAGGCCGGGGATCGCCCGGAGTGCTGCGAGCGCCGCACCCGCCTCGACATGCTGGAAATCGAGGATCAGCTCGGCGAAGCGCGCGTGCGCCAGGGCGCAGCCGACGGCGCCGGGCGCCCGGTGGTGGAGGCCGGTCATGGCGTTGTAGAGGTGGGTGAAGCCGGTGGCCCCGGCGGCGAGCGCCGCCTTGGCCGTGGCGTAGCTGCAGCAGGTGTGGCCGATCTGCGCCCTGACGCCGTGGCCCTTGAACCAGGCGAGGAGGCGGCCGTCCGGATCGATCTCCGGCGCCATGGTGGCGACCCGGATGGGTGCCTTCCCGTGCAGCTCGGCGACCAGATCGAGATCGGGGGCGATGGCGAAGGGCGGCTGGGCGCCGAGGGCCTCGGGATTGAGGAAGGGGCCCTCGAGATGGACGCCGATGACCTCGGCACCGTCCGGGGCGGGCTCGGCCAGGGCGGCGGCGATGCCGGCGAAGGCCAGGCGGAGCTCGTCCTCGGGGGCCGTGACCGTGGTCGCGAGCAGGCTGGTCGTGCCTTGCCTCGCATGGAAGCGGGCCATCGCGCGGACCGCATCGGCGCCATCCATGACATCGGCACCGCCGCCGCCGTGCACGTGCAGGTCGATGAAGCCGGGCAGGATCAAGAGCCCGTCCCGCGCCTGGTCGTCCGGCTCGATCGACAGGATTCGGCTGTCGTGCCGCAAGCGGCCGGTGACGATGCCGTCCGGGGTGACGATGCGACCCTCCAGGGTCCGGATTTCGGCGAGGGACCGGGTCCCGGTCATGCTGGTCTCCTTCAGCTGCGGCGCATCTCGGCGACGAAGTCGTAGCGGTCGGCGCGGTAGAGCGAGCGGGTGAGCTCGACCGGCCGGTCGTCGGCGAGGAAGCCGTGGCGCACGGTGGCCATCACCGGGTGGCCTGCCAAAATCGCGAGGAGGGCTGCATCCGCCGGACCAGCCGCCGCGGCCCGCAGATGCTGCAGCGCCCGCACCGGCTCCACGCCCAGGGCACGGAGCGCTGCATAGAGCGAGCTCTCGACCCGGTCCGGATCGGGCAGATAGCGGGCCGGGATCGAGGCGCGCTCGATGCACATCGGCTCGCCGTCGGCGAAGCGCAGGCGAACGAAGCGGCTGACATCGTCGCCGGGACCGAGATTGAGCGCCACGGTCTCCTCCGGGCTGGGCCGGCCGCGACCGCGCTCGAGCCAGCGAAAGCTCGACTCGCGGCCGCGCGCCGCCATGTCCTCGGTGAAGCTGGAGAGGCGCGCCAAAGGCTGCTCGAAGCGGCTGGCGACGAAGTTGCCCGAGCCGTGCCGGGTGGTGACCAGGCCGCGACGGACGAGCTCGTCGAGCGCCCGGCGAACCGTGGTGCGCGAGACGTCGAGGATCTCCGCCAGCATCCGCTCGGGCGGCAGCGGCTCGCCGTCCCGGAGCAGGCCGCCGACGACGGCCCGCTCGAGGCGCTCGGCCAGTTGCAGATAGAGCGGGCCGGCGCCGGCCGGATCGGGGCGCAGGCAGGCGAGGCGGCTGTCCGCCATGGCGGTCGGCGAGATCATCGCGTCGGGTGGTCGGCGGCCGAAGCCGGTCGCATGGCAGTTGCCTTTCGGGTGCGCGGCTAGGTCTCGTGGATCGGCTCGGGCTCGATGTCCCGGGCACGGCGCAGGTTGCCCCTGGCCCGCGCGAGGCAGCTTCGGGCCGCGTCGAGCGGCAGGCCGTCCACCAGGAGGACGGCGAGCTTGACGTCGTGCCGGGCTTCCTCGTGCGCGTCCCGGGCGGTCTCGTCGTCGCAGCCGGTGATCGCCTCGACCATCAGCCGGCCGCGCTCGATCAGCTTCGCGTTCGAGGCGACGACGTTGACCATGAGGCCGTCATAGACGCGGCCGAGCTCGGTCATGAGCTGGGTCGAGAAGAGGTTGAGCGCCATCTTCTGCGCGGTGCCGGCGGTCATCCGGGTCGAGCCGGCGAGAAACTCCGGGCCCGTTTCGAGGAGGATGGCGTGCTCGGCCTCGGCGAGCAGCGGTGCCGCCCGGTTGTTGGCCATGCCGATGGTGAGCGAACCCCGCTCCCTGGCGGCGCGGATGGCGGCGCGGGTGAAGGAGGTGGTGCCGGAGGCGGCGACGCCGAGAACCACGTCGGCCCGGCCGATGGCGTGCTCGCGGATCGCGTCGGCACCGGCCTCGGCATCGTCCTCCGCACCCTCGCGGGATCGGATCAGGGCCGCCTCGCCGCCGGCCATGAGGTAGACGAGCCGGTCATGCGGCCAGCCGAAGGTCGGGTGGAGCTCGACCCCGTCCTGGACGGCGAGACGGCCGGAGGCGCCGGCGCCGACATAGACCAGCCGGCCCTTGTCGTTCGCGAGGCGGTCGGCTGCCGCCTGAACGGCGGCGGCGAGGGCCGGCAAGGCCTGCCGCACGGCGCCGAAGGCGGCCATCTGGTTGTCGAGCATGGCGGCGAGCGCTTCCTCGGTCGGCCAGCGGTCGGCCGCGCGATAGCGCTCGAGGCGTCGTTCCGTGTCCATCGCTGCCTCCGTTGTCGGTCGAACCATACCAAAAAAATACCACCGGGCAAGAGGTATTCCGCACGGCGTGAAGAATCGGACCGTATTCTCGTTATTACATTGATGCACCACGAAAAATGATACTCATAGGGATGGTCTATTGTCAGAATTGGTCCCTTTTGGTATGCATGGTGCATGGCTGGGGAACGCTATATTCTTGCCGTCGACGGTGGCGGCACCAAGACCCGGGCGGCGCTCGCTCCCTGGGACGGCGCTCGGGTCGTCGAGGCGGTCGGCGGGCCGTGCAACCTCTATCAGGACCCGGTCGGCGGCCTCGCCGAGATCCGCGCCCTCTGGCAGCGCCTCTGCGCCGAAGCGGGGCTGGAGCCGGAATCGGCTGCGGCGGCGACCGTGGTGAGCGCCGGGCTGGCCGGGACCAGCGCTCCCGGCAGCGGCGAGCTGTTCCGGGCGGAGCTCGGCGATTTTAAGGCGCGGCATCTCTCGAGCGACGGCTATGTGGCGCTGATCGGGGCGGTCGAGGGTCGGCCCGGCGCGCTGCTCGCCATCGGCACCGGCGTGGTCGGGTTTCGACTCCACGCCTCGGGCGAGCATCGCCAGCTCGGCGGCTGGGGCTTTCCGATCGGCGACCGGGGCGGCGGCGCCTGGCTCGGCCTGCGGGCGCTCGGCGACTGGCTGGAGCGGCTCGACGGCTACGGCGCCGATGCCGAAAGCGCTCTCTGGCCGCTTCTGGAATCGCGCCTGGGATCGGCGCCTTCGGCCATCCTGGCCTGGCTCAAGGGGGCGCGGCCGGCCGAGTTCGCGAGCCTCGCCCCCCTGGTCGTCGAGACGGCCGCCGCCGGCGATCGGCACGCCCGCTCCCTGATCGACGAGGCGGCCGGCCACCATGTGCGGCTGGCCCAAGCGCTGGCCGCCACGGCAGCGGAGAAGCTGGTCCTGGGCGGCGGCCTCGCCGAGGTCTTCCGCGCACCCATCGCCGCCGCGCTCGGTCCGGCGCTCGAGGGGAGCGGACGGGCGGGCTCGCCTCTGGATGGCGCCTTCCTGATCGCCCGTGGCCACAGCCCCGCCGAATTCCCCGAAGCCCGACGAAAGGAACCCTGATGTCGTCCCTCATGCTCGACGAGGTGCGCGAGACGCCGACGCTGGTCGCTGCCCAACTGGCGGCGGACAGCGAGGCCTACGCGGCGCTCGCGGCGGCCCTCGACGCGGCGCCGCCGGTCTTCGCCGCAACCATCGCGCGCGGCAGCTCGGACCATGCGGCGGCCTACGCCGCCACCTTGCTCGCCCTCGCCGCCGGGCTCGCCACGGCGTCGCTGCCGCCGTCGCTGGTCAGCCGCTACGGCGCCAAGCTGGCGCTCGACCGGGCCTTCGTGGTCGGGCTTTCCCAGTCGGGCGCCAGCCCGGATCTGGTGGCCAGCATGCAGGCGGCGAGCGCTTCGGGGGCGGTGACGGCGGCGATCGTCAACCAGCCGGGATCGGCCCTCGCCGAGGCTTCGGGGCATGTCCTGCCGCAGCGTGCCGGCGCCGAGCGGAGCGTCGCCGCCACCAAGAGCTTCATCCTGACCCTGGTCGCCATCGCCCGGCTGATCGCCGTCTGGCGCGGCGACCAGGCGCTGATGGCGGGCCTCGAGCGCCTGCCGGCGCGGCTCGAGGCGGCGCTGGCGGTGGACTGGGGAAGCACGGTCGAGAGCCTCGCCGAGGCGTCGAGCCTCTACGTGCTCGGCCGCGGGCCGGCCCTGGCGATCGCCAACGAGGCCGCGCTCAAGCTCAAGGAGACCTCCTACCTCCATGCCGAGGCGTTCAGCTCGGCCGAGGTGCGGCACGGGCCCCGGGCGGTGATCGACGACGGGTTCCCGCTCCTGGCGATAGCGCTCGCCGACGCGGGCGGCGCGGATACGGCCGCTTTCGCGGCGGAGATGGCGGCGGCGGGCGGCACGGTGATCACGGCGAGCCCCGACCCGAAGGTCGCCGGCCTCGCGGTGCGGCTGCCCGAGCCCCTGCATCCCCTGCTCGATCCGATCGTGGCGATCGCCGCCTTCTACCCGATGGCGGCGGCCCTGGCGGTCGCCAGGGGGCACGATCCCGATCGGCCGCGGGGGCTGAAGAAGGTGACCTCGACGGTCTAGGAAAAGACGAGGAATCGGGGCGGCTGCACGGGCCGGGGACACGGGCTTCAGGTGCATGAGTCGGCGCGTCATCCCGGGTGATGGGGGACCGCGCAGCCCCGCCGGAAGGGCGGTCGCCCCCAAATCCGCCGCGCCTTCTGCATGGCCGCCGGCGCCGGGCAAGGCCCCCGGTTGCCGATCGGACCCGGCGGACAGCGGACGACGTGTGCCAAACAGGCAGCGAGTCTTGCCGGCGTCGGTCCGCGTTCATCACGGGTCCAGCCGCAGCACCTTGCCGGGGTTGAGGATGTTCGCCGGATCCAGCGCCCTCTTGATCGTCCGCATCATGCCCATGGCGTCGGCGTGCTCGCGCTCGAGGCTTTTGATCTTGCCCATGCCGATGCCGTGCTCGCCCGTGCAGGTGCCACCCAGCTGCAGCGCCCGCTCGATCAGCCGGGCGTTCACGGCCTTGGCCCGGGCCTGCTCGTCCGGGTCGTTCGGGTCGAGCAGGAAGAGGAGGTGGAAATTGCCGTCGCCGACATGGCCGACGATCGGGGCGAGCAGCCCGCTTTCGCCGAGGTCGGTCTCGGTTTCGGCGATGCACGAGGCGAGCTTCGAGATCGGCACGCAGACATCGGTGGCCCAGCCGCGGCAGCCGGGCCGGAGCGCGAGGGCGGCGTAATAGGCGTCGTGGCGGGCGCGCCAGAGCCGGCTGCGCTCCTCGGTGCTGGTCGACCAGCGAAACCCGGTGCCGCCGAGATCGCCGGCGATCGCCTGGACGGCCTCCGCCTGCTCGGCCACCGAGGCGGCGCTGCCGTGGAACTCGAAGAAAAGCGTCGGTTGCGGCTCGAGCCCGGCGAGCTTCGAATGGGCGATGCAGGCCCGCATCTGCACGGCATCGAGCAGCTCGATCCGGGCCACCGGAATGCCCGACTGGATGGTGAGCTGCACGGTCTCGACCGCCGCCTGCACGCTCGGGAAGGCGGCGACCGCCGCCGAGATCGCCTCGGGAATGCCGAAGAGGCGAAGGCGCAGCTCAGTGATGATGCCGAGCGTGCCCTCCGAGCCGATCAGGAGGCGGGTGAGGTCATAGCCCGCGGCGCTCTTCCGGGCCCGCCCGCCGGTATGCACGATGCTGCCGTCGGCGAGGACGGCGGTGAGGCCGAGCACCACCTCGCGCATCGTGCCGTAGCGCACGGCATTGGTGCCCGAGGCCCGGGTCGCCGCCATGCCGCCGAGCGAGGCGTCGGCCCCCGGGTCGACCGGGAAGAAGAGCCCCGTGTCGCGCAGCTCCTCGTTCAGCCGCCGCCGGCGGATGCCGGCCTCGACATGGCAGTCGAGATCCGGGACCGAGACATCGAGGATCCGGTCCATGCCCGAGAGATCGAGGCAGATGCCGCCCTGGAGCGCTTCGACATGACCCTCGAGCGAGGTGCCGGCGCCGAAGGCGACGACGGGAACGCCAGCCGCCTGGCAGGTGGCGACGATATGGGCGACCTCGCCGGTCGTCGCCGGCATCGCCACGGCGTCCGGCGCGGCGCCGTCATAGGGCCCTTCGCCCCGGCCATGCTGCTCGCACAGCACCCGGTTGGTGGTGACACGCTCGCCGAGGCGGTCCCTGAGAGTCCCGATCACCCCCTCCACGACCCGGCTCTCCGCCATCCGCTCCCTGTCTCCGTCCGCCATGGCGTCGCCACTCCCCTGTTCGCCGCCACCATCCTAGCAGCCCCTGACGCCACCGCCGAGAGGCTCAGGGGACCGGCACGGCGCCGAAGCTCTGGACCAGGCTGCCGACGACCAGCAGCCAGCCATCGACCAGGACAAAGAAGATCACCTTGAAGGGCAGCGAGATGACCACCGGCGGCAGCATCATCATGCCCATCGACATCAGGATCGAGGCCACCACCATGTCGATGATGAGGAACGGGATGAAGATCAGAAAGCCGATCTCGAAGGCCCGGCGCAGCTCGCTGATCATGAAGGCCGGCACCAGCACGCGATAGGGTGCGGCGGCCGCATCGGCCGTTGGCGCGATGGCCGCGATATCGAAGAAGAGGCCCAGATCCTTGTCCCTGACCTGGCTCAGCATGAAGGCGTGGAACGGTGCCGCGGCGCGCTCGAGCGCGGTCATCTCGTCGATCTCCTCGGCGATCAGCGGCCCGATCCCGTCCTCCCAGGCCCGCTCGAAGGTCGGCATCATGATGAAGAGGGTGAGGAACATGGCGAGGCTGACCAGCACCGAGTTGGGCGGGCTCTGCTGCAGGCCCAGGGCCGTGCGCAGGAAGGAGAGGACGATCACGATCCGGGTGAACGAGGTCACCATCAGGAGGATCGAGGGGGCGAGCGAGAGCACCGTGACGAGCAGGACGAGGCGGATGATCTGGCCCGTGGCGGTCTCGCCGGCGCCGAGGTCGATGGTCAGCGCCTGCGCCGCCGCCGGTCCCGCCAGGACGCCCTGGACCAGGCCGGCCATTGCCACGCCGCCGAGCAGGCCGATGGCCCGATGCCACGGCCGGCCGATCATCGGAGCTCCGCCCGCTCGATCGACGCCCGCGCGTCGGCGGTGCTCGCCGGGCCGTCCGTCCCGGGCTCGGCGGTCGTGGTGACGAGGCTGGCGCTGCCCTGGGACGGGACCAGCACCAGATGCTCATGGCCGTCGTGGCGCACGAGCACGAGGCGCGTGCGCGGGTCGAGCGACAGGCTCTCGACGACGGCGAGACGGCGGGTCGTGGCGAAGCGGCCGCGCGCTTCGGCCGGACCGAAGCGGCGCACCAGCCAGAAGACGGCCGCCATCAGGAGGAGGACGATGCCGAGGCCGATGATGGTCCGGCTGAGATCGGCGAAGGCCAGCATGCGTCGGACCCTCAGGAGCGCGCACGGTTGTGGTAGGCGGCCATCGCCCGAGCACTCGCATTGCCGCGCGCCAGCTCGGCGCTGCAGGTGCCGCATTCGCGAGCCAGCGCCTCGCCGAGCCGGGCAACCTCGTCGAGCAGGCCGATCAGCGACGCCAGCTCCAGGCCTTGTCCGGCCCGGCCCGCCTCCGCCAGGAGGGTGCCGAGACGGTCGGCGAGACGCTCGAGATCCGGGAGGGCGCCGCTCTCGAGCGAGCGGCGTGCCGTGGCGAGGGCGAGGGCGAGCTCGGCCGTGGCGCTCATGACTTGCCCGCCGGCAGGTGTCCGTCGGCCGGGGCGGCTTGCGCCGTGGCATTGGCACGGTAGAGATGGGCCAGGATCTCGGCCACGGCGGCGAAGGCGACGGTCGGGATCGGGCATCCGACGTCGAGCTTGGCCAGGATGGCGACCAGATCGGCGTCGCGCTCCATGGGAATGCCGTTGGCGGCGGCGATGCTCCGGATCTGGGCGGCGATCGCCCCCCGGCCCTTGGCCGTCACCTTCGGCAGGCCGCCCGTCCCGGAAGGGTGGCCCGGGGGGAGGTAGCGAAGTGCCACCGCGTAGTCGTCCGCATCGCTCATGCCGGGTCTCGCGCTCGTTGCCCGAGCCGGACGCTAGGCGAGCAGGGTTAAGCGGCCGTTAACGCTGCTCGATGGAAGGAGACGAAGGCTTGAGCCTCGACGACGACGCCCTGCATCGCTACGCCCGGCACATCGTGCTGCCGGAGATCGGCGGACGTGGCCAGGAGCGGCTGCTCGAGGCGAGCGTGCTGGTCGTCGGCATGGGCGGGCTGGGTGCACCCCTGACGCTCTATCTCGCCGCGGCCGGCATCGGTCGCCTCGGCCTGGTCGACGACGACGTGGTCGACAGCACGAACCTGCACCGGCAGGTGATCTTCACCGAGGCGGATATCGGCCAGCCCAAGGTCGAGGCGGCGGCCGCCCGGCTCGGCGCCCTGGCTCCGCGCTGCCGGCTCGATCAGCACCGCTGCCGGCTCGACCGCGCGGCGGCGGAACGCCTCGTCCCCGGCTACGACCTGATCGTCGACGGCACCGACAATGCCGCGACCCGTTATCTGGTGCACGACGCGGCGATGCGGGCGAGGCGCCCCTTGGTCTCCGCCTCGGTGCAGGGCGTGGACGGCCAGCTCACCGTCTACCGCGCCTATGCCGGCCCGCCGCATCCCTGCCTGCACTGCCTCTTTCATGATGCCCCCGACGACGCCATGCTGCCGAGCTGCGCCCAGGGCGGCGTGCTCGGCCCGGCCGCCGGCCTGCTCGGCTGCCTGCAGGCGATCGCCGTGGTCAAGGTGCTGCTCGGGCTCGGCCCCGATCTCTCCGGCACGCTCCTCCTGGTCGAGGCGCTTGGGCCAGCGATCGAGCGCATGACCTTCGCCCGGCGCCCGGAATGCGCCGGGCGCTGCGCCCATCATCCCGGCTGGTAGCCGCAGGGCCCATGAAAAGCGATTGTCCGCCAGCGGCTTAGGGATGGCGCGCGGCGGTCGGTTCCGGTTGCGCTCGGCCTTGTCCTTGCTGTATGGGAGCGCCGTTCGAAAAGCCTTGGCACTGTTTGGAGGCTCGCATGGCGGAAACGCTCGACGTCAACTATCGGCCGACCGAGGACGAGCCTTACATGAACCCGCGCCAGATCGAGTATTTCCGGCAGAAGCTCCTGGCGTGGCGCGATGAGCTGGTGCGGGGCTCCGGCCTGACGCTGAAGCAGCTCCAGGCCGACGACAGCCGACTCTCGGACGCCAGCGACTGGGCGAGTGCCGAGGTGCAGCGGGCCTTCGAGCTGCGCACCCGCGACCGCGAGCGCAAGCTCTTGAGCAAGATCGAGGCGGCGCTCCGGCGGATCGAGGACGGCTCCTACGGCTATTGCGAGGAGACGCAGGAGCCCATCGGCCTGAAGCGGCTCGACGCGCGGCCGATCGCGACGCTCGGCATCGAGGCCCAGGAGCGGCACGAGCGGCGCGAGCGCAGCTACCGGGACGACTGAGACCCGGCAAGCTCGGCATCGACCCGGCAGGATTTGCCGGGCGCGGGGCTCAAGGATCGGCCCGACCGGCCGGAATCCCGGCGGGTCGGGATGGTCCTTCGGATTGGCACGGCGGTTGCTGATGCTCATCCGCCATGCTCTCGATCAATCCTTCCTCCGGCCCGCCGAATGGGCCCGCCACCGTCCTGGGCCCATCGCCGGGGACGGACGACGACAGCACGCTGCCCGAAGGCTTCGCGGCCCTGCTGGCCGGCCTCATGGTCCCGCCGGCGCCGCCGGCTGGCACCCTGCCAATGGCGGCCCAGGCGGCCTCGCCCACCGTCGCGCCGCCGGCTGGCGATGGGGCGGACGATGCCCTGGCCCGTGGGGCGGTCCCTGGCGCGAGCCCTGGCACAATCCCTGGCGCGAGCCCTGGCGATGCTGACCAACCTGCCCAGGATGACCGAGCCGGCACCGACCCGCGCTTCGGGCGGCCGGGGGTCGCCGCCGATTCTGCACCGGCTGCCACACCGGTCCAGGGAGCGCCCGCTGCTGGCCTTGTGGGCCCGCCGCGGGGAGGTGACGCGGGACGCCCGGATGCGGGCCTGACGACGCCGCCCGGCGTGGCCGCTGCCATGGCGCCGACCTCGTCCCGCGACGCCACGCCGCAGGCGACCGCCATGGTCGAGCCCACGGCGCCGGCCAGCGCTTCCGCCAGCCCGTCCGTGGAGCCGTTGGCTGCCCGGCCCGGCGCCGGCCGCCCGGCGCTGCCGGTCGAGGTCGGCCCGTCCATCGCCCGACCCCGGGCCCGAACGGGCGAAGCCCCGGCCGGGCTCATGCGCTCGCCCGCCGCTCCCGCCGACGACTATCTGGCTGCCGACGACCGCCTGGCCTGGCGTGGCCTCCTCGCCGTGGACGGGCCGGCCACCTTCGCCGGCGCACCGCTCGACGCCGCCGGACCGGCCGATGCGCCAGTGGCCGCCTCCGCCGTCCGCCAGCTCGCCCTGGCGATCGGACGGGCGGTGACTGGCGATGTCCGCCAGCTCTCCATCCAGCTCAGCCCGGAGGAGCTCGGCGGCCTCGAGATCACGGTCGATTTCGCCGACGAGCGGCGGGTGGCGGTGACAATCCGCGCCGAGCGCCCGGAGACGCTGGACCTGCTGCGTGGCGAAACTCGCCAGCTCGAGCGCCTGATGGCCCAGCAGGGCATCTCGCTCACGGCGGGCGGCTTCGATCTCGGCCTCATGGCCGATGGCCAGGGCCAGCGCCGCGAGCGTGCCGGCACCGGGCAAGGCCAGCGCTCGGCCATCGACCTTCGGCGGCGGGACGACGCCGCTCCGACCGCCCTTGCCGCCCGGCCGCCGACGCGGCCGGGTCTTTTGAACCTCTCCGTCTGACCGCAGGGAGCACCCAGGAATTGACCATTGATGCCACCCAGGCCTCGGCCGGTCAGGCTTCGGCAGGAACGGCCGCCGGCTCCCGCTCGGGGGTCAAGCTGGCCGCCGACTTCGACAGCTTTCTCAAGCTCTTGACCACCCAGCTGAAGACCCAGGATCCGCTGAGCCCGATGGACGCCGAGCAGTTCACGGCCCAGCTCGTGCAGTTCTCGGGCGTCGAGCAGGCGATCCAGACCAACACCCGGCTGGAGACGCTGATCGGGCTGATGCGGGCGAGCCAGACGACCGCGGCTCTCCAGTATATCGGCGCGACCGTCGAGATCGACAATTCCCGCATCCCGCTGGCGGCCGGCGGCACGGCCGACATCGCCTACGACCTGCCGGAGCGGGCGGCTGCCGTCAGCATCCAGATTCTGGACGAGCGTGGCACGCTGGTGCGGCAGCTCGCGGGCCCGGCCGCCGCCGGTCCCCAGATCCTGGTCTGGGACGGCCGCGACGGCAAGGGCGTCGCCCAGCCGGCCGCGACCTACCACCTGACGATTGCCGCGGTCGACGCGCTCGGCCGGGACATCGCCGTCCCGCTCGCCACCGTCGGCCGGGTCGATGGCCTGAGCCAGACGGCGGCGGGCCTGCGCCTCACGGTCGACGGTCGCGCCTATCCCATGGAGAGCGTGCGGTCCGTCACGCCCGCCGCTTGAGCCTACAGAAGCAACAAGACGCTGGAGCGAAGCAATGAGCCTCTTCGGGTCACTCTATTCGGGGGTTTCCGGTCTCGGCGCGCAGTCGCGGGCCATGAGCATGATCTCCGACAATGTCGCGAACGTGAACACGACCGGCTACAAGGGCGCGGTCGCCCAGTTCGCGAACATGGTCACCAGCAGCGAATCGGTGTCCTCCTATTCACCGGGCGGCGTGCGCTCGATGGGCGCCATGTCGATTGCCCGGCAGGGCCTGATCCAGAGCAGCAACTCGCCGACCGACGCGGCGATCTCGGGCGCCGGCTTCTTCGTCATGAACGCGCTCGCCGACGGCACCGGCGAGCAGATCTACACGCGGGCCGGCTCGTTCACGCCCGACTTCCTGGGCAATCTTCGCTCGCCCTCGGGCTTCCATCTGCAGGGCTGGCTCCTCGATGCGGACGAGAACGTCATCGACGTGAACCAGGTCGAGACGGTCAATGTCGGCAATGTCAACGGCCTCGCGACCGCCACGACGAGCATCGGCCTCGGCGCCAATCTCGACGCCGATCAGGCGCCGCACGCCGGCGCCTATGCCGCCGGCGACATCGCCGCTGGCACGGTCGATGCGCAGTTCTCGCGCAATGTCCAGGTCTACGACAGCCTCGGCCGCCCGCAGCCGGTCACCATGGCCTTCCTGAAGACCGCGGCCAACACATGGCAGGTCGAGCTGGTCGCGGCCGATCCGGCCAGCGTCGACGCGCTGGCGCATCCCGGCGGTCTGCTCGCCACCGGCACCGTCACGTTCAACGGCGACGGCAGCCTTGCCACCAACACGCTCGACGGCGCCACCGTCAACATCGCCTGGGCGGCGGCTACCGGCGCCGATCCGAGCGCTGTCACCCTGGACCTCGGCCGCGCCGGCGAGACCAACGGCCTCACCCAGTTCGCGAGCCCGACCAACGTCGCCTTCGTCCAGCAGAACGGGGCCGAGGTCGGCGAGCTCAACGGTGTGAGGATCGACGAGGAAGGCTACGTCATCGCCTCCTTCACGAATGGCGAGAACCGGCGGCTCTACCAGTTGCCGATCGCGACCTTCGCCAATCCGTCGGGACTCGATCCGCGCTCCGGCAACGTCTTCGCGCAGACCGAGGCGTCGGGCGCCTTCAACCTGCGCGCCGCCGGACGGGGAGGCGCCGGTGTCCTCGCCCCGTCGGCGCTGGAAGCCGCCAATGTCGATCTCGCCGACGAGTTCACCAAGATGATCGTCACCCAGCGCGCCTACTCCGCCAATGCCCGGGTGATCACCACCACCAACTCCATGCTCGAGGAGCTCATTCAAATCAGCCGGTGATCGGCCAAAGAATGCTGCATGGAACGACTAACCGAATTTTACCAGAATTCTTGGGTGGGACTTAAGTGATGCGGCCGCATTCTGCGATGCCAGAAGATGGTCCGGCAAAGCCGGGCGGAGGAATGGAGATGTCGATGTCGGAATCGGTGAACGAGCGGCCGCGGACGGTTATGGGGCCGAATGGCGCCGTGCTCAGCCTGGAGACCCTGCCGCCGCCCGAGACGCGCCGCTGGGTGGCCCGCCGCAAGGCCGAGGTGGTGACGGCCGTTCGGGCGGGCCTCATGACCTTCGACGAGGCGTGCAAGCGCTATGGGCTGACCGCCGAGGAGTTCTCCTCGTGGGAGCGGGCCATCGACCGCCACGGGCTCGGCGGCCTGCGCGTGACGCGCTTGCAGGAGTTTCGCTGAGGCACGGCTCCCTGATGCCGATCGGGTCGCCGATCGGGACCGGCGTCGCCGGAGCCCGGCCGGCGACCGTGCTCCGGCCCGTTAACCGGTTGTTCAGCATCTTGCTCCAGATTCCGGTCCGGCGAGCGCTGTCGCCGCGTCCAGATCGGGTTTGCGAATGGCTGAGCAAGTCGAGGCACTGCCGGTGGGGGTCGCCGATGCGGCGGTCGCCGCACGCGGTGCCCGAGGCGGGCTCGCCGCCCTGCTCGCTGCCCTGGGCGCCGAGCGGATCGTCGCCATCACCGTGGCCATCCTCGCCATGGCCGGCCTCCTCGGCTTCGTCGCCATGCGGGCGCTCGAGACGCCCTACACCCTGCTCTATGCCGGCCTGGCGCTCGAGGACACCCGCACCATCGTCACCCGCCTGCAGGCCATGGACGTGCCGCATCGGCTGTCGCCGGCGGGCGACGCCGTGCTGGTGCCGGCCGACCGGGTGCTCGATCTGCGGATGTCGCTCGCCTCCGACGGGCTGCCGGGCGGCGGCGTGGTCGGCTACGAGATCTTCGATTCCGTCGATGCGTTCGGCACGACCGAGTTTCTCTCCAACATCAATCTCAAGCGGGCCATGGAAGGCGAGCTCGCGCGCACCATCGCGAGCCTGCGCCAGGTGCGCTCCGCCCGCGTCCATCTCGTCCAGCCACGGCGCGAGCTCTTTCGCCGCGAGCAGGCCCCGGCCAGCGCCTCGGTCTTCCTCTCGGTCGGTGCTGCCGGCCTCGGCCGCGGCGAGATCGCCGCCATCCAGCACCTCGTGGCATCCGCCGTGCCAGGGCTGGAGCCCGGCCGCATCGCCATCGCCGACGACACCGGCCGGCTCCTGTCGCGGGGCGGCGACGCCCCCGACTCGGGTGCAGGCCTCGAGGACGCCGATGGTTACCGCGAGGCGTTCGAGAGCCGCCTGCAGGCGAAGATCCTGCAGCTCCTGGAGCGCAGCCTCGGCATCGGCCGGGTCGAGGCCCAGGTCACCGCCGAGCTCGACTTCGACAGCGTCTCGACCACCGAGGAGATTTTCGATCCCGATCGGCAGGTGGTGCGCAGCACGCAGCTCGTCGACGAGACGACCGATCTCGACGAGCGCACCCCGAACGACGCGGTCAGCGTCGCCAACAACCTGCCGGGCGGCAACGCCGATACCGGGACCGCGACCAACCGCGAGCAGCGCAACCGCAACGAAGAGACGATCAACTACGAGATCTCGCGCACCGTGCGCAACCAGACCCGGCACGGCGGCCGGCTGCAGCGCCTGTCCGTGGCCGTGCAGGTCGACGGCACCTATCGCGAAGGCGCCGATGGCGTGCCCGTGTTCGAGCCCCTGCCCGCGAGCGATCTCGCCGAGCTCGAGACCCTGGTTCGGGGGGCCGTCGGCATCGATGACGAGCGCGGCGACACGCTCTCGATCGTCAGCCGCCGGCTGACGCAGCCCGAGCCGGAGCCCGTGGTCGACGACAGGGTGCTCGGCTTCGCCCACGCCGATCTCATGCGGCTTGCCGAGCTCGGCGTGCTCGCCGGGATCGCCCTGCTCGTCCTCCTCCTCGGCGTGCGGCCGCTGCTGCGCCGCTTGCAGCCGGCCCGGCCGACCTCCGGCGGCATCGGTGGCGCCCGCCTCCTGACCGGTCCCGACGGCCGGCAGCTCCTGATCCAGGGCCCCTCCGGCACGGCCGTCATGATCGACGAGCGCGGCAATCCGGTCATCGCGCAGAATGGCCAGTCGGGCGAGGCAGCGGGCGGGCGGCCCGATGACCGGGTCAGCCTGCGCCAGATCGAGGGCGACGTCCGCGCTTCGCTGCTGACCGAGATGGCCGAGCTGATCGAGGATCGCCCCGAGGACGCGATCCGCGTCATCCGCTCCTGGCTGCATTCGAGCTGAGGCTGCTTCACC
Organism: uncultured Geminicoccaceae bacterium; assembly: GCA_964393275.1. GTDB lineage: Bacteria > Pseudomonadota > Alphaproteobacteria > Geminicoccales > Geminicoccaceae > SLRI01. Next base: position 21,732 of record CAYMTA010000029.1, on the reverse strand, counting down.
ATGGCATCCGACCTGATGCAATTCGACAAGCTCACCGGCTGCGAGAAGGCGGCCATCCTGATGCTCGCCGTCAGCGAGGAGAACGCGGCCAAGCTGTTCTCCCGGCTGGAGCTCGACGAGGTCAAGGAGCTGTCGCAGACGATGTCGCTGCTCGGCCGGGTCGGCTCGGACGTGGTCGAGAAGATCATCGGCGATTTCGCCGAGCGGCTGAGCCAGGCCGGCGGCGTCGTCGGCAGCTTCGACACCACCGAGCGCCTGCTGCAGCGCTTCATGGACCCCGACCGGGTCGAGCTGATCATGGAGGAGATCCGCGGGCCCGCGGGCCGCACGGTCTGGGACAAGCTCGGCAATGTCAACGAATCGGTCCTCGCCTCGTACCTGAAGAACGAGTACCCGCAGACCGTGGCGGTCGTGCTGTCGCGGATCGAATCCGCCCACGCGGCCCGGGTGCTGGCCAGCCTGCCCGACGACTTCTCCGTCGAGGTGGTGATGCGCATGCTGCGCATGGAGGTCGTGCAGAAGGACATCCTCCAGGATGTCGAGCGCACGCTGCGCGCCGAGTTCATGAGCAATCTGGCGCGCACCAACCGTCGCGACAACCATGAGGTCATGGCCGAGATCTTCAATTACTTCGATCGCCATACGGAGACCCGGTTCGTGACGGCGCTCGAGGAGCGCAACAAGGAGGCTGCCGACCGGATCAAGGCCTTGATGTTCACCTTCGAGGATCTGATCAAGCTCGACAGCTCTGGCATCCAGACCCTGATGCGCAATGCCGGCAACGACCGCATCTCGGTCGCCCTCAAGGGCGCCAGCGAGCAGCTCAAGGAGCTCTTCTTCGCCAACATGTCCGAGCGTGCCGCGAAGATCCTCAAGGAGGACATGCAGGCGATGGGACCGGTCCGGCTGCGCGACGTCGACGAGGCCCAGCAGTTCCTCGTCAACATGGCGAAGGAGCTGGCCGCGTCCGGCGAGATCTTCCTCGCCGACAGCAAAGACGACGAGCTGGTCTATTGATGACCGAGCACCCGCGCCCTTTCGCCTTCACTGTCGGCCGCCGCCCGGCGCCGCGGACCGGCGGAGCGCCCGCCTGGCCCGTCATCGCCTTTGCCGCGTCGCCGGCCGAGGCGGCGACGGCGACCGACGCGGCGGCCCCGGGCCTCTCTTCGCCGGCCGAGCTCCGCTTCGACGAAGCCGAGCTCGCCCGGATCTGCGTCGCGGTCGACCGGGTGGCCCGCCATGCCGAGCGCCGGGACATGACGCAGGCTATCGAGGGGCGGACGCTCGCGGCGGTCGAGCGCATCGCGGCAGCCGTCGGCGAGCTCGATCAGGCGCTCCAGGCCCGGGTCGCCGAGCTGCGCCGGACGACGGCGAGGCTGGCCGCCGCCACGGTCGAGGCGCTCGGCGCCACCTCGCCCGCGCGGGTCGCTGCCCGGCTCGCCGAAACGCTCGTCGACGAATGCCTCGGCCGGCTCGACCCGCTGCTCCCGCTGACCATCGAGGTGGCGGTCGAGCTGGTCGATCCGCTGGCCGCCGCCCTGGGGCGGGCGCCAGGGGCGCCTGCGCGGCCGGGCCGCATCGCCATCGAGGCGGCAGCCGATCTCGCACCGGGCGAGGCGCGGCTGGTCTGGCCGGATGGCCATGCCGAATGGTCGGCGACCGAGCTCCGCAGCCGAGCCGCGGCGATCCTCGAGGACCTCGCCGCCGTCGAAGGCGACCCCGCGACCACTGAACCGATCAGCGCAAGGGATGAATGAGACATGACCACCGACCAGCGATCCGTCGAGCCCGCCGCCGCCCCGGGTGACGCCGCAATGGTGCCGGGCGGGATGGCGGCGCCGCTGCCCGCCGGCGACCGGCTGAGCGCCATCTACGATATCCCGGTCCAGCTCGCCGCCGTGCTCGGCAAGACGTCGATGCCGGTCAACCAGCTCCTGCGCCTGGGGCGGGGTGCCGTGGTCGAGCTCGACCGCAAGGTGGGCGAGCCGATCGACATCTACGTCAACAACCGCCTCGTGGCGCGCGGCGAGGTGCTGATCGTCGACGACCATCTCGGCATCACCATGACCGAGATCATCAAGAGCGACAGCTGATGCAGCGACGGGCAACCTCGCCGTCGCGGCGGCGCCTGCCGGCCGGCGGTCTGGAGCGTCTCGATCCGGCCGGGGCGCTCGGCCTGGTCGCCGCCTTCGCGGTGATCGGGCTCGCCATCGGCACGGGGGCGGCGCCCGCCCGCTTCGTCGACCTGCCTTCGGTGCTGATCGTGGTGGGCGGCACCATCGCCGTGACCTTCGCCGGCTTCTCGCTCGTGGAGCTCGCGCGGCTGCCGAGGGTGGTCGGCGCGGCGCTCTCGCTGAAGCCCCCCTGCGCATTGTCGACGGTCGCCAACGACGCGCTCGCCCTGGCGGAGGCGGCCCGGCAGGAGACGCTGCCCGGGCTCGAGCGCCGGGTCGAGGCGCTGGCCCGCCACGGCTTTCTGCATCGCGGCCTCATGCTGCTGCTCGAAGGTGCCGACCGCGGCGCCATCGACAGAACGCTCCGCCGCGAGATCGGCGCCCTGGTCGAGCGCCAGCGCGGCACGGTCGGCATCCTGCGGCGGGCTGCCGAGGTGGCGCCCGCCATGGGGCTGATCGGCACGCTGATCGGCCTCGTGCAGATGCTCGGCCATCTCGACAACCCGGACGAGATCGGCCCGGCCATGGCCATCGCCCTCTTGACCACGCTCTACGGCGCGCTGCTGGCGCATGCCCTGTTCACGCCGCTCGCCGAGAAGCTGCAGCGCCGCTTCGAGGCCGAGCTCGCCGGAGCCGAGCTGCAGCTCGTCGCCGCCCTCGCCATCGCCGACCGGGAGAATCCGCGGCGGCTCGAGGCGGCCCTCAACGGGCTCCTCGCCCCGGACGAGCGCCTGCGGCGTTTCGACTGACGGAGCCGGAACATGGACGGAGAAGCCAAAATGGGTGCACGCCTTCTGGTCATCGGCCCGGACGGGCACGAGGTTGCCGAGGCGGTCGGCATGGCGGTGGCGAGCGGCGCCGAGATCCGGCGCGCCGCCGACCGCGAGGCGGCTCTCGCCCTCCTGCGTGCCGGCCGGGGCGCCGATCTCGTGCTCGTCGATCTCGATGCCGACGTTGCCGGCCTCATCAAGGCGCTGCGCGCCGAGCGCTTCCATCTGCCGGTCGTGGCCTATGGCATCGCCGCCGACCCGGTGGCCGCCGTCGCCGCCATCCGCGCCGGTGCCCGGGAGTTCCTGCCCCTGCCGCCGGAGCGGGAGCTGATCGCGGCCATGCTCGCCGCGGCCGCGGCGCCGGTGAAGGAGCTGGTCTCCGCCGATCCCCTGATGCGGCGCGTGCTCGACCTCGCCCGCCAGTTCGCGGCGGCCGACGCCAGCGTGCTGATCACCGGCGAGAGCGGCACCGGCAAGGAGATGGTGGCCCGCCTGCTGCACGCCGGCAGCCGGCGGAGCGCTGGCCCCTTCATCTCGGTCAATTGCGCGGCCATCCCCGAGCAGCTCCTCGAGTCCGAGCTCTTCGGCCACGAGAAGGGCGCGTTCAGCGGCGCCGTCGCCCGGCGGATCGGCAAGTTCGAGGAGGCGAGCGGCGGCACGCTCCTGCTCGACGAGGTGACCGAGATGGACCCGAGGCTGCAGGCCAAGCTCCTGCGGGCCATCCAGGAGCGCGAGATCGATCGGCTCGGCGGCGGCAAGCCGGTCAGGATCGACATCCGCCTGATCGCCACCAGCAACCGCGACATGGAGGAGGCGGTCGCCGCCGGCACGTTTCGCGACGACCTCTATTTCCGCCTCAACGTGCTGGCCCTGCATCTGCCGCCCTTGCGCGAGCGGCCGGGCGATATCCAGGCGCTCGCCGCCCATTTCGCCAAAAAGCACGCCATCGCCAATGGCCGGCCCGTGCCCGTGCTCGACCGGGCGGCGCTGGACCGGCTCGAGGCGCATCACTGGCGCGGCAACGCGCGCGAGCTCGAGAACTGCATCCATCGGGCCGTGCTGCTCAGCCAGGGCGAGCGGATCACCGCCGCCGAGATCGTGCTCGGCGGCCGGGTCGAGGCCGAGACCCAGCCAGCGGCCAGGAACGGCGGGACGACGCCGGTCGGCCGCAGCCTCGCCGAGGTCGAGCGCGACCTGATCCTCGACACGCTGGGGCACACCTTCGGCAACCGGACCCACGCGGCGACCATGCTCGGCATCTCGATCCGCACGCTGCGCAACAAGCTCAGGCAGTACGGCGAAGCCGGCCTCCCCATCCCGGCATCCACTGCACCGGCCTCCACCGTGCCGGCACCCGCCGGCGACGCCGCCTGAGCCCAAAGGACAGCGACCGGCCATGGCCATTCAGCTGAGAGCGACGACCGATCGCGTGGTGCCGGTGATCTGGCAGGCGCTGCGCCAGAGCGACGTGCTGATGGCGCTCGGCGTCATCGCCATCCTGGTCGTGCTCATCCTGCCCCTGCCGCCGGTCCTCCTAGACCTGCTGCTCGCCGTCTCGATCATGTTCTCGGTCCTGGTCCTCTTGACCTCGCTGTTCATCGAGAAGCCGCTCGATTTCAGCGCCTTTCCGACCGTGCTCCTGATCGCGACCATGCTCCGGCTGTCGCTCAACCTCGCCTCCACCCGGCTCATCCTCGCCAATGGCCACGAGGGCCCGGATGCCGCGGGCGGGGTGATCGAGGCCTTCGGCGGCTTCATCATGTCCGGCAACTACGTCATCGGCATCATCGTCTTCGCCATCCTGGTGATCGTGAACTTCGTCGTCATCACCAAGGGCTCCGGGCGCATCGCCGAGGTCGCCGCCCGCTTCTCGCTCGACGCCATGCCGGGCAAGCAGATGGCGATCGACGCCGATCTTTCCGCCGGGCTGATCGACGAGAGCTCGGCCCGCGCGCGCAGGAAGGAGCTGGAGGAGGAGAGCGCCTTCTTCGGCGCCATGGACGGTGCCGCGAAGTTCGTCCGCGGCGACGCCATCGCCGGCCTCCTGATCACCTTCATCAACCTGCTGGCCGGCCTCGTCATCGGCGTCGGCCAGATGGGCATCAGCTTCAGCGAGGCGGCCGAGAGCTACACCATCCTGACCGTCGGCGACGGCCTCGTCTCGCAGATCCCGGCGCTCATCGTCTCGACCGCGGCCGGCCTCCTGGTCTCCAAGGCCGGCGTCGCCGGGCGCGCCGACAAGGCGCTGCTCAAGCAGATGGGCGCCTTCCCGAAATCGCTCGGCGTCACCAGCGGCCTGATGCTCGCCCTCGCCGTCCTGCCCGGCTTGCCGGTCCTGCCCTTCGTCATCATCGGCGGCGGCGCCGGCTGGCTCGCCTGGCGGTCGTCCGGCACCAGGGCCGCCGCCGAGGCGGCGCGCGACCGGCCCGAGCCGGCACCGGTCCAGGCCGTGGAGGAGCCGATCGCCACGGCCCTGCAGATCGACCCCATCCGCCTCGAGCTCGGCTACGGCCTCCTGCCCTTGATCAACGAGAGCGGTGCCGGCCGGCTGACCGAGCAGATCAAGGCGCTGCGCCGCCAGCTCGCCGGCGAGCTCGGCTTCGTCATGCCGTCGGTGCGCATCCAGGACAACATCCAGCTCCCGGCCAACACCTACGTCCTCAAGGTCAAGGAGATGGAGGCGGCGCGCGGCGACATCCGCCCCAACATGCTGCTCGTCATGCACCCGCAGGGTGCCGCGATCGAGCTGCCGGGCGAGGAGACGGTCGAGCCGACCTTCGGGCTCGCCGCCATGTGGGTCGGCCAGGGGCTGCGCGAGGAGGCGACATTCAGGGGCCTGACCGTGGTCGACCCGGCGACGGTCGTCACCACGCACCTGACCGAGATCGTCAAGGACAACCTCGCCGAGATGCTGAGCTTCGCCGAGACGCAGAAGCTCCTGGCGGAGCTGGATTCCCAGTACCAGAAGCTGCTCGCCGATCTCGTGCCGCAGCGCCTCTCGACCGCCGGCATCCAGCGCGTGCTGCAGGGCCTCCTGGCCGAGCGGGTGTCGATCCGCGACCTGCCGTTGATCCTCGAGGCCATCAGCGAGGCGGTGCAATTCACCCAGCATGCCGTCTTCATCATCGAGCATGTCCGCGCCCGGCTGGCCCGCCAGATCACCGGCTCGATCACCGGCCCCGGCGGCTACGTGCCGCTGCTCACGCTCTCCCCGGTCTGGGAGCAGGCCTTCGGCGAGAGCCTCGTCGGGCAGGGCGAGGATCGCCAGCTCGCCATGTCGCCGAGCCAGCTCCAGGACTTCATCCGCGCGCTCAGGGACGCCTTCGAGGCCCAGGCGATGCGCGGCGAGCTGCCCGTCCTCGTGACCTCGCCCGCGATCCGGCCCTATGTCCGCTCGATCGTCGAGCGCTTCCGCCCGGCCACCGTGGTCCTGTCGCAGAACGAGATCCATCCCAAGGCCAGGCTGCGCACGCTGGGGCAGGTCTGAGCCATGCGTCTGCGGGTCTTCGAGGGGCGAACGGTGCAGGAGGCCATGACGCGGCTGCGCCGGGCCATGGGCGATGACGCGGTGATCCTGGCGACCGAGGAGGACGAGGGGATCGTGCGTCTCACCGCGGCCCGGGACACGGCCGGCGACGATCTCGCCGACATCCTGACCTCCGGCACCTCGCTCGAGGTGATCGAGCGGCTGGCGGTGGTGCTGCGCTGCCACCGAATCGGCGCCGCGCTGATCGAGCGGCTCTGTCTCGCCGCCCGCGAGAGCGGCTCCAGGGACGCGGAGGACGTGCTCGCCTTCGCGCTCGCGGCGCATGGCCGGTTCGCCCCAGTCGGCCGGATGCCCGACCGGCCGGTGGTCGTGGCGGGTGCCCCCGGCGCCGGCAAGACCGTCATGGTGGCGCGGCTCGCGGCGGCGGCACGGCTCGCCGGCCGGCCGGTCCGGGTCGCCAGCACCGACCGCGGGCGTCGCGGCGGCACGGCCCAGCTCGAGGCTCTGCTCGCCGCCATGGGCATCGAGCTCTCCGGCCTGCCGGGCGCGCCCGCCGAGACCGGGCAGGGCACGCTGCTGCTGGTCGACACCGAGGCGGCCCATCCGCTCCGGCCGGACTCGCTGGCGGCGGCCGCCGGCCTGGCCCAGCGGCTGGGAGCGGAGCTGCTGCCGGTTATCGCCGCCGAGACCTGCGCGCTCGAGGCGCACGACCAGGCGCTTGCCTGGCGGGCCCTCGGTGCCGGCCGCTTCCTCGCCGCCAGGCTGGACACGGTGCGCCGGCTCGGTTTCCTCCTAATGGTGGCCGATGCCGGGCTCGCCTTCGCCGGGGCCGGCATCTCGCCGCTCATCGGCGAGCCCTTGAAGATGCTGACCGCCGGCAATCTGGCGAGGCTGCTCCTGCATCGCGCCGCCTCCTTCGCCCCGGAGGGCAGGCCATGACCGGCCTCACGGTGCTCGCCTCAGGCAAGGGCGGGGTCGGCAAGACCTTCCTCGCGATCTCGCTCGCCCATGCGCTCGTCCATCAGGGCCGCCGGGTGCTCCTGGTCGACGCCGATCTCGGGCTCGCCAATATCGACGTGCAGCTCGGCCATGACGGGCCCATCGGCCTCGGCCGGGCCATCGCCCTGGGCCTCGATCCGGCGACGCTGATCCAGGACCGGGGCGGCGGCCTCTCGACCCTGACCGGCGCCGGCACGGGCGAGGGCCTCGACCGCCTCGCCACCGCCGGGCTGGAGGCGGCGGTCGAGCGGCTCGTGGCCCTCGCCCCCTCCTTCGACGAGGTGCTGGTCGATCTGCCGAGCGGGCTCGAGCGCGTCGGCCCGGCCTTCATCCGCAGGGCACGGCGGCTGCTCCTCGTCGGCAGCAACGAGCCGACCTCGCTGACCGACAACTATGCGCTCGTCAAGCTGACGCGCGGCGCCGCACCCCCTCCCTGGTTCGTCGCCAACGCGGTGGTCGACATGGCGGAGGGGCAGGCGGCGCATGCCGCGCTCGCGCGGGCCTGCCGGCGGTTCCTCGATCTCGACTGCGGCTATCTCGGGGCCGTCCGGCGCGATTCGCGAGTGCCCGAGGCGATCCGCCGGCAGATGCCGCTCTGCATCCGCTCGCCCCAGGCACCGGCAACCGCCGACATCGCGGCACTTGCGGGCCGGCTCCTGGCCGAGCCGATCGTGCCCCCGCCGTGACCACGATCGACGTAGCGGCCGGTGCCGCGGCACGCCCGGCCACGGCCCCGAGCGCCCTGGGCAGCCCGAACGCCAGCAACCTTGCAAACTCTTGTCCGGTGTCGCCCGTCCCCGCCGACGCCGCGACACGCCACACGGCAGGACCCTGGCTGCCGGCGACCCTGCTGCCCGGCAAGATCGCCGGAAGCGGGCTTTCGGTCGAGCTGCGGCTCCCGCCATCGCACGCCTCGGCGGACGCCCTCGTGGCTCGCGTCGTCGCCGGTGGAAGCGGGCTCGCGCTGGACCTCGGCGGGCCCCGGCTGGCGCTGGCGCCAAAGCTCGTCGACGTGCCCGAGGGAGCCCGCCTGCCCCTCGAGCTGCGCTCGCCGGACAGTGGAGAGATCGTCACCGACCGGGCCGGCCTCGAGCGGCTGCTGTCGGCCCTGCCGCCGCCAATCGGCCCGGCGGTGCCGGCGGATGCGGCGCTTGCCGCCCGGCTCCTGGCGGCTTGGCGCCGGCCGAATGGAGGAGGGGCCGAGTCGCCGGGCGAGACCGCCTCGCGACAGACGGCGACGGCCGACGCCGGCACCGGCTGGAGGAGCCTGTTCGATCTCATTGGCGCGGGCTCCGCGCCCGTCGCACCCGTGGCCCTCTGGCGACGCCCGCCCGACCCCGAGGCGCCGGCCGGCCAGACCCCGACGGAGCACCTCCATCTCGTCATCGAGCTCAGCCGGCTCGGCCGGGTCGCGATCGATCTCTCGGCCGACGCCCGCAAGCTCGCCACGACGGTGACCGCCACCGCCCCGCTCGACGCCGATCTGCGGGCGGCCATCGGCGGCGTCCATGCGGCGGCGGTCGAGCTCGCGGGGCGATCGGGCAGCCTCGCTTTCCGCGTCGCCTCGCCCGGCGCCTCCCTCGCCTCGCCGGCCCGCTCGCCCGACGGTCTCACCGTCTGAGTCATAGCCCGCGACGACGGCTTTGTTGCAGTGCAGCGTCATCCCCACTAGCTTCTGCGCCGCTACATCCCCGAACGCCCCTGGAGGGTTCATGCAGCGTCCGCAGGCGCGACCGGTCAATCCCTGCTTCGGCTCCGGTCCGACCGCCAAGCGGCCGGGCTGGTCGATCGACGTGCTGCGGCCGGCCCTGGTCGGCCGCTCGCATCGCTCGACCGTGGCCAAGGCCCGGCTCGAGGCAGTCATCGACCGGAGCCGCGCCCTTATCGGCATGCCGGACGACTATCGCCTCGGCATCGTGCCGGGCTCCGACACCGGTGCCTTCGAGATGGCGATGTGGTCGCTCCTAGGTGCGCGTGGCGTCGACCTCGTGGCCTTCGAGAGCTTCGGCGCCGGCTGGCTCGCCGATGCGGTGGGCGAGCTTCGTCTCGAGGACCTCCGGCGCTTCGAGGCCGACTATGGCGTCCTGCCGGACCTCGCGGCCACGTCGCCCGACCGCGACATCGTCTTCACCTGGAACGGCACCACGTCGGGCGTGGTCGTGCCGGATGGAAGCTGGATCGCCCGGGACCGGACCGGCCTCACGCTCTGCGACGCGACCTCGGCGGTGTTCGCCATGGATCTCCCCTGGGACCGGCTCGATGTCGTCACCTGGTCCTGGCAGAAGGTGCTGGGCGGCGAGGCCCAGCACGGCATGCTGGCGCTGAGCCCGCGCGCGGTCGAGCGGCTGCGGGACTGGACTCCGCCCTGGCCCATCCCGAAGCTCTTCCGCCTCGCCCGGGGCGGCAAGCTGGGCGAAGGCCTCTTTCGTGGCGAGACCATCAACACGCCCTCCATGCTGGCGGTCGAGGACGTGCTCGACGCGCTCGCTTGGGCCGAAGGGGAGGGCGGGCTGACGGGCCTGATCGCCCGCTCGAGGGCCAATCTCGCCACCGTCGCCCGGTGGGTCGAGCGCTCGGCCTGGGCCGCCTTTCTGGCTGACGACCCGCTGACCCGGTCCTCCACCTCGATCTGCCTGAAGATCGTCGACCCGCTGGTCGCGGGCCGCCCCGCAGCCGACCAGGGCGCCATCGTCAAGGCCATGGTGAAGCGGCTCGAGGACGAGGCGGTGGCCTTCGACATCGCCAGCTACCGCGACGCCCCGCCGGGACTCCGCCTCTGGGGCGGGGCCACGGTCGAGACGTCCGATATCGAGCTGCTGCTCCCCTGGCTCGACTGGGCCTTCGCCGAGGCCATGGCCGCGGCCTGAGGCCATCGATCCCCCTGCCACTCATCACTGACGGATTGCACCCATGCCCCGCGTGCTGATCGCCGACAAGCTCAGCCCCGCCGCCGTCGCCATCTTCACCGAGCGCGGCATCGAGGCCGACGTGCGGACCGGCCTCGATCCGGCCGATCTCGCCGGCATCATCGGCGACTATGACGGCCTCGCCATCCGCTCCTCGACCAGGGTGACCGCCGAACTCCTCGCGGCCGCGCACCGGCTCAAGGTGGTTGGCCGGGCCGGCATCGGCGTCGACAATGTCGATGTCGAGGCCGCCACCGAGCGCGGCGTGGTGGTCATGAACACGCCCTTCGGCAACTCGGTCACCACGGCCGAGCACGCCATCGCCCTGCTGCTCGCCACCGCCCGGCAGCTCGGCGCCGCCGACCGCTCGACCCGCGCCGGCAAGTGGGAGAAGTCGCGCTTCGTCGGCAACGAGCTGGCGTCCAAGACGCTCGGCGTCATCGGCTGCGGCAATATCGGCTCGATCGTCGCCAATCGCGCGCAGGGTCTGAAGATGCGGGTGATCGCCTTCGACCCCTTCCTCTCGGCCGAGCGGGCCAGGGACCAGGGCATCGAGAAGGTCGAGCTGGACGAGCTGCTCGAGCGCGCCGACTTCATCACGCTGCACACGCCCCTGACCGAGCAGACGAGGAACATCCTGAGCGCCGAGAGCCTCGGGCGGACCAGGAAGGGTGTGCGCATCGTCAACTGCGCCAGGGGTGGCCTGGTCGACGAGGCAGCCCTCGCCCGCCTGATCGAGGCCGGCCATGTCGCCGGTGCCGCCCTCGACGTCTTCGCCACCGAGCCGGCCCGGGAATCGCCGCTCTTCGCGCTCGAGCAGGTGATCGTCACCCCGCATCTCGGGGCCTCGACCACCGAGGCGCAGGAGAAGGTGGCGCTCGAGATCGCCGAGCAGATGAGCGATTATCTGCTCAAGGGTGCGATCGTCAACGCGCTGAACATGCCGTCCGTAACCGCCGAGGAGGCGCCGCGCCTTCGGCCCTACATGCTGCTCGCCGAGCAGCTCGGCTCGTTCGCCGGCCAGCTCACCGAGACCGGCCTTCGCGGCGTCACCATCCGCTATGCCGGCGAGGTCGCGCGCCTCAACACCCGCCCGCTCACCCAGATGATCCTCAAGGGCCTCTTGAGCCCGCTCCTCGCCAGCGTCAACATGGTCAACGCGCCGGCGGTCGCCCGCTCGCGCGACATCGGCGTCACCACGGTCGAGACCGAGGATGTCGAGGGCTACCAGACGCTGATCGCGGTCGAGGTGGAGACCGAGCGCGGTGCCCGCGAGGTCTGCGGCACGCTGATCCACGACGGCCGGCCCCGCGTCGTCCGGATTCGCGGCATCGAGATCGAGGCCCGCCTCGCCGACCACATGCTCTATTTGCGCAACAGCGACACGCCCGGCTTCATCGGGGCGCTCGGCGGCCTCTTGGGCGACGCCGGGGTCAATATCGCCACCTTCCATCTCGGCCGCGACCACCCGGGCGGCAACGCCATCGCCATGCTCGAGGTCGACGGCCCCGTGCCCGAGGCCGTGCTGGCGCGGATACAAGCGTTGCCGCAGGTGCTACAGGTCAAGGCGCTGGCGTTCTAGGCGATGGCAGTTCGATCGCGGCGCGAGGAGGTCGCTGGAGGCGCATGTCCTATCGCGAGCAACCGGGCTATGTGGACATGCTGCTCGTCCTGCGCGGTCTCGCAGCACTCGGTGTGCTCGTCGTCCATTGCCTCAACACCGGCGAGCTCTCGATCGGCGCCTATCGGCTGGCGCACCTGCAGGGCGAGGACTGGCGCGCCTGGCTGGCCGCCGTGCTCCTGCCGAAGGACGGGATCAACTTCGTCCTCTTCTTCTTCGTCCACAGTGGCTACCTGATCGGCAAGGTCTTCCTCACCGACCGCTACCGCCTCGACGAAGCCGGCATCCTCCGCTTCTACCGGGGCCGCTTCCTGCGGCTCGCCCCGCTGCTCTGGTTCCACATGGTCGTGCTCCTGGCGCTCGGCCTCAACGAGCGGCCGGAGCCGCTGCGCATGCTCGGCGAGGCGCTGTTCATCGGCAATTTCACCGGCGAGGCCGTGAACGGCGTCACCTGGAGCCTGAGCCACGAGCTGCAGTTCTACCTCGTGGCACCGTTCATCGTGATCTGGGTGAGGGCCGGATCGACGCGGGCGCTCGGCGGGCTCCTGCTGGCGGCCCTGGCGTTCTGGGTGGTGTTCGTTCTCGACCGCGCGCTCGGCGGCTTCGATCTGCGCGACGTCCTGCCCTTCGAGTACATGGGCTTCTTTCTCTTCGGCCTCGCCGTCAATCTCGTCATCCGCCGCGACCCCCGGCCGCTGCCGCGGCACGCTCCCCTGGTCGGGCTGGTCGCCGGATTTTTCGGCGGCCATCTCGTCTACTACGCCCTCACCCGGAGCGGCTGGGAGGTGGCGGGCCAAATGGCGCTGGCCCTGCTGAGCGCCCTGGCCATCGCCCTGGTCGAATGGCCGCGCCGGCCGCCGGTGGCAAGGCCGGCCGGGCGGCAGCTCTTCGGCCGGTTCTGGACCTGGCTCGGCATGCTCTCCTATGGCGTCTATCTCTGGCATTCGCCGATCCGCTTCGCCCAGGAAGGGAAGCTGACCAGCCTCACCCAAAGCGTTGCCACGGCCACCGGTATCGACACCGGGCTCGGCCGGGCGCTGCTCTACCACGCCCTGCAGCTGCCGACGGTCATCGGCTTCAGCGTGGCGCTCTCCTACCTGACCTTCATGCTGGTCGAGCGCCGCTACCGGCCGAATCTCTACGACACGGCGCTGGCCCGGGCGGTGTCGCCGCACGCCCGCATGACGCTTGTCGCCGATGCGGTCGGCCGCGCCCTCCGCCCGCTGGCCCGGCTGGCGCAGCGTCAGGCAACCGATGCCCGGCCCGAGCCTGAGGCGGACGGGCTCGACGCGAAGCCGGCGATCGCCGCCAGAAAGCGGCGCCCGTAGAGCTCACATTTCTTCTGGCCGATGCCGTCCACGCCAAGGAAGGCGTCGAGGCTGGCCGGCCGCTTTCGCGCCATGTCCACCAGCGTCGCGTCGCTGAAGACGATGAAGGCGGGCTTGTCGATCTCCCGCGCGATCTCGAGCCGGAGCGTCTTGAGCGCCCTGAGCAGCTCCATCGCTTCCGGCTCGACCGGAGGAGCGCTCGGAGCACCCGTCGCCGGCTTGCGGCCGCGTCGCGCCTTGCTCGGCGGGGCGGAGAGATCGAGCGCCACGGTGGCTTCGCCGCTCCGCACCGCCGCCGCCTTCCGCCCCGGCTTGAGCGCCCCGTGCCCGGCGATGTCCACCTCGACGACGCCCGAGGCGTAGAGCTGGCGGACAGCGCCTCGCAGGACCCGCTGGTCCATCCCGCTCGCCGCCCCGAAGGCCGCGAGCCGACCGTGGCCAAGGGTGGTCACCCGCTCCGTGGTCTCGCCTCTGAGGATGTCGATCAGATGGGCCTGGCCGAAGCGCTGGCCGGTCGCCTCGATGGCGCCGAGCAGCGTCTGCGCCAGCGCGCTGGCGTCGACCAGGACCGGCGGGTCGAGGCAGCGGTCGCAGGCCCCGCAGGGCTCGGAGGCCTCGCCGAAATAGCCGAGCAGCGCCTGCTTGCGGCAGCCGCTCGTCTCGGTGAATGACAGGAGCGCGTCCAGCCTTCGGTGCTCGACCCGCTTGACCGCCGCATCGGCATTGCCGCTGTCGATCAGCCAGCGGCGGCGGCGGATGTCGTCGAAGCCGTAGAGCAGGATCGCCTCGGCCGGCAGCCCGTCGCGCCCGGCCCGGCCGATCTCCTGGTAATAGGCCTCGAGGTTGCTCGGCAGATCGACATGCACGACGAAGCGGATGTCCGGCTTGTCGATGCCCATGCCGAAAGCGATGGTGGCGACGACGACGAGATCGGGCTCGGAGAGGAACCGGTCCAGCAGCTGCCGCCGGAGACCGGACTCGAGGCCGGCATGGTAGGCGACCGCCGGGAAGCCGGCGTCGCGCAGCGCTGTGGCCGTCGCCTCGGTATCCTTGCGCGCGAGGCGGTAGACGATTCCCTGGCGCCCGCGAAAGGGCTCGAGCAGCTCGACGAGCTGACGCTCCGGCCGCTCCTTCGCCAGGACCTTGAGGCTGATGTTGGGCCGATCGAAGCCCTGGACGAAGACCCGCCCGGGCCGGTGGCGGAAGAGCTGGCTTTCGATGTCCTCGCGCGTCGCCACGTCCGCCGTCGCCGTGAAGCCGGCGATGCAGGCCTCGGGGTAGCGCGCCGGGAGCTGGCCCAGATTGCGATAGTCGGGGCGGAAATCGTGCCCCCACTGGCTCAGGCAATGCACCTCGTCGACGATGATCTGGCTCAAGGGCAGCCGGTCGAGCGCTGCCTGCAGCCGCTCGCTGCCGAGCAGCTCCGGCGAGAGGTAGAGCAGCTTGAGCACGCCGTCCTTGATCGACTGCCAGATCCTGGCCCGCTCGCCCCGGTCGGTGCCGCTGTGCACGGCCGCCGCCTCGATGCCGAGCAGGCGAAGCTGCGCCACCTGGTTGTCCATGAGCGCTATCAGCGGCGAGACGACCAGGCTGAGCCCGTCCTTCAGCACCGCCGGCAACTGGTAGCAGAGGCTCTTGCCGCCGCCGGTCGGCATCACCGCGAGGAGATTCTCGCCCCGCAGGAGGCTCTCGACGATCACCCGCTGGCCGGGCCGGAACTCGCGAAACCCGAAGATCTCGTGCAGGGCCGCTTCGGGATCGGGATGGTCGGGCAAGCCTGCTCCGTTGCTGGCGAAGGAAAGGGCTCTCCTAGCGAACCCGGGCGCATCCGCCAAGCTGGCACGGCAGGGCACTTTGGCCTACATGGCACAGGCTTAGGGATCGATCGCGGAGGCGGTAGCCAAATGACCAATGTGGCGGTGGTCGGGTCGCAGTGGGGCGACGAGGGCAAGGGCAAGATCGTCGACTGGCTCAGCGAGCGGGCCGATGTCGTCGTCCGCTTCCAGGGCGGGCACAATGCCGGGCACACGCTGGTCGTGGACGGCGTGACCTACAAGCTCAGCCTGCTGCCGTCCGGCGTGGTGCGCAAGGGCAAGCTCTCGATCATCGGCAACGGCGTCGTCGTCGATCCCTGGGCGCTGCTCGAGGAGATCGAGCGGCTGCGCCAGCAGGGGGTGGCCATCGGCTCCGAGACCCTGCGCCTCGCCGAGAACGCGACCCTCATCCTGCCGTTCCACGGCGAGCTCGACCGGGCCCGCGAGGAGGCGCGCGACAAGGCCCATGCCGGCTCGGGCAAGATCGGCACGACCGGCCGCGGCATCGGCCCGGCCTACGAGGACAAGGTGGCGCGCCGCGCCATCCGCGTCTGCGACCTCGCCGACGAGACGGTGCTCGAGCAAAAGCTGGTGGAGCTGCTCCTGCACCACAACGCGCTCCGCCGCGGCTTCGGTGTCGACGAGATCGACGGCGCCGCCCTGCTCGACCGTCTGCGGCAGCTCGCCCCCCTGCTCCTGCCCTTCGCCGAGCCGGTCTGGCTCCGCCTCTCCGAGCTGCGCCGCGCCGGCCGCCGCATCCTCTTCGAAGGGGCGCAGGGTGCCATGCTCGACGTCGACCACGGCACCTATCCCTACGTCACCTCGTCCAACACCACGGCCGGCATGGCGGCGACCGGCTCCGGCGTCGGCCCCGACACGGTCGGCTACGTGCTCGGCATCACCAAGGCCTACACGACCCGCGTCGGCTCGGGGCCGTTCCCGACCGAGCTCTTCGACGCCAATGGCGAGAGGCTCGGCGAGCGCGGCCGCGAGTTCGGCACGGTCACCGGCAGGAAGCGCCGCTGCGGCTGGTTCGATGCCGTGCTCGTCCGCCAGGCGGTCAAGACCGGCGGCATTCGCGGCTTGGCGCTGACCAAGCTCGACGTGCTCGACGGCTTCGAGCGGCTGAAGATCTGCACCGCCTACAACCTGAACGGCCAGACCCTGCACCACTTGCCGGCCGGCATGGCGGCGCAGGCGGCGGTCAGGCCGATCTTCGAGGAGATCGACGGCTGGCCCGAGAGCACCGCCGGGGCCAGGAGCTTCGTCGACCTGCCGGCCCAGGCGATCAAGTACGTCAAGCGCCTCGAGGAGCTGGTGGAGGCGCCGGTGGCGCTGCTCTCGACCAGCCCGGCGCGCGACGACACCATCCTGGTGACCGATCCCTTCGCGGATTGAGCGGCGCAGCAATTTCGCCACAGTCGAAACCGCTTCAGGGGGCGGCGGAGCCGCGCCGCTTGTCTGCCGGAACAAAACCCTGAGATTATTAGCTCAGCGTGTTGTTCTCTCAGTGGTTTATATGGAGGCAGGTCATGCGGGGCCGGGCCGGTCAGGATCCCCAAGTCGCCTTTCGCGCCGGCCTGGCCCATGCGGCCTCGCCCGGAAATCCGGGACCGGGCGAGCGCCTGATGCTCGAGATGCAGCGCCTGCCGGGGCTGGCCGACCCGGGTGCCGCCTTCGAGGTGGGCCGCGCCCTTAGCGCCATCGCCAGGCTCTTCGACCGGGCCCGCGCGCCGGCCCTGATGGTCGAGCAGTTCCGTGACAATCTGGTCGGCGCGGCCATAGCCCAGCGTGGCCGGCCCGAGCGGAATGGCCGCTGCCGGCGCGGCTGGAACCTGCATGACACGATCGAGATGTTCGTCGAGATGCACGAGCGCCTGCTCGGCCGCTCGATCACCGGCTACGCCGAGATCCGGGCCTATCTGTTCAGGGCCGCGGCAGGGCCGGCGCCCTCGATGCCGGTGCCGGCATCGCGCGTGGCGCCCCGCTTCCTCCGCCGCGCCGCCTGACCGGGGCGCCGCTAGAAGCGGGCGAGGGCCTCGCGCAGGCCCTGCGCGCCGGGGCGGGGAGCGATCTCGCCGCGCAGGATCTGCCCGGCCGAGACGCCGGCGCCGTAATAGGCCTCGTTCCACTCGGCGCGCTCGAGCACGGCCGAGCCGTTGGCGGCGAGGCCGCCATAGAGTCCGCGGCTGCGCGAGAAGACGTAGATGTCCTCGCCGAAGCGGATGGTGGTCGCGGCGCCGACGCCGGCGCCGATCCGGCCGACCGCCATGCTGGCGTCGACGCCGAGCTTGAACTGCGAGGTCAGGAGCTTGTCGACGGCGGCGGCGTTCATCAGGGTGAAGATGACGTCGGAGGACTTGCCGCCGAGCTGCAGGCCGAGGCTGCCGCCATAGATCTCGTAGAAGGCGGGATCGCTCCACGCACCGGTGGTGCGGTTGCGGGCGAGCAGCACGCCGGTCCCGTGCTCGAGCCCGATGATCAGGCCACCCTCCAGCATGTCCGGCACGATCATCACGGCGTAGGCATTCTGCACGTAGATGGGGACATTGGCGAAGTTCGGGTCGGACTGGAACTCCTCGACGACGAGCCGCGCCCGGTCGATCAGGATCTGCTGA
Source organism: uncultured Geminicoccaceae bacterium (assembly GCA_964393275.1). Classification (GTDB taxonomy): domain Bacteria; phylum Pseudomonadota; class Alphaproteobacteria; order Geminicoccales; family Geminicoccaceae; genus SLRI01. Next base: position 4,015 of record CAYMTA010000029.1, on the reverse strand, counting down.
TCGCTCTCCTGCGTGAATCCGGGCCAGGGTGCCAGGAGCCCGGCGATGCCCGCCGCCGCCCCGACCATCGCCGCCCGTCGACTGTACTTGGCCACAGCAATCCAACTCGTCGCAAAGTCGTGGAAACCCTGGACGCGCCACCCGATCGGCGCACGTCACGAAAGCTCGGCGGTCAACCTATCGCGGATCGCGCGGGGCACCCAAGCCCCGCCCGGCCGGTCACGGTCGTCTCTCTGACGACTGTGACCGGGGGACAACGAGTGGGCTCGGGAGGACCTGAGACGGCATCATGGCAGCGGAAGCGTTGAAAAAGGCTTAAGGCGTGGGCAGGGTCCGGGGCACGGACACCGCTTTTGCATGGCAGCAAGGTCGGCCGCGGTCCTTCCCCGGATGGCGGAGGCATGGCAGGCTTCCCGCTTCATGCCGGGACACGAGCGTGGCGAGGACGAGGAGCAGGATGAGCAGGAAGGTGCAGGGCAAGCCCGAGGCAGAGCCCGATCCGGGCGCGGTCGATGCGCGCATCGCCCAATGGGCGGAACGCCTGGCGATCCACCGGCAGCGGGTCGATGTCGACCCGGCCGCCAACCCGATCGAGCTGCTCGCCGGCGATCTGCGGGGCGACTTGCAGGGCGGCGCCATCGATCGCCCGACGCTCGGCCGGCTCGTGCAGCGGCTCACCGGCCGGGCCTTCGCGGCCAGGGCCCGGCGGATCGACGTCTATCTCGGCGAGACCGACCCGGCGGCCAACCGGGAACGGCTCGAGGCGCTGATCGAGCGGCTGGTGCGTGACCCGGCCGGCGAGCTTCTGCCGATTGCCCAGCTCCAGGCACGGCTCGGCCGGCGGCTCTACGGGCTGGTGCTGACGGCCCATCCGACCTTCAGCGTGGCCCTGCCGCTGCAGCGCGACCTCATCCGCCTCGCCATCGGCCGCGCGGGCGACGGCAGCCCGCTCGAGCCCGAGGCTCGGGCGGAGCTGCTGCGGCGTATCGAGCGTGCCGACCATCGCCCGGAGGAGAATCTCGACCTCGAGGCCGAGCATGCCCAGTCGGTCGAGGTGATCGGCAATCTGCGCAAGGCGCTCCGCACCATCTACGGCGTCGTCTTCGACGTGGTCCATGCCCACCACCCCGACGCCTGGCAGGAGCTGAAGCCGCGCCTCCTCAGCCTCGCGAGCTGGGTCGGCTACGATACCGACGGCCGCTCCGACATTTCCTGGGCGACCACCTACGCCATGCGCGTGCGCCTGCAGATCGACCAGTTCGAGCACGTCGTCGAGCGGATCGGCGCCCTGCACCAGGCCGGCGGGGGCGCCGGCGCCGCGGCGCCCCTGCTCGAGCTGATCACCGCCCGCCTGGCGCTGGCCGACAAGGAGCTTCGCGACGAGCTCAGGGTCTTCGAGGCCTTCGATCCGAAGGAGCCGGCTGCCCTCGAGCGGCTGGCCGCCATGGCCCGCGAGATGCATCGGGTAGGGTCGCGGCGGCTCACCGACGCCCGCCAGCTCGAGGCGCTGCTCGACCGGGCGCTCCAGGCGGCGGATGATCCCTCGACCCGCCGTGAGCTCTGGGTGCTGCGCGCCCTGATCGGCAACCAGGGCCTGGCCGCGGCCCAGACCCATGTCCGCATCAACGCCGTCCAGCTCCACAACGCCATCCGCAAGTCGGTGGGCATGGACCATGCGGCGGACGATCCGGTCTACCGCCTGAGCTACCAGAGCGCCGTTGCCGAGCTGATCGACCAGGTGCAGCCGGAGACGGTCAATTTCGGCTCGGTCGCGGCCGAGAAGACCACGGCCCGCCGCGTCCTCATGCTGGTGGCGCAGATGCTGAAGCATCTCGACGCCAGCGAGCCGATCCGCTTTCTGATCGCCGAGTGCGAAACCCCCGTCACGCTGCTGACCGCCCTCTATTTCGCCAAGCAGCTCGGGGTCGACCGGCACATCGACATCTCGCCGCTCTTCGAGACCCTGAAGGCGCTCGACCGCGGCATCGAGATTCTCGAGGGGGCGCTCGCGGTGCCGGCCTATCGGGACTATCTCCGCTCACGCGGGCGACTGTGCATCGAGACCGGGTTCTCCGACGCCGGCCGCTATCTCGGCCAGATCGCCGCCTCCTTCGCCATCGAGCGCCTGCGTCTCGGCCTCGCCGAGCTGCTCACCCGGCACGGTCTCGCCGATCTCGAGCTCGTGATCTTCGACACGCATGGCGAAAGCATTGGCCGCGGCGCGCATCCCGACAGCCTGCGCGACCGCTTCCTCTACTACGATACCCCGGAATGCCGGCGGCGGTTCGAGGCCGCGGGCATCAGATTGACCGAGGAAAGCAGCTTCCAGGGCGGCGACGGCTTCCTCCTCTTCCTGCACGAGCACGCGGCGCTCGCCGTCCTTACCCGAGCGCTCGAGCATTGCCTCGAGCCGCAAGCGGCCGAGCCGGACCCGTTCTACGAGGAGGCGGCCTATACCGACGAATTCTTCGCGGCGATCCGCCTGTTCAACGCCCGGATCATCGACGACCCGAGCTATGCCACCCTGCTCGGTGTCTTCGGCACCAACATGCTCTACCATACCGGCTCGCGCCCGCGGCGACGGCAGCGCGACCGCGGCGGTGCCACGGCCTCGCTCGATCATCCCTCGCAACTGCGCGCGATCCCGCACAACTCGATCCTGCAGCAGCTCGGCATCCTCGCCAACACCATTGGCGGGGTCGGCCAGGCGGTCGACAAGGACCCGCGGCTCTTCCAGCGGCTCTATCGCGAGAGCGCCAGGTTCCGCCGGCTGATGACGATGGTCGAGCACGCCTTCAAGTTCACCGATCCCGACGTGCTCGTGGCCTATGTCGACCTCTTCAGCCCCGGCGACTGGCTGCGCCTCGCCCAGCTCGAGGAGGATCCGGTGCGCGAGGAAACGCTCCGCCAGGTGTCGGTCGTGGTCGAGCGCATGGGGCTCTACGACCGGCTCGGCCGAGTCAGCCGAACGCTGATCCGCGACTATATCGACCTCGCCCGGGCCCTTCGGGAGCACCGGCGGCTGACCCGCGATGCCGGCGACGAGCCGATCGTCGTCGACCTCGAGACGCGCAACAACCTGAATTCCCTGCACGCGCTGCGGGTCGCCGTGATCCAGATGATGATGCAGGCCGCCGTGCAGGTCCCCGATTTCAGCGATCGCAACGAAACCACCCACGACGAGGTGATCGTCCGACTGATGCGGCTCGAGGTCGAGCCGACGCTCGAGCTCATGGCCGACGTCTTCCCGCTGACCGAGGAGCGGAACACCCTCGATTTCGGGGAGCCCGCCACCTACCAGGACAGCGAGAGCCACTCCTATGCCCAGGAGCACGAGCTGATCTTCCGCCCGATCGCCGCCTATTACGACGTCATCCGCCGCATCAGCAGCGGCGTGCTGCACCACATCGGCGCCATCGGCTGAAGGCGAGGCGGCCCGCCCCCTTGGGCTTGTGCCTAGGCGGACGGCAGGCCGGCGCTGGTTGGCGGGCGCACGAGATCCCGCACCAGGACGGCATCCAGCCAGTTGCCCTGGCTCCGGCAGCGCTCGATCTCGGCGAGCGTGATCCGGCCGAGCCGGCCACTGTCGGCGAGCACCACGAGCGAGGCGACGTCGGCCGCCCGCATCCGACCCGCCGCCATGGCCGCCGTCTCGTTCCATTCGACGGTCGGCGCCCGAGGCCAGGCGTTTGCGAGAGCGGTCTGGCTCGCCATCATGGTCCTCCCGGACGGGCCAGCCGATCGGCGAGGCGCCGGCGGATATGCCCCATGGCGCCATGGCCGTCGGCGCACCGCCGAAAGCGCCGCACGCCCTCGGGCGCGCGCACGATCACCGCATGATCGCCACCGACCGGGAGAACCTGGAAGCGGATGCGCCGGCCGGTGAAGTCGGCGATGACGGTCTCCGCCTCGGCCTGGGCGGCCACCGCGGCCGACATCTGCCGGGCGAGGCTGGAAGGATCGACGCTGACCTCCATGATGCCGAGGCCGATCGCCGGATCGCCGAGCTCGCCGT